>NZ_JBHZAK010000022.1:0-131324 GCF_042754165.1 Nocardia sp. NPDC059229
ATCCGGCCACCCCGGTGATCGGCTTGTTGCGCCGACAGTACTCACACCGGCCGCACGTCTGCAGAATCCAGGTCGTCGCGACCCGGTCACCGACCACTCGCGAGTGCACGCCCTCGCCCACCGCGACGATCTCGCCGACCGTCTCGTGCCCGACCACCCCGGGCACGCCCGTCGGGATCACTCCGGTGGTGGACCAGATATCGGTGTAGCAGATACCGCTGGCCCGCACCCGGATCAGTACCTCGCCGGGACCCGGTTCCGGCCTGGGCAGTTCACGCACTTCCCACATCGCATCGACCGCCGGTACGTAGGCGGCCCGCATCGTCGCTGTCATTTCCGTCATGGTCGTGAATGCTGTCCGACGGTGCTGGCACTGCACTGTCAACCACTGCCAGCGGGCCACTCGCGGTGACCCAGCGCCGTTCAATCGCTGGCTATCCCGACACAATACTCACTATTGGCACCCGTGCGGCATCGTGGATCGGAAACGATCGTTCACGAGACGCCTTGGCCTTCAGGGGATTCCCACAGGTCGAATGCCACCGAATCTGTAACGGTTGCCGTGTACGCGCCAACGTCAACCTGTCGGGGGTTCGCAATACACTCCGCGCCATGCGAATCGGCTACGGGCGGGTCTCCACCCGCGACCAGCACCCCGAAGCCCAGCACGACGCGCTCACCGCTGCCGGCTGTGAGGAGATCTTCATCGACAAGGCCTCCGGCAAGCTCGCCTCCCGCCCCGAGCTAAGCAAGGCGCTACTGGTCGCCAACCGACCCAAAGACCAACTGGTGGTGACCAAACTCGACCGGCTCGGCCGCTCCCTCGAGCACCTGATCGAACTGTCCAAGACGTTGCAGGGCTGCGGCGTGGACCTGGTCGTCCTCGATCAGGGCATCGACACCTCCACTGCCGTGGGTCGAATGTTCTTCCAAATCCTCGGCGCAATAGCCGAATTCGAGCACGCTCTGATGTCCGAACGCACCCGCGACGGGCTGGCCGCAGCCCGCGCCCGCGGACGTACCGGTGGCCAGAAGCCCAAGCTCGGACCGCGGCAGGTGGCGCTGGCACGGCAGATGTACGACGAACTCGACGAACACGGCAAGCGCCGCTACACCGTCGCCCAAATCGCCGCCGAGTTCGGCGTCACCCGACCCACTATCTACCGGCACCTCGACAAGCTAACCTCATAACCTCGCCGCACCGCAGCTGACCGGGCACTACGAGAACTTCGTTGGATTTTCGGCGATTACTACCGGAACCCCGTATCGAACCAGCTCCTCCACCGCGGCAGGCACCACTTCCGGGTTCTCGACGAGCTCGCGGTAGGCGTCATAGGCCAGCAGAACGAACAAGGAGTTGGCCATCTGGTCCGCCGTCGTCTCGAACCCCGCAGCCAACAAAGTGATTCCGAAAGTGACCAGTTCGTCGTCGGTGAGCCGACCGTGCTCGTCGTGTGCTTGTACCAGGACGCCGAAGAGATCATCGACAGGTCGGCGCCGACGCTCCGCGATCAAGCCACGCACATACTCGGCGAGATTTGCCATCGCGGCAAGGCCTTCTTCCGGTGTCACCGAAGTGATCCCGAGCAGCTGGCTGGCCCAGCCTTGGAACTCCATGCGATCGGATTCGGAGACACCGAGCAACTCACCGACGACAGCGGCCGGGAACCTGGAGGTCAGCTCGGCGACCAGATCGGCCGACCGATCACCCGATTCGAGGTGATCCAGTAAGTCGGCCAACGCTTCTCGGGCACCAGCCCGTAATCGCTCGATCCGCCGGACCGTGAACTCTCGGGTGACGATCCCGCGTATGCGTGTGTGGTCGGGAGGATCCATGCTGACGATCATCGAGTTCGGCGGCGGCACGGCGGTGATGCGAGGAGCGCCGGCTGACACGCCGCGGCCCGGCTGAATCGGTTGTCCGACATGATCGCTCGAACGTCCACATAACGGGTCACCAGCCATGCCGTTCCGTGCGGCAGGCGCACACGTGCGACAGGTGATTCCGCGCGCAGCCACGCGCATTCCGGCTCCAGGTCCAAGCCGGCGCGCAGCGCGAAAGGAAACGACAGCACGGCATTGCCCTCGTCGATCGCGGTCATCGGAAATCACCGCCCGGGAACACGATTCGGCCGGTAGCCCACTCGACAATCGTGATGGCCTCCGACGGACAACTCGCAGCAACCATTGCCAAGAATTCGTTCGCCGGCTGCGGTTCATCAACCGCCTGCGCACGGTGCTCGATAAGAGCGAATGCGCGGGGGCGCGCTGCCGACGCACAGACCTGACCCCAGACGCGAACCTCGATCGACTCGAACTTGCCAGTCTGCAATCTCGGACGATAGCCCTTCCAGGATTTGAAACTTTGGCATTCGAATCCGGCAGGTGTGAATCCGAAGAACCAGCGGCACATCGCCGCCCGAGCGTACGCGCAGCGGTGAAGGCTTCCCACCAGTGGTAACCATGTGATCCGCGCGGCCTGGACCGCCACATGATGAAAATTGCAGCCCATCAGCTGCTTTGACGGTTGCGTCTTCTATTGGTTTCGGGGCGAGAGAACGTGGTGATCGCTCATGATCTTCGGGTCGTGTGCGGTCGGTTCTGCGGTGGCGCCGCGACTTCGAGGCCGGTGGTGTGGCCTCGTTGCGGTCCAAGGGCCCGCCGTCGCTGCCGCTGCCGTCGAATGACCAGTTCGCGGTGCTGGAACAGGAATTGGCCGAAGGCGCCCTCGCGCAGGGCTGGCCCGATCAACGCTGGACCCTGTCGTGGATCGCGACGGTGATCGGGCGACGCCCCGGGGAGTGAGGAGGTTAAATTTCAAGCTGAGTCAACCGGGCAGGACGGCGATCACGAACAGCGGCATCCGAGGGTGTGCTCAGTCATCGCTGGACCACCGATGTGGACCAGCCACCCGAAAATCCCTTGCGACCGAACAAGAACACTGTACTGACAGACCATGAGCAATCGGACCTCGCGCCTTTTGCCGTCAATATTTCTCTTTTCTTCCGACCACGACTGCCATGCCTTTGTATCCCTTACGCGCCTGGACCTGATCTCCGCGCCCAACCAAACGATACATGCATGAACCATACTCGTCGTACTTCTGCCGTATCTGTTCCATATTAAAATTGATCGCAGGAAAAAATGTATCTTCGCCCGCAAAATATCCGCGAGAGCCGATCATATGAGCAACAATGAAGAGCCCGTTCGGTCTAACCGAGCTCATCAGCGATGCCGTGGCCTTGTCGAACTGGCCCTCTTCGTCGGTAATAGAATCGGCGCCGAAGAATGAAAGTACTGCGTCATAGCTGTTTGATTCGAGCTCGTATATGCTTCCACTTTTTACCAACGAAGTATTCAGAATCTTTTGTAAATCCGCAGATTGCCCCAAGCTGCGGATATAATCCTCGAACCTTCTCCAGGTGGACAGCAGTTCACTGTCGTGTCCAGTCAGAACCTGTCGCAGATAGTTCAGATTCCCGGGCGCAATATCGATCAACTCCAGAGTTCCTTTGCTGGAGATGAAAGGGCTCAGCATCAGCGCGGGATACAGGTTCGGGCCGGCGCAGACATCCGCCACGGAATGCTTGCTACCAGGCTCGATATCCAGTTCTTTCAGAGCCGACATGACGAATTCTATTATCTGGCGATCCTCCGATAGGATCTCGCGACCGTAATTGCGTTCGACGTACTCCTTGGCGTCGAAATCGTCCCAGTGGCTATATCCATCCCGTTGATATTCGAAGAAGATGTGCTCGATATTCTGAATCATTGAAAGGTTCCCGGTCTCACGAATGATCTCGAGGGCATCTGTCTCCGGCGTCATAAAGCAATCCGGCAGGATTGTCAGTATTCTGTCCGTATACAGTTTCTCCGCAGTGCCGTACACGCAAGGCACGTCGGGATTGCCGAAGAATCCGAGCCTCAGTAAATACCATGTTGCGACTAGCAATGAACAAGGATACCTTCCCCGTGTCCTATGGTATCCGATTATCTTGCGCTTCAGCTTGGAGTCGCCTATTAGATCGACTACGAGCGGGCAGAAAGGTGAGAGGGTCGATTCTAGAACCACAACATCAGGTAACGCATTATGCCGGGAGAGACGACTCAGAAACTCTTCCATGTCGAATCGTCCGACCGGTAATCCGGTACTATAGTCGTCGACGAGTACGATTCTCACTGAATCGGTATCGGCTGGTAGCTTATGCAATTCTTCAATGCTCTGCTTGTGCTGTGCGGAGAATTGCTGATCGGTGTATATATGAGCATATTCGATGCCCAGCCCGCCATCCATCGAGACTCTTCGCCTGTTCTGCACAGTACTCCTTCTGGAGATCTTCAATTAGTGGCATTGCAGGAGGGTGCCGATCCGAACAGTTCGGAGTATGCATTGGCAAGCTTTGCATTCAGGAAATCCTGTCGAGAACCAATACACGGGGTCGGGGCAAACACGAGCCGTCGAATTGTCTCTCCATGGACCGCAGGTGCGCCTCCCGTCAACGAGCCTCCGGACACATTAAGCGCAAGGGAATCGAATTGCAATTATCGGTATTCCCAATGCTGAGGAGAATGCTTATACGAAGGTCAGCGGATTAGTCTCGAAACATTTAACCGCCGCGTGGATTTCAACCGTCGGCGCTGCAGGGCGGGCAGCTCGCTCAGGAATTCAGCTGCCGAGTTCTATGGACGTGACCGATCTTTGTTCCCAACCATGAAAAGTGGCTCTGGAGAGCCTATATTGCCCCTAATGAAGAGGTCATACAGCGAGGTCGAGCCGGCGGCACGGCCCGACGGAGTACCCCAATGAGTGTGCTCGCCTGGGACAACTATCGACATGTCTTCGCTCCGGCAGGAGCGCGAGCCTTGGCTGCGGCCGGAATGATGTCGCGAGCCAGCGTTTCCACCGTCGGATTGGGCATACTGCAGTTGATTTCGGCCACACACGGCGGATATGGGCTCGCAGGCGTCGTCTGCGGGACGTACATGGTCTGCGCAGCCCTAGGCGGGTTGTTCTGGGCCAGAGCTACCGACTTCCGAGGGCAACGCTGGGTGCTCCATCGGACCGCAGTGTTTCTTGCAGTCGGAGCGTTCGGCGACCTGCTGTTCGCGGCTTCAGACGCCTCCTGGCTGAATCTGTTGACAGCGGCGGCAATAACCGGGGCTGGTATTCCTCCCGCGGGCGCAATGATTCGAGCGCGATGGACCGTGGTACACGCGGATACACCGACTATGGGAGTCGCCTATTCAATGGAGTCCTCACTGGAAGAAGTCCTGTTCATGGTCGGACCCCCGGTCATGGGATTCCTCGATATGGTGAATTCTTATATCGGGCTGCCTCTCGTGGTGTCGATAACCCTGACCGGCATGCTGTGGTTGGCCGCTCAACCCGGTACCGAGCCCCCCATCGATATCTTTGCTCCTCGGCAGCAAGATTTGTTGATCAGAGTTCGTGGAATGCCGGTACTTTTCGCGGCATCCTTCAGCTTCGGTGGGATGCTGGGCGCCCTCGACATCGCGGTTATCGCATTCGCAGCCAATGAAGGGCACGAGCAAGTCGGTTTGATCGGATTGGCGCTTTGGGCCGCAACAAGCGCAATCGGTGGCATGATCTTCGGGGCAATGCGGCAAACTGTAGCCACCGACAGACGGTTCGTCATCGTCGTCACGATTGTATGGGTGGCAGTCCTTCCGCTGGCAGTTGTCCGAAATTTGGGACAGCTGACTGTTCTGCTAGCTATAGGCGGGACCTTCATGGCACCCGCGATGGCTGTCGTGACCGGACTGGCTGAACAGATCAGCCCCAGGAAGTCGCTGACGTTGGCCTTGGCGTGGATCTCCACCGGTACCGGTCTGGGTGCTGCGGCGGGAACGATGATTCAAGGCTGGGTGGGTGGTAGAGGTTTCCTTGTGCCGGTCGGGTTTGCCTCCGTCGCCGCAGCGGTCGCTTGGAGAGGGGCATCGTCATTGCGCTACTCCCGGCCACCAGAACTGCCTTCTACGCCGTGGTCCGGGAAGGCCGCTGGACCCCGAAGTCTGCCGGGCTCGTCGGCAATGAACCGATACCCGACTAGCGCGCGAAACGGAGCGCCCAAGCGCGGACGGCATCGGCTTGATCGCTTGTAAGGGTGCACGGGTTCTGGCCTGCTGGCGACGTACTCTTCGGCGGGAGCTTCTCCTGAAGGGTTGTCCGGCGAGAACTCGCCCCACCTACGAATAGTGCCGTCTGGATAGTAGCGCTCGCGCTCATCACCGATCAGATAGGCGTCCAAACTCTCAGCGAGGCAAGAAACGATCGTCGCCCCACCGAAGGCTCGAACGACAATTCTGCCCTCCCTCCAGTATAGAGAGCCAGGAGACTCGGCGGCCGGGTACGCCAGGGCGTAACATTCGTCGTCGTGCCTGGTCATATTCGGCCAAGCATCGGCGACGCCGCGCCATTCCTCTTCAGTGATCGGACGTTCCGCGCTCCGCCACCAGTCGGTAGTGCGAGTGATGTGCATGTCATAACCCATGGAACGATCTCATTCCTGGACTTCCAGAGACAGCTGTCAGCTGTTTTCCCATCGGTGGGATGGGCACCCGGCCGGGCATTTCATATCGCAGCCCCAGAAAAGTCCTCCGCCGGCAGCAATCCCTCCACCGACTGCATCCAAGGCCAGAATGAGCCCACCATTTCGTCAAGTGACAAGGTGGTGGGTTGTCAGTAGCCTGCCGGCAGTCGGTTTGGATCCGCTTGCTGAACCCTTTCGGCCAGGTTGGACCCATCCATTTTGACGTAGTACGCGTGGGTGGGGTCGTGCATTACATAGTTCATGCTCGCGACTATGTTAGCCACCGGATCGTTGATATCGGCGATCGATGCCCCCTTCGGCAGGTTCGCCAAGAAAACACTCGGAATCGTTTGGGTAAGTCCTTGCGAAGGATGCCCGGCCCTAGCGTTGCTGTCGTAGGTGTTCACGCTGTCGGGGTCGCCACCAGATTCTCTGGTTATGAGTGTTATATAACCGTTTGTCCAATTCTGGCGGGCGATGGGATCCGTAATGCCCAGATAGTCGAGCGCCTTGCCGATCTCTATCGCCAGTTCAGCTTTACTCAGCGTGATGTGTCTCCCCTTGCGCCCCGACCTATCATATTCCTCATCCTTATATGTGCCCGATCCTCCCGGATTGACGGGTGCATACGCTACGGACTGGTTGTCAGCATCGCCGGAATAGGACGGAGAATTGTAGCCGCTCGGGATGAAGGGCGAAGGGCCGTCCATGGCGGGTGTTTTATTCTTAACGGCATCAGAATTCGCGTTGAGCTGCCCATAGGCTTGATCGAAATCATTTTGAGCCTTATTCACGATACCTTCGAGAGCCGCGTGCGCACGGACTTGATGGGATACCGACGGGTTTTCATCGGGCACTGCGGCCAGAGTATCCTTGACATCTTTGATATATCCCGAAGTCTGCATTGTGAAGTTGTTCGCGACAGTGGCCGACTTCGCCGTGACATCGGCGACGCTCGCGTCGAGCGAACTCAGGTCGGTTTCGAGCTTGTCAGCCTGTGCCGCACTCAGCGAGTAGTTGGTTTGAAGTTCACCGGAACCTGGCATGACGGCGGCGGGTGGCGCATTCAAACTCGTGGCTGCCGGGGCTACGGCATTACCGCCGCCGACTACCGCAAGCACCGTCCGGAAGAATTCCTGAGTGCGGGAGATGGCAGGATTCAGAATCGGTGCGTTTTTCTTCTGATCAAGGGTGAATGGTGTTGTCATTGCTCACGTTCCGTCGCACTCTAGCCCGGTCAATAGAGGCCCGGATAATGGGTGAGCGCGAAACGTAGCAACCGGCTAGGTTTCGCGCTCACCGTACATCCGACTAGTAAGTACTTCTACGCATCGACGAACGAATTGAATGCATAGATACCGTTGTCACCGTCGAGTTCGCGCCGCAGGGCGGATCGCAATGCCGGCGTGGCCGAGTCGAGTACATCCGCGAGTTCCATCGTCGACAGCTCGGACAACGAGAGGGTACTACGGCTCATGGGGCCTCCTCCTTGATCTCGGGTCAGCTTCGGTGTGCGCTGACTCTGATATATCCCAGTATGGGCGACACCGCGAACGGAGCCCTCCCGTTCATGGGAAGGTAGGGGATCCCACCGTGCTATGAGCGCTCGGATCTCGGGCGGATACCGCACACAGCTCGTCAGATTTGCTCGTGCTGCGTATAGTAGGCGGTGATTATCTCCGAGAGGATTCGGCCGCGGTTCTGCACGTCGTAGCCGTTCTCGCGAGCCCATTGGCGGATGACCGCATTCTGGCGAGTATCCGCTGGTTTGGATTTGGTGCTCTTGCGGCGCGGGGAATGTCCAACCTTGCGGGCGCATGTCGTCCATCGAGAAAGCGCAACGCGCAGATCGTTGGCGTTCGGGGCGGAAAGATCGAGTTCGTAGGACACTCCGTCGAGCCCGAATGATATGGTCTCTGCCGCTTCGGACTCGCCGTCGAGATCATCGACGAAGTTGACGACCACCTTGCGTACCATGTGTGGGATTTCCTTTCGGTTCCGGCGGAGGTGATCAAGCAGTCTGCCAAGACATTCGACCGGCGAATGAACCGTATTCCCAATCATGGGAGTCAAGGGATGACCGCGGCATCCGATGCGGGCTATACGGGGTGCCGGTAAGGATCGTGTCACCAGCCGCAAGGTCGACTCCTTCACCTCCGACGCCCTGGTAAGGATCGTGTTACGTGCCGCAAACCGCCCGTGGCGGTGGTGTTCTCGGTGTAGCTTGCGCGTCTGTGGCGCGTGAGCTGGACCAAGACGAGCTGATCGATCATTGGACGCTTGTCGGGGATGAGCCCGAGCTGATCGGCGGCAAGCGCGGCGCGACTCGGCTGGGGTTTGCGATTCTGCTGCGGTTCTATACCGAGCGGGGACGGTTCCCGCGCGGGCGGGCCGAGATTCCTGACGAGGCAATCGGTTACGTGGCACGCCAGGTCGGTGTTGAGCGGACCGAGATCGCGTTCTACGACTGGTCGGGTCGCACGATCGAGTATCACCGCGCGCAGATCCGCAAGGCAATCGGGTTCCGGGAGTGCACCGTCGCCGACGCCGACGAGCTCACCTGGTGGCTGGTCGATCACGTGACACAGATCGAGCGCGGCGGCGAACGGGTCCGCGAGCACCTACTCGCCGAGTGCCGCCGCCGGAAGGTAGAACCCCCGACCGCCGGCCGGATCGAGCGTATCGTCCGCTCGGCGTTGAGCCGCGGCGAGGATGTCTTGTTCGACCGGGTGTTGTCCCGGTTGTCGACCGGGGTCATGGCGAAGCTGGCAGCGCTACTCGCTCCGGTTGATGAGGAGTTCGGGGAGCTGGAGGACGGCTCGGCGGTGTTGGCGTCGATCCGCTCGGATCCGGGCAATGTCAGCCTGAACACGAGGCTCACCGAGATCGCAAAGTTGGAAGCAGTCCGCGCGATCGGAGTGCCGACCGAGGTGTTCACCGACATCGCGCCGAAGATCGTGACCGGGTGGCGTGCACGGGCGGCGGTGGAATCGCCCTCGCACCTTCGGGACCACCCGCTACGGGTGCAGCTGACCCTGCTGGCGGCGTTGTTGCACTGCCGGTGCCGGGAGATCACCGACACCTTGGTGGAGTTGCTGAACTCGACGGTGCACCGGATCAGCGCCCGGGCGGAGGTACGGGTCACCAACGAGCTGATCAAGGAGTTCAAACGAGTCACCGGCAAGGAGAACCTGCTGTTCCGCGTCGCGGAGGCCACGGTCGACGCCGGAGACCAGCTGGTACGCGACACCGTCTACCCGGTGGCATCGCAATCCACGCTGCGGGACCTGGTGGCCGAGTTCAAATCGTCGGGGCCGACCTATCAACGCACCGTGAAGGCCACCCTGCGGTCCTCCTACACCAACCACTACCGGGCCGGGCTGATCAAACTGCTGTCGGTGCTGCAATTTCGCTCGAACAACACGACACACCGCCCGGTACTCGACGCCCTCGCGCTGATCTCGGAGTATGCGGGTGCGAACCTGCGTTACTACCCCTCCGAAGAGACGATCCCTGTGCATCGCGGGTTGGTTGGAGACTGGGGCGAGCTGGTGCACCAGAACGATCAGCGCGGGCAGCGGCGGGTGGTGCGGATGGTGTACGAGATCTGCACCTTCCAGGCACTACGGGATCAGCTGCGCTGCAAGGAAATCTGGGTCGTCGGCGCGGATCGCTGGCGCAACCCGGCAGAAGACCTGCCGGGGGACTTCGAGGAACGCCGCGCCGAGCATTACGGAGCCCTGCGCAAACCCCTGGACCCGACCGAGTTCATCGAGACAATGCGGGAGGAGATGCGCACCGAGCTCGACGCCCTGCACGCCGCTCTGCAGGATTGTCCCTGGTTGGAGATCAAGGAACGGCGACAGGGTGCGATCAAACTGTCACCGCTGCCGCCGGTCGCCGAACCCCGCAACCTGCGCAAGCTCAAAGCCCAGGTCCAGACCCGATGGGGCGTAGTGCCTCTGATCGACATCCTGAAGGAAGCGATCCTGCGCACCGGGTGTCTGCGTCCGGTAACCTCTGTCGCCGACCGCGGCAATCTGCCCGAAAACGTTCTGGCCGAACGACTTCTGTTGTCGATCTACGCCTACGGCACTAACACCGGGATCAAGGCGGTGGCCGGCGGCACCGACCGCCACAGCGAGGACGATATCCGCTACGCCCGACGCCGCTACTTGAATGCCGAGGCGGCGCGGCGGATTGCGATCGAGATCGCCAACGCCACCTTCACTGCGCGCCGCACCTCAATCTGGGGCGAATCCTCCACCGCCATCGCAAGCGATTCCACGCACTTCGGGGCGTTCGATCAGAACATCTTCACCGAATATCACTCCCGCTACGGCCGCCGCGGCGTGCTTATCTACTGGAGCGTGGAGAAGGGCTCGGTGGTCATCCATTCCCAGCTGCTCAACTGCTCGGCTTCCGAGGTGCACGCCATGGTCGACGGCGCCGTCCATCACGGCACCGAGATGGCAGTGGAAGCCAATTACGTTGACTCACACGGCCAATCGGAGATCGGGTTCGGGATCACGAAATTGCTCGGGTTCGATCTGCTGCCACGGATCAAGCGCATCAACAAAGTGAAGCTCTACCGGCCGGCGACCGGAGAGTCGGACCTGTGGCCGGGGCTGAAACCGGCCATGACCAGGCCCATCAACTGGACGAAGATCGCCGAGCAGTACGACCAGATGCTCAAGTACGCCACCGCGATCCGCACCGGCACCGCCTCCACAGAGGCAATCCTGCGCCGGTTCATGAAGGCCAACGCTACCCATCCCACTTACCAGGCGATGATCGAGTTGGGACGCGCACAGAAGACGGTGTTTCTAGCACGCTACTTGCGGTCGAGAGGGCTTCAGCGGGAGATCAACGACGGACTGAATGTGATCGAGTCCTGGAATCGCGCGAACTCGATCATCTTCTACGGCAAGAACTCCGAACTCGCCTCCAATCGGCGCGACGAACAGGAATTGTCAGTGTTGTGCTTGCGGATCTGCCAAGCCGCCATGGTCTACGTCAACACGCTGATGATCCAGGATGTCCTCGCCGACCCGGAGTGGGATGGGGTACTCACCGCTGAGGACGAGCGTGGCTTGACCCCACTGTTCTGGTCGCACGTGTTGCCTTACGGTGAGGTCAAACTCAACATGAACTCCCGGCTCGCCCTGGGAAGTTGAGCCGCCAGGCCATGCCTACTACGGGCCACTGATCACAATTGCATGGATAGTCGGTCACGGAGCCCCGGCCGACGACTACTGCGTCCGGATTGCCCGGTGACCGCGTTGAGACGTCGTAGTAGCGGCTATAAAGGAGAATTCGCATCGGCACTGTCTCGACGGTCAGCCTGTCGATGCCTGGTGAGGCTGTAACCGTACGCCAACGCGGCGACAGCGCCCAGGATCACGACGACCCCTCCGATCTCGAGCACAGACGTCGGAGTTGGTGGTGCGACTTGGACGGGAGCGATCGGGCCGCTCAGAGACCGGCAGCTCACCGAGTAGTAGTCCGACTCCGAGACGGAGAACCCTCCGATGGTCGTCATCTCGGTGCGCGCCCCGAACTTCCGGGCTGGAGCCGTGAACATGCGATCCATTCCGATGCTTCCGGACATCGGTGCGATCGCGCAGGCGATATGTTCACCCTCCGCAGCATTTGCGCTGATCGAGTATGGTGTGCCGCCTTTCAGCATGAGCGCCTGGCCGTTCCCTCCGGTCAGATGCTGATCAGGCCATCCCGCACCGACGAGCATGACTACGACCCAGAGGCTTGCACCCAGCAAGGCCATGGGGATCAGCGCACTCCACGTCCTTCGGGTTACGTGGGAACGCAATATTGTTGCGCGAACGATCGCAAGCTCCTCGTGGATCGATGTCGTGTGGGGTTCGGTCGCGCCAACTAGATGGAGGGCGGTCAGGTCGTCACCCGCTGCAATTCGTGCTGTAGCGCGTTCAGTTCCGCGCCGCCGGCCATCTGCTGGACGAGCTCGGGCAGCTGAATGTCGTGCTTCGTGTACGAGCTGAGCACGCTGCCGCGTTCGAGCAGGAGGAACCGGTCGCCGACCAGGTAGGCGTGGTGTGGGTTGTGGGTGATGAGAACGACGCCGAGTCCGCGGTCGCGGGCTTGCGCGATGTACCGCAGTACCGCACCGGCCTGTTTCACGCCCAGCGCGGCGGTCGGTTCGTCGAGGATCAGCACCTGGGCGCCGTAGTGCATCGCGCGCGCGATGGCCAAGCATTGCCGCTGCCCGCCGGACAAGATGCCGACGGGCCGGTCCAGATCCGGGATGTCGATCTCCATGTCGGACAAAGCTTCCCGGGTGGCCTGCCGTGCTCTGCGCCGGTCCAACAGTCGTATCGGCCCGAGTCCAGTCGTGGGTTCGCGGCCGAGAACAAAATTGCGCCACACGCTCAACAGCGGGATCAAGCCAAGGTCCTGGTGCACGGTGGCCATGCCGCGTTCCAGTGCTTCCCGTGGCGAGGTGAGCCGGGTGGTCGCGCCGTCGATCCGCAGCTCACCTGTGTCGTGCTGGTGGACACCGGAAAGGATTTTGATGAGGGTGGATTTGCCAGCGCCATTGTCGCCCAGCACGCAGGTGACCTCGCCGGCGTTGACGACCATCGACACGCCCCGCAGCGCCGCTACGCTGCCGTAGCTCTTTCCGACAGCGAGTGTTTCGATCAACGCGGTCATCGGCGAGTCTTTTCGGCGTGCTCGGAGAATCGGGTGTTCACCAGGACCGCTGACAGCAGCAGAATGCCGAGGAACAGCATGTACCAGTCGCTGTTCCAGCGCGCGAAGACGATTCCCTGCTGTGCCATGCCGAAGGTGAGCGCTCCGATCGCGGCGCCGACCACGGACCCGAAGCCGCCGCTGAGCAGACAGCTGCCGACCACGGCGGCGACGATGAATTGAAACTCCGAGCCGACGCCCTGGCTGGCCTGAACACTGTCGAATCGCAGGATGTCGCACGTGCCGACTATCCAAGCGGCAGCCGAGGTAGTCATGAACAGCATGATCTTGGTGCGTACGACCGGCACGCCGACCGTCCGGGCACTCACTAGCGAGCCCCCGACAGCGAAGACCCAGTTGCCGAACCGAGTATGCGCCGAGACGATTGCGGCGAGCGCGGTGAGCACGATCCACCACAGGGTCGATGCCTGGATGCGAGCATCGCCGATGCTGATCGTCGAGGCGAACACCGCGCCTGCCGAGGAGTAGCCGCGCGCGTTGTGGATGCCAGCCACCTGCACGGTGCCGGTGATCAGGCGTGTCACTCCGAGGTTGATGCCCTGCAGCGCAAGGAATGCGCCGAGGGTGACGATGAAACTCGGCAATCTGGTCCGCATCACGAGCCAGCCGTTCAGCGCACCGATACCGACTGCGACCATCAGCGAGATCAGCAGCGCCAGCCATATGTTCCACCCGGCGTGCACCGCCAGCAGGGCGGTGACCAGCGATGTGGACCCGGTCATCACGCCGGCCGACAGGTCGAACTCACCGCCGATCATCAACAGAGCCACGGCGACAGCCATGATGCCGATCGACGACGCGTCGTCCAGCCACGTCGAGACGCCCAGCGGGCTCAGGAACTGGTCGGTGTCGATAGAGAAGAAGAGAAAGACTGCTGTCGCGCCCAGCACAGCACCGATTTCGGGACGCGCGATCAACCGCAGTGGTAACGGTGCGCGCCGCGTGGGCGGGCAGGCCGGGACGGATCCAGTGGCGACAACAGTCACTTCATTCTCTCCGGCGGTCTCAGCGCGTGCCCTGCGCTACCAGCTTGGCGATCTCATCGACGTTGGACTTGTCGACGAAGCCGGGCCCCGTACGTATCGGCAGGCCACCGCCGACGGTGTCCAGGTTCGACTTGTAGAGCTGCAGCATCACGATCGGCAGATACCCTTGCTCGTACTGCTGTGGGTCGGCGGCGAACAACATCGTGCCCGCCCGGATGGCGTCGATCACCTCGGTGTTGAGGGTGGTGGAGGCGATCGCCGCGGTGGAATGGGCTTCCTGCGCAGCGGCTACCGAGCGCGCGGCGATCTGCGCGTTGAACGACAGCACCGCATCGATCGACCGATCGGCCTCGAGCGCGGCCTTGATCCGGGATTGCACGTCGGTCGGATTGTTGATATCGACCATCACCGTGGTGGTGGGATTGGCGAAGCCCTCAGTGGCGCCGCCGATCTGATTGTCGGCGCTGACCTGGCCGGCCATGTGGTTCACGATCAGCAGTTTGGTCTTTCCGGCGTCGTGCAGTCGCTTGCCGATAGCGGCCGCGGCGGGCCGTTCGCTTTGGCCGACGTGGCCGATGGCGCCGAGGGCGGCGCTTTCGGCTTCGCCGGAGTTGGTCGTCACCACCGGGATACCGGCGGCGACGGCGCGTTTGATCGACGCCCGCAGTGGCTCGGGGTAGGCCATCGAGACGACCAGGCCGTCGACTCGCTGCGCGACAGCGTTGTCGATGAGCTTGGCCTGCTCGTGGGGATCCTCATTGGTGTAGTAGTCGACGCGGATGCCGAGTTGTTTGCCCGCCGCCAAAGCGCCGTTCTTCAGCACACTCCAGAACGCGTCGCTCGGGCTGCTCTGAGTAACCACGGCAACCGAGCGCAGCGCGCCCGCGGCTACCGGCGCGCGGTCCTGTGCCCGGCCGCCGGTACCCGGCGCGCTGCACGCGGCCAGCACCAGGCCCAAAGCGAGCAACGGCAGGACCCGCCGCCGAGCCACCTTCCGCGAAACCGTCGTCGTCACTTGCCGACTCCAATCTTCCTGTGGACCGAAATGCCCAGCGCGAGCACCAGTGAGGCAAGCAGCGCCGACCACATGTTCCACCCGGCAAACATCGCGAGCAGCTCGGTGACCAGAGCGGTGGACCCGGTCATCACCCCGGCCGACAGATCGAACTCACCGCCTATCGTCAGCAGCGCCACCGCGACGGCCATGATGCCGATCGAGGACACGTCGTCGGGCCACGTCGAGATGCCCATCGGGCTCAGGAACTGGTCTGTAGCGACCGAGGAGAACACGAACACCGCTGCCGCGCCCAGTGCCGCACCGGTCTCCGGACGCACGATCAACCGATGGACCAACAGTGCGCGCACCTTCGCCGGACGCGCCAACGACGCGGATACTCCAGCGGCAACAGTCATTTCACGCATCGGCCGATCTCAGCGCGTTCCTTGCGCCACGAGTTTGGCGATCGCGTCGACGTTGGACTTGTCGATGAAGCTGGGGCCGGTTTGGATCGGCAGGCCGCCACCGACAATGTCGAGATTTGACTTGTAGAGCTGCAGCAGCACGATGGGCAGATACCCCTGCTGATACTGTTGCGGGTCGGCGGCGAACAGCAGTTCGCCGGCTCGGATGGCGTCCAGCACTTCGGTATTGAGGGTGAAGGTGGCAATCGCCGCGGTGGAATTGGCTTCCTGTGCCCCGGCCACCGCCCGGGCAGCGATCTGCGCGTTGTAGGCCAGCACCGCGTCGATCGACCGATCGGCCTGAAGCGCGGCCTTGATCCGAGACTGCACATCGGTCGGGTTGTTGAGGTCGACCACTACCGTTGTGGTGGCATTGGCGAAGCCCTCAGCGGCACCGCTGGCGAGATTGTCCGCGCTGACCTGGCCAGCCATATGGTTCACCAACAGCAGCTTGGTCTTTCCGGCGTCGTGCAGGCGTTTACCCACGGCCACCGCGGCGGGCCGCTCGCTCTGACCGACATGTCCGATCGCACCCAGGGCGACGCTTTCGGCTTCGCCGGAATTGGTCGTCACCACCGGGATACCGGCCGTGACGGCGCGACGGATCGCCGGGCGCAGCGGCTCGGGATAAGCCATCGACACGACCAGGCCGTCGACCCGCTGCGCGACAGCATTGTCGATGAGCTTGGCCTGCTCGTGGGGATCCTCATTGGTGTAATAGTCGACACGGATGCCGAGCTGCCTGCCCGCCGCCAGGGCACCGTTCTTCACCACATTCCAGAAGGCGTCACTCGGGCTGCTCTGGGTGACCACCGCGACCGAGCGCAACGCGCCCGCGGCCTCCGGGCTGCGGGTCTGTGCGGAGCCGCCGATGCCCGGTCCACTGCAGGCGGCAAGCATAGGGCCCATGGCAAGCCACGGCAGGACGCCCCGCCGATGTATCCGTTGCGCAACCATTGTCGTCACTTCCCGAGCTCCAATCTGCCTGTCGGGCTGCAATTCACACCCGCTGCCCCCGATACGTAAGACGACCGATGTCAGATTGGCAATTGGGCTACCGCATGCGGCGGGAAGCGGCGTCACAGACGATGGGAAGCATTGCTACCAACGGTGGGAAGCGCCACCGTGACCAGCAAGCTTCCGCCTTTCAGATAACCATCGCGCGCGAGGTATCGACATAGGCGCGCACAGCCTTGGTCATGGACATCGGGACGAACACGGATAACCCGCTGCCCCGATGTGTCGCATCCGGTGTCTCGAAACCATGGTTCCGAGACGGAACCTTCTCTCGCGCAACGCAACCGAGAACCGGCAGGTCGACTCCCTCCAGGGTGTCTCAAAAGTCATGCTCGAAAACCAGTCTTGAAACCACGTAACAGGGTAAATTATCGAGATAGTCACCTACCGGCGATTCCACACCGGATCGGTTGTGGCAGTCCACCCATGACGAACCCTCGCCGCCGTGGTCACGGCACTTGACGAGAGGATCAGTGTGCAGCTCGGCTACGCCCGCGTATCCACGACGCACCAGGACCTCGAACGCCAGCTGGTGGCCCTGGCCGAACACGGTATCGAAGCCGACAAGATCTACCAGGACCGCAAGACCGGAGCCACCCTCGACCGCCCCGGCTTCGCCGAGCTGCTGCGCTACGCGCGCCCCGGCGACACCATCGTCGCCGTCACCCTCGACCGGCTGGGCCGCAACCTGCGCGAATGCCTCAACATCGTGCACGACCTGCGCGAACAGGGGATTGGCATCAAGACCCTGAAGGACCCGATCCCGGTCAACACCGGCGACGATTCGGCCATGGCCGAGATCGCAGTGGCCATGCTCGCGCTGTTCGCGCAAATGGAACGCGTATTCATGCGCGAACGCGCCGCCCACGCCCGAGAAGTCGCCTCCGCCAAAGGGAAGCGCCCCGGCCGCCCCCGCAAACTCACCACCAACCAGCTCGCCGCCGCGCGAGCCGCGCTGGACGCCGACCAATCCGTCGACCAAGTTGCTGGCGCGTTCGGAGTCTCCCGGGCCACCCTCTACCGCTACCTCGCCGACCGATACGACCAGCAGCACGCCGAATAGGGCCCCGCCTCGTCATGTACCTGGTGACACGGTCCTGACCTGCGTACCTCCGGTGGCCGCCTCTCCCTTGCGGCTGGTGACACGATTCTTACCGCCACCCCTATACGAGCGCACGGAGTCCGGGCCGGATCCTCGAGTCAGCTGAGAACGCCATCGATGCACAGACTCGACGAGCGCCAGGTGGGCGCGGGACGAGTGGATTCAGCGTCGAATGCCCACTGCGAGACCGGGCCAACCGAACGCCACATGAGGTAGCCGCCGCCGGTGGAAACGACCTCGAAGAGGTCTTCGGAGCCGTCGATGAGCTGATTGCCCGAACAGTAGTCGTTGTAGTCGGTGCCCGGTTGGCGGGCGCCGGGGCTGAACTGCCCCGCCGGATTTCGAATGGACCCGGGACTCACAACGGTGCTCGCATGCCCGTGCGCCGATCGCCTGATCCAAGTCGGTGCGCCGAAAGTGTCTGTCTGACAGGTGAATGCGAGGCCACCCGCATAGACGGATGCCCCCTGGCCGTAGCTGGCACCGGCCCATAGGCAGTGTGCCCCCGGCATGTCCGCGGAGGCCGGGGTGGTGGCTGCGGCGATCCCGAAGGCGCCGAGGAGGATGGCGGTCGCGGCGGCGAGCCGGGCTCGTAGCCGGGAGACCGGGTTGGGGTGGTGGCTCTGATTGCGTTTCGCGTTCGTGAACATCGACGTCTCCGTTTCGTCAGGTGTGTTCCGCGCTGGTGTTGGCTGGAATGTTGGCGCGTTCACTGACGCAGTCAATGTACCGATAAACAACGGCACATTACGGGCGCGCGTATCCACCGGTGGGAAGAACCCGGGGGGATCAAGCCTTGTGCAATACCTCGGAAATTTCGCTGTCCTGGTCGATCTGGGCCTCGATGAGGCGGTCCACCAGATCGCCCGTCACCTTGCCCGCTACCCGCCGAATCGCTGCCACCTGCGCGGCGAATTGCGCCAACTCGTCCGAGCCGCGATTCGACGCTGCGTAGGACTCCCACGCATGGCGGTGCAGCAGATCAACCAGACGGCGGGAGATCCGGTCGCAGTCGGCCTTCAATCGTTCCAGTTCGCGAAGTCCCTCCGCGCAGGGCACACCGAGGGCGGCGGAACAATCCAACAGCATGGCCAGCGCCGGATCGGCCACACGATAGGTCGTGGCGTTGACCGGCTCGAACACGCCGATGGCAACGACACGCGCGAGCCCGTTCGGCACGTCGCCGAACCGCGCCTGCAGTTCGGTCGCGGAGATGGTGGAGTCTTCGCGCTCGTCGACCGCCGCGGGCTCGGGCTCGACCACACCGAGCACGGCCCCCAGATCGTCGCCGCGATCCCAGGCAGCGATCAGTTCTTTGATCCCGTTGAGCTTGATGCCGCGGTCGAGGAGCCGGCTGATCGTGCGGACCCGGTTGAGGTGTTCCTCGCCGTAGTAGCCGGTTCGTCCGCGCAGCTGGGGCGGGGGCAGCACACCTCGCTCGTGATAGACGCGCACACTGCGCACGGTCGTCCCGGCGGCCTGCGCAAGTTCGTCGATGGTGTATTCGGCCGCTGCTGCCATACGACAAGGAAACCACATCATTCGCGCGAGGTCCCACGTACCGTTGTGACGTCGACTATCGTGCCGATGGATCTTGATCTCGATTCGAGCGACACCCGGCGGGCCGCGCGGACGCCGTCATTGCTGGTCGCCGACCCGGAAATTCTTCCCTCCCTTGGCAATTCGACAGAATTTTCTCCTCGTGCCCTGACCTATTCTTGGCCGATGAACGACTCATCGCACACCCGGGTGAGTTCCTCCGAACGTGACCGTGCACTCGACGAGCTGGCACAACACTTCGCTGTGGGCCGGCTGTCGGTCGAAGAGCTGGAGGAACGCAGCTCTCGGGTGTGGCGGGCGATCACCGTCCGGCAACTGGCCGAGACATTCGCGGATCTTCCGGCGGCACCCGCCTCCGCCGAGGGTTCGCACCTGACCGATGGCGCACTGCCCCGGACGGTGGTCCTGGTCGGTGCGATCGTGGTGTCGGCCGTCGTGTGCCAATTCGTCTTCGGTAACCCGTGGTGTTTGTTGCTCCTGTTGGCCGTACCCGTGGTCATGACACTCGGCCTGCGCAACCGGTGAACCGGGCCTACCACAGCGTTCTGGGCCTGACCAGGTTGGCCAGATCGATCAATCGGTAGCGATGTAAGCGTTCGGGGGCCAATCGCGCCACGGCGCGCAGGCAGGCCTCGAGTCCCTGCCGCAGCGGCTTCTCGAGGAACGGATAGCCGAGGATCTCGAGGTCGGCCCGCTGCTGGTGGTATCCCTTGCGCAAGCACTCCAAGGCGGCGCCGACCACCAGCACTCGCAATTGCGGGGCGCGGGGTTCCTCGATGAGTTCGTCCAGTCGCGCCGCGGCCATGACGAGTTCGTCCTGGGTGATATGGCCGGGTGGCCGTGAGACGAGCAGCAGGCTCCCGGTGAGCCTGGTCAGTGCGAAGTGACGCGATGAGGTAGGTACCTGGTCGAGAATCTCGACCGCGGTGAGCACGTCATCCGCGGCGACCAAACCCCGGGCCAGGCCGACCGCGGCGCTGATGGCGCCGTGATTGACCTGCCACACAGCGTGGAAGTTCTCGAGCGCGACAGTTTGCCAGCGGTCCCGATCGCCGCCGGGTTCCTTCGAAGCCAGCTCCGCCGAGGCTGCCAGCGCCAGCGCGGGGGCGATCTCACCCGGGAGCATCGCATGGACCGCGTCGAAGTGGCGATGCGCCCGGTCCGGATAGTGGTCAAGCAGAGCCGCAATTCCTATGTACCACTCGATCCGCCAGTCCTGGCAATATCGAGGCCGTAGTTCGGCCAAGAGCTCACACGCCGGCACCGTCTGGCCGAGGTCGAGGTGCGCGCGGACGGCGGTGAGGGCGCCTTCGAGCTCATACGACGCCGGCGCCGGGATCGTCCCCGCGAGGATGCGACTGTGTGTGCGATACAGGGCGTCGAGTGCGTGGCGGGCTTCGCTGTGCAGCAGGCTCGACAGCAGGGGCGCAGCGGGATCGTCGGTGTCGATGAGCGGAATGGGCAGCGCGGCGACGATGGCCTGCGGGTCGAGCTCGGCGGTGTGGTGGAGACCGGTGACCATGCCATCGGTCTTGGCCACGAAGGTGTCGATGCCGAAATCGCCACGCATGGAGCTGAATTCGACCGAGGCCTGGGGATGCTCGGTTCCGGTGTCGGTGGCCAGCACCATGCGGAGCACGCCGGCGAGCTGGCAGTACATGGCGTAGGCGGAGGGAAATCGGCGTTCGGGGTCGGGGTCGGTGGCCCGCTGGAGCAGCCGCCGCAACGCGGGATAGCGGCGCAGCACCGGCTGTTCGGCCGGATCGGGGATGCCGGGCGGGAATCCGTCCGTGTCGTCTCGGCGTAGATCGAGCACGAGCGCGGCCAGGGTGCGGCCGACCGAGTGGATATCAGCAGCGATCGTGGGTCCGGTTTCGGTGAACTCGGGCGCCATGTACCCCGGCGTGCCGTAGATGCTGCCGTAGGAGTCCATGGCCGCGACCGCGCCGAGGTCGATGAGTTTGACCTCCTCGCCGGTGACCATGATGTTGTCGGGTTTGAGGTCGTTGTAGGCAAGACCGAATGAATGCAGGTAGTCCAGCGCCGGAAGGACTTCCATGACATAGGCGATGGCCTCGGCGACCGGCAACACGGCGGGTTCGTGTTGCTCGACCATCGTCTTCAGGGAACGGCCGCCGACGTACTCCATCACGATGTAGCCGTGGGGCGATTCATCGGTGTTCGCGTGCTTGACGAAGTTGTAGATCTTGACGATGCCCGGATGCGCCATCTCGGAAAGAAATTGGCGTTCGGCGACCTCGACGATGTGCGCCTCGAAGTCGAGCGGGTTCTGCAAGCCCTTCAAAACCACCCAGCGGTCGCTGACGTTGCGGTCGACGGCCAGGTATATCCAGCCGAGCCCGCCGTGCGCCAGACAGCCCTGAACCTCGTATTGGTCGGCAACGATATCCCCGGTGTGCAGGTGGGGGCGGAAGTTGAACGGCGATCGGCAGTGGGGGCACACTCCCATGACGGCGCCGGGCCGTCCTTCTTCACGACGGCCGACCGGACGCGCGCAGTTCCAGCAGAAGCGTTTGGCCTCGGGAACTTCGGGATCGGTGAGCACCACCTCGCGCGGATCGACGGGCACGGCCCTGGGCAGTTGCACCAGGCCGCCGCCCAGACGGCGAACGCTGGGACGCGATCGAGAGCTGCGCCCGGACAGCGGATCGGAGTCGAGGTCCTCGTCATCCGGGTCTTCGATATCGACGAGGTCCACGGGCGGGGTGGGTCCGGCCGGCGAGAGTCGCCGTGTGACTTCGGTTTCCGCCGGTGCCGCGCGCAGCGATGTGGTGAATCGCTGCCCCGATTCGACTGCGACCGATCGCCGGGTCGACCAGGGATGCGGCTCCGGCCGGGGTATCTCAGTTCCGCGCATTCGCCGGTTGGCCCAGGGATGTGGCCGCGGACCGCCGACTGCGCTGGGTTGGTCCGGCATGCAAACCTCTCGCGGCCACCGTGCAATCGAGGTCTCATTCTCGGGGTCGCCGCCAGGTCGCGCGTGGTCGTTGTTCCCGGGATTGGGAAGGTCTGTGACGCAGGGTCCGTCCCGGCGTGAAAAGCCGAAACGGACCCTTCCGCCACTACTCCCCTGTCGACTGCTCCTGCGTCGCACCGACCGGGGCCGCGTCTTCGCGAGCGGGTCCGGGCCGCGTGACGACCGGATACTCGAAGGGCTCGTCGCCGGAGTCCACGACGTCCCGCAGCCGGGACGGCACCTCGACCACGACGGGGTACTGACCGGTGAATCCCTGGCGCTCGGCAGCGATGCGGAGGACTCTGGCACGGACCGCGAACCAGCCCGCCACCAGCGCCGGAATCATGACGAACAGCATGGCCAGCACCGCGTTTCGCTGGGTGTGGTCATCGCTGACGGCCATCAGGGCGACCACGACGGCCAGGAACACCAGGGTCGCGTAGCCGGTGTAGGGCGCGCCCATCAGCCGGAAGGACGGTCGATCGGCTCGGCCCTGCCGCCACTGGTAGTACAACCGCAACTGGCACAGCACGATGGCCGACCACGCGGTGATCGTTCCCATCGCCGCCATGTTCAGCACGATCTCGAAGGCCTGATCGGGTACCACCGCGTTGAGAGCGACACCGAGGAGGGCGACGGAGCCGGTGGCCAGGATTCCGACGTACGGCACACCGGTCCGCGACATCCGCGAAGCGACCGCCGGAGCGCTGCCGTTCATCGACATCGATCGCAGGATCCGGCCGGTGGAGTACAGGCCGGCGTTGAGACTCGAGAAGGCCGCGGTGAGGACGATCAGATTCATCACCGAACCCGCCGCGGGCACACCGAGTTTGGCGAAGAAGGTGACGAACGGGCTCACGCCCGCCTTGTACGCGGTGTAGGGCAGCAGCATGGCCAGCAGTACGAGCGAACCCACATAGAACAGGGCGATGCGCGCGATGACCGAGTTGATGGCCCTCGGCATGATCTTCTCCGGGTTCTCGGTCTCCCCCGCCGCAGTACCGACCAATTCGACTGCGGCGTAGGCGAAGACCACTCCGGTGGTGACGAAGACCAGCGGCGTCGCTCCCATCGGGAACAGCCCGCCGTGGGTGGAGAGCACACCGGGGCCGGTGGTTTGGCCGCCGACGCTGAAGCGCCCGACCAGGATGACGCTGCCCACGATCAGGAACAGAATCAGCGCCACGACCTTGATGAGCGCAGCCCAGAACTCCAGTTCACCGAACCATTTCACCGAGACGAGGTTGATGCCGACGACGACGGTGAGGGCGATCAGCGAGATCAGCCACTGCGGTACCGCCTGGAAGCTGTGCCAGTAGTGGACGTAGGTGGCGACGGCGGTGATGTCGACGATGCCGGTCATGCACCACTGGAAGAAGTACATCCAGCCCACCGCGAAGGCCAGCTTCTCACCGTAGAACTCGCGGGCGTAGGAGACGAACGAGCCGGAGGACGGGCGGTGCAGGACGAGCTCGCCCAATGCCCGCAGCACGAAGAAGACGAACACCCCGCAGATCGCGTAGACCAGGAACAACCCCGGTCCGGCGCCGGCCAGGCGCCCGCCCGCGCCGAGGAACAATCCCGTTCCGATCGCTCCGCCGATGGCGATCATCTGCAACTGACGCGGGCGCAGGGCCTTGTGGTAGCCGGCGTCCTCGGTGGCGAGTGCCGCAGCGGGCGCATCGGGAGGTCGAACGGTTGTCATGACGGAGACCTTTCACGTGACGCGGGTCATACCAGATCAATGTACCGTTGTTTAACGGCACGATCAATAGGTTCCGATACGATCCGGATCGAGCAAACATGCGGTCGACCTGGGCTCTCTCGCCGTAATCGAATCGGATTGAGTGAGCCGCTGATTATCGATACGCTCAGTGGGTCAGATACCGATGGAGTAGCCGGATGGCATGGTTCGAGCGCGAGTTCATCGCGGTACCCGAACAAAATAAGAACCAGTTGGTCTTCAAGTGGCCGGATGTCAATATCCGCCGCTTCTCGCGCGTCATCATCAATGCCGACGAGGTCGCCGTGTTCGTCCGAACCGGCCGTGTTCTCGCCACCCTCGGTCCCGGACGGCACCGCATCGACGCCGAGGAACTGCCCGTTCTCGGCGCACTGATCGACACCTTGACCGGAGGCAATTACTACCGGGCGGAGCTGTACTTCGTTTCCACCAAGGAGTTTTCCCGGGTCAAGTTCGGGGGGCGGCTGTCGGATGTCCTGGATCCGGTCAGCGCGCAGGTGGTGACGCTGCGCTCGTTCGGCGAATTCGCGCTGTCGGTGCGGGATCCCGCTCAGTTGATCACTGCTGTGACCGGCACCGCGACTCCGACCGACCCGGCGGCCACCCCCGCCTGGTGTGCCGAACAGCTGCTCAAAGTCATGAAAATCGCAGTGACGCAAGGGGTATCGCGAGGCGATTGGCCCATCCTCGGCCTGTCCGCGCATCTGGGCGACATCGAGGAGGCGGTGCTGCGACCGGCGAATCTGCAGCTCTACGAGTTCGGGCTGCGGGTTCCACGGCTGGGCAACTTCGACATTACCGTCGCTCCCGAGGACGCGGAACGGCTCAAGCGCCTGGCGAAGGACACCACCTACGTGCGGCTGGCCGGGGACTTCCAGCGGTATGCCGCCGGCGAGCTCGCACTGGGGGCCGGCCAGGGATTGGCTCGCGGCGTCGGGGACACGGGGTTTCTGGGTGCGGCACTGGGCATGAACGCGCTGCACCACCACACCGCGCCACCGGCCGCACCGGCGCCGATTGCCGCAGCCGCCGAATCGGTCTGCGCGGCCTGCGGTGCATCCCATTCCCCGGCCGCCCGGTTCTGTACGCACTGCGGCCTCGACCTTCAGCAGGTTCGGCGGTGCGGCCGGTGTGCGGCGGAACTCCCCCAACACGCGAACTTCTGTGGTCTCTGCGGGGCCCCCGCCACCTGAACGGCGGCAACGGTTTCCGTGGTGTCCGGGGTTTCCGTGGTGGCCGGTCGAACACACACCGCACGGTGGGGCCGGGCTCGAAGCCCGGCCCCATCGCTCAGACCAGAGCGGTCGGTTCGACGCCACCGGCCAGGCTGCGCACCTGTCGTGCCGCGACCGAGAGAGTAGCCAGATCCATTGTCCCGGCGGCGAATATCTCGTCCAGGGCCACTCGGGCGCGGGCCAGTCGTGAGCTGTTGAGCGATTCCCAGAACAGAATCTTCTCCGCGACCGTGTCAGCGGGCGCGGTCACTCGCAGCACGTCGAGTGTGAGCGATTTCAGCGAATCGTAGAGATCGTCCCGGACCGCGAGCCGTGCGAGTGTGTGCCAGCGGTCGCTGCGCTCGAGGCGGACGACCGCATCGAGCAGGCGTTGAAAATCGAATCGCCGCTCGAGGTGGTAGTACAGGGCGACAACTTCACGCTGTTCGCGTTCGGCCACCTCGGCGATATCGACGATATCGAGCAGTGGGAATCGGTGGATCAGCAGATAGACCTGCTCGACCAGATCGCGCGGGCCGCCACGGTCGATGGCAGCACCGGCCCGGGCGAGCAGCTCGTCGCTGATGACTCCGCGCCGCCACTCGGGTGCCACTGTGTTCATGACTCGGACGCCGTGCCGGTAGCGGGCGATATCGGTGCCGATCGCGATGGGCTGTGGACGATTCGTCAGCAGCCATCGGCACGCGCGGTCGAGGGTTCGTTTGGTCTCCAGTTCGAGTTCGTCGCGGACCGCGGTGGGCATCGGAGTGGTCCGGATGCGCAGCCACAGTTCGTGGAGATCGAAGATCCCGGTCACCGCCGTGAACGCGCGCACGGCGTCGTCCACGGTCACGCCCATCTCCTCGACGAGGCGGAACACGAATGTGGTGCCACCGTAGTCGACGACGCGGTTGACGACCGTCGTGGCGACGATCTCGCGACGCAGCGGGTGGTGGCGCATCGCGCTGCCGAATCGTTCGCGCAGTGGCGCGGGGAAGTAGTGCGGCAACACCGACGCGAATGCGGGGTTGTCGGGCAACTGCCCGGCCAGCAGTTCTTGCTTGAGTGACAGCTTCACGTGCGCAAGGAGATTCGCCAGTTCAGCGGAGGTCAGCCCGGTTCCCGCGGCGATCCTCCGGTCCAGTTCCGCCTCGGTGGGAAGCGCCTCGAGGCCGCGGTCGAGGCCGTGCCGGTCCTCGAGATCGGCGATCAGGCGACGGTGGACGGCCGCCATCGCCGGGGCGTGTGCGCGGGAAAGACCGAGGCGGAAGTTCTGGGAGACGTTGTCGCGCAGGACATGTTCGGCGACCTCGTCGGTCATCGAGGCGAGGAACGCATTGCGCTCCGCGATCGACAGGTTTCCTTCGGCGACCACCCTGTCGAGCAGCACCTTGATGTTGACTTCGTGATCGGAGCACTCCACACCCGCGGAGTTGTCGAGGGCATCGGTGTTGCACTTGCCGCCGTGGCGCGAGAACTCGGTACGGGCCAGCGGTGTCAGGCCGAGGTTGCCGCCCTCTCCGATCACCTTCAGCCGCAACTCGTTCGCGTTCACGCGCACCGTGTCGTTGGATTTGTCGCCGGCATCGGCATTGGTCTCGGTGGAAGCCTTGATGTAGGTGCCGATGCCGCCGTTCCACAACAACTGCACCGGGGATTTCAGGATGGCGCGGATCATCTCCGGTGGGGACAGCGCGGTGATGTCGGCTGCCAGGCCCAGCACCTCGCGCACCTGGTCGCTGACCGGGATCGACTTGACTGTGCGGTCATAGACGCCACCGCCCGCGCTGATCAGAGACCGGTCGTAGTCCACCCACGACGAACGCGGCAGGGCGAACATGCGCTCGCGCTCGGCGAAAGACGTTGCCGCGTCCGGATTCGGGTCCAGGAAGATATGGCGGTGGTCGAACGCCGCGACCAGACGGATATGCCGGGACAGCAGCATGCCGTTGCCGAACACGTCACCGGACATGTCACCGATACCGACCACCGTGAAGTCCTGGGACTGGGTGTCGATGTCCATCTCGGCGAAATGCCGCTTCACCGACTCCCACGCACCCTTGGCGGTGATACCCATCGCCTTGTGGTCATAGCCCACCGAACCACCCGAGGCGAAGGCGTCCCCGAGCCAGAAACCATAGGACTGGGCAACATCATTGGCGATATCGGAGAACGTCGCGGTCCCCTTGTCGGCGGCCACCACCAGATAGGTGTCATCGCCATCGCGGCGGTGGACGTGCGGCGGCGGGATGACCTCACCGGTGATCCGATCGATGTTGTCGGTGATGTCGAGCAGGCCGGAGATGAAGGTGCGGTAGCAGGCGATTCCTTCGGCCTGCAAGGCCTGGCGGTCGGCGACCGGGTCGGCGGTGGCGGCGGGTGGGTTCTTGACCACGAAACCGCCCTTCGCGCCGACCGGCACGATGACCGCGTTCTTCACCGCCTGTGCCTTCGCCAGGCCCAGGATTTCGGTGCGGAAGTCCTCCAGCCGGTCCGACCAGCGCAGGCCACCGCGTGCGACCGGACCGAAGCGCAGGTGCACGCCCTCCACCCGCGGGGAGTAGACCCAGATCTCGAATTGCGGTCGGGGCTTGGGCAATTCGGCGATCGCGCGAGGGTCGAACTTGAACGACAGGAATTCACGCGGACCGCCGGTCTCGTCGACTCGGAAGTAGTTGGTGCGCAGGGTCGCACGGATCAGCCCATGGATCGCGCGCAGGATGCGGTCGGTATCGAGACCGACCACCGATTCGATGTCGGCGAGGAGCCGCTCGTCGAGCGTGCGGGCGTCCTCGATGGCGGTGTCGGTGGGCTCGCAACGGGTGGTGAAGAACTCCACGAACGCCGAGGCGGTGGCCGGTTGGCTCAGGAGAACCTTGCTGATACTTGCGAAGGAGTACGAGAATCCCGCTTGCTGTAGGTATTTCGCATAGGCGCGCAGGACCGAGATCTCGCGCCAGTTCAGTCCGGCGCTCAGGACGAGTTCGTTGAGTGAGTCGACTTCCGCGCGGCCGAACCACATTGCCTCGACGGCGTGCGCGAAGAGTGTCCGCGCCTGGGTCTCCTCCGACCGCGATGCCGTCGCCGGTGCGGAGGGGATGCGCAATCCGAAGTCGTAGATCCATCGGCGGGTGCCGTCGGGCAGCGTCAGCGGGTAGGGGCGTTCGTCGACGACCTCCGCACCGACGCTGTGCAGTATCGGCAGAATCCGGCTCAGCGAAATCCCCTCGCCATGGACATAGAGAGTGAATCGCCACTCGCCGTCCGGGGCGTCGGCCTCCCGGTGCAGGTCGGTGTCGATCGTGCCGTCGTCGAGGCGATCCAGCCGCCACAGATCGGCCAGTGCCCGCGCGGGCGTGAATTCCTGCTGATAGGTGGCAGGGAACGCGGCCGCGTAGTCCCTGGCCAGTTCGCCCGGAACGGCGCGGGTGACAGCGGCCTGGGTGATCAGCAGGTCGGCCCAGGTCCGGGTCGTGGCGAACAGCAGGTCCTGGACCCGCTCGAGATTGGCCGCGGAAGTGTCGACCGGCGCGGCGTCCGCGCGGCGGTGAACCGTGAAGTAGACGACAGCGAGTTCGGATTCGCTGGCGCGCGCGGAGTAATCGATCTGTTCGGCGTCGAACTCGTCCCGGAGGATGTCGCGCATGCGGAGTCGGACATCGGTGGAATAGCGATCGCGCGGAAGGTAGACCAGGCAGTAGAGTGCCGTGCTGCGCGCGTCCTGCCGCAGGAACAGCCGTACCTGTCGGCGCGGACCGAGATCCATGATCGCGGAGACGGTTTCGAACAGTCGGCGGGTGTCGGCACAGAACAGTTCGGCCCGCGGCAGCGTCTGCAGCGTTTGGAGCATGGCCTGGCCGGAGAAGGAGTTCGCTCCGAATCCGGCCCACTCGATCACCTGGCGAATGCGGCGCGAGATGACGGGGATGTCAAGGATGTTCTCGTGCTGGCCCGTGACGGTGAAGGACCCGATGAAGATGTGCTCGCCCCGCAGGGTATCTCCGAAATCGGACACCGTGACGACGTACCCATCTGCCGCGCCCGGCAGCATCGGATCCAGCGAGATGTTGGACAGGCGCAACACCGGCCGGCGGGGACCGGACAGCGGAATGTCGATCTCGGCGTCGAGGCGTTGGTGCAGGATTCCCAGGCCCGCGGTCGGCCGCAGCTCCGTCGTCGCGACCGGGTCGGAGCTCCCGGCTTCGAGTTCATGATCGGGATCGATGGCGTGATAGCCGTATCCGAGCAGCGTGAAACGACCGTCGGCGAGCCAGTTGAGCAGATTGGCATTGTCCGCGGATTCGGAGTCCGGTCCGGCGCGGCGTCCGAGGGCGGCGGCAACGGCGAGCAGTGTGGTCGTCATCGCCGGGGTATCGCCGGCGATGCTGCGCAGCGTGGCCAGCAACTGCGGGAGCGCCTGCTCGATGTGGCGGAGTTGCTCGGCGCCAACGGATTCCGCCAGTTGTATGTGGATCCATGATTCCGCGACGGTATGGTCACCGGGGCTCGGCTGGGCGCTGCGCGAGGGAGCGATGGCGCGCAACACTCCTCGGTTGTCTCGAAGCGCGTCGATGATCGGGTGGACGATACCGGTCACCGCGACACCGGCCCGCCGCAGCATGGACGACACCGATTCGACCAGGTGTGGCATATCGTCGTTGACGATCTGGATGGCCGGTCCCAGCCCGGTGGGGTCGTCCGGCCGGTAGACCCGCAGCGTCGCCGCGCCCGGTCGGCGCAGGGTCGCCAGCTCCAGGTGGCACTCGAAGATCCGGCTCGCTCGCGTACTGACCGCCGGCGTCATCGCCCCGGGCTGGGTCCAGCGGTAGTAGACGGCCTCGAAGGCCTTGGGATCCTCGCGGAGTCGTTGCAATGTGATCGTCTGCAGCGTGGTTGTCGCCATCGCCCGCACCTTCCCGAGATCTGAGCCGTATCCAACAGTCAGAGAACCTATTTAACGTACCGTTAAATAGCGGCACATTATTCAATGTAGCAAACCGGCGCGTTCTGGGCGACCACGCCGGATCAGGAGCAGCTTGTGATGTCGACCCGCGTCATCCGGACAGCCCCGCCCGTTGCAGGAAGGTCCGAGCGGCCGACTGATCGTTGAAAGCCGCCGTCTCGATACGCAAACCACTGCGCACGTCGGCGTACCAGACGACGAAGCGTGGACCGATCGCGGCGAACACCGCGCTGTCGGAACGGATCGACGGCCCGGCGGCACGCCACCGGCGAATGTCGTCACCGAGTTTGTCCTGCTCGACCACTCGAATGCTCAGGGTCAGGTCACGACCGCCGCTGAGTCCGCCCGCCAGCAACGAGGCGCGAGCGGGAATCACGCACTGATCGGCGTTGATCGAGGCACTGCCCGGGCACGAGACCGCCGCCCGCAGCGTCGCGGGCAGCGAGTCGACCGGATCGGCCGTGCCCAGTGACGGCAGGCCTGGCAATCCGGGTAACCATCGCAGCACCACGAACGCGAGCACGGCCAGCACGATCAGTCCGCCGAGAGCAGTGCTGAACCGCGCGAGCAGCGGCCGAGCCGCGTGCTCGGTGCCGGTAACGGCCACCTTGCCCACCTTGGCGACGGCCTTTCCCACGGCGACCGCCGTCTTCTCGGCTCCGGCGAGCACTTCACCCGGCAATGATGATCCCGGATGCGCGGCAGGCTCCAGTGGGGCGCCGCAGTGCGAACATGTCGATCCCGCATCGGAATTGCGGTGCTGGCAGTACGCGCACAGAGAATGAAGAGCGCTCAATGTCCGGTGATCACAATCGATGAGAGGGCCGTGATGTTCTGCGCCGGATCACCTTTGGACTGCAAGACGGTGAGGACGATCTTCGCCGCGTTCACCGGTGGATTCATCCTGGTGACCACCGAACCACGCTGATCGAGGGTCTGCTGGGTGTAGGTGGTGGCACCGGCATCGTCGAACCGATACGAAACTCGGCTGGCGGTACGGTATTTCGTCCACTGATCGGTACCGTCCGCGCCGATGGCGTCCCATCCGGGTACCACTCCGATCGACTCGACCGCGTAGGAACCGCCCAGGTCGATGCTGAGGACCTGCCCGTCGACCCGGTGGGCCCGGGAACAGGACCAGGCTTTGCCGGGACCGGCGAAGGCGTCCATACCCGGGGTCCCGCCGGGCGGGCAGTGCGATACCGCGGACTTGACCTGGATCGTGGCGCCCGGCGGAGCGGTCGGCGTGACACTGGTTTGCGTGGTAGCCGGAACGGGGCTCGGCGTCACCGGGGCCTCTGCGGATTTCTGCTCCGAGCCCTGGTCACCGGTCGTCATCACCATGGCAAGGATGACCACCATGATGACCGCGGCGCCGATGACCAACGCCGCCTTGGGGTTTCGCACGACGGCGAGCAGGTCTCGCGCGCGCTCGGCCAGTGGCGTGACCGGTGGTCGCGATGTCTCGGGTTCGGCCGGGGTGTCGGGCTCCGGAGCGGATTCCTTCGAGGCGCGCGAGGACAGTCTGCCCGAGAGATCGAGACCGCCGGATTCCGCACCGGCCCCGCCATTGAGCAGTGCCAGGATGCGCTCGCTGGCCTTCGGGCCGCTCGAACCCGCCCCGGCGGGCGGTGGCGCGGCGGACGCGGAGTTCGGGGTGACGAACTCGAGGCCGACGTCCGGTTCGAGGCCGAAATCCGTTCCAATGAACGATTGTTCGGCTTCGGGTGGGGCCGATCGCCCCAGCGCCGGATCGGCGAGCAGCGCGTCCAGGACCGCTGCTCTGTTACGGAGAAAGCCATCCCCCGGATCCTCGTCGGGCACGATCGGAATCGTATCCGGGTGTCCACGAATATCGATGCTTCGTATTCCCCACGATGGGAACCGGAGGTCGCGGTACTCGCTACTTTCTTTCGCCGGTTACGAAATAGTCCGGGGGAACATCGAATACCCGGGCCAGTGCGATGATCAGATCCAATCGGGGAATCGCGTCTCCATGGATGAGCCGATAGAGACCTGATTGCGAAACGGGAACATCCGGATAGGCCAGCTCGAGATGCTGGGCCAGGGAGTAGAGGGTCAGCGAGCGAGTCGCTCCGTCTTCGGTCGAGACCATCGACTCCGAGATCAAGGCCGACAAGCGCCGGGAGAATATGGCGGCCGCCGCCTGGCGTGGCGTGAGTTCGTCTCCGCCGCCGAGCGATTGGACCTGATCGCTGTACGGCTCGGAATCGGCTACCACATTCGCAGACATTACCGTCCCCTCTCTAGCTGAGCTCAAAACCCTACCGTCGGAACCGAAGGCGGCGCGGGTAACGATGGCGGCCGGTGTCTTTCGCCATTGACGGCCGCGGTGTTGATCGGTTCAAAGTAGCGGGTTTCGCCGCGAGGCTCGATGAGATCGACTCGGACGGTCCGCATCGGGATACCGATGTCGACGGTGTGCGCGTCGACCTGTTCGATCGCGAGGTCGACGCCCCGGCTTCGAGGCTCGCCGGGCTCGTTGATCGTCAACGTGGTCGGGGCGTCGGAACGCCCGGGCGGCAACTGGTCGTACACCGCGATGGTCGCGGTCGGCGCGACGGCGACGTCTTCACTCGCCTCGCCGGGGCCCGGCACCAACCGCAGCGAGTCCGGGTCACCGACCGCCGCGACCAGTTGCCGCCACCGCTCCGGGCGGGCGGAGTGGACCACCACATCCGCGCCCACGACCACGGCCCGCAGGATGATCTGCTGGGCGACAGGCAATTCCGCGCGGATATCGACGCTGCGGCGTTGCGGGTTGTAGCGGGTCGGATCGAACAGCGGTAGCGCGAAGGTATGCATGGGCTGTCCGCTGATGACCCCCAGGATCTGCCCGTTGGGGCCGATGGGTACGGCCAACTGGGACAACACATCCGCAGGGGCGGTATCCAGACCGGGCGCGGTCGGCAGGTCTCGGGCCGACGCCGTGCTGGGCAGGGTGGCCAGCAGCGCGGCCGACTGGCGGCCGACCAGCGGACGCAGGAAGACGGGTGGGGCCTCGTCGACCGCGGGACCGATGAACCGCACGAGACCGCGCGGGCCGGCGGTCCGGCCCGACAAGGAGATCACCACGGTCGTCCGGCCTCGATCCCAACTCCAGCAGTCGTCGAGTCCGCCGGCGCCCAGTCGGCTCCAATCGACGGCGAAACTACTGACACCGCGACCGGGATTGCTCGATTCGAGTCGAGTCCAGGTTTCCCGCAGATCCGACAATTCGACTCCGGCGTGCAGCATCCGCAGGGCGTCGCGCATCGCGGCGGCGGGCAGCACGTGGGCGGCGACACCGTATACCCGCAGCCGGGTGGCGATCCGGTACGCCGCGGCGGCCAGGGCGCGGGGGGCCGCCGCCGCACAGCTCCCGCGCCGGGTCAGCCGAGCCAGGTTGCGTTCCTGGTCCATTCGCACGACGAGCCAGGTCAACCGGTCCCCCACGACCGGCTGGGAACCGATGAGCTGGTCGTAGAGCATGCTGTAGCCGCTGGACGCGCGGGCCCGGCGGCCGGTGGTGACGATGTCGATGTCGAATTCGATACCGTACTGCTCGAGCATCGGCAGCAGCGCGTTCACCGCGACCTTGTCTTCGGTGTACACCGTCTGATCGGCGATGACGGTGGGCAGGTCCAGATCGGGGGCGAGCTGGATCATCGCGACCAGGATCGCATCGCCGAATTGGATGCCACAGATTCCGTTGGTGGTTTCGAAGTCACGGATGTCGGTGGGCGCGTTGAGTTCCCGGGCTCGGGACGCCCTGCCCACGCGGAATCGGCCCCAGTCGAGGCACCATCGCACCGGCGTTCGCTCACCGACCCGCACGACCACCATCGCGACCGAGAACGACGCGGTCAACGCGAGACCCCACCAGGGAACCCGCCCGAGCAGCACAGCCGCGAGCGGAGCACCGCCCACCACCAGAACCGCGAACGGTCCACGGTCGATGCCGCCGAGCCGGATCTGCGGCCCGCTCACCGCTTCCTCCGCATCACGTTGTGCCCGAAAATAATTCCCGATCCGAGCAGCGTGGATATCAGCAGGACAACCGCCGCGACGGCACCCGGCTTCCCATCCGCGGGGCGCGGCGGTGCGGGCAGCACCAGGGGTATCGCACCGTAGGGGCCGGTCGGTGACTGTGGGGGTATACGAAAGCTCAAGGCCGCCAGCGGATCCACCAGGCCGGCGCCGACGATATTGTTCACACCGCGTGCGGGCGCGTGAGCGGCGGCCTGCAAGCGTGCGGAGATCTGCCCCGGTGACTCGTTGGGGTATCGGGAACGCAGCAGCGCGGCGGTCCCGCTGACATACGCGGCCGCGAACGACGCGCCGCCGACGGGGACCAGTTTGTCGGACGCGCCGACCCCGTTGATGAGACCTCCACCGCCCGGGCCCACCGATTCGATGCCCGTGCCCGGCGCGGCGATCGACACCCACGGCCCGGCCAGGGATTCACCCATCGGATCCCCGGCGACGCTGGTGAAGCCGACCGTCAGCACATCGTTGGCGAAGCAGCCCGGCGCGGCGAGCGTCTTGACCCCGTCCCAGTTGCGCGGGTCGTTGGGCCGCCCGGGGTCGATGTCGGGGTTCTGCTCACATCCCCCTGCCGAGGTGGCGCCGGCACCCGCGACGATGAGCGCGCCCTTGAGGTGAACGGCATAGCCGATCGCCGCCGCCAACGGCGACTGATCGACACCGAGACCGACCGGCAGGCACAGGGGCAGCGCCACCGTGATCACGTCGGCACCGAGGTCGGCGGCGTGCGTGATGGCGCGCGCGAGTCTTCTGAGGTCGACGCCGGCCTGCGCCGCGGCATCGAGGTTCAACACGCCGTCGGCGCTGAAAGCCCCGGATCGGTAACGGATGGAGATGATCCGCGCGTCGGGCGCGACGCCGAGGAATCCGTCGCCGGTAGCGGCGGTCGCACCGATGATTCCCGCGATCAACGTCCCGTGCGCATCACAATCGGACAAGCCGTCACCACCCGATTGCAGATAGTCACCGCCACCGACCACATTCGGCAGCCGCGAATTGGGGCTGACACCGGTATCGAGCACCGCGACCGTGACGCCCGCGCCGCGGGTGAGCGCGCGCGCTCTCGGCAGGTCCAGGGCGTGGTCCGCCGGCGGGCTCTGGGAGACGTCGGTGTCGGGCAGGACACCGACGCCGAGGCAGCCCTTGTCCTGCTTCATCGGAAACTCGGGCCCGGGTGCGTCGTCCGGCGGCGGCGCACCGACCACCGCGACCGGGGGCTGCACGGCCGCGGCCGGACCCCCCGCCAGCACGGCCGCGAGGATGGCCGCCAGCATTGCCACACCGTGGCGGGCACCCATCAGATCCCCCGGACCGCGGTGTAGATGCCCATGATCCAGCAGGCGAGAACCGGCACCGCGAGGATGAGCGCGTATTCGATCAGGTCGATGATCCTGCGCACCACCGGAGACAGCCGCACCCCGGGCAGCCGGGTGCCGGCGAAACATCCGGCCACCGCGACCGCGGTGGCGACCAGCACGACGACCGCTCGCGCCGGGGCGGTGGTGTAGGCGGCGGTCAGCACGAACCCGACGCCGATCTGGACGACGACCGCGCCGACGACCAGCATGATCGCCTGAACTCGATCGGGGTACCAGCGCGGCCGCATCAGCAGCAGGCCGGAAACCGCTGCGGCCAGCACGATTTCGCGTACCCCGCCGGGGCTCGCGGAGACGGCGGCGATGATCGAGCAGGCCAGGACGACCACGGTCGCGATGATCAGCCCGCGCAAGGTGGTCACCGCCAGACGGGCGCGCGCTTCGACGCCGGTGCGGTAGCGGCGGCGTTGGGCCTCCTCGTCCTCGGATTCGTCGTTGCCGGCCGATTCGGCGTCGAAGATGTCGGTCAGGGTGGCCTGTTCGACCTCGCGCCCGGGATCGGGCAGGTCCGGCGGGCGGATACGGGCGGCCACGACCGCCAGCCGTGGCGCCGCGGACAGCAGGATCAGCCCGATGAGAGCGCCGCCACCCGCCGCCTGACGTACGGAAAGGTCGAAATAGGTCATCGCGCCGGTGATGACCGCGCAGACCAGGCTCGAGACCGCCGCCGCGGCCAGGACGGTCGTCCCGCCCCGGATCGAGCGCAACAGCGAGCCGGCCGCGACGGCGGTGAGCGCGGAGCCGGCGGCGATGTTCGCGGACGTGAAGAATCCGGGTTCGCCGTACGGTCGCGGAACGATCATCGCGGCCGCTGCGAATATCAGGGGCAGCGCGGACAGGGCCAGCCCGATACAGGTTGGGGCCGAACAGTTTCGGCGCGGCGCGAGGATGGCCGCGAGCCAGCTGCTCGCCGCGAGGACGAGCGCGGGCGCGGTGCACCACACCGGCGACGCGGTGCGGGTCCACGACCACACCAGCATCGCCGCGACGGCCGTGGCGGCGCCGCCGAACGCGGCCAGACTCGTCAATGTCGCGGTCCGCGTATCGAATTCCGCGAATTCCCGCTCGTTGGTCAGCGCGAGCGCGTCGGTGATGTCCTCGACGACCGGCTCGAACAGCTCCGAGGATTCGACGGTGGCGAGCATGAGCAGCGCGCCGTCGGTGATCTCGTGGTCGGCGAGGGTACGCCAGCGCGGGATCGGCGTCTGCCCCGGGCGCGCCAGCGTCCACTGCCCGGTCTGCGGCGTGAAATCGACCGTCTCGTCGTCGATCACGCCGGCCAGGACGGCGAGCAGATCCTCGATGAAGGTCTCGATACTGAATTTCGTCGGCACCACGACATCCACCTGGTAGGTGGCGACCATGATCGCGACCCGGGCCAGCGCGACCTCGGCTGGGGCCCCGGCCCCGGCGGCGCTCGGCGCCGGGGCGAATGCGGTGCTCACGGCCGACCACCTCGATCGGCGTGGACGATGCCACCGGTCATGTGACTCGGAAAGCCATCGGCGAGCGTGGCCGCGAGTTCCTCGAAGGCCAAGAGGGTCTCCTTCTGGAGCAGGCGAAGATCGATCTCGCCGCCCTCGGCGAGATGGTCGTCGTACGGGATCACCACGGAAGGACGGTGCGCGGCGGCGAAGAGTTCCTCGATCCGCTCGATCGCGACCGTCGGTTTCATCGGATACTGGTGGGTGATGGCGATGATCGACTCGGCCGCCAGGCGGTGCATACCGTGCGAATCGAGCCACTCGAGGGTGGCCACGGCACCGGTGACGCCCCGGACCGTGGCCGGAGTAGCCAGCACGATCGCGTGGCTGGTTTGCAGGACGCCCGCGGTGGCGGTGTCGAGAAGGCCGGTGCCGCAGTCGATCAGCATCAGGTTGAAGTGCCGCCGCAGCACATCCGCGGCGGCGAGATACTCACGCCCCGACAGCGACTCGATGGCAGTCGAGGACCACGGCGAGGCCACCACCGACAGGTCCGCATTATTGATCGTGGTGAAGGATTGGACCGCGGCGAACGAATCGAGACCGCGGGACTGGACCAGATCGCGCAACGTCAGACCGTACTGATGCCGTCCGGTACGACCGGACAGGTCACCGAAATCCGGGTTCGCGTCCACCGCGACGACCCGATCCGGGCGGAAGGCCGCGAAGATCGAACCCAGCCCGGCGACGGTGGTCGTGCGGCCCACGCCGCCCTTCACATTGACCACCGCGATCTGATAGGCGCTCGTGAGCTGACGGCGGATCCGGGCACGCCGTTCCTCGGTCCGCACTTCGCCCGGCGACAGACCGAGATTGAACCCCACCTTGTTCAGGGCTCCGCGCATGCCGGTGGTCGACCGCAGATGCGCCGAACGATCCGCGGTGAGCTGTTCGAGCAGTTCGGCCGGGGTCAGCGCGATCGACAGGCCCGCCGCGCGCTCCGGGCCGGTCGGAGCCAGCTCGCCGAACGTGGGGGCGGCCGGGCCGGATTGCTGATTCGGTTGCCGGACAACGAGATCGGTGCGGGCCCCCGGAACGGGCGGCGGCCCGTACTGCGGCCGCGGGCGCGGCGGGAGGTAGACATTGGCCGGTCCTGCCGGATCGGCCCCGGGATAGGCGGCCACCGGCCGACCCTGGTGTCCGAGCGCTGCGGGGCCGGGCTGAGCGGGCATGACCGGCGGTGCGATCGGGTTCTCCTGCCGCCCACCGGGTGCTGTGAACGACACATCGGGCGACGGAGCGGGATTGTCCTGCCGCACAGGTGGAGACATGAACGGTGAGGCGGGCTGCGGTAGCGGGTTCTCCGGCCGCCCGACCCGACCCGCGGACGGCGCGACGGGACCTTCCGGCGAACCGAACGGACCCGCGAACAGCGGGGCGGAGGCAGCGGGGCGAGGCTGCGGGGCAGGCGACGGGTCCGGGCTCTGGGCGCGGCCGGGCGGCACTCGGTCCGTGAGAGGGCCTGGTGCAGGCGGGGTTTCGGGTTCCGGCGGCGACACCGGCTCCGACGGAGCGGGAGGTTGCGGCGACGGAGGCACGGACTCCGGGGACTCCGACGGCGGCGCGGACTCCGGCGGCTCCGGCGGCGCGGCGGGCTCTTCGACCGGCGCCGGCTCCGGCGGCGGCCGGTGGGCGCGACCGGTCACGGTATCGCGCCAGCTCCTGGCGGAGGCGTCGCTCTCGGCCGAGGGTTCGACGAAGAACACGTCGTAGCCACCTCGTGGCCGCACCGACCCGGCCGTATCACCGTTGGTGCTCGGTGCTCGGTTCATCTCCCTCATCCTCCTCGAAAATCCTTGAGGGGCACTCACTCCCGGCTGTGGTCGAACCAGCTGCCGCCGGGCAGCAGATCGAGCAGTGCGCGGACCGCCGCGGTGAGGTTGGCCGTGTCACCGGGCAGCACGCTCAACCGGACCTGTCCGTCGAGCGCCCGCTGTGGCACCACGACGACGCGCCCGGACTGGGTGTCCAGCACCTGCACGCACAGCTCCGGTAGCGGGACATCCCCGTAGTGGTGTTCGAGCATGTACACCTCGGCGCGCCGCACCACGGTGCCGAACGCCGCGCCGAGCACGCCCGCGCTGCGCGGCGACGCGCCCAATTCGATCAGGGCCGAACGTCTTTCGACCGGATCGACCGGGACTGTGTCGAACCGATCCGCGGCCACCCGCAACGGGTCGAAACGCGCCTCGGGCAGCGGTCCCAGGACGGTGAGCAGTGCGCCCGTCACGGCATCCAGCCGGTTGTCCTGGGGAAAGATCGGCTGGATGACGACGTGGTCGTCGTAGCGCAGCGCGAGCACGTGGGTCTCGCCGCTGCGCACGAGGGAGAAGCGCAGCATGCCCCGGGGGCCGCTGTGCAACTCCGTCTCCGCAACGCGTGCCACCAGTTCCACGTCCGGCCGGTACAGGCACCGCAACCAGTGCTCGACCGCCGGGTGGACCAGGCCGTCCTCGATGATGCCCGCCCGGGTGAGCTGGTCGAAGACCACCGCGCGGACGCGGTCGAGGTCCTCGATACGGAACACGTTGGGCATCAGCGCGAGTACATCGGGATAGGAGTCGATGCCGGCCATATCCTGCAGGAGCAGCGCGGCATCGACGTTCAGGTCGATCGCGGTGGGATCGTTGTTCAATATTTCACCGAATAGTTGCCGCTGCAGCCTCGTCAAATTTCGACCGAAAACGACTGCGTATTACGCGAAGGCAGCACCCGACGCGGCGTCCTGCTGGAGTAGGGCTTGTGCCGCATTGTCGATGGTCTGGTTCAATGTGGCCAGTTCACCCTGAAGCTCGGTCGAGTCGGAATCGAATTTATTCATTCGGGTGGTGTATCCCGACGAACTATCGCCCTCGAATCCGGAGCCCAAGAGGTTCGTCTTGAGATCTCGCAGCGCAGCGGAGGTGTTCTGCATACGGTTGACAACCGAATGGACCTCGGCGACTGCTGCCGCTAGTTTGGCTTTATCTACAAAGATATGCTTGCCGGACATTTCCATATTCCTTTCTGAATTCAGATCGCGGAGAGGTCTACCTTGGAAGGCGCCAGATTGTCGACGCCGCCGTGGCGCTTGAGTTCGTCCAGGCCCGTCTGATCGACCGCACCGATCTTGTAACCGGCCTGGTCCAGGTGTTCGATGATCTGCTCGAGATCCTTGGCTGTGCTTTTCGCGGTTTCGATGGTCTGGGCCAGCGCCTGGACGGCAGCGTCACCCGCTTCTCCCTGGAAACTTGACATGAAGTCGCTCTGAGCCGTTTCGAGCTGGCTGATCTCGGAAATCAGCGCCGTGTGATCCTCACCCGAACTCTTGGCGATAGCCCTCATTTGTTCGGGTGTAGCCAACAAAGCCATTTGCGAATCCTTTCCTATCGAGTCGACAGTTTCGTCCCGGCCGATTCTCCGGGTACGTATTCATCAGACCTGTCATTCGGTCGTCGAATGTAGGTCCTGGTCCAGCAGGCCGAGCGCGAGCACTTTCTCCGATTCGGATATGGGTTCGGTGTCGGCGGTCTCGTATTCGATGAGATACGGGAGGTCGGCCGCGGGCGCCTCGATACCGTCGCCGGCCACAAAGGTCGTCGAGCGCTTCCGCTCGTCCTTACGGTCGCGCCGGCGCTGCGCTTCGGGCGCGCTCGCCCCTCGCGGCGGCTGCCGCGGCGAGATCGGCTGCGGGGCAGGGCTTCCCGTCCCGGCGCCGAAAGTCTGTGTGGTGGCGGGTCGCCACGCGGTGGGCACCCGGAGCTGGGGCGAAACCACGGATCCGGCGGTCATGGCGGGAGTCACGGTGCTGCCGGGACCGACGCCCAGCAGACCGGCCAGGGTCGGCGAGTACGGGGAGACGCCGTAGAGGCCCTGATCATCGAGCCCGGCGGTGCCGTCGCCGAAGTTCGGGAGCGAGTCGGAACGCGTATCCGGGGCCTGCCACTCCGAACTCGGCTGCTGAGGATCGGGCAGCCCGGATCCCGGCTCACCGCCGCTCGGTTGGCCACCTATAGGTTGGCCACCGCTGGGCTGACCATCTACGGGTTGGCCACCGCCAGGCTGACCACCCACGGGCTGGCCACCGCCAGGCTGACCACCTACGGGCTGACCGCCACTCGGCTGTCCGGAGACCGGAGAGGATCCGCCGGGACCGGACACCGGACCGCCACCGGTACCGACGGGGCTGGTGCCGCCACGGTGGACGCGTCCGCCAGCGGTGCCCGGCAACCCGAGCGGATCACCGGATCCGATCGGCGAAACCCCGCCCTCCATAATGGCGGTAGGTGACTTGGCGATGAGCGGCGGCGCGGTGGAGACCGGAAGCGTGTTCAACGCCAAGCCCGCGGCCGTCGCGTAAGCGTTCATCACCGCTGCCGCTTCGGCCTGCAGAAGAAGGTAGTTTTTCTCATCATCGGCCACTAGCGGCAAGCCCGCGGCGGGGTGGGCTATCGAGAGCCCCACGTCCACGGCCGTCTTCGCCGCAAGCGGAACGTATATCGCCATCACTTCCACCATGGCCGCCTTCGCGGCCGTGGCCGCGGCCTGCACCTCAGCGATCACCTTCGCGCTGCGCGTGGCGTTTTCAGCCTGACCGTGCAGCCAGCCCGAAAATTGACTTAACGCCTGGTACGCGACGTCTCCGGCGGGTCCGGTCCAGTGCACCCTCGTCGCATCGGTGTCGGCATAGGACGCCGAGGCTGCCGCGTAGAGCGCGGTCGCGAGCACGGTGTATGCGTCGGAGGAGAATCCCAGAAACTCCGGGCCCGGTGCCGAGAGCACCCGCCGGGCATTCTCCTCCGGCGGCAGATGGGCGAAGGAGGCGTAGAAAAGAGGCCACATGGGCGTAACTCCGACCGCTCGGACGGCGAAACCGAATCAGGGGATCAGACGTTGACGCCCGCCGCCTGGACCGCGGCCGCACCGACGGAATCGGTCATTTCGTAACTGCAACTCGCGACGATCATCGCTTCCGACCCCTGACCCCAGTTCGTGTTGGCCGTCTCGGTGTCATCGAAGATGGTGTCGCGCTGAATTCTCAGCATCTGCCATATGGTCTGTGTGACGAGGTCGCCGCCCACGGCAGACACCGCGGCGGGAGACACCGCGGCGGCGGGCGCCTTCGCCGCGGCGACGATCTGCGACAGTGCGGTCTGTTGGGTTGCCTGCTGGGCGCTCACGGACCTGAGCTGGTCGGGAAGGACTCGGAAAGACATGAATCGTCTCCTCACGACGGATTTGTCGGCTCGATTCGAGCGACGTTGCGCGTAACGCTATTTCATTCCCAATGACGGGAAGGCTCTAGTGGTTTCGACTCCCCTCGGACCGGGTAGGGCGGACGTCATTGCTGGTCCGGGCCCACCGATGCCTGCACGAGATCACGCCTGGAATGCAGTGGCTCGACCAGATATCCGCGTCCCACCGGCTGTTTCGTGGCCTTCATGTCGCCGATGAGGGTGCCGTCCAATTTGGAGCCGTCCATGATGAACCCGGGTGAATTCACGTTCTTGATCTGGCCCAGCACACTGTCGTAGAGCGCCATGTCGGCTTGCGCGATATTGCGGGCGGCGATGATGTGCAGGCCGGTATCGCGAGCATCGATGATGAGGCTCTTGAGCGGATCCAAGGGATTGCCCTGCCCGCGTTGCGCGACCATGTGGTAGTCGTCGATGACCACGAAGATCTCCGGGCCGTTCCACCAGGAGCGCTCCCGCAACTGCTGGGTTGTCACCTGGTCGGGCGCGCGCCGGGTGCCCATGGTCTGCGCGAATCCGGGCAGTTCTGCGAGCAGGTCCCGCTCACTGGTCAGGTATCCCAGCAGCATTTCCGCGGGCAGCGCGTCCATGTGCTGGCGGCGGTAATCGACGAGCAGCACGCGGGCCTGGGCGGGTGTGAAGCGCCGCCGGATGGATTCCAGCAGGCCCCCGATGACCGTGGACTTTCCGCATCCGGAGGAGCCCAGCACGATCAGATGGTTCGAGACGCCGAAATCGACGGTGGCGGGAGCCAGATCGGACTCGCGGATACCGAACGGCAGCACCAGGCGTTCGGCGAAGGTGGCCGGCGGCCGCCCCAGCGCGGCCACCTCGTCGTGGGTGATCCGGGCGGGCAGCAGCCGCACCGCGGGCGCCTGCCGGCCCGCGTATCGACCACGCAACGCCTCGATCGCGGCATTCGTCCCGGCCGCGACCGATTCGGCGTCGCCCACGCCGTCGATGCGCGGCAGCGCGGTCAGCATGTGCAGGGCTTCGGCCGACATACAGCGGCCGGGTCGGTTGGGTGGGATGGCGGCGACCATCTGCCGGTGTGCGGAGAACACCGTGTCGGTGAGGTCGCCGAGACGCATCTCGAGGCGGGTCTGGATCTGGTCCTTGATCGCGGGCCGCACGGCCATCCAGCGCGAACTGCTGATGATCAGGTGGATGCCATAGCCGAGGCCCTGCAGCGCAAGCGCTTCCACGCTCGGATGGTAGTCGTCGTAGTAGGGGCCGCTCGTGGCGAATCCGATGTCCCAACCGTCGACCACCAGGAAGACGTCGCCGTGGTGGTCTCCGTGCGCGTCGAGCTGGGCGGATTCATGGGGAACCGAACGGCGGCGGCGGAATTCCCGCATCGAGTCGATCCCCAGTTCGGCGAACATCGCCTGACGCCGGGCCAGCAGGGCGTTGAGCAGAGCGAAGGTGCGTCGGACCCGATCGCCGTCGCGGGCGGCCGCGACCGAGCCGACGTGCGGCAGATTTCTCAATCCGGACAGACCGCCGGAGAAGTCGAGGCAATAGAACTGCGCCTGCTCCGGCGTATGGGTCAGCGCCGTCGCCATGACCAGGGTCTGCAGCGCCGTCGACTTGCCCGACTGCGGGCCGCCGACGATGGCCATGTGCCCGCCCGCACCCGCCAGATCCACCGACCACACGTCCTGGCGTTGCAGGCGCGGCTGGTCGATGACCGCCATGGGGACGCGCAGGCTGCCCGGTTGTACCGAGCGCACCAGCACGTCGAGGGTCTGCGGAACGTTCAAGGGCGGCAACCACATTCGATGGGCCTGCCGACCGTGACCGGCCAGCTGCTGCAGCACGGTCTCCATGATCGTCACCGGTTCGGTCTCGGGCGCGACGGGCGCGACGATCTCCGGTTCGGGTGCGGGGCGTCGCTGATCCTGGATGGCGGCCGCGGTGAACGCCCGCGGCGGTCGATAGCCGCCGCCGCGCCGGGCGCGTTGCGCGCCGACGGCGCCGGCCTGGGCCGGTGCGGTGTAGTTCGCGCCGACGTAGGCGGCCTGGAAGCGTTGCAGGTCTCCCGCGCCGACCCGCAGGTAGCCCGCACCGGGCTTCTTGGGCAGGTGGTAGGCGTCGGCGGTGCCGATGGCATCGCGGGAATCGCTGGTCTGGTTGGTGCGCAGGGCGATTCGATACGACAGGTGCGCTTCGAGCTCGCCCATGCGGCTGGCGGGCACCTTCTGCGAGGCCAGCAACAGGTGGATGCGCAGCGAGCGGCCCAGGCGGCCGATGGCGGCGAACAGTTTCGCGAAATTGGGATGCTGTTCGAGCAGTTCGGCGAATTCGTCGAGGATGATCAGCAGGGTGGGCAGCGGTTCGAGCTGGGCGCCCTGCTCCCGGGCTCGCTCGTAATCGGCGACGCTGGCGAAGTTTCCCGCGTCACGCAGAACCCGCTGCCGGCGTGTCATTTCGCCGTTGATCACGTCCTCCATACGGGTGACGAGATCGGCTTCCTCCTCCATATTGGTGACGACGGCGGTGACGTGGGAGAGGCGGTCGAAGCCGAGGAAGGTCGCGCCGCCCTTGAAATCGACGAGCAGCAGGTTCAGCACGTCGGGTGAATGCGTTGTCACCGCCGAAAGGACCAGGGTGCGAAGGAATTCCGACTTGCCCGAACCGGTGGCGCCGATGCACATGCCGTGCGGGCCCATACCGTCCTCGGCGGATTCCTTGATGTCGAGGTGCACGACCGCACCGACCGGGTCGTAGCCGAAGGGAATATTGAGCCGGGAGCGGTCGGCGTCACGCCGGGCGACCCAGGTGCGGGCGGTGCGGATGTCGCCGGGATCGGTGATACCGACCAGGTCCTCCCACGAGGTGCCACCCGCCTGCTCAGCGGCGACCACCTCGACGACGGTCGAGAGCCGGTAGGGCGAGATCGCGCGCGCCAGGGCGGTCATGCTGGGCACGGGCAGGGCATCGGCGTCGCCCACCTGGCGCTTGCCGCGCGCGGTCAGTTCGTACAGCGAGCGGTCGGCGTCGACCGTGAAACGCAGGGCGCGTGCCAGCGGCGCTTCGGTGGCACTGAGCCGCAGCCAGGTGCAGCCGTCGATGCCGGAGATGTCACGGTCGTTGGCGGGACCACCGACGGCGACGATCAGCAGGAAATGCTTACGGTCCATAGAGGGTTGGCTGTTGGCCGAGAACGGGCCCCGGTTCAGTCCCGCCAGGACCTTCATCCGGAGCTCGGCGACACTGCGATACACCATTCGGCTCGAGCCGATCGCGTCGGTCTCGGAGGGGTGCTGCGCGTGGGGCAGCCATTTCAGCCACCCCCACTCGGGAGCATCGGGATCGGGCAGGACCGCGGCCACGCCGACCTGGTCCGGGCCGTGCAGCACAACGACTTCCGCGACCATCGCCCGTGCCAAGGCGGCGACGGCGGCGGTGTCGCCGTCCAATCCGACCTCGGGGGTGGAGAGCAGATTGATCGCGACGGGCATGCCGCCGACCGTCGAGTAGGCCTTGGCGAAGCGGGTCACCTCGACCACGCCGACCGGGTCGAGGTCGGCCAGCGGCGCCGCCTCCGGGACGATCACCCGCACCTGGTTGGCGATCCGGCCCAGACCCACCCGCACCCGCAGGAACTGCTGGCTGGCGACCTGTACCTCCCACATGCGCGGCCCGCCGACCAATCGCGCGATCCCGGCCGGTCCGGGATGGGTGTACTGCAGGTAGCCGTGCAGCTCCGCCTCGGAGGTGAGGACCGCTCTGCGATGCTCGGCGATGCTGCGCAGGTAGTCCTTGCGTTCCTCGTTGAGTGCGGCGGCACCGCCCTGCCCGCCGCCGAATGTGCCACCGGCCATGCCGAACACCGAGACGAGCATCATCAGGGGAAAGAACAGCGAGGTCGGTGAGAGGTTGCCGCCACCGCGGAAGGTCATGACCATCATGCCGACCATCCCGGCCACCATGACGACCGGCATGATCATCCGGATCCGGGACGGCGGAACAGGTTTGGGCAGCTCGCTCGGCGGCTGCAGCCGCAGCTCGGTGACCGCCGGCGCCTTCGGGCCCCGAATCGCTCTGGCGGGCCGCACGAACCGGCGGGTACTGGTCACGGTTGTCCTCCCGGCAGCGCCGAGGCCGCCTTGTCCGAGGCGATGCCGTCGTGCTGGATTCGCGCGTCCTTCTGCGACAGGGTGGGTCCGACCGCGAAGAGCGAGACGATGCTCCACGGCGCGGTGATCGGATCGTGCAGCGCCAGCGCGGTCAAGGTGGGGTCCGTCCTGTTGCCGTTGAGTTGTGCGTCGACGCCGTAGCGGATACCACTGTCGGATATCCAGAACAGGGCCTCGCGCAGGGGCGAGGTCGGTTCGGATCCGGTTACCCGGATGAAACGGCCGGTGTCCCGCGGCATATACGCGGCATCGGCGGTGGTTCCGCGCGATCCGGCGGCCGTGACCAGTGGAACGGAGCGGTTGAGTTCCTCGGTGGTGAGCGGCAATTGGCGTCCGATGAGTAGTTCGGTGGCCGCGGTCGAGTCGGTCTCGGCGCGGGACCAGTGATAGCAGGTGACCGAATCCCGTTGTGGGTCGATGAGACGCACTTGCGCGGTCGGATAGTCCGCGGTACCGGGCCAGCCGCCGGCCCGCAGATTGGCCGCGATGACATCGGGTCCGACCGAGGTCGTCGAGATCGCGCCGTGCGAGTTCGCGTTGCGGAACATCGCCGCCAGGACCGGGGTGATCTGCACGAAGCCGGACTGCGACACCAGGTAGTACAGCGTGCCGCGGTCGACGGCCGTTGTGGTGAGGACCGAGCCGACCGGAACGGTCGAACCCGAAGCGAGAGTGACTGTTTGGTCGGATCCCGGTACGTCGGGTACGCGCAGCGGCGGCGCTTCGGGGATCGCGCCGAGCAGCCCCTTGGACGCGGGTGCCACCGGAGCGGTCGCATCGATGCCGAGGGCGAGAGTGACGGCCGAGTCGGCGAGATCGATGGCCGACCGCACGGCGGTGTGGTCGTGGCCGGTGTACACGAGCCAGGTGGTGATTCCCTCACGGAACAGCCGCGCCTCACCGACGGCCAGCAGCCGCGTGGTGTCGCCGTCGGAACTCAGCGGGCTCCCGAGGACGAACGTCCGCACCGGTGACCGGCTGATCGTCGGCAGTCCGGTGGCCGGGTCGACCGTGGCACCCGCGCCCACGCTGGTGCTGTCGCAGACCGCCCAGTTCGAGGAGCGATTTCCGGTTTCGGCGATGCTCCCGGGCGCGCCCGGGATGCCGACGATCGGGCCCCGCGGGTACTTGGCGAGCTCGCTCCCGGACACTTGCACCGGGTTCTCGGGCGCACCGACGATCAAGCGGGCCGAGGTCAGGTTCAAGGCCGGATACAGCCGCTCACCTACATGCACGAAGAGCGCGCCGCTATCGCGATCGGCGATGACATGGGCATTGCCGACCGGTCGCGCCGGCTTGAAGAAGGCCAGTACAGCCGACCCCGCGACGACCACGCAAGCGAGCGCGATGCCGACCGACAACGCCGTGACCCGGCCGCGCTGGGGGTCGTCGATCATCGACACGTCGCGCCGGACCAACGCGTGTTCGATGCGGCGAAACAGAAAGCGCCAGCCCGAGATCTGGTACTTGGTCACCACGCGGAAGCGCGCCACCGTGTTCGTTCCTTCCGTGGCGGGCGTCAGACCGTCGCGGTCGGCGCCAATCCTTCGAGGGCCGCGGTGATGTCGTCCACGGAGATGGTCATCAGTTCTTCATCGGACATACGCGCGACATCGACGTGCTCGCGGGTGAACCGGTAGTCGCGTTCGGATTCCGCGGATTCGACCACATTGCGCACGAAACGGCCGTTACCCGCCAGGTCGATGAGGCTGCGACCGTTGCGCGTCGCCTCGGACAGGTGCTCGCATCGGCGCCGCAGGGCCTCCCGCGCTTCCGGCGCGAGGATCGAATCCTTGTTGTGCGCAATATGATCGGCGATCTGCACCAGTTCGTCGGGGTCATAGCTCGAGAACCGGATGCGTTTGGTGAATCGCGAGGCGAGACCGTCATTGGAGGCCAGGAAGCGGTCGATCTGGTCCTCGTATCCGGCGATGACGACGACGAGCTTGTCGCGGTCGTTCTCCATGCGGGCGAGCAGGGTGTCGACGGCCTCCTTGCCGAAGGCATCGCCGCCGGACAGGCCCTCCTGGATGAGGGTGTACGCCTCATCGATGAACAGCACACCACCGAGCGCGGAATCGATCAGCGCGTTCGTCTTGGGTGCGGTGTGGCCCAGATGTGTGCCGACCATGTCGTTGCGGGACGCCTCGATCACCTCGGCGTTCTCGACAACGCCCAGACCGGCGAAGATTTTCGCGATGACCCGCGCGATGGTGGTCTTACCGGTGCCGGGCGGGCCGGAGAAGATCAGGTGGTGGGAGCGGGAGTCGACGGTGAGCCCGCGCTTGACGCGGACCTGGTCCATGAGCACACCGGATTTGAGCCGGTCGATCTGCTCCTTGACCGAGTCCATCCCGATCTGCGCCCGCAGCAGATCCGAGGCCTCGGTCACCAGCGTCTCGCGTTCGGAACGGGCCGCGGTCGCCGCCAGCTCGGCCGGGTCGTCGCCGGACCGGGGATCCCAGCGATCGGTGCGGGTTTCGATCATCGCGGCACTGGTGATCTGGAGGCGGTAGGACTTGTCCGCGACGGCTCGCTGCCACTGCGGGCGCTGCGACCACAGTGAGGAACCCGGAAGTCCCTTCAGGATTCGATCGGCCGCGTCGTGATCACCGTTGTGGCGCAACACCATCCCGAGCAGAAAATGTGCGTCGGCCCAGATGAACGACAGGCTCCCGGAGGCGCTGTCCTCCACGATGCGCTGGGCGCGCGGCAGCGCCTCACCGAACCGGCCGAGCTGCGCCAGCGCCTGCGCGGTCATGAGTTCGGCCGCGATGTCGAGCAGTCCGTCCTCGATCAGCGGGTTCGCCGCGCGGGCCGCGATGACGTCGAGCCACCGCTGGGTTCTGAAGTATATGGACAGCCTGGTGAACTGCGCGACGCTGTCATGCGGGAGCTGGTCGAGGATGATCATGGCCTCGTCCCATTCGCCACCGTCGGCGTACTGACACGCCTGGGCGATGGCGATCTGATCGCGGTCGGCCATGGCGATCCGCAGGCCGTAGACACCGATCTCGATCTGGCACCACAGAGATCGGTCGGACAGACCCGCACGCTGCTGGTCCCGGTAGAGATTGTGAACGGATCGATATGCGCCGTAGATGACTTCACCGGTGACTTCACCGGCCATGGCCCGCCCCAGCCAAGCATCACACGCGTCGGGGTCGAGGTCGGTTGCCGCCCGGAACGCGGCCAGCGCGTGTACGTCATTGCGTACACCGCCTCCGACGATCCCGAGACTTTGAACTCCGGTGTAGAACGCGTCCTCGGCCGCTGACAACTCAGACTTTCCTTCCGCTGATCCTGTCTGCTCGAAGGTTAGACACCTCAGCGGCAATCAACCTTCCCACGAGCGGGAAGATTCTTCGCCACATACGCAGGTTGAATGCCTCAGGGTCACCACTCCATCACCGAATCCGGACGGCGAAAAGCATGGCGATTCCGCTGCAGATCGAGCGCTTTCACGCGACCACGACCGCGCTCTCCTCGATTGCCGGGCCACTGACCACCGAATCGATCGAGTTCGCGTGTTCGGTACGGCTGCGCGAGGTCGGCTGCTTCACTCCGGGCACGCGAGAGTTCCAGGGCTATCCGCAGGAGGGGCCGTTTTCCATTGTGTCGCTGCGGATTCCGCACGGGGAACTCGACAGGGCACCGTCGCTGATCCTGACTCCGCGCGCGAGTGTGCGCATTTATCAGTCGGATCTGGAGCAGGGCACCCGATTCTCCCGCGAGTTGATCGAGATCGATCCGCGGATGCCGCCCGAGGGCACCGTGTCGTTTCGCGAGCGACGCGGCGACTGGACGCTCGTCCATGAATTCACCGCGCAGTCGAGGCTTTTGCGGAAACTGATCATGCGAGGCGAAGGCCGGACCGGCGCGGTCACGCAGTCTCCCACGGTTGGGAACAGCTCGCGCTGAGCGCGACGGAATTATTTGCCATTATTCAATGAGCCGTTATTTAGCGGCCCAAGACGGTGGAAGGCACGGTTCCCCTCATCCCGTGCCTTCGATCGTGTGGTCGGATCCCTGAGCTCCGGATCCGGCCACATCCGGAGTTCGCCTCGACCACACTCATTACGGCGGCTTCGACAGCGGTCGGCGGCCAGGGACTCCCGCCGACCGCGCTCCGGATTGGCGATCACGCTCCGACGGGCGCCGCCGAGGTCGGGGATCCCTCCCAAAATCGCTGCGCCGCAGGTATATTCAGCACCGCGACGACCTGTCCCGCGACCATCGGATCACCACCTCCGAGTTGAATCGATCGCTGGCCGAACGCGCCGCTCAACACGTCGGCCCGGGCGCGGATATGCCATCCGAACGGCATCACGTGGACATCGTCGTTACCGCGCGAGAGCTGAGCATTGATATCGGTGAGTAGATCGAGTGCATCGGCGAGATCGGTGAGCAGGTCGGCGCCCTGGGATTCGCGTTCCCTCATGGAGGGAGGGCGCAGGTAGCCGTCGATGACGATCATCGCGGCGTCGCTATGGGTCGCGATGCGCCGAATCGCTCTCGCCACCGCGCTTCCCAGCACCCGATCACCGTGCTCCATCTCGATTGTCGCGACGAGACAGTCGGAGAAGCGATAGGTCGACCCGAGCTGGACGGCGCCCAGGCCGACGGCGCACGGACTCGGCCTCGTGACGGTGTAATCGAAGGTGCGGCAACGGCTGGTGGTGATCCGCATGAAAGTCGAACTTCCTTCCGAATATTGCCTCATCCCGAACTCGACGTGCGGCAATCCTGCCGGTTTGTCGTCGTGCTGTCAGGTGGGGCCGATTCTCCGAGCCGTCAATCCCGACCTCGTCATCCGACGATGCACACTCACGCGGGGCTCTGCCGCACTGAGCATTCCAGTGAGGGTAGGGGATGGCGCCGGCAAATTCTGCTGTCATTGGTGCCAACAAGAGGACAGTTGACGACACCCAGTGGATCCGCTCGGGCACACAAATGCCGGATGGCCCGGACTCTGGGTCGCTCGATGGCGCATTGCGCAACCCGTCACGATTTCGGATGGCCCCGCGTTCATGCGCGCACTGTTACGCCCCTACCGAATGAACTATTGCCGCCTGGTGGACGAGAGCGCCGCGGAGACACCTCATCACAGCGTGAACGCGTAGAGCGTGAGCACGACAGCGACGCTGCCGAGCGTCCCGCCGATGGCCTCGATCGCGAGGTAGCGGCCGGAGTACACCGCTTGCAGCCACAGTGCCCAGATCGGGGCGAAGGTCCGCAATACGGTGAACAGCAAGGCCAGCAAGAGCGCACCGAGCAGGCCGTCGAGTGGCAGGAGCGGATGAATCCACGCGAACCCGATGGTCATCGCATAGATCTCGATCAGGGTACCGAGGAGCTTCATCCCGAGACCTCGGCGACCACCGTCGGCCTGCTTCCCATCGCTCCCGCTCGGGGTTCCGCGATTCCTCGAGACCCACGGGATCCCGTACAGGATGGCCACCGCGACGGTGTGGACGATTCCCGCGGCAGCGCCCCCCACCACGATCCGTACGACGATCATGATCATGCTCGATCACAGCACCCGCACGACGATGGCGTTGCGCGGCATGCGCGACCATTTGACCGTCGAACCCGAGTTGGGTGCTTCGATGACCATGCCGTTGCCGGCGGCCAGCTGCACGTGTTCGGGACCGTGCCTGCCGAACGAGCTGGCCGGAAAGACCAGGTCGCCGGGGCGCACGTCCTGCACGGGAACCCGTGAGCCGCTGTAGATCTGCTCGTAGGTGGTGCGCGGCAGTACTACCCGGCCGTCGGAGGCCTGCGCGATCGCGTACTGGGTCAACCCCGAACAGTCGAATCCACCGCTGCTGGGCCCACCGATTCCGCCGCCGCCCCAGACGTAGGGTGTGCCGAGCCACCCGGTGGCGGCCCGCACGGCATTGCCACCCGATGTCGCGTCCGACGGCGCCGTGCGGCGGCGGCGTGACCGCAGGCGAGAGCGGGGGCGCCGCGGCGCGGTTCGTGAGTTCGTGATCATCTTCGGCAGCGACAGGGGGGCTATTCGTGCCGCGAGCGCGCGGGCGGCGACAGTGTCCGCGTCGACCTGCTTGGCGGCGTTCGTTATCGCGATCTGCGCCGCGTCGAGTAACGCCGGGCCGCCGAAACGGGTGTCGCCCACCACGGCGATCGCTTGAACCCGGGACTGCAGATCGGCGATCTGATTGGTCAGCCGGTTGCGGCCCTCGAGCGTATTGCCACCGGACTGGGCGACGGCCTGCTCGACGATTTCCTCGCGTCTGGCGTGGGCGTCGGCGATCAGCAACGGGATCGCGTGGGCGTCGGTGTATCCGACCGACGTAGCTCCCGTGAGTGCGCTCGAGTCGGCGATGGTTTTCGACGCGGGAGTCGACTGCGCGCCCTCCGGCCGGCCCGAGCCGTAGAGGCCGAGTAGCGCACCGAGCACGTCGTGTAGATCTCCGGTGAGAGCGGCCGTCATTCGCACCACCCGTTGTCGCACATCGTTGATCGCCTCCAAGAGCAGCGGTTGCTTTGTGGCTCAGCCAATGTGGAACCCCCTGCATCGCCGGCCGGCTGCGCCTGCGCTTCGACTATGCCCGAAGGTCCCCGGTGCGGCTTCCCAGCTGCGGGAACCTCGGACAATGAAGCTCTATCGAGTAGGAGGCGGTACCGGCAGACATGGCAGATCAGCAGAACCAACCTGTTCGGCCGCCCGGAAACCAGATTCCGGAATTGTTGTGCCCCAGTGGGGCATCGGTGGGGTTGAAGACATTTATCTCGACGGCGGCCGTCGAGATACAGACGGCGGTGGACCTACTCGGCATCGGTACGACCGAACCGCCGCCGTCCGTCGATTCACCCTCGGCCGACGTGATCATCGCCGATTTCGGTGAAGGTGAGACGAGCGCGGATTATCAACAGGTGCTCAAGTTGCTGAAAGATCGCCAGACGGCGCTGACTCAACTGGACGACACCGTGTTGCAGGTGTCGAATACCGTAGCGGCGGCGAATAAACAAACGTTTGCGACGATCATGCGGAGCGTTGACCGGCTGGCCGACGACCTGAAAACAGCGTGCGCCACATTGGGTTCACAAACGTTGAAGCCCACGCAGGAAAGCCCCCTCATCCTCGAGGTCTCCGATACCGTCGACGCCGTGTACGCGCAGGTCGCTCAGGCCGCCGAGCAGAACCGGCAGATGGCCGGTGGCGGGCAGGGCGGCGGATCGACCGGTACCGGCTCCGGCGGTGGCTCCGGAACCACGTCGGGGTCGGGGTCGGGGTCGAGCGGCAGCGGAATGATGAGCGGCCTGATGGAGATGCTGTCGATGCTGCCGATGATGGGCATCTCGATGCTGCCGTCGCTGCTCGAAATGCTGAGACAGAACCAGCAGAACACCGACAAGCAGAACGCGGACGCCAAGAATCAGAACGGCCAGCCAGCCGCACCGGCGCCCACGCCCCAGCCCGACCCGAACACCCCCGCGGCCACCGCACCCAATCCCGCCGGACCCGCACCCGCGACCACCGATCCGAACGCGCCCCAGCCGAACAGCCCCCAGCCAAACAACCCGCAGGCGAACGTCCCCGCTTGACGATCCCGCCCGGCAGCCGAAACATGCTGTGGCGCGCGGGGTCCGGTCCGTCATCGGGATCCCCGTCCCACGCCTTTATTGTCGGCCGCCGGGTGCGCATCGCCGGGCTCCGGCGCGGATTCCGCCGGAGTTGGCATTGGCGGTCAGCGACCTGTCGGTCCCCCCGATGGCGTGGGATCGTCCACGATCCCACGCCATTGTCTCTTTACCTCCGGTCGTTCACTGTCCATCCATCGGCGCGGGCGCTGCCGGTGCATCGGACGGGCCGACGATGGCACCGCGGGGCGGGCCGGTGGGGGTGGGCGGGGTCGTCGCGACGTCGGTGTGGACGACTGCCCGCTCGGCCGGGGTCCGGACGGAACTGGTCGGAATATCGAGGTAGCGGGGGTGGGACATGATCTGTTCATTGGCGTACAAGGCGTCTCGCAGCGTTTGCCGGGTCGGTTCGTCTGCCAGCAGCAGTGCGAGTTCGGTGCAGCGACGCTCGAACACCATGGTGCGCAGTACTTCCGCCTCGTCGTCGATGCGCAGCCTGCCGAGTTCGACCCGCCCGGCGTCGACGCGCCTGGACAGCATGGCGGCGGCCAGCAGGTCGTCGGCGTCGCGGAGGTCTTGCCACAGTTGCGCGGGCACGGGGTGCCCGGCCTCGATGGCGTCGAGCACCCGGCCGCGCAGGGTGCGGGCGCTCATGGCCTCGGGCGGCGTGGCGAGGGCCCGGCCGACACCGGCGTGTGCGGCGGTCGCCAGTTCGACGCGGCGCCGGCGGATCGCCGAATCGGGCACGGCGGCACTGTCTTCCAAGGCGGTGGCCGATCCGGAGAGGGTGAGCCGGTCGAGGGTGTCGGGCGTCGGGTTGCGCAGGTCGACGTCGTAGACGGGTGCCACCATGTCCTCGACGGCCACATCGGGGAACGCGCTGCGCAGGCTCGCGTCGATAGGTGCGGAGGAGACGAGCGCCGACAGCCCGGTGTCGGACTTCGCCCCCCACGCGAGCGCGAATTCGGCGAGGATCCGGGCGGGGTCGGCGACGCCCTCCCACGGGGATCCGCCCTCGGCGGCGAGCATGTCGTCCCAGGCCCACGGTGTCGACACCTCGCGCGGAAGGTAGATGCCCGCGGGCAGCCAGCCGCGGCCCTCGTTGGAGGTGATGAACACCCTGGTCCCGGCCGGTCCGCGCATTACCGCCACCGCCCAGGCCAGTCCGACGGCGGGCGAATCCGCGGCGGCCAGTACCGCCCCCAGCAGTGTGCGGGCCAGGACCAGGTCTTCGTTGGTCGTTTCGTTCACGACGAAGGCGGGCGCGGCGGCCTTGTCCTTGGCCGCGGCGACGGCCGCGGCGAACGGAGTGAGCAGCGGGGCGGACGCCGTGTCGCCGTCGGCCATCGGAGCGTCGGCGGACTGGTTCGAGGAGGGATCGCCTGCCGAAGGGAGGACCGGTCCCATCGTGGACGGGTCGGAGGACACGTCGACCGGGCCGGCGAACGGCGCGCCGGTCACAGTGCTGCCGCCGACGGGTGAGCCGGAGCCGGGCTCGGACCTCTGTTCCATCGACCCGGCCGAGAGGTCGGGCGTGACGGCCCACGTCGGGGATCCGGGTCCGTGGCCGTCGGCGGGTGCTCCGGAGTCGGAAGGCGCGCTGGGGTGTGAGCCCACCGGGTGCTGTGCGGTGGGGTGTGCGCCGACCGGGTGCTGTGCGGTGGGGTGTGCCTCGACCGGGGTGACGGGACCCGAGACAAGCCCGGTCGGGAGGGAGGGGCCGCCCATCGGGGTGGGGACGTGGGTCGGTGAGCCGTTGCCGGACCCGACCCCTCGGATCGCCGTCACACCGTCGTCGCTGACTCCTTGCATTTTTCTCGCGGCGGTGCGCAGGTCGTCGGCCAGCTTCTGATGGTGGTCCGCGAGCGCTTGCCCGGCCGTGTAGCGGGCGTCGTAGTAGTCGTGCAGGGATTTGTGGACCTCGTGGGCAATGTGGCCGTACGTGGCGAGGAACGTGTCGAGCCAGTCGCTCGGCTTCTGCGACCAGTCGGAGATCTCTTTCTTACGCCCTTCGTGGTGTAGCGCGAGCCGCTCTATCGCATTGAGGTCATAGCTGACGTTGTCTGCCATGCGGTCCTCGATCTCCTTCCATCACCAACTGGTCGATTGTCGCGGTATCGGGTGCCGGTAAGCTCAGCTGAATTCCCGCCGGTGGGAAGCATGGGCCCGCGACGACGGTCACAGTCGTTCCGCTGCCCCGAATATCAGGTCGCGGGCGGTGCGGTGGTCACCCGGCGCCGATCGGGCCCGTCTTCGCCCGCGGTGGGACCCGATCGGTCGAAGAAGGGGTGGTCGGCGAGGTGCGCATGGACGTAGACCGCGTCTCGCAGGCACGAACGATCGGGCTCCCGCGCGAGCAGGAGCACCAGCTCGTTGCCGAGCCGTTGAAAAGACAAGGCGCGCAGCGCGGTCAGCTCATCGATCCGATCGTTGCGCAGTCCGCCCAAGGGAATACGGGCGACGTCGACGCGCTGTGCCACGCCCGTGGCCGCGAGGAGGTCGTCGATATCGCGGAGTTGGGTCCACAGGTCGTCGGGCACCGCTCGGCGACTTCGTACGGCGGTCAGGATGCGGTCCCGAAGAGCGCTGGCCCCCATGGGATCACCGGCCGCGGCGGTCACACTCGCCAGGCGGCCCTGTAGGTCGTGGGCGAGGTCGAGACATCGATCGCCGATCTCGGCCGTGTCGACCCCGGCGACCCGCTCCAGCAGCCGCCGGGAGGCGGTCGTCTCCAGCCGATCGACCAAACCCGGCCCGGGCGCGGACAGGACCAGTTCGGGTGCGGGGCCGATCTCCCCCTCGCACGAAACGTCGCGCAGCGCGGCGCGCAACCGCGGGTCGATCGCGGAGGAGGAAGCGATCGCCGAGAGTCGCGTACCCGATGCCGATCCCCAGGCGAGCCCGAATTCGGCCAGGGTGCGCGCGGGGTCGGACAAACCCTCCCAGGGGGCTTCGCGCGAGACCTTCCAGGTCCACGGTGTGGAGAGCTCGCGGGGTAGAAACAGCCCGGACGGGAGCCAGCCGCGGCCCTCGTTCGAGGTGAGGAAGACACTGACCCCGGCGGGTTGCCGCATGACCGAGACCGCCCATGCGGGCGCGATCGGCGACAGATCGACCGCCGCCAGGATGCTGCGCAGCAAGGTCCGCGCGAGTACCAGATCGCCGTCCACCGGCTCCCCGAGAACGAAGCGCGGGCCGGCGGCGGCCGCGATCGCGGTTCCGACGGCATCGCGCGCCGATGCTGCCGCGCTGTCATCGGTTTCGTCGGGGGTAGCGGCCCGGGTGTGGGTGCCGCGCTGTTGATTTCGCTGCTCGGTGTGCGGGGCCGGCAGCGTCGAGCCGATACCGCCGCCGACCGAACCGGACTGACCGGTCTGCGCAGTCGATACGGTGACCCGGGGAATCGTCCCCGGGCCCCGCGCATCGGTCGAGGACGGCGACTGCGACTGCGCGGCCGGATTCGATTGCGACGCAACGGCTTGTGCACCTGTGGGCGCTGCCGCGGCGGAGGTCTGCGAGAGCGGGGTCTGCGAGAGCAGGGAGAACGCCGGCATGAACGCGCTCACCTCACCGATCGGACCGGCGCCCGGCTCGGCAGTCTCCGCGGGGGCCGGATCGGATGCGGCCGTGAGCGAGTCGGCGGTCCGCGCGGACTCGCGGGCTCGAGTCGGGGCCGGCGCCGATTCGCTGCCGGCCGCGGGATCGCCGGTGGCCGTCGATTCGCTGTGGGAGGGATCCGGCCGCACCGGGTCCGGCGCGCCGTCGGTTCGCTGATCCCCGGGGCTGTTCGACTGTGCCGCAACGGTACTGGGCGCAGTCGGCGACTGTTGAGCAGTGACAGCGGCGGTGCCGCGCGGTGTGGTCGCCGCCGGGGAGTGGTCGGTGGAATCGGGCGAGTGGCCGGCGGAATGGTCTGTCACGTCGCCCGCGAATCCGGCACCGGAGCGATAGACGGTGTTCGGATCGATCGACGGACCCCGTCCGGTGAACTGGTCGGGGCCGAGAGGAGCGCTGCTCGGAGCCCTCGTATCCGGCACCGTGCCGGACGGGCCGCCGGGTGACTCCAGCCCTGGCGTGGGTGTGGTGCCGGGGGGCGGGGAGCCGACGCCATTCGGCCCAGGGGTTGCCGCGGGTCCGACGACAGGAACGACCGGAGCGGTCGGAGCGGTCGCCGGGCCGGATCCACGGGAATCGCCCTGGCCGGTGGGCGGGTGTCGCGGTGATCGGTGGCCGGGACCGCCGCCGTCCCCGGTTCCCGGGTGCCCGAGCAGTTCGGTGATCACCGCGAAGCCCGGAATGGTCTGCGGCCCAAGCTGATCCGCGGCCTGCGTCACCAATCCGGCCACCTTGTCACGGGCCCGGCTGAGGATTTCGCCGATCTGCTGATCCCGCTGCCGATGCTCATCGTCGGAGGCGTCCTCGGAGTCTGCCGGGGGAATCTCGTCGAGCTTCGCCTTCGCTTTGTCGACGATGTCGATGATCTGGTGTTGGGTCCGGCCCACCAGATCCGCGATCTGTCCGAAGGCGTCGGCTGCCGCGTCCAGCGCATCGCCGAGATCCCGGATTCGGCCGGCTTGGGCGCGCAGGGCGTCCTTCGCCGGTTGCAGTCCGGCGCTCGCCCGGATCTTCTCGTCGAAATCCCGGCGCGCCTGTTCGAAGCCGGTGCTGTCCAGCGTGGCCGCCGCATCGCGGGCGGCCGCGGCCAGTGCGCCCCACTCTCGCGGTCCGTTGTCGGGCCAGTTGTCGCCGACGATCTCTTTCCAGCGCGGATCTTCCAGATCAGGTTCCATACGGCCACCGGATCGGTCGACCGGCCCGGCCGATCGCGGTGGCTCCGGTATCGTCCACGACCCGGTAGACCGGCGCGATCTCGGCTACCCGGTCGCCGGTGGCGGCCGAATCGGCGCGCAACGCCGACGCGGCTCCTTCCAGGGGCGTCGAGACGTGGGTGTGCTTCGCGTCGTCGAGTGCCCGGTCCAGCGGGGACACCGGCTTGCGCGGTAGGTCGAAGCCCCCCACCGCATCTGACACCTGCCCGGCGATGGCCGCGGCTACCGAGGCGAGGTGGCGTGCGGCCGCGACGATCTCGTCCGGGTCATCGATGTCGAACGTGTCGACCATGGTGGTTCCCGTCGTCTCAGTGGCGTCCGAATTCGGCCGCTTCCATGGCCCGATAGGAAGCCTCGGTCGGCAGGTCGAAGGAATCGATGGTATGACCGCGGGTTCCGTTGTGCTCCATCTCGATACGCAGACCCAGCCGGGACTTCTGGTGCGCGAGCCGCGCGAGGCGCACCAGTTCGGCCGCGAGCCAGATCTCGCCGTTGTCGCGGGCGTCGTCGGTGAGATGCAGGCCGATGATCTCGCCGTCGCGGTTGCAGGCGACACCGACGGTGTGATCGGGGTTGAACACCTCGTAACTGAGCGCGCGCCAGTCCGGCGCGGCAGGGTCGAGGTCGTCGTGATCGTCGCTCATTGGATACTCCTGAATCAATGGTCGGCTCGGCCGGATACCAGCGAATCGTGTTCTTCCGCAGGCATTTCCAGCTCAGCGGTGAGTGCCGCCCAGGTGAGGTCGTTGACGCTCAGCACGTGCTGCAACTGCCAGAAGCGGGTGCCGAGATACAGTTCCGCTGATCCGTCGTCGGCCACGTCGAGATGGTCGGGTCCGTCGATGGCGGGATTGAGGGTCACCGTGGTGACCGGTGGCTGCCCGTCATCGACGGTGAGCAGGGTAGCGCCACCGGGAATGAAGGTGTGCCGGCAGCGCGCCCCCGCCGGGGCGGCCAGTTCGGGGCTGTTGGTGACGATGGTGATCTGTGGACCGAGCAGCAATTGCGCGACCCAGGACCGGGCGGTGGCTTCGGGCCGCTCGGCGTTGATGCCCAGCGCCGCGATGACGGCCAGGTCGAGCACCAGGACCGATTCGGTGGCGGTCACCCCCACCACGATCAGGCGTTTGGATGTCGGGCCGGGTTCGGGCAGGTCATCGGCGGGCATGGCCACCACATCGGTGCCGGGTCCGGTGACCGCCGCGGGAAACGCGGTGATGGTCCCGGTGGCGACGTCCACGGTGTAGGCGACGATCGGGCTCATCGCGCGTTCGCCGATACCGCTCAGCCGCGCCAATCCCTCGTCGTAGAGCCAGCGCACGGTATCCGCGACCGTGACGTCGTTCTCGTCGTTGACGAGCTCGTCGCTCACGGGGCGGGTTCCGGTGTCGCCGAGGCGGGTTCGGAGTCGTGCCACGGATCGGAGTCCATCAGGGCCTGGTACTGCCGTCCGGCGTCGGCGGTGCTCTCGGTGATGGCGGCCATGATCTCGGCGACCAGTTGTTCGCAGTCGAACTGTCCGGTGCTGCCGGGGGCGAGGTAGAGATCGGTCAGGCGGCCCATGGCATCGATCTCGGGCACCACCGCGCCGGTCGGTGACGGGCGGCGGGCGCGGATGGCATCGATCCGCGCGCGGACGTCGGCGATTCGATTGCGCAGATCGCGTGCGGCGTCGAGGGCGGCTTGCACGTCGGGGTGGATCTCACTCATACAGAACCTCCGGTCTTCGTGGCCGCCTGATTGGCGGGGGCCGGTGTGGCGGGTGTCGGGGTGGGCGCGATGGTCGGCTTCTCGCCGATCACGGCCTCCACATGCGGGGTGTGGTCGACGAACATCTTCTGGTCGGGGTGCCAGGCGACGACCCGGGAGCGTTCGCTACCGCCGGCACCGCCGCCCATGCCCGGTGTCACCGGCATGTAGGGCCCCATCGGTGAGGTGCCGACGCCGGCGACGGGCCGGGCGTTCGCCGCCGTGGACAGCGGCTCGATGACGGCCGTGGGAGTCGTGGAAGAGACCGTGCTGGCCAGCGCGGGCGCGCCCACGACCGGCAGCGGTCCCTGGTCGGTCGACACCGTCGGCACGCTCGGTCCGCCCGGGTCGCCGCCGGGCAGGCCGGAACCACCGCCGCCGAAGTCGGACAACGTCGGAACCGACGGCAATGGGGTATCGAGGTAGGGGGACGGGTCCAGCGACGGTTCGTTGGACAGATTGTTTTGCGACAGTTGGCTGTTCGCGCCGGACATCGCGCTGCTCAACAGTGCCGGCAGCATCTCGGCCAGCATGCCGCTCTGGTTGTTGTTGCCGTTGTCGCCGCTGTTGCCGTTGGACGTGCCGGTCCCGCCCGGAACGGGCTGACCGCCGCTCGTCGTGGGTTTCGACGGATCACCGCCGGTGTCACCCGGCTTCGCCGAGGTTCCCGCCTTGGCGGTGTACTCCGTGAACGTCTGAACCGATCGCGCGTTGTGCTCGTTGAATTTGGCGAGCGCCTCCGCGACGGCGACGGGGTCCCGCGGCCGCGTTTTCATCGCGGCGAGCAGCTTGTCGCGGGCGGTCTGGATCTCCTGGGGCGTGGGATGCCGGTTCTTGGCGGTATCGAACGCGTCGGCGTAATTGTCGAGCGCCGAGGCGTGCCCGTCGAGCGCGTCGCCGAGGTCGCTCAGCCGTTGCTGAACCGTCCCCAGATGGGCCGCGATGGATGTCCCCACCGGTGTCCAGTCGGCGATCACCGGGAGCAGCGCCTGTAGTTCGTCGAGCGCGGAACTGTAAGGGCCGGAACGATACTCGCGGAGCGAGTCCGCGAGGTCGCGGGTCGGCCCGGTGCCCGGGCCCGCGTGCAGTTGCTTGGCGAAGGTGAGTGGATCGACCCCCGCGGCGGCAGGCGGCGTCGGCACGGGTGCCGAGTGCGGGGCATAGATGGGCGGTGGCTCGATCGGATTCGAGCGTCCTTCTCCCCCACTGCCGCCGATCGACCGCGCGCCGTCTCCATCGGTCTGGGTCAGGGCGGCGATCGCTTCGCCCATCGGATGGGGATGGCGTGCCAGCTCGTTGAAATGGGCGATGGCCTGGTTTCGCGAATCTTGTATTCCCGCATTGATTCCGGTGGTCGCGGCGTGCGAGTTCACATCCTGCCCCGCGGGCTGCGCCCAGGTCGAGGGCAGCCCGGCGTACAGGCGGCGGTGCAGTTCGTCCAGCGCCTGCGCCGCCCGCAGCTGCGCATCGGGGTCGACACTCAGGTCCACAGTCGATTCCTCCGGCGGTAGGTGGTCAGATCGTCGTCGGCAGCGCCGCGGCGTTCAGCGCCGCCGACGGGTCGTCGGTGGGCAAACCGGTGCCGGTGGGCGAGTCGGAACCGGCGGCCTTACCGGGCTCGGTGATGCCGCGCGGACGCGCGAAGCCGGCGAATCCCTTGAAACTGCCCGTGCTGTCGGACATCTCCTCGGCGTAGGTCTGCACTCGCTTGTCGACGATGACCTCGATCTGATCGTCTTCGCCGGCCCCGTCGAGTCGCCGCACGATGGCGGTCTTCGGCGGGTCCTGCCAGACGACGACGTCTCCGGTGATCAGTTCGTACGGGTCCTTCGGATCACCGATTTGTTTGTCATCCGACCAACTCGCCGAGGTCTTGTCGTAGGCCTGACGCGCGTCGAGCACCGCCGGGTTGTGGAACGCGGCATCGAGCGCCTTCCACACGGTGGCGCAGACCCGTTGCGACTTCCCATCCGGAAAGGTGAACAGCACGCCCCCGTCGGCGTCCGGCGCCGGCATGACCGAGGCCGTCGACGCCGGGCTGCCCGGATTGGTGCCGTCCGGTGACACCGACTGCGGAGCCATCTGCGCGGAGACCGCCGCGGTGGGGGTGGTCCCCGGTTGCGGAGTCAACGGCGCGGCCGGCAAGGGCTGCTGCGGCATCCGGTATGCGGCGTCCAAGGCCGGGTCGCGCCCGAAGCCCTGGTTCATGGAATTGAACAAAGTCGGGAGCGTCGAGAGCATCTCCAACGACGTCAGGTCCGGCATCGACGATGCGTTGTACCCGTCCTGGGTCGAGCCCGCCTGGGTAGGAATATTGCCCGTACCGCCGGTCGAATCACTGATCGATCCGTTATTGCCCGTTGTTCCCGAGCTGTTACCGGTGGTATCCGAGCCATTACCGAGGGTGTTCGAGTTTCCATCATTGCCGGTCGAGCCACCGATTTTCCCGGAGTCCGAATCTCCGGGCTTACTCAACCCCAGATTCTTGAGCAGATCCTCCGCACTGTTATCGGCCGAACCGTTCCCCAGCTTCCCGTTCCCCGCGCCGCCCCCGGCACCCAGTAGCGATTTGAGCGAGGCGGTATCAGTCGCTTCTTGTTGTTTCCCTGCCGCTATTTGATCCGTCAGAGCGTTCACCCTGTCCGTCAGCGCCTGCGTCCCGTTCGCGTTGTCCGACAGGGCCGTGTGCGCTTGTTTCATGGCCGTTTGAAAGTCACCGGTTGCCGTTCCGACGAAATTCATAACCCAGGTATTTTCATCCTGGTCCTCGGACAGCGGACGCTTTGTTGCATTCGTACTCATCGTGTTGATGATATTGTTTATCGACTGTCGTGCATTCTGCGCAATATCTGCCGTAGCGGTAGTAATGGGCGGGATCTTCGCCTCTAGCGCGGTGAGTTCGGTCTGGAGGCTATTCAGTCTCGCCGCAAACTCCTGGTATCCCGCCAATGTCTGACCTGCCATGCCGGCAGCGCTCGCTGATGCATCGGAGGTAGAGGGCGTCGGTGGCGCCGGAGGCGGCGTCGTCTTCCCGGTACCGAGAGAGTTGTACGCGGGTATGAACACCTGGTCAGGTAAATTTAGATAACGCTTGACCAGATTCGGGTCCAGAGTGAACTTCTTTGGCCAGGACGCCTTGAGGATATTCGGATTGGGCATCAGGATACGTGCCATATCGGAATCAGACATAGGTGTACTGACCATGCAGATCCGTAATATCTACCGGCGGGACATCGCCCAACTGAACATACGGAGCCGGACCAGTACCCGGCGATACGATGCCAGGCGGCAGGGGCGGTACAGGCGGAGGGTCGCCCGCCTGATTGTGATGACGCCCAGGTATGAATTTTGTCAGGAAATCTCCAAACTTCGGGAGGCCGCCCGCCATGACCACGCCGGCCAACCCCTTAAGTACCGTGACGGCGTCGCCGGCAGTGGCGATCCCGAGTCCCGCCTTGCCACCCAGGCCGGTGGTCACTCCGTCGATGGCGGCAGTTGCAATGACATTCCAGGGACTACCGCCGTTTTCTACAGCGGCTCCCGCGCCGATTACGGCACCCAAGGCGCCTATGGTGACAGCGCCCCCTGGAATAAATTTCGCCGCCATTCCTACCATTCCCAGCGTCGGGAGCGCCCACCCTTTGATCGAGTTGAAGAATCCCATCTTGCCTCACCCAGTCACAGATCGATGCAGAAGCATGGTGGCCTGTCGCTCCGCTCCGGACGATCACCACAGTCGTCCGAAAGGAGAGAAGCCCGAGGCTACTGCGTTCATTTTCGGCGATTCCCACTCTTGGGAAGTCGGTGCGAACAAGTCCTCATCCGGGCAATGATGGGAAACCTGAAGAGCGCAAGCTTCCCGATATTTCGGCCGCCGCGGTTCATGCCAGCCAGCGCAGGAGGGCCGGGATGTCGGTGTCCGGGCCCGTGGCGTCGTACAGGTGGGCCGCGACCTCGGGCCGCAGACTGAGAATCGTACTGTGCCGTATGCCGTAGATTTTCGGCACGATCAATGCCAATCCGGCCCACACTTGCGGGCGCAGGGGATCGGTGCGCAGTTCGCGGGTGTAGAGGGCGAGCGCTTCGCTGCGGTATCCGGCCAGGTAGGCGCTGTCGCCTTCCGGTTGTCCGGGCAGGCGGCCGGGGGCGGCCGCGCGGTCGGTCGTTTTCAGTTGGGGGGCGAGCGGAAGCCGCCGGTGGTGTTCGGGGATCGATCCCTGGTCGAGGTAGGTCACGGCGGGGACCTCGGCGCTGGGCGGGCGGCCCGCGGCCCAGCGTGCGGCGAGGTCGGCGATCCAGGCCGGGTCCGGGGCGAGATTGCGGACGCGCCAGAAGGTCCGGTGCGCGGTCATCGCCTCCGCGGCGGCGTGTTTCGCGGCCGGCGGCAGTGCCTCCTCGGCCCACGGGCGCATGGCGTCGGCGAGGGCGTCGGTGAATCGGTGTCCCTGCGCGGTCAGCAGTCCCGAGGTCTGCGCCTGGGCGATGGCCGTACTCACCTGCCGGCGCCACAGTTCGAAGTCGGCGTGGGCCTGCTGTGAGCCGTGGCAGTCCGAATGCCGGTGCACCCGCCAGAAGTCGGTGACGCCGAAGAAGGCGTAGATGCCGTGCAGCAGACCGAGGATCGGGCGCGGGTCGTCACGCCAGGGCGCGTAGAACCGGCAGGCGGGGTCGGCGTCGAACAGCTGCACCTGGTCGATCAGCAGATTGAACTTGGAGTGCTGGATTTCGTGGATCAGGGTCAGTGCCAGCTGACAGCCGTCGGCGGGCGCGGTGGTGTAGACGCAGCCCGGGCCTTCGGCGGCGGTGTGACTGGTGCTGGCCACCAGGGGTTTCGCGCTGAGCGGGACGAGACTGCGTAGGGTCTCGCGCATAGCCGGCACACAGTTCTCCAGAGTGTCGCGCAGCAGTCGCCAGGCGTCGGCGAAGTCGCGCTGCCAGTGCCGGGCCTGTTCGGTGTCCAGCCGCGGCGGCTCGGCCGATGTCGCCGCCAGCTGCCGGAACGGGTCGAGGTCGTCGAGCCACACCTTCGTTTCGCCGTCGGCGGCGCGCACCCAGCGCAGCGGCGACCAATTCGGATGCGATTCGCCTGTCACCGTGGTGATTTCGACGCTGCCCGCCTCCCAGGTGAAGGTCAGCGTACCGGTGCCGGACCACCGTAATTCACAGTGCCCGTGGTAGTCCGGGGATTCGAGCCGGGCCAGCCCGAGCATGGGAAGCATGACCACCCCGTTGCGGACCACCAGCCGCGCGGCGCCTTCGAACCGGCAGCTCAGGGCGGCGGCCGCCGCGAGCCATCCGAGATAGCCGCAGTCGGCCCACAGCGGAATCTCCGAGTCGCCCGGATCGGCGATGCGCGCGAGCGTGTGGCTCAGCCACGGGCCGGTGTGCGGATAACACAGCAGGGCCGCGACCGTTTCCGGGTGTTCGAGTTGCAGTTCCGCGAGCGTGCGGTAGGCCGCGGGGATTCCGGCCTGGTCGGCCGTCTCCGCGTCGAGGCTGCCGATCAGGGTGCGCAGCAATATCGTTCGCATGTCGAGCATGCCGCCGGTGAGCGCCGCGACGCTGTCCTCGGAGCCGTACCCGGAGCTCAGGTCCATGACGATATCGCCGAGGTCGTGCGCCGTTGCGGGCATGGTGCGTCTCCTCCTGTGCCTTCTGGGTTGCGAGCGGCACGTCATCTCGTGGTCCGGTCGAGGGCAGTGCCGAGGTCCTCGCGCACCCGGGTTTCGATGTGAGTGATCAGGGCGATCAGGTCGGGGCAGTACACCGAGGGATTGCGGAATCCCACGCCTTGGCGGTAGCGGTGCACGTAATGCCCGCCGCCGCACACGGTGTGCAGCGCGCAGGCGCGGCAGGTGTCGCCGAGCGCGGCGATGCCGATCTGGCGGGCCGCCATCGCCGGCTCCCACAGGGCCGCGTCGAGCGGGTTGCCGTCGCCGCGAATCGTCAGTGTGGCGGCGCCTTCGAAGGCCGACTTCAGCTCGTCGACCTGTTCCAGGGAGCCGTCGGTTTCGATCACGGCGATCCGAATGGGTTCCAGGCCGATGGCTTCCGAGCCGGCGGGGCGCCCGAAGAGGCGTTGAATGATGGTGTCGAACAGGCGCACTCGCGTTTCCAGCTCCGGCGCGTCGTACCAGCGGTCGAAGATCGGGATCAGCCAGTCGGCGTAGGGCGTCGCGGTGGGGTCCGGTGTGCGGCCGGGCGGTGGTGTGGTCCAGTTTCCGTGCGGCAGCAGGAAATCGACGGTGGGCGGATGATGCCGAACCAGCGCCTCGTAGGCCCGCACCGGATCGTTGGCGAGGTCGATGGTGCACAACAGCCCGGAGTACAGGTGCCGGTAGGCGGGTGCCAGCAATCGGTCCAGTCCGGCCACGACCTTGTCGTGGCTGCCGCGGCCCGCGTGGTCGAGCCGGTGCCGGTCGTGGTCGTGCTCACCGCCGTCGAGGCTGACTCCGACGCGGACGTTCCATCGCTCGCAGACGCGCAGGACGTCGTCGTCGATCAGCACGCCGTTGGTCTGAATTCCCAACCGCACCGTGCTGTTCGCGCCGATGATCGTGGTCGCGGTGCGCGCGAAGTACTCCAGTTCGGTCGGCCCGACCAGCAGGGGTTCACCACCGTGGAAGACGAGCCCGACCGCGGGCAGGGCGTGCCGGGCGGCATGATCGGCGATCATGGCGCAGGACCGGGCGAAGATCTCCCGGCTCATGGCCTTGGGCTTGGCACGCCAACTCTGGTCGGCCATTTCGTAGATGTAGCAGTAGTCGCACGCCAGATTGCAACGGCCGTGGACCTTCACGATGAACTCGTGGAAGCCCAGGGGCTTCCAGCCTCCGCGGCGCACCTCGGCGAAATCCAGTCCCCAAGTGGGCCACGGCAATTCGCCGGCCGGCTGCTCCATCGATCCGATCCTCTCGCCATCGGAGTCGAGCGGCGACGAGTTCGAGACCGCTGCCCACCCGCCGCCCTGAATCCATTGACGGGTGAACAGACGGTGCGCACGACCTTACCGATCACCGGCAGCGGTCGCGGCGACCGCTCCCCACCGATGAGAATTCGCTGGTGACAAGACTTTCGAGCCGGGAGCGGTCCCGACCACACGAATGACGCAGCGGCACAGGCGGTTACCGGTCGCACGGCCGCGGCGTCACGAGGGCAGTCGGCGGGCGTCGAAGCTGGCGGGCAACGAAGTCAGCCTGACATTCGCGCCGGTGTGCGGGGCCTCGACGCACTGCCCGTTCCCGAGGTACATCATGACGTGGCCGGGACCGTCGGCCCCGAACTCGACGAAGATCAGATCCCCGGGGCGGATGTCGGCCGGGTTCACCGCGGGCAGCTGCGCGTATTGCTCCTGGGAGGTGCGCGGGATCGAGATCCCGGCGGCCGCCGCGGCGTACTGCATCAGTCCGGAACAGTCGAAGGAATCGGGCCCGGTGCCACCCCACAGATACGGCTTTCCCAGTTCCGACAGCGCTGTCGAGATCGCCTGCTGGACAGCGGCGGGTGTGTCCGGCTGTGTGTATGCGGCTTGCCGCAGTGCGGCGGCGGGCGCGTTGGGTAGCGTGACTCCGCCGTGCCGCTGTCCGGCGATGTTGTAGAGGAACAGTTCGGTGAGTTGATCGATGGCCCCGGCGATGTCACTCGCGCTCGCGTGCCCGCCGGTGACGATATTGTCGCCCGCGACGAGCGCGGCGGTCACGATGTCATGAACACGTTGCTGACCGGCGGGGGTGTACGCCGCCGGGCCGAGGGCCTCGAGCGCGGCATTGAGTTCGCCGAGCAGACGTTTCACCGCGGCGACATCCAGATCGTGATATCCGGCGAGCGCGTCCAGGTACACGGCCAGCTGACTGTCGATGTTGTAGTAGGCGGTGGCGGTATTGCTCTGATAAAGCTGCGCGGCCTTCACCGCCGCCGCCGTGGCTCCCGTCATGGCGCCGGTCGGCTGCGCGCTGCCAGGGGGTTGGGCGCTGCCCGGCGTCTGGGCACTGCCGGGCGCTGAATTCGTGGGTGTCGGCGGCGTGGTCTGCCGGGTGCCGTATGTCTTTTGCGCCGCCTGGAGCGCGGTCTGCGCTCGCGCGGCGAGTGCGCCACTCGCCACCTTGCCGGCCGTGGGTGTCGCCCCCGATCTCGCGGAGTCGGCCAGGGCCGCTGCCAGGAGCGGGGCCAGCATGCTCGGAAGGGAATGTCCGGATGTGGCCGGTTGGGCCGCGTCCAGCAGCGGAGGTTGCCCGAGGCCGGTGCCCCGGGGGATCGTCGCCGACGTCGGGGCGGAGGTCGGATTCCGCTGTTGGACAGCAGCATTCGCTGATCGTGGCACTGTGGCCGCCGGAGCTGCGGGTGTCGGAGGGGCCGCTGTGGACGGGGACGCCGAAGCGCCGGTGACCGCGGTCGGCCCGGTCGGCGTGGCCGAAACGGTCGTGGCGGTCGGCCGGGACTCACCGGGAGGAGCGTCGGCCGACGCGGCGGATGTCGCTTCGCTGGAAGGAGAGCGAGCGGGCGGCGCCGGCTGGACCGGCGGCGGGAAGCTCGTCCGGGCGGTCCACGGGGTCGTGTGCAGGATTCGGGTCTTGCGGCCGGTCTCGGTGGCCGCTGCGGTGTCGGCCACCGGTTCGGTGTCGAATTCGGCGACCCCGATCTCACCCGCGGGCTCGAGACTCGTCATGGTAGGCCTCCGAGCACCCGTTTGATGAGAACATCACGCCCCGTGGGCATCTCGTACTCCCGGGCCTGTCCGGAGACCGGATCGCTGCTCACGATGAGGTTCGGCCCGATCCAGATACCGACGCGACCGGGCACATGACCGCGGTACGCGTGGTCCCAGAACACCAGATCCCCGGGCGAGACCGCCGAGGGGTCGACCCGTTGCCCGCAGAATCCCTGGACACTGAGGGTTTCCGGCAAGACGATGACCGCCCGGGCGGCCGGATCCTGACATCGAGCCGTCGCCGAATCGTCCTGCGCCACTGGGCTTTCGCCGACTCCGGATTGTCGCGGGTCGGTATCGGCGGTGGTCGCCGACCGGCAGACGCCGCTCAGCGCACCGAGCGACGCGGTACGGATCACCGCCGCGGTCATCACCGCCTGGTCGGCGACCCGCGAGTTCCCTTTCGTGTCACGGTCCAGCTGTGCGAGTGCGGCCTGCCGGGCGCACTCGGCGGCGAAGCCCCGGTATGGAGTCCGCAGGGGTGGCAACTGAGGCGGTGCGTACTGCATCGCGCTCGCACAGTCTCGTTCCCACTGGGACGCCGTCGTATTGTCCGGTGCGATGGTGGCCTTGGCCATGGGGTTGGCGGTCCGCGGAATCGTCGTGGTGAATTCCGGTTCTCCGGTCGGAGCCGACGGCGTGACGGTGGGCGTCTTCGTGATCGCCGGGTCGGGTCCGACCGCCGATTCGCACTGATAATGGCCCACACCGAAGGCCGCGGTGGCGCCACCGAGAACCACGATGATCGCGGCGAAAGGCAACAGAATCGCCAGCGCGATCGGAGCGATCAGACGCCGCCGGCCCATTCCACCGAGCAGTGTCCCCTGTCCCATAGCCTGCCCTCCGAGGAAGTAGTCCGATCGATTCGTGCGGGGTGATCTATCGGAAGAGCGGCGGCATCCCGTCAGGCATCCATCCTCCGACTCTCTCGGCGCGTTCAACGACCCTCATCGCTGTGTTCAAGTTTTGGATTCCCTGAGCTTCGGTCAAGGGCGGCCCCTGGTGGAGATTGGTGATGGCCTCGTGCACGGCGGAAGCATGCCGATAGCCGATTTCCTGCAGGACGATTGGTGCGTCATAAGTGGGGATTCCTTGGAGGGCGATCGGCACCTCGTACCCGCTCAAGTCCGTGCTGTGGGCCAGGTGACCCAGGGCCACCAGGTGCTCGCGCGTGGGATTGGCCATGAATTGGTCGACAAACTGCTGATGGTCGGTGCCAAGATGGCCACGACGGATACTGGCGTTATAGAAGGCAGCCGATCTCCGGTGGAGCTCGGTCACCCCGTCCGCGTAATCGTCCAGGTGTGCTGCGTTTCCGGTGGCGTAGGCCCGGTTGGCCAGGCCATGTACGTGCTCCATGGACTGGGCGATCCCGCCCACGCCCGAAGCCGTTGTCTGGAAGTGCATCAAGCCCGGCGGTATGACGCGGCCTCCTATTATCCGGCCGCCGGGTGGAGCAACGGGTACCGCCGGCCCCGCCACTCCGCCGGGTGCCGGGGCCGGCGGGGCGGCGGGGCGCCGCCACCACGGCCAAAGACCGGGCCGAGCCGCAGGTGCCCCGGGGGTCCCTCCACCACCAGCAGCAGGTCCACCGGCAGCAGGTCCGCCACCACCGGCAGCAGGTCCACCACCAGGAGCGGGGGGGCCGCCAGGAGCGGGGGGAAGGGGGCCGGCGGGGCCGGGCATCGGGGGAACAGGTGCGGCCGCCGGGGGCGCGGGCGGGGCCCCTTGACCGCCACCATTTCCTGCTATCCCATGACCTATCCCTCGACCGATGCGCCTGAGCATCGCGAGCCCGATCAACTCGCTAGCGAGGATGTTGTTGGTGGCGCCGATCATGCCCATGAACCCTGGCATGTGCCAGTGAGCGCCGATCGCGCCCATTCCCAGGGCGAGTCCGTTGCCTCCATCGGCCTGCAGGCGTAGCGCAACTCGGTTTGCCACCCAGTCGTTTCCGCGATCGAGATTGTTCGACAGCCGCCTGAGCTGGCTGATCGCCACGATTTCGAGCATCGAAGCGATGAAGAAGGCTTCCATGACCTGGCCGTGAACCAAGGTGAAGAGATCGCCGAGGAGCAGGATGTAGACGCCGAGGAAGATGGTTTCGACGGACATTCGGACGGCCGCGAAGAATCCGTCCGTGATGTTTCGGACCAGGAATGTCTGGCTCGGGCCGTAGATGAATCCCCCTGCGGCGAAACCGAAGATGGCCAGCAGACCGTGGTAGACCGAATCCAGGGCCGACCGCACGATCCGCAAGGCCAAGCTCACGGCGAACGCCAGCAGGAGAATGCCGGACAGCAGCAGGAGCAGTCCGGTCCCCAGCTGCCCGACGGACGGATATTCGACGTGATAGTAGGCATTGCGGTCACAGGTCTTCAACACGTCCAGCATGGCGCCCTCATGCCCCGTCAGGCCCGCATTCGTCCACGCGTCACGGCACACCGGGTAGTCGTCGATCACATGCCCGAAATTCCAGACTTGCAGCGGGTGACGCGCGAAGTTGTCGGCCATGTGCGTCTGCATGGTCGTGATCAGTTGCGCCGGTGGCGTATAGCGGTCGCCGTTGAGTCCGGCGGCGACCGTGAGACCGACGTCGCGGCCGCGGCTCAGGAAGCCGTCGGGGGACAGCACGCTCGCCAGCGGGTCGGCGAGGAACACCGGTCCGATGACCGCGACCACCACCATGGTGACCACCTGCACGGCGGCCTTGGCGTTCTGACCGCGCAGCACGAACCAGGCCACGCACCCGCCACCCACGGTGACCGCGGTGATCAGCATCAACGGTGTCGCAATGGTGCCGGTGAGGGAATGGGACACGGTGCGCAGCGGGATAACGAGGATACCGAGCCAGCGGAACGACAGCACGTAACCGATCACCCAGATGCCACCGCCCACGACCATGATCCAGCCGCTGAACTCGAAGGACAGGATCACGACGATCCCGGCGCCCTTGAGATCGAAGTTGAAGAAGTCCTGCTTGAGGTCGGTGGCGAGGTCGTAGTTCGAAAGGTCCACGCCTGCGGAATCTCGGACGTACATCCAGCTGAGCGCGCTGTTGGAGACCAGGGTGCTGCCGCCGGGGTCGGCCTGTGCAATCGCGCCGAGGATTCCCGGAATGACGAACAGCCCGATGACCATCGCGATGATGATCACTGTCCGCCGGCGCAGCGTGGTGACGGTGGCCCAGGCGCGTGCCGCGCCCAGGACCGCGCTCGGTCGCCAGCGGCGCTCGTCCCAGAACCGCTCGGGGTCGAACAGGGCGGTGGTCCCCGCCGAATCATGGTGGCGTTCACTGTCGTTCATGGTCACCCCGCCGCTCGCCGACCGGCCGTACCCGCCCGTGATATCCCCGGCGTACTGGTGATGGCGGCCGCCCGGTCGGGCCGTGCGGGACCCAGCACCTTGCCGCGGCCGATGCGATTGAGCGCGTCGCGCATGAACATCTCGCCGCGGCGCTCCTCGGGCACCTGCCGACCGACACCGACCGGCGGCGAGGTTTCCTCCCGCAGCACCTGCAAGAGATACGGTGCCTCGTCGAGATCGACCCCGAGCCATTCCAGACTGTTACGTGCCAGAGTTTCGTCACGCTGACGGAAGACGAACCGGTTCGGGATCAGATTGTGGGCGGCACCTTGGAAGTCGGTGGCCGGGTCGTGCGAGGCCAACGCGATGGCCGCGAGGTGTTTTCGGCCGTCTCGACTGAAATCCGACGTGACCGCCGCGCCGACCTGCGTTTGGGTGAAGTGGTGCGCCTCGTCCCCCACCAGCAGGCCGAATCGCCCGTTATCGCTGAGAAAGGCCTCCCGCGCGGCCACCCCGACGAGTTCGTAGAGGGCGGTACCCAGCCGTTTGGTCAAGGGCAGCCGGTTGTAGAGATGCGGAGTGGTGAGTTCCTCCGCGGTCGGCAGGGCGACATTGTGGCTCCGGATGACTGTCGCGGCGGCGTCGAGTCGCAGGGACGGCAACTGCGGATCGAACAACACCGGAACGCGATCGGCGACGGTGCCCAAACGCGCTGCCAGATCACCGTATTCGGGATTGGCGCCCGGCTCGTCGCGCAGGCGCCGCACTACATGGTAGAGATCCAGCAGCGACGCGATGCGGTGTTCGGCGATGCCGCGAGCGGTCAGCAGGGCGCTGGCCGCGGCGCCCGCGCCCGAGGTCGGCGACAGATCCAGCAGCGGCAGAATGGAATCGAGGGTTCGTTCGCCGGCCACCTGCGGTGCGAACAGGCGCAGCGGGTCCAGCGAGACCGTCGGGTTGGCCAGATCGATGACGACCGCGTCGTCGATGGCCCTGGCGAAATGCTCCCACTCCCCGACCTGACTGCGATCGATGGCCAGGAACTGGCCGCCCATATCGTTCACCAGCGCCGCAACGAGTTTCAGCAGATACGACTTGCCGGAACCCAGTTCGCCGGTGACCGCGAACGAGGCGGACAGGTCGTGCAGCGCGGCCTCCATGATGCCGAAATGGATGGGCTCGAAATGCCCCGACATCAGGTTGACCCCGATCACCGGACCGCTGTCGTCGCCGACCTGGCTGCTGGTGAACGGCACGAAACCGGCCCACATGTCCGAGGGCACGATGTGGGCGAAGTCGTCGAAGGCGCGCCGCGACGGACTGCCGGGCACCAGCATCGACCAGAGATCGAGCTGCGCGCCGAGCGGTGCGGTGAGGTCGACCTGAAACCGCTTGTACCGGCGTTTGAGGGTATTGACCGCGTCCATGGTCGCCTCCCTGTCGCGGCCGCCCACGGCGATCACGGTGGTGAAGGAGACCTCCGATTCGCCACCGTTGACCTCGAAGTGATTGTTGTACTCGCCGAGCATCTGCGCTTTCGACATCAGGGTGTTGTGCGCGAACGACACTTCCTGATCCCGCTGGTCCATCTGCTCACCGAGCCGCCGCAGATTCGTCTCGTTGTTCTTCAGCACCTGATCGGCGGGTCTGGTCGATACCCGGATTCCCCAGTCGACGGTGACCTCGGCGGCCAATCCCTCCAGTACGTTGAGGAATTCGCTGCCGCCGGGAAAAGCCATGCCCGAGTAGGGAAACGAGTGCGGGGTGAGCATGGCCTGATACGAGGGCGGGAGGTCGCTATCGGGTTGGACAACCTTGATCACCGGGACGAACGAGGGGCGCAGGCGCCGGCCGCTGTCGGCTCGCGCCCCTTCGTCGAGCGCGGCGGAGCGGAACACCGCCGCGGTCGCGTCGTCGAGCACCCCCTCCCGGGTCGGTGCGACCGGATCACCGTCGGCGCCCCGGGAAAGGTAGTGCTCCCACAGCCATTGGAACAGCGCGGCGGGGACCGGGACCGGGTCGAAGTCCCCGCCGATCCGCGACAGGATCTCGTTCGCCTTCGATTCATAGGCCTCGAGGTCCGCGCGTGCGATCGCGGCGGCATCGGCGGACGCGGTGCCGCCACGCCACAGCCGCGACAGGGACGACACCCCGGGATTCGTCGAGCCGACCGGTATGGACAGCAGGAACATGCGGGTCTGGGGCCGGATGGCCCGCACCCGCTCGAACGCCGCGACCACCTCGACGGCGTAGGCCTCGCAGTCGTCGAGGTCGACACCCTCCACCATTTTGCTCAGCACGTCCCGGGTGTTGAGGCCGGCTTGGATCCCGAGCAGCAGCGACCCGCTGGGCAAGCTGTTGATCAGTGCGTGATGGGCCGCCTTGACCTCGTACTTATCGCTGGACTTGCGCAAGCCGTAGCCGAGCGGGCTGATGAAATACGTGGCGGTGACCAAGCCCGCGTGGGTGAACTGGAGGTGGCCCCTGATTGCCGCGGTCGGTTGCAGATCACGATCGAAACCCATCAAAGCCTGCCTTCTGTCATCGGGTTACGGTCGCCCACAAGCCTTTCCAGCAGTGGGACCCCGGAGCGCCCGGAGGGTGGCTCGATCGCTGCGACGGAAGGCAGGATGACGACCACGGATTCTTCGATGAACAAGGTGTTGCCGGCAGAGGCCGCGTCGACCGGCATACCGGAGGCGGACACCGGCTTTCGCGACACGATCAAGCGGCCGATCCACACGACCCGCGAGGTCAGGCGAACGCCCGTATAGGGGATGAGCCCGATGGCGAAAACCGTCACCACGGTGATCACCAGGCCCGCGATGAAGATGATGGCCGGATTGGCCGGTAGCGACATACAGCCTATCGAGGTCACCACCAGCAGCACCGCGGCCACCGCGACCTGCGGGAGAGTATAGGGACCGAACGGCAGCTTCTGCCCGTTCTGCGCCTTCCCGATCATGGTCGGGACACGCTTCACCGGGGTGAAGACCTTGATGGTTACTTGACTCATCGCCCGTATTGGCCGATCTGGCGGTCCGGGACGATCCTGCCGGTGTCCGACCTCGCGTAATAGATCAGGTTGGGCAGTACCCAGAACAGCAGTGCGGCAATGATCGCGGATCCGACGACGGTCAGAATTTTGCTGGGCGAGAGTTTATTGGCCGCAGCCTCGGAGACGAGTATCGCCATGCTGGAGATGATCAGGATCAGGATGCCGATGTATCGAACCGCCTGGAGTATCAGAAAGAGAATGGACTCTATATTGGTACCCATAGGAAATTCCTTGGACTTGCGCAAGCCGTAGTCGAGCGGGCTGATGAAATACGGGACACGCTTCACCGGGGTGAAGACCTTGATGATCACCTGACTCATCGCCCATATTGGCCGATCTGGCGGTCCGGGACGATCCTTCCGGTGTCCGACCTCGCGTAATAGATCAGGTTGGGCAGTACCCAGAACAGCAGTGCGGCAATGATCGCGGATCCGACGACGGTCAGAATTTTACTGGGCGAGAGTTTATTCTTCGCGGCCTCGGAGACGAGTATCGCCATGCTGGAGATGATCAGGATCAGGATGCCGATGTATCGAACCGCTTGGAGTATCAGGTAGAGAATGGACTCTATATTGGTACCCATAAGGAATTCCTTTCCCGATCATTTCTGCGTCGGCGGCGGAATCCGCACCGCGCTCGAGGGTGGCCGCGTCGCCGAGGCGGACGGCGGGGAGGTTTCGCGACCCTGATCGGTGGCGACTTGGAGCGGAGACCGAAGAGCGGGAACGGGATCCATCGCCTGCACCTGCCACTGACCGGCTTCACGGACCATGGTCAAGGGGTAGGTCAGAGCCGGTGCCGCGCCGCCGTCGGTCTTGAGGTTGACGGTCGCGAGCACGCGGGCTCGATCGGTGGTGGCGCCGCATCCCGAATCGTCGGCGCTGACCGCGGCGGTTTCCACGGTGGTGAACGGTGCGGGCCTCAGCGCGGAGATCCCGGAATCGGTTGTGACATAACGGGTTATGTCACCGGAACCGGTCAACATCGCCTGCAGGAATCCGCCCGCTACCTCCGCGAGCGGGGTGCCTTGCGTGCACGAGGTCGCGTAGTCCAGAACCAGGTCCGAGCCGTGGGCCGGCGGCTCCACCACGGCCGGCAGCGACAGCGCTCGGAGCCGCCCGCCCACCACCGATACCGCGACCCGGTAGAACTGGCGGGCATCGTCGGTGGACCCGGGCCGTTTGGCGACTCGCACGGAGACGGTCACGGTCCAGACATCGATGTCGCCGTTCGACACACTCCGCGTCGCGTACACGACGGTCGGGTCGACCACCTGCCGAGCACTCGCCGGCAGCACGACCTGTCCGGTACCGCCGACGAATTCGGCGATCTTGTCCTGCTGGCCGGCGGAGGCGCCGAGGTAGACGACGATGAATTCCCGGGCGAACCATTCGGCGAGCCGTTCGCGTCCGATGAGCGAAATCGTCGAGCTGTCCGAGGGTCCGGGCGGAGGTGTGGAAAACGCGTCCAGTATGGCGTGACCGCCGCCGAGCACCGCGAGCGATGCCAGCACGGCCACGATGATGTTCTCACGGCGGCGACGCACGGACATCCTCCGGAGCAGAGCCTCACCGGATTCCGCTCGCCTGCCGCCTCTGGTATTCACTCTCGAAATGGTAGAGAACCGGCGGTTGAATCCAATTCAACTGTGTCCCCACAGTTGGGAAAACGCCAGTGCACGGGAGTTCGCCGCATTCGTTCCGCAACTCGATGCCGTAATTGTTCGTCGTATCCGACCGGCTGCGAATAACAACTATTTCCAGTTCCGACCACAGCGAGTTCGGGCATGGATGCCGCGTCGCCGATCGCGTCGAACTGGACCAGGGCCAAGGGCTGTTTGGAGTACCCGGGATAGGGGTAGATCACCACCGAGCTCGGGGTGTAGCCCCCGGTGTAGTCGAGGGTGCGCACCGTCGCCCGGACCGTGTGCCCGGCACGAACATGATCGGCCATCTCCGCGAGATGAGCTCGTTCGTCGGGGTGGATGACATCGCCGGGCTGGAACAGATAATCCCACCGGATCCATGGCGCCGGGTCTGTGAGCCAGTGCGATATCCCGGCGTGCTCGAGGTGAATCACCGCGACGTGGGTACCGGCTCGGCGGTGCGCCTCCCGCAGGCCGACGTATTCGAGGCCCGGCCACTGATCGCCCGTTTGGCCGGTGGTGACATCCTCGATGAGCAACCAGGCACCGCGACCATGCTCCTCGTTGCGGGCACGGATCGTCACGCACCAGCGGCCGGTGTGGCCGGCGCCCCGCGAAACCGACCCCACGAACTGGAGTTTCGCGCCAGGTCTGGGATCAGCGAGGAGATCGAGAACCTCGATGTGGCGATCGAGTCCCGAGAAGTACTGAAACAGCTCGGCGATGGATATCCGCGGCGCGAATTCCGCCGGGGAGATTCCGGTGAGTTCCGCGAAACCGCTGGGCACGGCGATCGTCTGGGATTCGAGGTCCCAAATGGCGCCGATCGCGGATCCGGGTTGCGGCACAGACGCTCTGGCCGGACCCATCCACAGTCGTATGGCATGCACATCGTGGTTGGGACCGAGCACCGGCCTGATGTGCAGCGCGTGGGGTCCGGACTTGGTGGGAATCCTGAGGTCGACGTCCTGGGCCAATTCGCGAGCGACCTGGACGGCGTCGGTCAGCGACGAGGTCGTCACCCCGTCGTACAGGGCCGGAGTCTTGGCCAGTTGCCGCTGCAATACTCGCTGCCATCCAGCGAAGCCGCGCGGCACGCCTCCGACCGAGGCCACCGAGATGGCGTCGGGCGTGAGGATCTCCGCCGTTACCCATGGAATCACCGCGCTGTCCTGCATCGTTCCCGCCGTACCAGCCGTTCTGAGGATTCGAGCCCCACAGAGAGGCTCGAACTCAATGTACCGTTATCTAGCGGCTCATTCAACGAGCTTTCGTTGTGCCGGTCGGGAGCGATATCTGGCAACGCCCAAGTGACCACCGAGCGATGACCGCCCCGACCCGCGCCTCAACGCGACCCGCTCATCACCGCGATCACGCCGGCCCCGACCAGCACACCGTCCTCGCCCAGCGTGGAGGGAACCACTCGCAGCGTCGTCAAGTAGGACTGTTTCGCGTGCTCGGCGACCGCCTTGCCGAGCGGTCGCCATAGCGCGCTCCCGGGTAGCGCCAGGCTGCCGCCGACAATGACCAGGTCGACGTCGAGGAGGACTGCGACCGACGCGATCGCACGGCCGAGCGCGGTGCCGGCTCTGTCGGCGGCGGCGAGGGCGATGTGGTCACCTTGGTCGGCCGCGCGGACCAATTCGGTCGCCGAGTCTCCCCGCCAGCCTTGCGTACGAGCCCATCGCAGCAGGGCGGCACCACCGGCCACGGCGTCGAGACAGCCCCTCCCGCCGCATTCGCAGGGCTCGTCGAAGCCCGGAACCAGGGTATGACCGAGATTTCCGGCGTTGCCCGTGCGGCCCACGACGGTGTACCCACCGATCAGAAGCCCACCGCTGATGTGGGTGGATGCCGAGATCACCACCGAATCCACGGTATCTCGCGACGTTCCGAAACTCCGCTCTGCGAAGGCCAGGCACACACCGTCCAGAGCCAGGTTCACCTCCGCACTGGGGAAGGTCTTGCGCACCGCCTCCACGATCCCGAATCCGGTGCGCCATTCGGGGATCTCGATCGGTGCCACCACTCCGGTCGCCATATCGATCGGTCCGCTGCACGCGATGCCCACCGCGCTGACGCTGGTACCCGCCGCCCTGTCCAGCAGCAGGTCCCGGCAGGCGGGCCAGGCATCCCGGGGCGGCTGGGGGATCCGGCCGATCCGATCGTCGTCGGCGCCGGCCGCGACCTGGGCGGCGGCGAATTGACCGTCACCGATTGCCAGTGCCAGCAAGGTCATGAATCGCCTCTGATAGAAGGAATTTCATCGAATCGGGTCCGCCCCCTGGCTTATCCGCCATCGGTACCGGTCGGGCGGAGCTGTTGACCGAGTACCAGGTGGCGGCGTGGAGCCGACGACACCAGTTCGTGGTGTGAGGGGCTGGGGCTGGTGCGGATGATCCGCATGGGCCGCTTCCGATCGAAGGGTGCGATGCGGTGCCGATCCAGGTTCTCGACGATCTTCCCGGAGTTGTCGTAGGGCACCCCCGCCCAGATCATCGAGCGCGGTGCGTCGCCGCGATCGATGAATCCCTGCGCCAGTTGCGCGCACTCGGTCAGCAGGGGGCAGCTGCGGCAGACCTCGACCGCGGCACGCCACGCATCTGGTGTGCCGATATCCAGGTCCCAGTCGTTCGGCCCCTCCGCACACGGCGGTCGATTGGACCGGACCGGGCTGTTGGTCGCCTTGGTCGCACGGGTAGCCCTGTCCAGTACAGGGGCATTGGTGAAGCTCATAGCCGTCTCCGGATGATGCGAGGGCACAAAGGCTTTGGAGTGCCCCACTGATCGGACGGGCGTCAGGGCTGCTCTACAGTCCCCGGAAACCGGCTGCCATGGCCGGCAATTCGCACGTTAACGGAGACCCGCCGGACCCCGCAAGGTTTTTCCCGTTATGTAACGGGACATTGACTTGGGCGCAGTTCTGTTGCATCGTTGAACGACGGCGCGTTAGCTCCGTGTCGTCGTGAACCTGCAGACTTGATCCCGAGGACGAGCACAACAGTGGAGTACACGATCGATGAACTCGCGCGGGCAGCGGACACTACCGTGCGCAGTGTCCGCGTGTACCACGAACGCGGGCTCCTACCCTCACCCGATGTTCGCGGACGCATAGGTTACTACGGACACAACCATCTCGACCGACTGCAGACCATCAGCCGATTGCTCAGCCGCGGGATGAAGCTCAACGGCATCCGTGAGCTGTTGGATGCCTGGGACCGCGGTGACGGACTGGCCGACATTCTGGGCGTCACCGACCAGCCCGAGAGCGGAGAACCGGTGACGCCGCAAATCTCCGAGCCCTCCCCCGACCTGCCCGACTACCTGAGAAGGGCACTCGCTTCCAGTGGTGATCCACTCAATGATTACCGGCTGTCGAACCCGCGGTGTTGTGATCTGGCAACCCGACTCGTCGATGCGGGCCTGGCCGTATCGGCCGCAGTGGAACTGGTCGAGCGGCTGCGCTTCGACTGTGATCGACTTGTGGAGCGGTATGCCGAAGCGCTGTTGTATCCGCTGGCGGGCAAAGCATATGCGGAATCCGAGCGAGGACCGAAGGACCGCACCACCTTCGAGACGAACCTGGCGATTGGCCGGCTGATGACGACCCGTGCGATTGCCGAGTTGCTCGATCAGGCGTTGTGCCGCACGGAAGAGCCGCCCTCGCCACTGGACGGATCCCTCGGCCAGCACCTGCCGTAGTCCCGTCACGGTGGGATCGAAGCTGAAACCGACGAGCCTCATCCACACCGAGAACAACACGTACGCTTTCTCCTACAGCCCCCCTGTCCTTGAATGGATGGTAGAGCAAGGAGATGGCGAGTGCATGCCCTCTGCATTGGGGGCAGGGCGACGACGAGCTCGAAAGCCTTTGGTGGCATCGATTCCGAAGATATTGACGTTCGACCCGTCTCTCGAAGAGATGCTCTGTGGGGTGCACGGGCGGTCTGGTGAGAAGCTCTCCGGTATCCCTTTCCTGGGCGAATCGCATCGGATGCGAACTCACGGCCTTTCGACACCGGTGTACGCAACCGCGGTGAAAGACAGGGACACTCGTCGCCGTGCGGGTGATTGTGATCGGTTCAGGGATATCGGGCCTCGGCACCGCCGCGGAGTTGCTGCGCGGGCGGCATGAAGTCACCATTACCAGCGACGAACCAATCACAGCCACAACGTCTTTCCTCTCTGCGGCCGTGTGGTTCCCCACGGCTGCTGGGCCGACGGAGCGAGTGCGCGCTTGGGGTGCTGAAACATTCGAGTATTTGGAGGCACTGGCCGCGCGGGAGACGCCGGGGTGAGGATGCGGGAATCGCTGGCCCTGTACCGGGAAGACCCTACGAGTCCTCGGCGCGTGCCGAGGAGGTGTTGATGCTGGATGTGCCGGATCTCGATACGGTGAACCGGTGTGCGGTGGTGACTCGCAAGGGCGGGGCGCGGGAGGTCATCGCGTGGCAGACGGGGACCGCGCGGTTGTTGCCGCGGCTGCTGGCCGGCCGCACATCCGGTCCGCTGTTTCTCACCGACCGCAAAGCGCGGCCCTCGGTGGCCCGCAATGAGGGCGCGTCAACGCCGGTGCTGATGAAGCTGTCGGGTCATACCTCTGTGCGCAGCCTTGCCAAATCCGCGCGGGTGTCCGACGAAGGGCTGCGCCGTTATCAAGCCGACAGCGACCCGGCCGCACGGCGGTGGGGGCGCTGATCCAGCTCGAAGGGACGCTCCGATCAGTGCGACGCTTACGGCTCCGAGGTCATCCAGTCAAGTGCGCGGACCGCCCGTATCGCCGGTCGACGCGACTCGCCGCCCGGGTCGTGTCAGGTGCTGTCGTCGATCTTCCGGGGCTGACCTGACTTGCTCCGATCAAACAGCGGCAGAGGCAACCCGCCGACTCGTCAGCCTGTGGCTGACAGGTCGTCCCGCGTCGACGGTTGACGCCGGGGATTGCTTGCCGGGCCGTTCTATTGACGGGGCCGGATGATGATCGCCGCGCGCCTGTACCAGAAATTGGCGGTGTTTCCTTGATTGCCCATGTAACCCTCGATTTCCGACGCGAACGGCTCCAGCGTCGACTCGGATTCGCCCGTGCACAACTCCTCGTCCAGGACATACGGCTCAGCGGGCTCACCGGCCGTCCCTGACCGGTCGATCAGCCAGGTCAATGTGATGGTCGACTCGCGCAGCTCGCCGAGATCTTCCGATCCTGGGACCAAAGGAAGGCTGGAGCGCACCGGAAAGCTCTCCGGGTCATCCGGCACAGGATCCACCATTTCCCCGTCGTCATCGAAGTCCACCTCAGAGCTTTCGACGCATTTCCACCCATCTTCGACGCGCTCCCAACGCTGACGATAGATCATCGAGCTGTATTCCTCCTCGTCGTAGGAGTCCTCGGCCTCCGCGAGCGCCAGCGACGTGTCGCATCCCGCGAGTTCGGCCGCGGCGAGCATCATCCCGGTACGGGCAGCATCGCCGCCCTTGAGCTGATCCCACCCGAATCCCTGCTGGGAATACTGATGATCCAGCAGGTAGACGAGTCGATGAGGTGGGCGTTTCTCCGGCTGGTCGTGGAAAGACTCCATCGGTGTGGTGAAATGCGCGCGCAACTGCTCGGCCAGTAATGCGACCGACGGATGCGTGGCGAACGCAGCGGCGTCCGGGCCGGTGCGCCCCTTCGCCACCAGGTTGTAGGTCAGCGTTATCCGGAAGCCGTCGGTGACCGGCAGCACCTCATGCTCGCAGTCGCCATAGAACGCGACGAACGACAGCTCCTGCGGTGAACCCTGGTCGGTGACCTTCGTCCCCTGCTGCTCGATCACCAGCTCCCCGCCGGTGAACGTCGAAGGCAGCGTCACCACCAGCGTGCCGATCATGCCGTCGGCCTTCTCCGAATCCTGGTGGCGCTGAAAGAATTGTCCCGGCTCATACACCAGCATCGAATGCAGCTCCGCCGACAACTCGCAGTCCGGCGCCAGACCCAGCTCGGCCCGCAGTATGTCCAGCATGGGCAGCAACGTCTCGCGCCACTGCCGTTCGTCGATCGTTACGCGGTCCTGCGGAACCTCCCAGGTGTCGCGCACGTTCGCGTCCAATAGGGTCTGCTCGCGCAGACCATACCGCGCCGGCCGCGCGACCTCGCACAGTCGCCGCGCCTGAGCCGGCGTCACCGGCAACCGGATCGGCCCCACCCCATCTACCTCGATCGCCAGGTTCTCCGCCGAGCCCGTCCGCCGCGCAGCAAATGAACCCGCCGACGGCGCCGAACCCATGAGCTCGCCGATCACCCGTAAAGTCTTGTCCGTCATGCACTTCTCCCCATGTTCAACAACGTTCGCGGAGCATCCTCTCAGGGCCCATCGACGATCCAGTCCCCGAATGCGGGAACATCGGGGACTGAGAGTCGGCCGGACCCCGGGCCGGTCTACGCCGGTCAGGTGTCACTCGTCGTCGCGGGCGTCGGGATCACGTAGCGGCCGGTGCGTTCCGCCTAGGTCGGGCAGGTGGAAGGCGTAGTGCCCGTCGATGCCGATGTGGCTACGGATGAACGGACAACCGGGCAGCGTCCTCCTCACGGACCGGATAGTCCTGTGCGCGAAGCTGTTCCAGGGCGCGGTCGCTGTAGACGGTGTTCCACAGCGCGAGACAGTTGAGCACCAGCCCGAGCGCGGAGAGCTGGTCTTCCATGCCCTCGTAGTAGGTGCGCACCATTTCCCCCTTTGCGGCCGTGGTAGATCCGCCGCGCCAGGTCGTGGCGGCCTTCGACGAGGTTGGCCTGGGCTTTGCCTTCGCGCCGGTAGGGTTCGTCGTCGGCCAGCCGCAGGATGTGCAGAGTCTTGAAAATCCGGCCGTAGTGCGCGATCGCCTCCCCCAGCGGAGTCGGGCGCCCATCGCGGGAAATCATGCGGGTCACGTCGTGACCGGAGACCTCACCGGAGTGGATCGACACCGCCACCCGGCACATGTCCTGCCAGTGCGTGGCGATCTTGTCGACGTCGCCACCTCCGTCGGCACATCCAGGGGATCGACCAGGAACATGCCCAAGTGACGGACCGTCACCATCTGAAGCGCGAATCCAAGGCGGTTGTAGTCACGCCGCCGGCCCGCGATCAACCGCCGGTCCTCATCATCGATATAGAAAAATCTCTCCAGCTCAACCCGCGTATACGACCCGAACCGGCCGTAACCCTCATCCGTCACCGCGACACGAAATCACCTACCGGCCAACCCCGTTCACCCGCATCAGGATCGCTAGCGCCGGATCTCGCGAAACTGTTCCTCGACCCCCTATCACCTCGGCCTTCCCGAGCCAGCCGCTCGGCGACTCCGCTCAGAGGCGGGCCAGCGTCCGGAAACCCGGCACCATCGGAACGTGCGGAAGGCCCGGGCGCAGCACCAGGCCGGCATCGGTGGGCTCGACATTGGCCTGCGGGTACACCGTCACGACCTGGTTGAGTGCATCGGTGAAGTCGCGGCGGAACTGATAACGGCGGCGGCGATCGCTGGATTCGGCGGCCGAACCGAACTGCACCATCAGCGACTCCCACGGCACCGTGGTTGCGCGGTTGACCGAGAACATGCGGTAGGTGAGCCAGGCGTAGATGTCCAGACGCAGGGCTGAACCGCCGAGGGCCTTGATCGCGTTCATATCCAACGGGACCGGATGGGCGGTCACCTCACGGAAGAACTCATCGCTCAAGTGCACCGTCGAGGCAGACGACTGTTCCTCCTCGCCACCACACCAGATGTTGTACGCGCTGGCTACGTACAGTTTCGCACCGACCTTGCGATTCGCATCGCCCTTGTACTCGATGGTCAAGGTCGCGTTGAACAGGCGGTGCGACTGATTCCGCATGCGCGTGAGCGATCCGTTCTTCCCCCCGGTCGCAGTCAACCCCATGGAATTCATGAAATCTGTGAGGCTGTTGCCGAGCAGAATGTCCTGGGAGCCGGTGCGCACCGCTTCGGTCGACAGGAAGGTCAGGATCAGCCGCGGCATCGTCCCGTACGGATAGCCGATCGACTGCGGCTTGTTGTTCGCGTCGGTGGTCATGCCCGGCTGCACGGTGAGCGACAAGTCTCCGTTGCGCCGTCCCCAAGCGGGCACGTCACCCGGGTCGCGGTAGGGCAGCGAGGTCTGAGTGAACACCCGGGCGAGATATCCGACCTCTTGCTCGCCATCCCACACCTCGGCGGCAGCACGCACGATGTCCAGCGGGCTGCGTTTCGGTCGTGACACTGCCCTAGCTTCGCATGGGCTTCGAGACTTCCCAGCCGTTGGAATACCCCGCCCCGCCCGCATATCTCGCGGAGATCGGGCACCACCATGGCGGCCAGACACCACGTGCCCGCCGTGCCTCGGCGCAGGTGCCTCCTACAGCTGTGACGCCGGCCATCGACAGGTACCGGTGCAACGCGCTCTCGACGACGGATCCGAGTTCGGTCGGGATATCACCGCCCCGGACACCGGCAACGCCGGTACGAGTCGAAATCGCCTCTCGTCCAGCCGAGTTGACACCGTCACCGGGAAGGGCCCGGGCGCATCGATTCAGGGGCGCGCCAGCGCGCGGAAGCCGGGAGCCATCGGGATGTGCGGAAGGCCGGGCCGCAGCACCACACCCGCATCGGTGGTGTCGACATTGGCCTGCGGATAGACAATCACGACCTGCTTGAGGGCGGCGGTGAAATCGCGGCGGAACTGGTGACGGCGGCGGCGATCGGAACTGTCGGCGGCGGAACCGAACTGCACCATCAGTGACTCCCACGGCACCGTGGTTTCCCGTTTCACCGAGAACATGCGGTAGGTCAACCAGGCATAGATGTCCAGGCGCAACGCCGATCCGCCCAGCGCCTTGATCGCGTTCATGTCCAAGGGGACCGGATGGGCGGTCACCTCGCGGAAGAACTCATCGCTCAGCCGCACCGTCGAGGCGAACAGCGACGGTTGTTCGTCGTCGCTGCCGCACCAGATGTTGTAGGCGCTGGCCACATAGAGTTTCGCACCGATGCGCCGGTTGGCGTCGCCCTTGTACTCGATGGTCAAGGTCGCGTTGAACAGCCGGTGCGACTGGGTACGCATCCGGGTCAGCGACCCGTTCTTCCCGCCGGTCGCGGACAGGCCCATCGAGCCCATGAAATCGGTGAGGCTGTCGCCGAGCACGATCTCCTGGGATCCGGTGCGGACCGCCTCGGTCGACAGGAAGGTCAGGATCAGGCGCGGCATCGTGCCGTAGGGGTAACCGATCGATTGCGGCTTGTTGTTCTCGTCGGTGGTCATCCCCGGCTGCACCGTGAGCGACAGGTCGCCGTTGCGCCGTCCCCAGGCGGGCACGTCACCCGGATCCCGGTACGGCAGTGATGTCTGGGTGAACACACGAGCCAGGTAGCCGACCTCCTGCTCACCATCCCACACCTCGGCGGCAGCGCGCACGATGTCCAAAGGAGATCTTTTGGGTCGCGGCATGGCCCCTAGCATTGCACGTACGCCGGGATTTGCCAGTTCACCCCGGCCCCGTGTGTTCGGTTCTCTCCCCCCGGTAGCGGAGCCTCTCCGCACTGCCCAATGCGCATATCTTGCGGACATCCGCTGGTGAACACGCCACCACAGTGCGGGCAGACACGCATAACTTGCGGACACCGCCGCGGTCAGGGGCCTGGATTCCGGCCCTTGGAACAGTGGTCCGGACACGCATATCTTGCGGACATGCGCTGACCGGCGGTCGGCTGCGCATACCTTGTGGACGTCCGTCGGCCGGGTGCGTACACCTCGCCCGACCACTCACCCCGATACGCATAACTTGCGGACGCTCCACGATCGGCACGCATATCTTGCGGACGCTCGACCGCGGCCCGCGCATACCTTGCGGACATCGGGACGAGGCGTGCGCATATCTCGCGGACGGTGGATAACTCGTGTCCGCGAGATATGCGTGGCCATGACGGGTCACGCCACCGGGCTGGAACAGCTCGGTGCTGGTTGCGACCGGATTCTGCTCCGGCGTGTCCGCGCCTTATGCGCGCTCGATTGCGAGTAGCTCCGCATAAGATGCGGACACCCGATCGCTGTGGTTATCCACGCATATCCTGCGGACGCGTGGGGACTCAGCCTGTGGATAACATGGCCGAAAAGGCCTCTGTTCACGCATATCTCGCGGACAGGCCCGAGACTGTTTTCCCAGGACCGCGCGCATAACTTGCGGACGCCGCGCGCATAACTTGCGGACACCGACACAGTATTTCCGCAGGTGACACGCCATAAATCGCGGCCCCATGTAGTTCTTTTCCTAGAAGAGATTCCTGTAGTAGGGTGGTGGAGGCTGTGGATAGAGACCTCGCACGGCCGCACCCCCAAATGTCCCGGCCGTCCGAGCCGTGAAAAATTCTTCTTCGAGCGTCTGATCCGTCCACGCACACCTGATCTTGGTGGAATCGGTTGTCCTGCAACGTTGTCCGCAACCAGGATCCGGACACCCACCCTCTTCCCGGCTCGTTTTTTCGGACCCCGTTCGAAGATCGCACCTCATGACCAACCGCCGGCGACCCCCACAGCGCTTTCGCAGCACGTCATCACTGCAACCGCGGACGCGCCGCCCGTTCTCGGCTTGGTCCCCGGTTCGGGGCGTGCACCACCAAGCGGCGTACGCCCCGAAGGCCTTGCTGTGCAGTCGGGTCAGATCGCTGCCGAGTTGTCCGCTGAGGTCTCGGAATCCTCGGCGTCACCGGCGAGTTCAGCGATCTCCTCAGCAAGATAGAACTTCAGCGCCTGGTCCACGAGGGCGCTGCGACTGCCGGCATGCCACTCCTCGGCCAAAGTGTCCAGCGATTCGACGTCGGTGGCGATGATCCCGGCGAGCGGGATCTTCACCGGGGGTTCGGCATGACGGCGCCGCCGCGGACGAGAGTGGTCGACGCGCTGAAACAACCGTCCCTTGGGTTGTGCGGCGGCCGCGGTCGCGAAATGGTCTCGCAGCTCGGTTTCGAACTGCTCGATGGCGTCGAGCACCACCTCGCCGTAGCTGCGTCCACGTCCACGCTGCTGCTTCTCACGGTGGGTCACCTGGCGTAGCGCCTCGGCGACCACGGCCGCGACATGGGCCTCGGGCGTGGACTGAGTGGCGCGGGCACGAACAGCGGTCTGGCGCGGCCGCTTTGGAGTCGCTGTCTCGGCGGCGGCCTTGGCCGGGACCTTGCGGGTCGACTTTGCCGCGGTCGGTGCCGCGACGGGGTCGAGGCGGACAGTTTCGGGCGTAGGGACGGGCGCGACCGGCGCGGCGATGGGTGGAGGCGGCGGGAGCAGATCGTCGATGTCGTCGAGATCGTCGGCCTTGAAAGCCCCTTTGCGGCTCATTTACACAGCCTCCTTCGTGCGTTCGCCGGTAGCCAGGCGAACGAGTATTTCCTTGGTCAATGCCTGATAGTCCGAGGCCAGCGGCTCGGTGTCACGTGACCATCGCTTGGTCGGGCCGTCCTCGCCGCCGGCGCTTTCTCCGGCCTTCGCAGGAGTGAAGTTGATCAGCTCTTCCGGGGTCAGGTGGAATGCTCGCGCGTCGAGCGCGGTCGCCTTGTCCTGGCGGATGAAGCTCCGGAAGGGCTGAATTCCGGTGCCGTCCAGCAGATCCATGATCTTGCCGAGAGTGTCCTCGTTGCGACGCACGGCACGAGGATTGCAATCGAAAAGGATCATTCCCATCAACTCGACCAGCGCACCGTTCTTGCGGGCCCACAGATACCGGCGGGCCAGCAACTCGGCGCCGTCGATGCTGCCGTCGTCCTCCTTGGTCGGCACGACGAGCCAGCTCACCACCTGCAACAGCAGGTCGAGGACGCCACGGTCACCCGGGCCCGAGTCGATCAGCACCAGGTCATAGCGACCCGACTCGATCAGCGCCTCCAGCGCGGTCAGCAGGTTGTGGCGAGGGTCGATCCCGTGCTGCTCAGCATTGGACACCACGGTGCCCGCCATGGCCAGAAGCTTTCCCCCGCAGACCACATCGAGGCCCTCGCGGACATCGAGCACCGGCTCGAGCGCGGACCCGTACTGGAGAGTCATGGCCAGGGAGCGGCCCTCGTCGGAACCCTTGACGCCGAGATCGCGGATGGTGCAGTTGCCCTGCTGGTCCGCGTCGACGACGAGCACTCGTTTGCCCCGTTTGGCGACAGCCACCGCGATGGCGGCGACGATCGACGACTTGCCCACTCCCCCCTTCTGATTGGCCACCAAGATGGTTCGTCTCACGGCGCGGGGAACGGGCAGCAAACGCGTACTTGTCACGCCAGCGACGCTACCCGAGTGATCACCTCACGAACAACAACCGGAAGGGGGTGTGTCGGACTCGTCGGACGGTTCTGTCACGAGGTCGATCAGATCGTCAATCCCTATCCCAGGCAACATATCTGCCCTTCAGCACAGCGTCTGAGCAATCAACAGGAAGTTGATGCGACAGTGGACACCATCATCCGAATGCCCGGTGTGTCACCCCCGCATCAGAACCGGCAGGACGCCTTCTTCATGCTCGCAGGACAGATCGGGTTGCTGGTCCGGACAGAAGCGTTCGAGATCTCCTGTCCAGCGGTTGGTTTCAGGGTCTCTGCCAAGGTAGCGACAGCGTTCTTTGGAACCGTCATGTCTGCTTCAAGTGTGCAGGGCGGATTTCCGGGTATATCAGCGATCTTTCGTTGGTGCGGACGCGAGGTGAGAGAAGATGCATCGCGTCTGTCCATGGGTGCTGTCATTGGAAGGTGGGTGAAACAGGCACCGTATTCGCCAAGTTGGCATGCATGGCTGGCCGCACGAGGAACCGCAGGTTTTCCGGGCATATGAACAACATGACCTATGACATGTTCGATGAACTGGGCGCTCGCCATGTTGACGGCTGATTCGTCGGCCTTCTCAACCTTCGTATCAGCAGTATCATCGACGTCCCGAATGACGGTCTCTGAAAACACATAGGGGCTGTTCGTAGGTACGGTCAAGCCAGCTACCTTGTGTAGAGGTGTTGCTGGTGTCGAACGGTACGCCGGAGCGGTCCCATCAAATGATGCGACAAGGATAGCCATTCGACCGGCGGTGGTCACGGTTGATTCTCTTGTCCATACAGGAGTCTTCTGTACAGCGTTCCTCGCTGTCTGAAGACACGTAGATGTCGAGACCGCATACAGGGGTGTTGAACTAATCTGTAAAAAGCCCTGATAGGCATCCGTAAAACGACCAGGTTCGACGATCTTTTGACGCACCCGTTTCGATGCGCCAAACCTGACTCGAGATGCGGCCATGTCAGGAGTGCTTCCAGTGGAACTATCAAAGGCTAAGTTGAAGACCACTGAAGCGGTCGCAACACCGGTCATGCATTTGGCACAGTGTGAAACGGTCCGGAAGACCCGCGACAAAGTGAACTTAGCGGCATGTCGACAGTTCTGATGATCGATCGCGCATTCTGCACTGAACATCGCATATCTGCTGGCCCGCAGAGGGTCCGAGTGCACTGTCGTTGCTAACGTCGTACGCACCGTCGCATCTAACGTCGTACATTCAGTCTGCGAAGCTGTCGCATGTACGACGTTAGCCACGGTCAAGTCAATGGCTCCACTGGCGGCCTGATTGCGTGTATGCAGATGAACCCGCAGGCAGGAGCGATTTTTCAGCGCCAGATCAGCTTGCGCGCCAGGCCAGGATCGGGGGCGTCTGCGGGCGCTGGAGGAGCGAATCGACACCGACGGGAGGTGCACAGTCGCATACTGCTCCGTCATGACTCCTCCTCTCCGCGTTACGTATTCGTCCTGTAGTTGCTGCAGCGAAGTCTAACGTGAAACCCGAAATCAATGCCCGACCTGATGGACGGTGTCAGGGATCAGAAGTTGGGTCAGCGCCACCCGCACGGATGCTCAACCGCCCTCACGAGGCGGCTACTGAAGCATCCCGGCCCCCGGGTTCACATGGCCACGACGAGGCTGCGCCTTTCGGCTTGAATGGCGGGATCGATTCAGGCGAAGCGAAGCGAATCGGTACCGCGAACGGTACGCATCGCTCAGGAGTGACGTAGACCTCCGAGAACCGGCGGATTCGCGTTACCCAGCCAACAGGATTCGAAGACGAGGACTCGTCGGAAATCGAAGCATGCTTACATGTCGTGTGCCCGGGGAGTGCGCGCTGACAACTGTATCTGCCGTGCGTCTCGTCGGTCTTGTACCGGCATCGGCAACACCGAATAGGTACGCGCCTTTCGGAGGGCATGGCGTAGAAGCAGACTGGGGGAGCGGACAAGGATCCTATGAGCCATCGGCAGAGCACGACTGGCAGAGTCAAGCGTTCGGCGTGGCAGCTGGTTCTGACCGCAATGCGCGGACCCTCGTGCAACCACGGCGGTGTTGACACCCGTGCTGCGGCTACTACCGACACGATTCGAAGTCTTGTGCGCCGCACCCCAGTGGATTGTCGATAGCGGCGAGATGCACCGTGCATCGTGCCGATCCGCCGGAAACCTCGGGGGATCGAAAGGCCGAATGCGATGCCGAACGTGGGCGGCGATCGTGGCTCCGAATACTGTTGGCAGGCAGCCGACCTGCCATCGGCATTGAGAACTCGTGCAAGGGCTCGATTGTGCCCCCGCTTCGTCGATACCCGACAGGGTGCAGAGTCCGACGATCGATCAGTGAGCCACCCGAATTGCCCTGTGTCACCGATCGCCGGCGCGGAGAGGTGTGTTGGAAGCCTCCAGGTCGGAGCGCAGAACCTCTCACCTCCGCGGCGTGGTCGCCACCGTGAACGGACGCTCGGCCCTGATCGGGGAGCGGTGGCCGAACGCAGCGAGACGATGACCTCGGTGGGGATGTCGGCGAACTGTGTTGTCGATCCGGGCGGAGACCGTGATGTCGAGTGGATCCGAGCGTCCTCGGCATGGCGTCGAGCGGGGCGACATCGCGGCTTCTCATCCTTCACCGGCTGCCCGAGCACCCCGTCCCCGGGTGAGACACCCGTAGCATGGTGATTGCTGAAAGGATGCTGATTCATGGGCCAAAGCTGACGGTTTCGGCCGTATTCCGGTGCCCCAATCCCTAGCGAGAGCGGAAATGTGCCCTATTTGAGCCGTGGGGCGACCTGAGCGCCTGAATGGCGTCCATACCCGATTTCGCGTCAAAAACGGCTCTACGGGGAAATGAGGGGCAATTGCCCGCTGACCTGCGTAAATGGCGCACCAGAACCCATGGGGGAGCTCAGGGCGCTGCGAGTTCGGGAAGAGCGGTGGGTCTCGGCTTCGGGCGAGCGGGGCTCTCGATTCGGTTGCTCGTCACCGCGGTTTGTCCCAGGTTCTTCTGTAGGCTGGGAGAAGGCCGTGTTTCTGCCGTTGACCTGGTGTTCTGTCGCACTTATGGGCCGCTGGCGGCCTCCGGTATCGCATCCGAGCGCGCGAGCCGAAGCATGGATTTCTGTGGTGTACCTACCACCCTGGCAAGTCGGTTGGAGATTTTTTGTTCTGAAGCTTGATAACTTCTCTTATCAGGCGTCAATGAGGAGTTTATCCACGTAGAGACCCATTTCCTGTGTGAAAGTGCGAGCTGCCACGGAGACCACGGCCCGTATCACAGCCTTCGCGCGTGGGATTTATTGCCGTGCGATTCGTCAGTGAATTGTCAGTATGTTCTCGTCACGAAGGATGTCAGTAGCGGTCCGTGCTCACCGCGGCGATCGATCTGGCTCGGTTGCGCCTTCTTCGGCATCTTGGCGTGAATCTCGGCCGCGGCTTGCCGAGTCCGACCGCTGCTGCTGTAGCCGCCCCGCTGAGCGACACACTGGCCGCAGGTGTGTCCGCGTTGATCGTTATGGCACCCGCGGCAGAACGACTGCGGCGGAGCGAGGTCCGAGTGTCAACCCTCCATTGCTGAGTTCGAGCCATTCGTCGGTGTCGACTGCCTTGGCGAAGAGCAGCCCGTCGTATCCGTCGACGCGGATGGTGACAGAAATCGGGCTGCGGTCGTAGTTCGCAACAGCAACCGCGCGGCTGCCGTCCTGGGCCTCGAAGACTGTGTACGGATGGTGTGCTCGCCCGTTCGCGTGCTTGACACTCGCTCCGACGGTGTCGGTGAAGCGGCCGTCCCACGTCCAGGCCCTCGTTTCCCGACGCAATGCGTCCATCCGACCGCTGTACGCCACGGTGCTCGGGAAGTCGGGCAGCCGCCCTTTGAAGTTGAACGGTTCATAGCTCACGATGTAGCGGTACAGCAGGCACTGAGCGATCATGTTGCGGTCGTCGAAGCCTGTGACAGCTGTCATGAACTCCCCGTATGGCTGGGTGTAGCGGTGTAGCGGGAGATGGTGCCGGTCTTCGCTGCGGTGATAGGAGACCGCGTACGCATCGAACTCCCAGTCGTAGATCCCTTCGCCCGCGTAGAGGAAACCCTCGGGCGCCTGGGTGTCGAGGCGATGAATAAGGGCACGATCGTTCGCGTATGTCGGCGCACCATAGCGATGGCCGTGCTCTTCGTCGAAGCAAAGCAGTGTCGGCGAGTGGTGCTGGCACTCGTCGAAAAGCATCCCGTCGGCGCCCAGGTCGACGATGATCTGGAATTGTCGCGCGCACTCCTCGAGATAGGTCTCGTAGAGGAAGCACATCGGAACCAGGCGTCGGGTGCTGATATCGAGTAGCTGGGTGACCGTCTGGTATCTGTATCCGGGGTGCATGTAATAGTCGCCGTACGGATCCTTGACGGCGTGGTCGATGAAGTGCTCACGGAACGCGGCCGTCGACCGGTCTGCCCAATTGAACTTGGCGAACAGGATGACCTTTACACCGAGCGCCTGTACCTCGGCGATCGCGGTCGCGAGGGCGTCGAAACCGCCGAGCCGAGGCTCCGGTTGATGCGACGGGTTGTTGCGATCCTGGCCGCCGTCGTTCCACCCCACGAGCTGAATCGCGGCCACACCGGCTGCGGCGCATTCACGCCCCACCTCGACGAGCCGCTCGAACGGCAGGCGTAGTTCGTCCTCCGGTGAATTGATCTGAATCTGCATCCAGGAGTGCGGCTCCCGCGCCCATTCGGGCGGGGATGCACGTCGGAACCAGGTGTCTCGCCACTTCCTGTAGATATCGGCTCCCACGTGCCAGTCGCCGTCGTAGACCTCCAGGAACAGCGGTGTCAGATCGCGCGCTTCTCCCGGACGGATAAACGGCAGATGCACTGCCGCGTAGGTGATCGCCACGGGATGACCGTCGATCTCGTCGGTCTCGGGCACAGTCGCCTCGAGCGAGTCACCGTAGCCGGGCCAAAGCTCGGAATGCCAGGCGACGAGTTCCGTACTGCTGTTCGCCACACCCAGGTACAGCCCGTGAGTATCCCCTTGGATCAGTCGGTACGGTGCGGCCGGCGTTCCGTAGTTGCCTTCCGACAGCTGAGTCGGCACATCGGATCCGAAGTAGCCGACATTGTTCGCATAGGTGGGCCACAGCGGCTGCCGGCTCCCGGCGCCGTAGTCCTGTCCGATCGATTCGAGCCGGGTGTCACCCGGCGCGGGCCGGAGGTCGCCGATATATGGCGAGTAGACGTTCTCGACGATCAGGTCCGACCTGTTGTCGACGTTTGTCTCGACCGTGAGCCGACGGCCGTCAAGACGGTATCGCTGCACGATCCGGATGTCGTGCTCGCCGCCGAACTGCGACCGCACGCCGTTCCAGCGCAGCTCGATCGACGATCGATCCGCCTCGATCGACGGCGGTCGTTGATGGACGCCGAACACGGAGTTGTTCCGTCGTCCTTCGAGCGGGACGAGCAGGCGGAACGACGAACCGAGCGACTCCCGCCCGACGACGCGCCACCCTGAGCCGATATCGACGTACGCCACCAGTGCCCCGGTGTCAGCGGCTATTCCCACTCTCGTCGAGTCGCGCTCCAGCCAGCGGATATCGCCGCTCATATTCTTCTTCCCCGTCCCGCATGACCACGCCGATGGCCGCCAAGGTGTTGCCGAGCAGCCATCCGCTCATCTGGCTTCCGCTGGCCTTTTGCTCCGCTTCGCACGAGCTCGCGAGCGGTCGCGCGACTGATTCCGGAACTGGCTGGTGGTGATTGCGACAACCGTGCCCGCAGGAGAGCGAGGTTCGGGTTCCACGGTGACCCCTTCGTGGTCCGGCCGGACTGGGCAAACGTTTTCCCATGTGCTTCGGCACAGTAGTATTACCGAAGCACTCGTGACAATGCCCGGGCGACAGAGAGGTAGTGTCATGACGCTGCAACGTAGGGTGACGATCCACGACGTGGCGCGGGTCGCCGGCCTGTCCACGTCGTCCGTGTCGCGAGCCCTGACGGGCGCCCGTCGTGTGAACCCCGATGTGGCCGCGCGTGTGAAGGAGGCCGCGCTGCTGCTCGGGTACCGTCCGGATGCGGTCGGCCGGTCCCTCAGACGGCAGGAGACCGGAACTCTCGGCCTCGTGGTTCCCGACATCACCAATCCGTTTTTCCCGTCGCTCGTGCAAGCTGTCCAGCAACGGTCGCGTGGCGCCGGCTTCGGTCTTCTCTTGGTCGACTCGCAGAACAGCGCCGACCTCGAGGCCGAAAGTGTGCGACTTCTGCTCGACAAACGGATCGACACACTGTTGATCTCGGCGAGTCACCGATTTCTGAGCAAAGCAACGATCGATATGGCGGCGCAGACAGTTCCGGTGATCCAACTCGACCGCGTCGTCGATGAGCAGAGGGCGTACGTGCGCATGGATCAACGTGCGGCGATTGAACTCCTCATCGATCATATGGTGGGCCAGAACCGCATCCATCTGGCGTTCCTCGGCTCTGATCCCACCGTCGCCACCTCATGGGAACGTCAGGAGGCGTTCCTGCAGATCGCGCCCGACAAGGATCCCGCCGCGGCAGGACGAATCCTGGTCGGAGACTTCACCGTCGAGTGGGGCCGTGACGCTGCCCGCAAGGTACGGAGCCTCTGGCCGGAAGTGAACGGCGTGATCTGCGCGAACGATCTCATCGCCCTGGGCGCACTTCAGGAGTTCACGGCGCAGGGCCTGTCCGTGCCCCGCGACATCTTGATCTCAGGCTTCGACGACACGCTGATCGCGCGGGCGAGCGGGCTCACCTCCGTGCGGCAGCCGGTCGACGACATGGCCGAGGTCGCCGTGCCGGATCTCATCGCCGGCGTCCGTAGCGACGACGATCCACTGCACGCAGTCCTCGAGCCCGAGCTCGTCATCCGAGACTCCAGCAGGTTGCGCACGGTTGCCGGCTGACCCGCCAGCCTTCCCAAGGCTGGACATGTCGGCTTCGGCAAGCTGTGTTGGGATAGGGCACACATCTTGGCAAACGTTTGCCAGATGGGCTATCGAGTAATTGCACTCCCCGATGCTGGAGTTAGAAATGCCCAAATCCAGGTTCCGTGCGATGGTCGCGCTTGTCGCAAGCGTCGCAGCGCTTATCGGTGTCACCGCATGTTCCTCGTCCGACGGCGACGCCAAGCACCTCGTTGTGTATGGCACAGATCCTGGGAACCCGAACTATCAGAAGGTCCTCACCGAGTTCGGCAAGGAGAACGGTGTCTCGATCTCTGTCGTCAACTATCCGAGCTCGAGCTTCATCCAGCAGTTCACCCCCGCCGTCAACAGCAAGAGCCAGATCGATGTCCTGCTCGCCAACGGGCAGGACATCCGCTACCTGCAGAGCCGCGGGCTTGTCGGCTCTCTCGGAGGTGGCTTCGACACCAGTGACCTGATTCCGGCGGCTTACGCCCCTTTCACCATCAACGACAACCTCTACGCGGTCGGGGTCGGTGGCGTGAACGTCACGGCATTCGTCTACAACCAGGCGATCTTCGACAAGTACGGACTCACAGTGCCGAAGACGATCGATGACCTCATCGCCGACGCGAAAAAGCTGCAGGGCACCGGGGTGGCGCCGGTCAGCGTGCCGGGCGGCCAGACATACCTCTGGCCGATGTGGATGATGCAGATGCTTCAACAGACCACGAAGAACACCCCGACGGAGACGACGTTCAGCACGTTGCAAACCGGCAGCCCCACATTCGATTCGACGGAGTACACCCAGGCCCTGACCCAGATGGCCAGGCTCGGTGCCGGTGATGTCTTCGCCAACGGGTGGCAGGGTCTGCAAGAGCCAGCTGCGGTCTCACTGTTCACTCAGGGCAACGCGGCGATGTTCTTCGGCGGTTCCTGGGACATGTCGACCATCGTGCAGCAGGCGCCATCGATGGATGTCAAAGCGTTCCCGTTCCCGAATTTCGTGCCCGGCGTAACGTCGACAGGATTCGGCGGAGCCGGTGTCGTCGCCGCCAGATACGGGAAGATCAACCCGATCCGTGAGACTCTCGCCGACAAGTTGGTGACGTATATGGCTTCGGCCGCTGTCGACAGGCAGCTCCTGTCCGGAACCGAGGCCATCTCGCTGCCGACCGTGAAATCCGTCCAGCCGTCGGCATCCACGACGTTGCAGACCCAGCTGGTGAACGCCTTTGTCCCGACCGCGAGCACCTTCCTCGACTGGTACTGGCCCAAGCAGGTAACCGCCGCCTACCAGAACACCATGGTCGGTGTGGTCTCCGGATCGAGAACACCGCAGCAGGCGTCGCAGGATGTGCAGAACGCATTCACCAAGGCCAAGTCAGGCGGATGGAAATTCAATTAATGCACACTGTCGCTCGAGGCCGCGCAGTCGTCTCGGAACGGTAGGTACCGCCTCCGCGCCGTCGCCGCGTGCCCGCTCCACGAGCGCCTCGATCGGCCGCTGGTGGTTGTCGACCTTCTGCGCCAGGCACATCGTGCCGTTCTCGTCGACGATGCGCCCCTGATGCGACGCGTTGCCGAGGTCGATACCGATCCGACCGTCGCCAGGCGGCACCAACTCTAGACACCGACGACCTCAGGCAAGGACCGATGGCAGCGCAGACGCAAACTGTGTACGTACCACGGCGGCGGTCCCGCCGGTTCCGCTTCGACCCCTGGGCGCTGATCATGGTGCTGCCCGGGCTCACGCTCTTCGCGATCTTCATGCTGTGGCCGTTGGTCAACGCCTTCGCGAACAGCCTGTTCGCCTGGGATGGCCTGGGTCCCAAAGTATTCGCTGGCGTCCAGAACTACAGACAAGTCTTCGCATCGCCGGAGACTTACCAGACGCTCGAGCACACGGCGGTCTATGCGATCGGAACGGGCGTTGCCAAGGTCGTGCTCGCGTTGCTCATCGCGTTGCTTGTTGCACGACGTACTCGTGGTGTTGCCCTATTCCGCTCCGTTATTTTCATACCGGTACTGATGTCGTTCGTGGCCGTCGGTGTGCTGTGGACCTTTCTTCTCGACCCGAACCAGGGCCTTCTCAACGGAACGCTCGGCGCGCTCGGCTTGCCGCACACCACGCCGTGGCTCGGACAGCCTGGCTTGGCTTTGTTCTCGGTGATGGCCGTCGACGTGTGGAAGTGGCTGGGCTATCACGTCATTCTTTTCGTCGCCGGACTTCAGGCCGTGCGACCCGAACTCTACGAAGCAGCCAAGGTCGATGGTGCGGGGCGAATCGCCTTGTTCTTCTACGTGACGGTGCCGTCCATGCGCACGATGATCGGTTTGAACCTCATCATCGCGATCGCGGGCGGGTTCAATGTCTTTGATCTCGTCTACGTCATGACGAAGGGCGGTCCGGACGGATCCACTGACACTGTCATGACATTCATGTATCGGCAGGCATTCGACGTGCAGCAGTACGGGTTCGCCTCCGCGCTTGCTTCGGTCTTGTTCGTGGTCGTGGCCATCGTCACCCTTATCCAGATCCGGGTGCTTCGTTCGGATTACAACGCGTGAAAGGGGTCGAATCGATGGTCGACACCTGCATTGCCCCCGCCGCAGGCTCGGCGACGGCTGCGAATGAACCGCGGAAACCTCGTCGTAAGCGCAGTCTTGTATTCGGAGTGCCCAGGGCAGTCGTGCTGATCCTGGTGTGCGTCTTATTCGCCTATCCGCTCATCTGGATGGCGCTCGGCGCGTTCAAAACGCAGAGCACCTTCTTCGCGAACCTTTGGGGCCTGCCCTCCACATGGGACTTCCAGAACTTCATCGATGCATGGTCGGTCGGAAACATCGGCCGCTATCTGCTGAACAGCATTGTCGTAACCGGGTCCAGCGTGCTCCTGGTACTCGTTCTCTCGCTTCCTCTTTCCTTCGCCTTGGCAAGGACCCTGTTCACCGGGGGCAAAGTGATCTTCGGGTTGTTCATCATCACCCTGTTCATGCCGCTGCAGCTGCTGATCATCCCCATGTACGAACTCGAGGCGAATCTCGGTATCATCAACACTTACTGGGGACTCATCCTGCCGTATGCTGCCGGTGCGCTCCCCTTCTCTGTGGTTTTCGCGACTTCGTTCTTTCAGGGCCTTCCAGCTGAACTCGACGAGGCCGCGCGGCTGGACGGCTGTAACATAGGACAGATATTCGTGCAGATATTCCTGCCTCTGTCACGTCCCGTGATAGCCACGATTGTCATCCTCACGTTCTTGAACACGTGGAACGAATTCATTCTCGCCCTCACACTGACCCAGTCCGACAGCGTCCGAACGATTCCGGTCGGATTGCTGAATTTCAGTCAGCAGATGGGACAGACAAATTATCCGCAGTTGTTTGCGGCCCTGACCATGGCGACGATCCCGATCTTCGTCGTATTTCTCTTGACGCAGAAGCAGTTCATCTCCGGACTTGTAGAGGGAGCGGTCAAATAGTCGCACCTGGAAGTCGCTCGCGACGGACCCACATCTGATGAGCCTGTACGCGGCACCACCCGCCACCCTCTGTGGGTAGCGTCCAGAAATGGCTGGTCGGTGACAGCGATCCTGGATACTTGCTGCCAGATGCTCTGATCAGCAGCCCACCACCAGATTGGACGCGACGGCGTCAGTGCGATGCAGTGCAAGCTCGTCACCAGGAATGTCAGTAAACCGCCGCGTGTCGCCAGCGTGATCGTGGTCCAATGCGTTCGGTAGCTGTCACCGGGGGCCGCGCGGGATCAACAGGCAGATTGGGACCGAGCTTCGCCGTGTCCATCACCGAGTATGCTCGGGCACGAAGCCCCGAACGATTCAACGACCATCCTCGAAGTGGCCCGGACATCGCTGGGGTTTCGCCATAAGAGTCCTCGGCCCCGGTAAGTGCCGAGAACCTGCGCTTATCGGTGGTCAGGCGGAAATGCCAGCTCAGCACCCTTTCGAGTGCAGTCGAGCGTCCCACTGACATCTGCGATGACGAATCCCGCACGCATCTTCCCGTGCGGGAAAACCGCAGGTCGCAACCACTTATCTACTGACATTCCAGTGACGAGAACTACTGACATTCAGTGACGAAGCTGCAGGTCAGCGCACTGACGTCGGAGTGATGAGTCGCAGGAGGCGCGTCTCGCTCAGCGGTCGTCTGGGTAGTCAAGACCTTCGCGAGCACGTCCGCGATGTGCCGGAGTGCCTTGTCGCCGGTCATTCGCCAGTGGGTGGCGTCTATGTGGGTGTTGTGGATGTGTCCGTCGATGACTTCGATCCACGTGTCGGCCCCTTGCCTCTCGGGCGAGAGGGCTTGTGCGGCAGTGAAATACATCAGGTCGCCGTGGAATGTGCGAGGGTGGTAGCTGCCTATGAGTTGGGCTGATCGGGCGGCGTTGTCGATGGCCGCTGCGATTCGGTCGGCGCCGAAGGAGGCGAACGGTTCTCCGTGTACGGCGAGCTGCTGGGCCAGTTGCTCCGGTGTGGAGTCCAGGCTGGGCAAGGTGTCGGCGACGTCGCCGAGCAGGCCGCCCAGCAGCTCCGCGAGTGGGACTGCTCCCTGTGGGGATGCAGCCGTGCGTCCGGTGGTTTCGAGGTGGCTGTCCAGCATGGCGAGCAAGGCGACCTCCGCGCCCTCTTCCTGTAGCTGTACCGCCATGGCGTGTGCGATGACGCCGCCGAGTGACCAGCCGAGCAGATGGTAAGGACCTGTCGGCTGGACGGTTCGGATCTCTTTCACATAGCGGCGGGCCCAGTCCTCGATCGAGTCGGGAAGTGGCTCGTCGCCGCGCAGCGCTGGAGACTGTAATCCGTACAGCGGCCGGTCATGGTCGAGGTGTGCGGCCAGACCCGCGAATGACCAGGCGATGCCACCGATCGGGTGGACACAGAACAGAGGTTCCGCGGAGCCGGTGGTTCGCAGCGGCAGCAGTACGTCGAATGCCGCGCTGCCGGTGTCCTGCTCGGCTATTGCGGCGATCAGCCCGGCGGGGGTGGGTGTGGTGAATACCAGCATGACGGGAACTCGGTGTCCGAGCGCGTGGCCGAGAAGACTCGCCAATCGAGTCGCGCTCAGTGAATTGCCTCCATGTTCGAAGAAGTTGTCGTCCAAACCTATTCGTTGGGCACCGAGCACCTCGGCGAATACCGCGCAGACCGTCCGTTCCCGGGTGGTGACCGGCTCACGGAATTCCTGTGCCGCAAGGACAGGTGTGGGCAATGCCTTGCGGTCGAGCTTGCCGTTGGCGTTGAGCGGCAACGCGGTCAGCGGCATGAAGACCGACGGGATCATGTACGACGGCAGTTCGGCGGCCAGCGCCGACTGCAGCTGCTGCTTGTCGGGCTCGCCGTCGCTGCCCACGATGTAGGCCACCAGGCGGTCGCCGAGCACCGGATCGGTGTGCGCGACCACGGCCGCCGAGGCGACGGAATCCAGGCGCAGCAGCGCGGATTCGATATCGCCGAGCTCGATGCGGAAACCGCGGATCTTCACCTGGAAGTCGGTGCGACCCCGATACTCCAGCTCCCCGTTCTCCTGCCAGGCCACCAGGTCACCGGTGCGGTACATGCGGGAACCGTCGGCGGCGAACGGGTTCGCCACGAACCGGTCGGAGGTGAGGTCCGGACGGCCGTGATAGCCGCGCGCCAGCTGCGCGCCTGCCAGGTACAGCTCGCCGGAGACGCCCACCGGCACCGGCCGCAGACGCGAATCCAGCACGTACACCTGGGAGTTCCACTCGGGCGAGCCGACCGACACCGACAGCTCGTCGCGGACGGTGACCCGGTGGTTGGTGACCGACACCGCGGCCTCGGTCGGGCCGTACAGGTTGAACAGCTCGGTGCGCGGCCGCTCCCGCAGCACGCGCTGCGCCAGCGGTCCGGGCAGCGCCTCACCGATGGCCAGGATGCGCCACAGCGAATCCGGCAGCCCGTCGGCGAGCAGCGCGTCCAGCATGGACGGCACCACATGCAGGGTGGTCACCCACTCGCGGGCCATGAGCTCGTTCAGGTACGCCGGATCCTTGTGCCCGTCCGGCGCGGCGATGACCATGCGGCCACCGCAGGCGACGGCGGACCAGAACTCCCAGACCGAGAGGTCGAAAGTGGCGGCGGTCTTGAGCAGCACCGCATCCGCCGGGTCGAGGCCGAATTCGGTGACCTTCCACAGCAACTGGTTCACGACCGCGCCATGCGGCAACGCCACACCCTTGGGGCGGCCGGTGGAACCGGAAGTGAAGATGACATACGCGGTGTTCGAATCGTGCAGTGGTGCTGTGCGTTCCGAATCGAAGACAGGGGCTCCGCTGACGGTGTCGAGGGCGAGTTCATCGAGTCGTACCAGCGGTGCGAGTGCGGTCTGGAATCTGGCGTCGGCGTTCGTGAGCACACAGATCGGCGCCGTCGATTCGATGATGTGGCCGAGGCGATCAGGCGGCTGGTTCGGGTCCACTGGTACGTAGGCTCCGCCTGCGACCGATACCGCGTACATGGCGACGACCAGGTTCATCGAGCGAGGCAAAGCCAGTACGACCCGCTGTTCAGGGCCCACCCCCAAGGAGATCAGGTGTCGTGCGAGGCGGTTGACACGTTCGTCCATCTCCGCGTAGCTGATGCGGATGGCGGCCGAGATCAGTGCTGGCGCACTGGGGTTTCGTGCGACGGAGGCCGCCAGTAGCTCCGGCAGGGTTGCCGGAGTGCTGGTCTGCCGGGTGGTCGAGTTCCACTGCTCGAGGACGCGGGCACGTTCGTCGTCGTCGAGCAGTTCGATATCGCCGACCGGCACAGCGGGATCGGTGGTGACGGCGGCCAGCAGCCGGATGAATCGCGCGACGAACCCTCGGGCGGTGGCTGGATCGAACAATGCGGTCGCGAAGGTGAGTGCCCCGTCGATTCCCGCCGGGTGGCCGTCCTCGCGGTAGTGGTCGCTGAGTATCCAGTGCAGGTCGAATTGGGAGACTTCCAGCTCGAAGTCGACGGCCGAGACCGCGAGTCCTGGAAGTTCGAAGCTGGTGCGAGCCAGATTCTGGAAGGACAGGCCGACTTGGAACAACGGGTGCCGAGCAGCCGAGCGCGGCGGATCGAGAACTTCGACGAGTCGCTCGAACGGCACGTCGGCGTTGGCGAAGGCGGCGAGGTCGGGTTCGCGTTGCCGCATGAGCAGTTCGGCGAAGGAAGACCCCGCATCCACCCGGGTTCGGAAGACAAGGGTGTTGACGAACATCCCGATCATGTCATCCAACTGGGCGTCGCCGCGGACGGCCATCGGCGTGCCGATGGCGATGTCCGAAGCGTTCGCGAGGCGTGCCAGCAACACCGCCAAGGCGGTGTGAACCACCATGAACAATGTCATGTTGTGGGCACGTGCCAGAGCTGCCAGGCGAGAATGTATTTCGGAGTCGACGCTGACCGCGACTGTGTCGCCGGCGAAGGATTGAGTCGGCGGCCGCGGGTGATCGCCGGGAAGCGCGAGTTGTTCGGGAAGCTCGGCGAGAGCGGTCTTCCAGTGCGCAATCTGTCGTGCGGCAACGGAATCGGGATCGGATTCCGACCCGAGCAGGTTGTGTTGCCAGAGCGTGTAGTCCGCGTATTGCACCGGCAGCGGCTCCCATTCGGGTGCGTGTCGGTGTGCACGGGCGGTGTAGGCGATCATCAGGTCGCGGGTGAGGGGAGCGATGGAGGTGCCGTCGCCGGCGATGTGGTGAATCACCAAGGCCAGCACGAACTCCGCAGAGTCACTGTCGGCGATCTCGAACAGCGCGATCCGCATGGGAACCTCGAGAGTGACGTCGAAGCTGGTGCCGGTCATGAACGCGGATACCGCCGCGATGACGTCTGCCGCGCCGATCGCATGGATCTCCATTTCCACGGCCGCCTGCTCTACCGACAGAATCACCTGTTCCGGTAGAGCCGCCGTGTCGTGGGCGCGCGGGTAGACGGTGCGCAGAATTTCGTGGCGGGCGACGACATCGGTGATCGCAGCTTGCAACGCGTGTGTGTCGAGTACACCGGAAAGCCGGACCGCGAGCGGAATGTTGTAGGCGGTCGAGGCGGGGTCGATCTGATTGAGCAGCCACATCCGCTGTTGTGCGGGTGAGAGCGGAATGTGGTGCGGTCGTGGGACGGCCGTCAGAGACTGGCGCCGGTGGCGGTCGTGCTCGAGCAGTCGGGCCGCGAATCCGGCTACCGTGGAGGCCTCGAACAGCAGGATCACCGGCACCTGTGACGAGATCGCCGTACCTATCCGGGCTGTGACCTGGGTGGCGATGAGGGAGTTGCCGCCCAGGTCGAAGAAGTCGTCGTCGGCACCGATCGGATTTTCGATATCGAGCAGTTCATCGAAGATCTTCGCGACCAGTGTCTCGAGCTCCCCGGTGGGGGCACGGAACTGCTTGACCCGCAGGGCGGGTTTCGGCAGCGCGCGGCGATCCAATTTGCCGGTCGCGGTCAATGGAATCGACTCGAGGAGGGCGATCGAGTTCGGCACCATGTGTGCGGGCAATCGGTCGGCGACGTAGGCGTGCAGGGCCTCGACATCCACCTCGGCGCCTGGTGCGGCATGAACGTAGGCAGCCAAGATCGTCGCATCGTTGTCGAGCTGGTGGCCGAGGGTCGCTGCGAAGTCCACGCCGTCGTAGGCCATGAGCAGCGCGTCGATTTCGCCCAGTTCGATGCGGAATCCGCGGATCTTGACCTGGAAATCGTTGCGTCCCAGGAATTCGATGTCGTCGCCGGCCCGGCGCACCAGGTCGCCGGTGCGATACATGCGCTCGCCCGGTTCGAACGGGTTGGCCACGAACCGCGAGGCGGTCAAAGCGTGACGGTCCGCGTAGCCACGCCCGAGTTGTGCACCAGCGATGTACAACTCGCCCGCCACTCCGTCGGGGACAGGCGCAAGCCGGCTATCGAGGATGTACTCGGCCACAGCGTGGATCGGTCCGCCGATGGTCACCCGGTTTCCCGGCGTCAATGCGGCGCTGATATTGGTCACGATCGTGGTTTCGGTCGGACCGTAGAGGTTGTAGAACTCCCGTGTACGCCGACCGGAAATCGGTGTCACCCAACGCCGCACGAGATCAGGCGGGCAGGGTTCACCACCCACCACCACGACGCGCAGCCGGTCCAGTCCGGCCGGGTCCACCGACGCCACTGCGGCCGGGGTCATGAAGGCGTGGGTCACCTTCTCTCGGCGCAGCACCGCCGCCAAGTCGTCGCCGCCGTAGACGTCGGGGGAGACCACCACCATGGTCGCCGCTGCGCCGACGGCCAGCAGCAGCTCCAGCATCGAGGCATCGAAGGATGGCGAGGCGAAATGCAGTGTGCGCGACGAATTGGTGACCCGAAAGCGTTCACGCTGCTGCGTACACAGGCCCGCGAGGCCCGCGTGGGTGACCTCTATGCCCTTGGGGCGGCCGGTGGAACCGGAGGTGTAGATGACATAGGCCGGGTGAGCCGCGCGCAGCGGCCGTACCCGGTCGGCGTCGGTGATCGGGTCACTCGGGTAGTCGTCGATTCGCCGGGCCAGTTCGGTGCTGTCGAGCATCAGCCAGTCGAGGGTGTCGGGCAGTTCGGCGCGCACGGCGTCCACGGTGAGACCCAGGGTTGCCCGCGAATCGGTCAGCAGGTAGGCGATGCGTTCGCTCGGATACCGTGGGTCCACCGGCACGAAGGCTGCGCCGGTCTTGGCGATCGCCCACACCGCCACGACCGACTCGACGGACCGTGTGATGGCCAGAGCCACTCGATCTTCGGGGCCCACACCACTGTCGATGAGCAGTCTCGCCACGCGTGTCGAGTGCTCGTCGAGTTCGAAATACTCCATCGTGGAGAGGGTTTCGACGGCATCGGCGTGTACGAGCGCCAGACCGTCGGGATTCTGCTCGACGGCGGTCTCGAGCAGCTCCGGCAAGGTCGCGACATGTGGTGTGGTCACTGAGACGGCTGATGTGGCCCGCGTTGGCCCGGCGAGCAAACGTGCTCGTTCGCTGTCGTCGAGAATGTCGATGGCTCCCACGGCGATGTGGGAGTCGGCGGCGATGGCCGCCAGCACGCGCGCGAAGCGCCGGCCGAATGCGGCCACGGTCGGCTCGTCGAACACGTCTGTCGCATAGACGAGTCCGATCATGATCTCGCCGATCGTGCCGTTGGCATCGACCTGCGGCACGACCAGGACCTGGAGGTCGAATTTGGCTGCGACCTCACCGGTTTCGAGTGCTGACACGGTCAGGTCGGGCAGCTCCAGACTTGCCCGTTCGACATTCTCGAACGAGAGCATTACTTCGATCAGGGGCCTTCCCCCGGTGTTGCGGGTGGGTGCCGCGACCTCGACGACTCGTTCGAACGCGATGTCGGCGTGTGCGAAGGCCGACAGGTCGGTCTCGCGCACGATGTCGATGAGGTCCGCGAAAGCAGTGCCGCCGTAGACGCGGGTCCTCAGCGCCAGGGTGTTGACGAACATGCCGACCAGGTCGTCGAGAGCCTGCTCGCCCCTGCCCGCGATCGGTGTGCCGACGATGACGTCGTCGCCGCCCGAGAGCCGGGCCAGCAGTGCTGCCAGTGCGGCGTGGACCACCATGAACAGCGACGAGCGATGCTCGTGTGCCAGGGCATCCAGCGCGCGGTGCACGTCGTCGGGCATGGTGAATTCGATCGTGCCGGCCCGCCGCGACGGTGTGTGGGGTCGAGGCCGATCGGTCGGTAGCTCCCGGTCGGTGAGGTCGCGAAGCTGCTCGCGCCAGTACGCCAATTGTGCGGCGGCTATGGAGTTCTCGTCGTCGTCGCTCCCGATCGTCGATCGCTGCCACAGCGTGAAGTCCGCGTATTGCACCGCGAGTGGAGTCCAGGCCGGAGCACTGCCATGGCTGCGTGCCAGGTACGCGGTCACCAGATCACGAGCCAGCGGAGCCAAGGAGGCCCCGTCGGCGATGATGTGGTGGACGATCAGCACCAGGATGTGTTCTTCGGCCGCCGCGTCGGTGAACAGGCGGGCGCGCAGTGGCGCGGACGCGGTGACGTCGAAACCCGCGGTCATCATCGCTACGACGCGGTCGGTGACCGAGGCACTGCCCGCGACGACCTCGAGCCCGTGAGGCAACACCGCGTCGGCGGAGAGAATGTCCTGGAAGGGGAGAGCGTCGGCTATCGGGAATCGGGTGCGCAAGGCCTCGTGCCGCTCGAGGACATCGAGGAGGGCCTGCTGTAGCGCGTCGACACGCAACGTGCCGGTCAGACGGATCGCGAAGGGCAGGTTGTACGCGGGGGAGGCCGGATCGATCTGATTGATCACCCATATGCGTTGCTGCGCAAGCGACAATGGCACGTGATCGGGTCGGTGCATGGGCTGCAGGCGCGGGCGTTCCGATGGTTGTGAGTCCTGTACCAGCCGTGCGGTGAGGGCGGCCACGGTCGAGGTGTCGAACAGTTCGCGTACCGCAACCCGGGTTCCGAGCGCTTCACCCAGGCGTGCGGCAAGGCGGGTAGCCATCAGCGAGTTGCCGCCGAGGGCGAAGAAATCGTCGTCCGCGCCGATCTGCTCGAGGCCGAGGACATCCGCGAACACGCGGGCTACCGTGATCTCGGAATCGCCGGCGGGAGCGCGGAATTCGCGGGTGCCGAAGACCGGTTCCGGCAGGGCCTTGCGATCCAGTTTGCCGCTGGTGTTCAACGGGAGGGCGTCGAGGGCCACCACGGTGGATGGAATCATGTAGGCGGGCAGGCTGTCCGCGGCAGCAGCCAGTAGCGACTGCGGGTCGATGACCGCGCCGGGTGTCGGCACGGCGTAGGCCACCAGGTGATCTCCGAGCGGGGTCGCCACGACCAACGCCACGGCCTGTGAGACCGTGGGATGCGCCAGCAGCGCGGTCTCGATCTCGCCGAGCTCGATGCGCTGACCGCGGAATTTGACCTGGAAATCGGTGCGACCGATGTACTCGAGTCGCGCCGGCCGCTGCGTGTCCGCGGCACGCCAGCGCACCAGGTCGCCGGTGCGGTACATACGGGAACCGTTCGGCCCGAACGGGTTCGCCAAGAATCGGTCCGCGGTGAGGTCGGGGCGGCCCAGGTAGCCGCGGGCCAGTTGGTCACCGGCGAGATACAGTTCGCCCGGGACTCCGGCCGCGACGGGATGCAGGCGAGCATCGAGCACGTACACCTGGCTGTTCCATTGCGGCAATCCGATCGGCACGCTGGTTCGATCGGTTCCGTCCGCGAGCCAGGAGGTGATGGAGACGGCGGCCTCGGTCGGTCCGTAGAGGTTGTGGACTCGGATGCCCGGTCCCAAAGCGCGCGTGGCCGTGACGGTCTCCGGTGGCAAGGCCTCGCCGATGACGAAGATGTCGCGCAATGAGGGCATGCTGCCCGGGCGGGTGTGGGCCGCGAACATGGTGAGCATGGACGGCACGAAGTCGGTGACCGTAATGTTCTGTGCGGCAATGGTTTCAGTCAGGTACTCGGTGTCGCGGTGACCGTCGTGGTCGGCGATCACCAATCTCGCACCGCTTCGCAGCGGCATGAAATAGCCCCAGAGAGACACGTCGAAGGTGGTTGCGGTCTTCTGGAAGTAAGCGTCGTCAGGGCCCATCGGGTACTCGCTCAACATCCAGCTGATCTGGTTGTGGATGGCGCGGTGACTGACGGTCACGCCCTTGGGGCGACCGGTCGAACCGGAAGTGAAGATGACGTAGGCCGGATTGTCCGGCCCCATCGGACGCCGCAATTCGTTCGCAGTGACCGGTGCCGCCGAGAAGGATTGCAGCGCAACGGCATCCGTATGCACGATGTCGATACCGAACGGCATATCGATCGCATCGGCGGAGGTGGTCAGCACGCAGACGGGTCGGGCGACATCGAGTATGTGCCTGATGCGATCTGTGGGGTGATCAGGATCCAGCGGCACATACGCGCCGCCCGCGGTGAGGATCGCATACATGCCGACGACAAGATCCGATGACCGGCGAATCGCGAGACCTACCAACGACTCTGCCCCGACTCCGCGCGCGATCAGCAAGCGCGCCAATCGATTGACCTGTGCGTCGAACTCCGCATAGGTCAAGACCTCGCCGTCGAAGGCGACCGCGACCCGAGTCGGATACTGGGCGACGGCTCTGCGGTAGCCGTCCAGCAGCAACTCGGGTGCGAGCGCATGCGCGGTCTCGTTGCGGTCCACCAGCATTGCCCGGCGTTCGTCGTCACCGAGTAGGTCGAGGTCGCCGATGGGGAGCTGCGGCTGCTGGACAGCGGCGGCCAGGGTTCGCCGCAGTCGATCGGCCAGCGTGGCGACGGTGCCCTCGTCGAACAGGTCGGTGGCGTAGATGAACGTGGCGGCCATTCCGGCGGGTTCACCGTCGGCGTCGCCCGGCATGACGGTCAGATCGAGATCGATCTTGGCCAGGTGCGTCTGCAGATCGACACCGGAGATCGTGAGATCTGGCAGTTGCATGGTGCCGGTTTCCATGTTGTGGAACGAGAGCATCACCTGGAACAGCGGATTCCGACCGGGCGATCGCGGCGGGTTGATGACCTCGACCAGCCGTTCGAAGGGAACGTCGGCGTGGCCGAAGGCGCCCGCGTCCGACCGCCGAATCTGGTGCATGAGGTCGGTGAACGACAGACTCGGGTCGATGTCGGCCCGCAGCACCAGGGTGTTGACGAACATTCCGATCAGGTCGTCGAGTGCCGCCTCACCGCGCCCGCCGATCGGTGTGCCGATGGCGATGTCGCGTGTGCCGCTCTGCCGTGCCAGCACAATCGCCAGCGCGGCGTGCAGGACCATGAACAGTGTCGAATTGTGTTGCTGCGCAATCCGAGTCAAGGCAGCGTGCAGTGCTGCGTCGAGGTGGAAGTCGTAGGTGGCGCCGCGCCCGGACGCGGTTGCCGGTCGCGGCCGATCCGAGGGCAGGTCGAGCTGATCGGGCAGGTCGGCGAGCCGCTCGCGCCAGTAGGCGATCTGCTGGGCGAGCACGGACTGCTCATCGTCCTCCGAGCCGAGGGCCTCGCGCTGCCACAGCGTGTAATCGGCGTACTGCACAGGCAGCGGGTCCCAGCTCGGTGCGGTCGCACGCGTACGGGCCAGGTAGGCGGTCATGAGATCACGGGTCAGCGGACGAATCGACATTCCGTCGCCCGCGATGTGGTGAACCACGCAGACCACGACATGTTCGGTGGCGCCGAGTCGCAGCAACCGCAGTCGAATCGGTGGTGCGGCGGTCAGGTCGAATGCGGCCGTAGCTGTCTCGGCGATGAGTGCGGGCAGTTCGTCCTCGCGCACATCGAGGACCGTGACCGTCGGCACTGCGCGTGAATCGGTGAGTGGCAGTATCTCCTGACGTCCGACACCGTCGAGTTCGGGATAGAAGGTTCTCAGCACTTCATGTCGTTGTGCCAGGTCACGGACTGCATCGGTGAGGGCGGTGATGTGCAGTGGGCCACTCAGGCGCACGGCGAAGGGCATATTGTCGACCGCGCTGGCCGGATCGAAGCGGTTGAGGAACCACATTCGCTGTTGTGCGTAGGACAGCGGGATCTGCGGCGGGCGCGGCATCGCTCGCAAGCGTGCCCCTCGTCGACCACCTGCCGTTTCGGCGATCAGGGCGGCGAGACCGGCGACGGAGGAGGCCTCGAACAGCGACTGCACCGAGACGCGGACTCCCAGCGAGTCTCCGATGCGGGCGACGGCTTGCGCCGCGAGCAGTGAGTTGCCGCCCAATTCGAAGAAGTCGTCGTCGAGCCCGATTCGGGTGTCGGCTCCGGTCGGCAGGAGCAGCGCCGCGAATACGGTCGCAATCGTCTCCTCGGCGGGAGTGGTGGGGGCACGGAATTCCCGGGCGGCGAATTCCGGTTGCGGCAACCTGTCGCGGTCCAGCTTGCCGACCGGGGTCAGCGGGATCTCGTCGATCAGGACCAGCGCCGAGGGAATCATATAGGCGGGCAATGACTCTGCCGCGAACCGCAACAGCTCGCCCGATTCGAGCGCTGCACCCGCGCGCGGCAGGACATAGGCGACCAGTCCGGTGGCGCCCGAGGGCAGGGTGGTGCCCAGGGTCACGGCGAAAGCCACGTCCGGGTGTGCGGTGAGGACGCTGTCGATCTCGCCGAGTTCGATGCGCAGGCCACGGATCTTGACCTGAAAATCGGACCGGCCCAGGTACTCGATGAGGCCGTCAGGACCGCGGCGCACCAGATCACCTGTCCGGTAGAGCCGACTGCCGGACGTTCCGTCGGTGGCCCAGAACGGGTTGGCCAGAAATCTCTCCGCGGTCAGGGCGGGTCGGTTCAGGTAGCCACGGCCCAGGCCGGCACCTGAGAGGTACAGCTCGCCGATGACGCCCTCGGGGACGGGTCGCAGCCGCGCGTCCAGGATGAAGGCGCCGACGCCGTCGATCGCCGAGCCCACGGTGACCGGTCGATCCGGCAGCATTTCCCCGGTGGTGACCATGACGGTGGCTTCGGTGGGGCCGTAGGCGTTGAACATTCTGCGGCCGTCGGTGGCCCACCGCGATACCAGATCCGAGCCCAGGCGGTCGCCGCCGCACACCACGACGCGGACCTCCCCGAGCCCGGTCGGATCGACCGATTCCAATGCGCCGGGGGTGATGAGAAGGTGCGAAACGTGTTGCCTGCGTATCAGATCAGCCAGTTCGGGGCCACCGAAGATGGTGGGCGGGGCGATGACCAATGTCGCGCCGGCCGCGAAGGTGAACAGCATCTCCATGATCGAGAAATCGAAGCTGGGCGAGCTCAGATGCAGTACCCGTGACTGGCTGGTGACCAGGTAGCGGGCTCCGACCAGCGCCATGGTGGCGATGCCGGAGTGCGTGATCACCGCGCCCTTGGGTTTGCCGGTCGAACCGGAGGTGTAGATCACGTAGGCGGCGTGGCCGGGCAGCGGGCGAGTTTGATCGAGGTAGGAAATGGCGTGCGCGGCACGCGCATCCACGGTAGCTCGGAGGGCCGGATCGTCGAGTTCGAGCCATTCGATGTGTGTGCCGAGGGAATCTCGGTGTGTGGCGGTAGTGAGACCGAGCACGACGCCGGAATCGGTGACGATGTGCTCGATACGGTCGGCGGGATAGCCGGGATCGATGGGGACGTAGGCCGCGCCGGCCTTGGCTACCGCCCAGACCGACAGTATCGATTCCACCGACCGCCGGATGCCGACGGCGACCATGTCGCCCGGGCCTATTCCCCGCGCGATCAGTTCGCGAGCCAGCCGGGTGGATGATTCGTCGAGTTCCCGGTAGGTCAGGACGCGTTGATCCTCGGGCATTCCGGTCGGGTCGAAGTGGAGTGCGATGGAATCGGCGTGTGAGTCGGCCGCCGCTGTCAGCACCTGCGCGAAGGAAAGGAAGTGGGTGCGGCGGCGAGTGCCACGTGGGGAACGACGCACCGACTGCATACGAATCTCAACCCTTCGACAGCAATTCACCTCATGGCCCGCCGCGATCAGTGGAGCCCTGACGAAAGTAGTGAATCGGCCGATCTCGCCTATTCCCACTGCTGGGAAGGGGCGCGGTACGTTCTTCGGCCATCCCGCGAATGCCTTCCCAGGTATGAGAACGCGTGCAGATGAGTCGAGCTCGCTACACGCTAGTTTTCATGCGACGGCCGTCACCGCAGAGCTCTGTGCGTATGCGGATATCGCATAGGGTTGTGCCGTCGCGAGGCGGCCCCGCCTTCAGCGCAAAAGCCTTCAACGGCTAGGGGGCGGTGCCGCACCGCATTTCTTCCAGGGGCGACGGGGGCGGTGTTGGCAGCTCGCCTTGAACGACACGCTGCAGCCCAAGGGCTGAATACGGGTCACCCGGGTATTCCCATGGGTGGGAATACCCGGGTGAGTGCGTGCTGAATGTGGTCATATGATGTGTCCAGTGTGGCTGTGGGATCTAGATCGGACGACGTGAGGGTATCGCGGTTTTGAAATGCAATCATCTTGCCTACCCGCATTAGATTTGCTGCCGGACTGCGACTACTGCGCCTTTCGTATTCCCAGAGACCCAGGTGAGGTTCATGATCGATGTGCTCATCGTGGGTGCTAGATGGACATCGGCACACCATTCGGTAACGCATACTTTTGCCGATGCACTGGACCGGGATCGTTTCAATCCTCGGACGTTGGCGTGCCTGGGCAGTCGATCGATCGTCAAGGCCGCTGTCGTGCGCGAAGTTCATCGCAGCGTTCGTCCACTTATTCTGGTCGGCTATGCACAGGGAGCCGCAGTCGTAGGAGATGTGGCGTCGGAATTCGGCGGAGGCGGATCACCGATAGCGGCATGCGCGCTTATTTCCGACCCGTTTCGTCCGCGCGGACATGCAGTCGGAAACGATCCCGGTGGCTACGGAATTCTGGGCGAGAGAGAAATCGATGAGGTACCGGCGTATTGGGCGGCTGCTCGCGGAGACCTCACCACTGCTCTGGCCCCTGGAAGTTCCTTACGAATGGTGCCGGAACTATTCGAATATTTCGATCTCTCGACCGATGAAGCCGTGATCGATTGGCGCGGGCGTCTGGTGGATGCCTCGATCAGGGAGCAGCTCGCGCGATATCCGGCGGCTCGGAGACTTTGGCACAGCAAACGTGGCGAGTACTTCATGGCGACCGCGAGCCTTCTCACGGGTCCGCACGAGACGAACTACGTCCGTCTGGGGCATGTTGAACGACTGGCGCAGACCATCAACAAAGAGATAGCAGTTCACAACTGACTCGTGCGCCACCTTTCGGTGGTGCGCGAAGCGGCTTATTCCATAGAGCCGCGAGAGCGCGTCGCGCAGTGTTTGTCGGAAGCGAGGGTACAGGTGGATCGGCTGGATTTCGGTGGGAACGGGGAGCCCGGGGAAAAGTGTTTCCCGCTGTCGCCTGCGCAGCTCGGTATCTGGTACTCCCAGCATCTGGACCCGCAGGTACCGATCAATATCGCCCAGTACGTGGAGCTGCGCGGGGAACTCGATATCGAGTTGCTCGAGCGTGCCATGGTGCACGGCTCGGAGGAGTTCGGGTCGGGCTTCTTGCGCATCGTCGAACGTGACGGTGAGCCCATGCAGATGGTGGACCACTCGCTGGACCGCACCATCTACCACGTCGACTTCACCGGCGAAGCGGATCCGGCCGCGGCCGCGCACGCGTGGATGCGCGCCGAGTACTCCGCCCCGCTGGATCTGACCCGCGACCGTCTGATCAAGACGGCCATGCTGAAGCTGGCCGATGGCCATTACTACTGGTACGCGCGTATCCACCACATCGTGCTGGACGGCTTCGGCGCGGTCACCTACCTGACCCGTGTCGCCGAGCTGTACACCGCGTTCGTGCAGGGCGTCGAGCCCGCGCCGCACAAGCTCACCGACCTGCCGACCCTGGTCGAGCAGGAATTCGCCTACCGGGACTCCAGCCGTTTCAAGGCCGACAAGGAGTACTGGGCTCAGCGGGTCGCCGGGCTCGAGGACGGCACCAGCCTGGTCGGTCGTTCCGCGCCGCCGGCCGCCCTGAACCGGGTCGCCGCGGGGGCGCTCACCGATGATCAGGCCACGCTGCTGGACGAGGCTGTGGCGCGGCACGAGTCCTCGCCGGCGGGTCTGCTCATCGCCGGTTTCGCCGCCTACCTCGCGCAGTGGACCGGTAGCGAGGATGTGATCCTCAGTCTCCCGGTGACCGCGCGTACGACCGCGATCATGCGCCGTTCCGGTGGTGCGGCGTCGAACATCGTGCCGCTGCGTCTGCGCGTCGGGCACGACACGACGGTGGCCGAGCTGCTCGAGCAGGTGACGGTCGCGGTGTCGGGTGCGCTGCGGCATCAGCGCTACCGTGCCGAGGACATTCGCCGCGACACGGCGAGCCGTGCATTGGGCAGAGCCTCGGGCGATTTCAGCGGCGGCGACGTCGGTTCCCAGTTCTTCGGTCCGTGGGTCAACGTCATGTTGTTCCACAACGAGGTCGTCCTCGGCGACATCACCGGCGAATACAGCGTTCTCTCAACCGGTTCCATCGAGGACCTGGGCGTCAACTTCTACCAGTCGGTGAAGGGCACCAGAAACCACATCGACTTCGAGACCAACCCCAATCTCTACTCCGAGGAGGAGACACGCGGCCACCACTCGCGTTTCCTGGAGTTCTTCGACCACTTCCTCGCGGCGGGCGGCGACCAGGCCGTCTGGGGCCTGCCCATCACCACCGAGTCCGAGCGGGTCCGCACCCTGCTCGACTGGAACGAGTCGGCCCACGACGTGCCGACCACCACCCTTCCGGCCTTGCTGGACAAGCAGATTCCGCTGTCCGCGGATCGCGTCGCCGTCGAGTTCGAGGGCGAGCAGCTGACCTACGCCGAGTTCGGTGAGCGCGTCAACCGCCTGGCGCGGTTCCTGATCGCCGACGGTGTCGGGCCGGAATCGCTGGTGGCCCTGGGCATGCGGCGTTCGCTGGAGCTGGTCGTCGGCATGCACGCGGTGCTGCGCGCCGGTGGCGCGTACGTGCCGATCGACCCGGATCATCCTGCCGATCGCACGGCCTACATCCTGGAGTCCGCGGGACCGGTCTGCGTGCTGACCAGCTCGCGTGACGAGCTCGAGCTGCCGGCTGAATTCGATGGCCGCTCCGCAAGCTCCGCGGCTGGCGTGCGGCGCTTGGAGATCGACACCCTCGATGTCAGCGGCTACTCCGCCGAGCCGGTGACCGATGCCGATCGCATCGCGCCGCTGCGCCCGGACAACACCGCCTACGTCATCTACACCTCGGGTTCGACCGGCCGTCCCAAGGGCGTCGCGGTCACCCATCACGCCATCGTCAACCAGGAACTGTGGATGCTCGATGAGTATCCGATGACCGAAGACGATGTGTACCTGCAGAAGACGGCGCAGACCTTCGACGTCTCGCTGTGGGGCTACTTCATGCCGCTGCTGGTGGGCGCGAAGCTGATCGTGGCGACTCCGGACGGGCACCGCGATCCGCTGTACGTGGCCGAGTTGATCGAGGGGCACGGTGTCACGGTCACCGACTTCGTGCCGTCCATGCTGACGGTGTTCGTCGCGCATGCCACGCGGGCCCAGTGTGCCTCGCTGCGCTATGTTTTCGTGATCGGTGAGGCGCTGCCGCCGGAGACCGGCGCGGGCTTCCGTGCGATCACCGACGCGGGCCTGCACAACCTGTACGGTCCGACCGAGGCCGCGGTTTCGGTGACCTACTGGGAGAACACCGCCGCCGACACCGTCACGGTGCCGATCGGTGTGCCCGAGTGGAATGTCGAAGTCTACGTTCTGGATTCGCGGCTGCGGCCCGCTGCCATCGGCGCGTCGGGTGAGCTGTACCTGGGTGGTCGGCAGCTGGCGCGCGGGTACAAGGGTCGTCCGGATCTGACCTCGGATCGCTTTGTGGCCAATCCGTTCGCGACCTCCGAGCGGATGTACCGCACCGGTGACCTGGTGCGCTGGAACGAGGCGGGCGCGCTGGAGTACATCGGCCGCACCGACTTCCAGGTCAAGTTCCGCGGTCAGCGCATCGAATTGGGCGAGATCGAGACGGTCCTGCTCGCACATCAGGCGGTCGGCCAGGCTGTGGTACTGGTGGCGGACACGACTACCGGCCATCAGCTGGCAGCGTATGTCGTCCCCGCCCAGGGGCAGTCGGTCGATCCGGTCGAGCTGACCCGTTTCATCTCAGCGGATTTGCCTGCCTACATGGTTCCGGCATCGATCATGGTGCTCGAGGAATTCCCGCTCAACACCTCGGGCAAGCTGGACCGAAAGGCGCTGCCGCAGCCGGTGTTCAGCGCGGCGGCGGACGGATATCGAGCTCCGCGCACACAAACCGAACACATTGTCACCGGCATCGTTGCTGATGTGTTGGGTCGGCAGCGTGTTGGCCTCGATGACAATTTCTTCGATCTGGGTGGCAACTCGCTGGTGGCGACTCAGGTGGTGGCACGTGTCTCGGCCGCGTTGGGTGTGCAGTTGGGTGTGCGGGCGCTGTTCGAGGCACCGACGGCGGCGGGGATCGCCTCCCGCGCCGACTCCGCGACCGCTGTCGATGCTTCTCGTCCGAGACTGATCGCGCAACCTCGCCCTGAGCGGGTGCCATTGTCGCTGGCACAGCAGCGCATGTGGTTTCTCAATCAGTTCGATCCAACTCTCCCGGCCTACAACCTGCCGTTCGTGGTACGGATGAGCGGTGGTGTCGACATCGACGCGCTGAATGCGGCGTTGCTCGATGTGGTGGAGCGACAGGAGTCGCTGCGCACGATTTTCCCCGAATCCGATACGGGTGCCTACCAAATGGTGGTGCCGATGACCGAGGTGACTGTCGTTACCGAGGTCGAGGACGTCGAGGAGGATCAACTCGGCGGTGTTTTGCGGGAGTTCGCCGGCCGCGGTTTCGATGTGGTGCGTGAGCTGCCTTTTCGGGTTCGGGTGTTTCGCATGACCGATACCGTGGCCGCGGTGCCGGAGTACGCGGTGGCGGTGGTGGTGCACCATATCGCCGCGGACGGCTACTCGTTCGGGCCACTCGCTCGAGACCTCGTGGTCGCCTACATGGCTCGCGTGAATGGTGGCGATCCGGGTTGGGTGCCACTGCCGGTGCAGTACGGGGACTTCAGTATCTGGCAGCGGGAGCTGCTGGGGTCGGAATCCGACGCCGAATCCATGTCCGCGCGCCAGATCGCTTACTGGCGTGAGGCTTTGGCAGGGCTGCCGGAGCAGCTGGATATGCCAACCGACCGTTCACGGCCGTCGGCGCAGAGCTTCCACGGCAGTCGTGTCAGTTTCGATCTTTCAGCGGAGCGGCATGCGCAACTGGCCGGGTTGGCGCGCGCTCACGGTGTTTCGCTGTTCATGGTCATGCATGCCGCATTGGCGGTGCTGCTGGCCCGACTCTCAGGTAGTAGCGACATCGCGATCGGCACCCCGGTCGCCGGGCGTGGTGAGCAGGCTCTCGACGACCTGATCGGTATGTTCGTCAATACTCTGGTATTGCGTTCGGAAGTCGATGATAGCGAACGGTTCAGCGATTTCCTTTCCCAGGTCAGGGAAGCCGACCTGACGGCGTTTGCCAACGCCGATGTCCCGTTCGAGCGGTTGGTCGAGGTCATCAACCCGGTGCGCTCGCAGGCGCGGCACCCGCTGTTTCAGGTGATGTTGTCGTTCCAGGAGATGCCGTACGGGGACCTGGAACTTGCCGGCTCTTCGACTTCGAGTGGTCCGGCGCTGTCGGTGCGGGCGCACGAGCTCGACGTGGACATCGCCAAGTTCGACCTGCTGTGGGCGTTGTCCGAACAGCACGGCCCCGCCGGCGAGCCAGCGGGCATGTCGGTGGTGGTCTCCTATGCCACCGACCTGTTCGACGCCGCCTCCGTCGCCGAGTTCGGCCGCCGGTACCTGTCCGTGCTGGATACCGTCGTCGGCGACCCCGCCACCCTGGTGCGCGATATCGAGATCGTGGACGCGGCGGAGCGGGCCACCGTGCTCGAGCACTGGAATCGCACCGCGCATGCGGTGCCCGCGATCACGACCGTGCTCGAGCATTTTGTCGAGCAGGTGCGCAATCGACCGCAGGCTATCGCGCTGACCTTCGACTCGGGTGGTGCCGCCGAGCTGGGCTCGGCGACTGAACTGACCTACGCCGAGTTCTCCTCACGTGTGAACCGACTGGCGCGCAAGCTGATCGACTGCGGTGTCGGACCCGAGAAACTGGTGGCGGTGGGCATCCGCCGCTCGATCGATACCCTGGTCGCGATCTATGCCATTGTGACCGCGGGTGGCGGATATGTGCCGATCGACCCGGATCATCCCGGCGAGCGTATCGACTATGTGCTGCGCAGCTCGGATCCGGTATGTGTCCTGACCACGCGCGCCGACGGTGTCGAAACCGGCAGCTGCCCTACCGTTTTCCTCGAGGAGGTGGAGCGGGCCGGCTATTCCGACGCTCCGGTGGGCGCCGCCGAACTGCTCGGCGTGGTGCGTCCGGAGAATACCGCCTACGTGCTCTACACCTCCGGTTCGACCGGCCGCCCCAAGGGCGTGGCCGTCAGCCACGCTGCCCTGGTGAACCAGATGTCGTGGAAGATCGCCGAATCTGGTCTGGACGACACCGATATCGCGCTGCACAAGACGCCGTTCACCTTCGACGCGTCGGTGTGGGAGCTGTTCGCCCCCTTGATGGTCGGCGCGCGGACGATCATCGCCGAGCCTGACGGCCACCGCGACGCGGTCTACCTATCGGAGGTCATCGGCCGGTACCGGGTCACGGTGACCTCGTTCGTACCATCGTTGCTGTCGGTGTTCGCGACCAGCGCTTCGGCGGCGGAATGCGTGTCGCTGCGGGCGGTTTTCGTCGGTGGTGAGGTGCTGTCGCCGACGGTCGTGAGCGCTTTCCGGCGACTGTCCACCGCGGCCGTGGTCAATCTGTACGGCCCCACCGAGTACACGGTCAATGCCACCTCGTGGCGGGTCGGTGAGGCTCTCTCCGCGAGCGTTCCGATCGGACGCCCGGTGTGGAACGCCCAGGCCTACGTCCTGGACCAGGGTCTGCGGCCGGTGCCCGCCGGGGTGCGCGGCGAGCTGTACCTGTCGGGCGCTCAGCTGTCGCGTGGCTATCAGGGTCGTGCGGATCTGACCGCGGATCGTTTCGTGGCCAATCCTTTCGGCGAGCCCGGCAGTCGGCTGTATCGCACCGGCGATCTGGTGCGTTGGATCGATCACCCGCACAGCGAGGCCGGGGTGCTGGAGTACGTCGGCCGCAGCGACTTCCAGGTGAAGTTCCGCGGCCAGCGCATCGAGCTCGGTGAGATCGAGTCGGCCCTGCTGGCGCATCGGGCGGTCCGCCAAGCGGTGGCGATGGTCGTCGACCTGGTGGCCGGTGATCAGCTGGTGGGCTATGTCGTCACCGATGACCAGGCGGATCTGGACAGTATCAAGGCATCGGTGCAGTCTCGGCTGCCCGCCTATATGGTGCCTTCGGCGTTCGTAGTGCTGGATGGCTTGCCGCTCAACGCCTCCGGCAAGCTCGATCGGCGCGCGCTGCCTGCCCCGGTCTTCGAGGTGCGCAAATTCCGGGCCCCGACTACGCCGATCGAGGAGATCGTCGCCCAGGTCTTCGGTGAGGTGCTCGGCATTGCGCGCGTCGGCGTCGACGACGACTTCTTCGATCTCGGGGGCAACTCACTGATCGCCACGCAGGTGGCCTCGCGGCTCGGGACCGCGCTCGATACCCGAGTACCGGTCCGGTTGCTTTTCGACGCCGGTACGGTTGCGGCGCTGGCCGCGCGTGTCGAATCACATGTCGGTGAGGGCACTAGCAGTGAGTTGGTGAAACGGGAACGTCCGAGCGAGGTTCCATTGTCGCTTGCGCAGCAGCGTATGTGGTTCCTCAATCGTTTCGATACCGCCTCGGCGGTGTACAACATTCCGGTGGCGATCCGCCTCTCGGGTGAGCTGGATATCGCGGCTCTGCAGGTCGCGGTGATCGATGTCATCGACCGGCACGAGTCGCTGCGTACCGTCTTCCCGGAGACCGCGCACGGCCCGGTGCAGCGGGTGCTGGATGCCGCGCAGATCGTGCCGGACCTGACGCCGGTGCCGGTCACCGAGTCGAATCTGATCGACCACCTGGTCGAGTTGGCCACCATGGCCTTCGACGTCACCGACGAAGTGCCTTTGCACGCCGCGCTTTTCGAGATCAGCGAGTCCGAGTACATCCTGGGCATGGTGGTCCACCACATCAGTGCCGATGGCTGGTCCATGGGCCCGCTGGCGCGTGATGTCATGGTCGCCTATGCCGCGCGCACCTCGTGGGAGGCCCCGGCCTGGGCGGAACTGCCGGTGCAGTATGCCGACTACGCGCTGTGGCAGCGCGAGGTGCTGGGTTCGGAGGACGATCCGGATTCGTTGATCGCCAAGCAGATCCGCTACTGGACCGACGCGCTCGCCGATTTGCCCGATGAACTGGTGCTGCCCGCTGACCGGCAGCGTCCGGCGGTGGCGAGCTATCGGGGTGGCACCTATCCGTTCGCGATTTCGGCGCAGACCCAGCGGGCGCTGGTGGATTTGGGTCGCCGCCACAATGCTTCGCTGTTCATGGTCATGCACAGCGCGCTGGCGGTGCTGTTGGCGCGGCTGTCGGGCACCTCCGATATCGCGATCGGTACCCCGGTGCACGGTCGTGGTGAGGCCGCCCTCGATGACCTGATCGGTATGTTCGTCAATACCCTGGTGTTGCGCACCGAGGTGGACGGCTCGGAGACCTTCGCCGATCTGCTGGCTCGCTCCCGCGATACCGACCTGCACGCTTTCGCACACGCGGACGTGCCGTTCGAGCGGTTGGTCGAGGTGCTCAACCCGGCTCGTTCGCAGGCGCGGCACCCGTTGTTCCAGGTCATGCTGACCTTCCAGAACACTCGGCAGGCCAGCCTGGAGCTGCTCGGTCTCTCGGTCAACGGCATCGACTACGACGCGCGGCTGGCCAAGTTCGACCTGCAGCTGACCCTGCAAGAAGCCCAGGACGACCGCGGTGAGAACGCGGGCATGTCCGCGGAAATCTCCTATGCGCTGGACCTTTTCGACGAGCCCACCATCGAGGCCTTCGTGCGGCGATTCGAGCGCGTGCTCCGGGCGATCGTTACCGAGCCAGATGCACCTGTCGGTGATATCGATCTGCTGGTCGCCGACGAGCGCACGCGTGTGCTCGATGATTGGAACGACACAGCCCATTGTTTCGAGCCCGCCACCCTGGTTTCGCTGTTCGAGGCGCAGGCTTTGACCAGCCCCGATGCGCCTGCCGTGGAGTTCGAGGGGACAGGTCTGTCCTACGCCGAGTTCTCGGCGCGAGTGCACAAGCTGGCCCGCAAGCTGGTCGGTCTGGGTGTCGGTGCGGAATCGCGTGTGGCGCTGGCGATCCGGCGGTCGCTGGATCTGGTGGTCGCCATGTACGCGGTGTTGGAGGCCGGTGGCGTGTACGTGCCGCTGGATCCGGATCAGCCCGACGAGCGCATCGACTACGTGCTCGATATCGCGCGCCCGGTCGCGATCCTGACCACCAGCCGCGACGAGTTCGTCACCGGCCGCAATGTGCCGGTGCTCGACGTCGACACGCTGAACCTGGACGCCTACTCCGACGCTGTGATCACCGATGCCGAACGGGGCGGGGCGATCCGGCCCGAGCACACCGCGTACGTGATCTTCACGTCCGGTTCGACCGGCCGCCCCAAGGGTGTGGCCGTCGAGCACGGTGCGATCGTGAACCGTCTGCTGTGGATGCAGCACGAGTACCCGATCGACGCGAACGATGCTGTGCTGCAGAAGACTCCGGCGACATTCGACGTGTCGGTGTGGGAGTTCTTCTGGCCGTTGCAGACCGGTGCGCGCCTGGTCGTGGCCAAGCCGGACGGGCACCGCGACCCGGTCTACCTGGCTCAGGTCATCGCCGAGACGGGCATCACCACCACGCACTTCGTACCGTCGATGCTCTCGGTGTTCGTCGCCGAGGAGAGTGCCGCCGAATGCAGGTCGCTACGTCAGGTGTTCGCCTCCGGTGAGGCGCTGCCCGCGCCGACCGCGCAGAAGCTGCGCGAGCTGACCGGAGCCCGCCTGCACAACCTGTACGGTCCGACCGAGGCCGCGGTCGACGTCACCTACCACGAAGTCACCGACACAGATCTCACCGTCGTGCCGATCGGCCGCCCGGTCTTCAATACCCGCCTCTACGTCCTCGACTCACGCCTCAATCTCGTCGCACCAGGCGTCGCAGGTGAGCTCTACCTGTCCGGTAAACAGCTCGCCACTGGTTACATCACACGACCCGAGCTCACCGCAGATCGATTCGTAGCCAATCCCTTTGGGCACGGCGAACGACTTTATCGCACGGGCGACCTGGCCAAATGGAACCGTGACGGTGAGATCGAATACCTGGGCCGCACCGACTTCCAGGTGAAGCTGCGCGGTCTGCGCATCGAGCTCGGCGAGATCGAGGCCGCGCTGCTGGCGCAGCCGGCCATCGCCCAGTCCGTGGTGGTCGTGCGCACCGACGCGCACGCCGGTGACCAGCTGGTCGGCTATGTGGTGCGCGAGCCCGAGGCCGTCGTGGACATCGACGCGGTCAAGGCCGCGCTGAGCGGCTCGCTGCCCGCCTACATGGTCCCGGCCGCGCTCGTGGTGCTCGACGCGTTCCCGGTCAACGCCTCCGGCAAGCTGGACCGTAAGGCGCTGCCCGCTCCGGTCTTCGAGGCCAAGCGTTTCCGCGCCCCCTCGACCCCGATCGAGGAGATCATCGCGCAGATCTTCGCCGATCTGCTCGGCGTCGAGCGCGTCGGCGTGGACGACGACTTCTTCGAGCTGGGCGGCAACTCGCTGGTCGCCACCCAGGTCGTGGCCCGCCTCGCCGCCGCGCTGAACGCCGAGATCGGCGTGCGCGTGCTGTTCGAGGCCCCGACCGTGGCCGCGCTGGCCGCCCGCGTCGAGTCGCACGCGGGAACCGGTGTGCGCCAGGCCCTCACGGTGCGGTCCCGGCCGGAGTACCCGCCGCTATCGCTGGCGCAGCAGCGGATGTGGTTCCTCAACCGGTTCGATCCGGAATCGGCCGCCAACAACATCCCGGCCGCCGTACGGCTGTCCGGCGCACTGGATCTCGACGCCATGCGGGGCGCGATCGCCGATGTGATAGCCCGCCACGAGTCGCTGCGCACCATCTACCCGTCGCACGAGGGCGTCGCCTACCAGAAGGTGCTGCCGACGGGCCGTGCCGTGCCCGAGCTCGAGATCATGGACGTCACCGAAGGCGAACTGCCTGGCGTGGTAGCCGAGTTCGTTGGTCGTGGCTTCGACGTGACGAGTGAATTGCCGGTTCGTCTGCGCCTGCTGCGTGTGGATTCCTCCGAGCACGTGCTGGTGCTGGCGGCTCATCACATCGCCATCGACGGCTTCTCGATACGGCCGCTGGTGCGCGATTTGGTTGCCGGCTATGCCGCGGCTGCGATGGGTGTCGAGCCGGGTTGGGCACCGCTCGAGGTCCAGTACATCGATTACGCCTTGTGGCAGCGAGAGACACTCGGATCAGAAAACGACGAGCTTTCGTTGATTTCCCAGCAGCTCGACTACTGGCGTGATGCGCTGGCCGGAATCCCCGACGAGCTGCGGCTGTCGACGCGTCCGCGTCCAGCCGTTGCGTCCAATCGTGCGGGGCTGCTGCGGTTCCGTGTGCCCGGCGAGACGATCGATGCCTTGAACGAGCTCGCGCATGCGGAGGGCGCGACCCTGTTCATGGTGGTGCAGACCGCTTTTGCGGTGCTGCTGTCGCGTTTGAGTGGCACCGCGGACATCGCGGTCGGCACGCCGATTGCCGGGCGTGGTGAGCAGGCTCTCGACGATCTGGTCGGCATGTTCGTCAACACGTTGGTGTTGAGGACGACTGTCGACCCGGGGGAGCGGTTCACCGGTCTGCTGGAGCAAGTTCGTGCCGGGGATCTGAACGCGTTCGCGCATGCCGACGTGCCGTTCGAGCGGGTGGTCGAGATGGTCAACCCGGTGCGCTCGCAGGGACGCCATCCGCTGTTCCAAGTGATGCTGTCGTTCCAGAATCTGGGTCACACCGAGCTGAGATTGCCGGATCTGACGGTCAGCGAGGTCGAGATCGACTATCAGACAGCGAAATTCGATCTTCAGCTGTCACTGGTGGACGACGACGGCGCGGGCATGTCTGCCGAATTGGTGTTCGCCACCGATCTCTTCGATACTCAGTTCGCGGATGGGTTCGCGCAGCGATTGCTGCATCTGTTGACAGCGGTGGCCGCGGATCCGGCTACGCGCGTGGGCGATCTGCCGCTGATGGATGATGCCGAGCAGGCGCTGGTGCTCGAGGTCTGGAACGAGACCAAGTACCCGATCGATGCGATCTTGCCGAGGGTGTCCGGGAATTCCGCCGCGACACTGGGATCGTTGTTCGAGGCACAGGTAGCCCTGACTCCCGAAGCGACGGCTATCACCTACGAGGGTACGAATCTGTCCTACGCCCAGTTCGCGGATCGGGTGCGCAGACTCGCACGCTGGCTGATCGCTGCGGGTGTCGGACCCGAGGCCTCGGTGGCGGTGAGCATGCATCGGTCCATCGACCTGGTGGTCTCGATGTATGCGATCAGCGTCGCGGGCGGTGTGTTCGTGCCCTTGGATCCCGAGCACCCGGCCGAGCGCACCCGATACGTTCTCGAGACTGCCCAGCCAGTCTGCGTGTTGACTTCTGCGGATGGCCTGAAAGATGTCGACTGGCCCCTTGTTCGGATCGATGAGCTGGATCTGTCGAGTCGTTCCGGTGCCGTAGTGACCGATGTTGACCGATTGGCGTCGCTGCGGCCGAGCAATACCGCGTACATGATCTTCACATCCGGTTCGACGGGTCGCCCCAAGGGCGTGGCCGTGAGTCATCAGGCCATCACGAATCAACTGGTGTGGATGAATGCCCAATTCGGTCTCGCTGCTGACGATGTGGTGCTGCAGAAGACACCGGTGAGTTTCGATGCATCCTTGGGTGAGTTCTTCTGGCCCTTGCAGGTCGGCGCGCGAATGGTCGTCGCCAAGCCTGACGGACATCGCGACCCGGTGTACTTGGCACGGTTGATCGCGGCCGAAGGGGTCACCGTCACGCAGTTCGTACCCTCGATGCTGCAACAGTTCATCGCCGTGGGACAAGCACCGGAAGCTCATTCCCTGCGTGTGGTATTCGCCGGCGGCGAGAGTCTTCCTGCCGTAGCTGCCCAGAGGTTCCGTGCGCTGACCGGCGCGCGCCTGTACAACATGTACGGTCCGACGGAAACAACGATTGACGTGACCTTCCACGAGGTCACCGACGCGGACATCGCCTCGGTGCCGATCGGCGCACCGCACTTCAATACCCAGGCCTATGTGCTGGATTCGCGGCTGCGGCCGGTTCCGGCGGGTGTCGCGGGTGAGCTGTACCTGGCGGGCGATCAGCTCGCCACCGGGTACGTGGCTCGCCCGGACCTGAGCGCGGATCGCTTCGTGGCCAACCCGTTCGGCGACGGCAAGCGCATGTACCGCACCGGCGACCTCGTCGTCTGGACGCGCGATGGTGAGCTGGAGTATCGAGGTCGCATCGATTTCCAGGTCAAGCTGCGCGGTCTGCGCATCGAGCTGGGCGAGATCGAGGCGGCGCTGATCGCGCAGCCGTCGGTCGCGCAGGCGGTCGTGGTCATGCGCCACGACGAGCGCACCGGTGATCAGCTGGTGGCCTACCTCATCGCGGCCGACGGTCAGCTGGATGTCGAGCGCGTGCGCGACGCGGTCGCCGAACAGCTGCCGGCCTACATGGTTCCGGCGGCCTTCATGGTGCTGGACGCCTTCCCGCTCAATGCCTCCGGCAAGCTGGACCGCAAGCAGCTGCCCGCCCCGACCTTCGCGGTCCGCGCGGTCCGCGAACCGGTCACGCCGGTGCAGCAGACGGTCGCCGGCACCATCGCCGATGTACTCGGCCTGGACCGGGTCGGCCTGGACGACGACTTCTTCGAGCTCGGCGGCAACTCGCTCATCGCCACCCAGGTGATCGCGCGCCTGTCCGCCGCCCTCGACGCCGACATCCCGCTGCGCACGCTGTTCGAGGCCACCACGGTGGCTTCCCTTGCCGCGCACCTGGAATCGCGCGTCGGCACCGGCGCCCGCGCGGCGCTGGTCGCGCAGGAGCGCCCGGAGCTGGTGCCGCTGTCGCTGGCCCAGCAGCGCATGTGGTTCCTGAACCGCTTCGACAACCGCACCGCCGTGAACAACATCCCGGTGGCGCTGAAGCTCACCGGCACTGTGGATCTGGATGCCTTCCGGGCCGCGATCGGCGATGTCGTCGCCCGCCACGAGTCGCTGCGCACCGTCTACCCCGAGGTCGAGGGTGACGGCTACCAGCGCGTCCTGCCGATGTCCGAGGTCGAGTTCGAGGTGCGCACTGAGACGGTGAGCGCCCAAGACGTAGTCGCACGGATCATCCGGCTGGCGAGCGTCCACTTCGACGTCACCCGCGAGGTGCCGTTCCGGGCCACGGTATTGAAACTCGGAGTGGACGAGTACGTCGTGGTGCTGGTGCTGCATCACATCAGCGCGGACGGCGTCTCGCTGCGCCCGTTGCTGCGGGATGTGGTGGCCGCCTACCTGTCCCGCGCTACCGGCGAGGCTCCGGCCTGGTCGCCACTGCCGGTGCAGTACGCGGATTACACGCTGTGGCAGCGCGAGATCCTCGGCGCGGAAACCGATTCCGAGTCGATCGCTGCTCAGCAGATCGCCTACTGGAGCGCCCAGCTGGCCGATCTGCCCGAGCAGATCGAGCTGCCCGCCGATCGGCCGCGGCCGGAGATCGCGACCAATGCCGGTGGCACCTATGACTTCTCGATCGACGCCGAGCTGCACCGCGCCCTGACCGGTGTGGCCCGCGAGCATGACGTCACCTTGTTCATGCTGGTTCACGCCGCCCTGGCGACCTGGGCCGCGCGCCTGTCCCGCGCGACCGATATCGCCATCGGCACTCCGATCGCGGGCCGCGGTGAACGCGCGCTGGACGATCTGGTCGGCATGTTCGTCAACACGCTGGTGCTGCGCAGCGAGGTGCGCCTGGACGCGGCGTTCCGCGACCTGCTCGCCCAGGTGCGCCGCACCGACCTGGCCGCTTTCGCGCATGCCGACGTGCCGTTCGAGCGGCTGGTGGACGTGCTCAGCCCGGTTCGTTCGCAGGCGCATCACCCGCTGTTCCAGGTGGCGCTGACCTTCGAAGCCGCGAGCGCGAAGGACGCGCAGGCTGTCTCGCTGGAGGGGCTGGATCTCGAGGTCGTCGAATTCGATCCGGGCACCGCCAAGTTCGACGTGCAGCTGACCGTGAGCGAGCGCGCCGACGGCTCGCTGGGCTTGTCGTGGAACTACGCGTCGGACCTGTTCGACGTCGAGACCGTCATCTCCTTCGCCGAGCGGCTGGTGCGCATCCTGCGCGCGGTCGCCGAGGATCCGGGCGCGCTGCTCGGGGATATCGATCTGCTCGGTGAGGGCGAGCGCCACGATGTGGCCGAGCACTGGGTCTCCGCGGGCGACGACATCGGTGACTCCGACGCCACCCTGTCGAGCGTGTTCGACGCGGCCGTGGCCGCTCACCCCGAGCAGATCGCGGTGCGCTTCGGCGACGAGGAACTCACCTACACCGAGCTGGACCGGCGCGCGAATGTGCTGGCGCGCAGGCTGATCAGCGAGGGCGCGGGCCTCGAACAGCTGGTCGCGGTGCTGCTGCCGCGCTCGGCCGACCTGGTGGTGGCGCTGCTGGCGGTGATCAAGACCGGTGCGGGTTACGTGCCGATCGATCCGAGCTACCCGGCCGATCGCATCGCCTTCCTACTGGAGGATTGCCGTCCCACCAGCGTGATCACCGATTCCACGGTGCAGGTAGAGCTTCCCGCCGAGCTGAACACGGTGCTGCTGGACGGCTACTCCCTGGAGGCAGGTGACGTCGAGGACGCGGCGGATTCCCCGGTCACCGATGCCGACCGCAGCGCGCCGCTGCATCCGGATCACGTCGCCTACGTCATCTACACCTCCGGTTCGACCGGCCGCCCCAAGGGCGTCGCCGTGGCGCACCGAAACGTGGTGCGCCTCATGGCGAACACGGATCGCGAGTTCGGTTTCGGCCCCGACGACGTGTGGACGCTGTTCCACTCCTACGCCTTCGACTTCTCGGTATGGGAGCTGTGGGGCCCACTGCTCTACGGCGGCACTCTGGTGGTTGTCGACTACTACACCTCCCGCTCGCCCGAGCAGTTCCTGGAACTGCTGCGCCGCGAACGGGTCACGGTGCTCAACCAAACCCCGTCGGCGTTCTACCAGCTCGCCGAGGCCGACCGCATCGCGGCCGCGGGCGACCAGCAGTCTTTGGCGCTGCGCTACGTGGTCTTCGGTGGTGAGGCGCTAGAGCTGCGTCGCCTCTCGGATTGGATTGCCCGTCACGGTGATTCGTCGCCGTACCTGGTGAACATGTACGGCATCACCGAGACCACCGTGCACGTGTCCGTGCGTGTCCTGGATGCCGACACCATTGCCGCCGCTACCGGTTCGGTGGTGGGCCGGGCCATCGCGGGTCTGCGCGTGTATGTCCTCGACGACCGCCTGCACCCGGTGCCGGTGGGTGTCGCGGGCGAAATGTATGTGGCCGGACCGCAGTTGGCGCGCGGCTACCTGGGTCGTCCCGACCTGTCCGCGACTCGCTTCGTGGCCAGCCCGTTCGGTACGCCGGGCGAGCGGCTGTACCGCTCGGGTGACGTGGCGCGCTGGAACCGCTTCGGCGAGCTCGAATACCTGGGTCGCGCCGACGATCAGGTCAAGGTGCGCGGTTTCCGTATCGAGCTCGGCGAGATCGAGTCGGCCGTGCTGGCCCAGCCGGGCGTGGCGCAGGCCGCGGTCATCGTGCGCGAGGACCAGCCGGGCGATCAGCGCATCGTGGCCTATGTGGTGCCCGAGGCCGGCGTCGCGCCGGGCGTGGACGCGGTCCGTGACGGCGCAGGCGAACTGCTGCCGTCGTACATGGTCCCGTCGGCGATTGTGGTGCTGGACCGGATTCCGTTGACCGTCAACGGCAAGCTGGATCGTCGGGCGCTCCCGGCTCCGGCGTTGCAGGCCCGTGCTTTCCGCGCGCCGGAGACCCCGACGCAGGAGACCGTCGCGGCCGTCTTCGCCGAGGTGCTCGGTCTGGAGCGGGTCGGTCTGGACGACGATTTCTTCGATCTGGGCGGTAACTCGCTCATCGCGACCCGGGTGGTGTCGCGCATCGGTGCGGCCTTGGACACCACGGTCGCGGTGCGCACGCTGTTCGAGGCGACCACGGTCGAGGCCCTTGCGGCCCGCATCGAATCGCACGCCGATGGTGCTTCGCGCGCCAAGCTGGTGGCCCGCACCCGGACTGCCGGTGAGCTGGTGCCGCTGTCGTTCGCGCAGCAGCGCATGTGGTTCCTGAACCAGTACGACACCTCCTCGGCGGCCTACAACCTGCCGCTGGCGATTCGCCTGACCGGTGAACTCGACACCGCCGCACTGGAACTCGCGGTCGCGGACGTGGTCCGCCGGCACGAGTCGCTGCGCACCCGCTACCCCGAGCACGGCGGCACGCCCATCCAGGTGGTGGTCCCGGCCGAGGAAGTCGCGCTCGATCTGCGCCCGGTTGCCGTGGCGGTCGAGGATCTGGCAGCCACGGTCACAGCGTTCGCGGCACTGGGCTTCAACGTCGCGGAGCAGGTCCCGTTACGCGCCCGCCTCTTCCGGGTCGCCCCACCCCGTCGGTCCGGCGCGCTTTCGGTCGGAATCCACTCGGATGGTGTGGATCTCGGCCACAAGCATGCCGGGATGACGGAGGAAGTCGCCCTCTCGGAGGCGCACGAACATGTGTTGATCGTCGTGGTTCACCACATCGCCGGTGACGGTTTCTCCATGTCGCCGCTGGCTCGCGACGTCATGGTCGCCTACACCGCGCGCAACCAGGGCGCGGTCCCGGGCTGGGCCCCGCTGGCCGTCCAGTACGCCGACTTCGCTGTCTGGCAGCGCGAAGTGCTGGGCTCCGAAGAGGACTCGTCCTCGATCATGGCCCGCCAGGTGGCCTATTGGCAGCG
>NZ_JBHZAK010000023.1:0-130964 GCF_042754165.1 Nocardia sp. NPDC059229
GGCCAGGGCGAACCAGCCGTCGGAAGGCAGCGCGTTGACCGGAGGGTAGTCGACAGTGACGGCGGTGGAGGGCGTAGACGCGGTCGGTGAGTTCCGGGAAGGGGCCGGAGACCGGGATGCCCGGGGCCACCTCCTGGATGGCGAGGGGACGGATGGGGCCCGCGGGGACGCCGAATTCGTTGAGCCACTCCGTGAGCTGGGCGGTGGAGGCGGCGTAGACGATGCGGCCCAGGCCGACCCAGGCGTGCGCGGCCGAGCACATGGCGCAGTGTTCGCCGGAGGTGTAGACCGTGGCCGTGGCCCGGTCCTCGGGGGTGAGGTGCTCGGCGGCCCAGCGGGCCAGCTCGAATTCGGGGTGGCGGGTGGCGTCGCCGCCGGAGACACGGTTGCGGTCCTCGGCGAGCACGGTGCCGTCCGCGCCGACCAGCAATGACCCGAACGGCTCGTCGCCCGCGTCCAGGGCTTCGGCGGCCAGCTCCACGCAGCGTTCGAGATACTGCAGATCGGTGTCGGCGGACATGCGGCTCCGTTCTTCGGTTTACGTGCGGTGGTAGGCGGTCTGGGCCGCTTCGATCTTCGCGATATTGGATTCGAGGATCTCGATGAGGCCGACGAGCTGGTCGGCCACCTGCGCGCCGAGGTCGGTGAGGGTGTACTCGACGACCGGCGGGATGGATTGCTGGACTTCGCGATTGACCATGCCGTCGCGTTCCAGGGTCTGCAGGGTCTGGGAGAGCATGCGCTCGGAGATGCCGTCCACGCGGCGGCGCAGCGCCGAGAACCGGTAGGGGCCCTCGCGCAGGGCGGCCAGGGCGAGCACGCCCCAGCGACTGGCGACGTCTTGCAGGACCGGGCGCGAGGAGCAGTTGCGGGCGAAGACGTCGGCTTCCAGGGTGGGGTCGTCCGGGTAGGACTGGTCGGGAGGCCGGGCGTTCATGAAATTGAGATTACCTGTGTTTCGGGTAGCGGTTCAGGAATAGCATGTGCTTACTATTAGTTAGTACATGTCGGCAGTGCAGTTCATTCCCTGAAACCTGGAGGTAGTCATGACCGTCGCAGTCACCGGAGCAAGCGGACAGCTGGGTCGCCTGGTCGTCGAGGCGCTGTTGAAGGACGGATCGCAGCCGGTGGTGGCGGTGGTCCGCGATCCCGCCAAGGTGGCCGATCTGGCCGTGCGGGGTGTCGAGGTGCGGGTGGCGAGCTATGACGATCCGGAAGCGCTCGAGCGCGCCTTCCAGGGCGTCGACCGCGTGCTGCTGGTCTCCGGCAACGAGTTCACCAAGCGTGTCGCCCAGCACACCAACGTGCTGCGCGCGGCCGAGCGGGCGGGCGTGAAACTGCTGGCCTACACCAGCATTCCGCAGGCCGGTCGCAATCCGCTGATCCTGGCCCAGGAGCACATCGGCACCGAGGCCGCGCTGGCCGGAGCGAGCATCCCGACCGTGCTGCTGCGCAACGGCTGGTACTGGGAGAACTACACCGGCGGCCTGGCACACGCCATCGAGACGGGCGTGCTCTACGGTGCGGCGGGCGAGGGCAAGGTATCCGGCGCGGCCCGCGCCGATTACGCCGAGGCCGCCGCCCGCGTCCTCACCACCGACGGTCACGAGGGCAAGGTCTACGAGCTCGGCGGCGACGAGACGCTCTCGTATGCCGAACTGGCGCAGGTGATCTCGGAGGTGGCCGGCAAGCCGGTCCGCTACCAGGACCTGCCGCAGGCCGACTACGCCGCGGCGCTGCAGGGCGCGGGTCTGGACGCCGGCTATGCCGCCGCCCTGGCCGATGCCGACGCCGGTATCGCCGACGGCATCCTGGCCGTCGACTCCGGTGATCTGCAGCGGCTGCTGGGCCGCCCGTCGACCCCGGTCGCCGAGGTCTTCCGGGCCGCGCTGAGCTGATCGAGATACGTACCGGGCTGAGAGAGATACGTACCGGGCTGATCGAGTTCGGGGACCGGCAGGCTCAGTACCAGTTGTGGGCCTGCCAGAAGTCCCAGGCGGCATTCGGGCTGCCGTAGCGCGCGACCATGTAGCGGTAGGCCCAGCGCAGCTGGGTGAGCGGGTTGAACAACCAGTCCGGGCCCTCGCTGAACATCTTGTGTGCGGGGAGGGCCTGGGCCAGCCCGTAGGCGCCGGAGGTCGGGTTGATGGCGAAGACCTGCCAGTCGCTCTCGTGCGTGATGATCTGATTGAACGACCCCCACTGGTCCCCGGGCACGATGAAACGTGACAGTGTCTGCAAGGCCGGTTTGGAGAACCGCTGGGCCGCACCGACCAGCTGCAGCAGGGACGCCGGGTCCACCGGCAGGGCGGCCGGGAGCGCGGATTGGGCGATGGGGTCGGCGATTTCGGTGCGCGCGTCGGCGGTGCCGACGGCGACGGTGAGCGGGGCGAGGGCCGCCACGAGCAGTCCGAGGACGGTGGCTCGGAGCGGACGCTTGTCGAGAATGGGCAACGCCTGGTCCTTCCGTGTCGTTCACGAAAAAACAGACCCATCTGGCTTCAGCTAGGAACCGACCGTACGCCCTGCCGTTTCCCGGGAGGGGTGAGCGACACGCGGTGAAATGCCTGATCGGAGTGGATTGCCGGTCAGCGCGCCCGGCCGAGCAGCAACTCCCGCTCGATCTCATTGCCGGTCAGATCGGCCGCGCGCCGAAAAGCGGCCCGCGCCTCCGCATCCCGGCCCAGCCGCGCCAGCAGATCCCCGCGGACGGCGTGCAGCAGGTGATAGTCGTCGAGCGCCCCGGTCGCGGCAATGGCGTCGATCAACTCCAGGCCGGCGCCGGGTCCGTGCACCATGGCCACCGCGACCGCCCGGTTCAACTCCACGATCGGTGACGGAAACCGTTGCGCCAGTATGGCGTACAGTCCAGCGATGCGCCGCCAGTCGGTCTCGGCGGCGGTCGGGGCCACGGCGTGCACGGAGGCGATGGCGGCCTGGAGCGCGTAGCGCCCGGGCGGAAGGTCCCGCATCCGATTCAGCGTGTGCGCGCGGCCCAGGGCGGACAGGCCGCGTTCGATCGAGAGCCGATTCCACCGGGACCGGTCCTGATCCGGCAGCAGCACCAGCGCGTTGTCCGCATCACTGCGGGCGGTGGTGCGGGAAGCCTGCAGTTCGAGCAGGGCCGCCAGCCCGTACGCCTCCGGCTCCTCGGGCAGCAGCCCGGTCAGGATGCGCGCCAGACGCAGTGCGTCCTCGCACAATTCGGCCCGGACCCAGCGCTCGCCGGAGGTGGCGGTATAGCCCTCGTTGAAGATCAGGTAGATGACCTCGAGCACGGAGTCCAGGCGCGCGGCCAGCTCGGCGCCCGCGGGCACCTCGTAGGGAATCCGCTTGGCCGCGATGGTGCGCTTGGCGCGCACGATGCGTTGCGCCACGGTCGATTCCGGGACCAGATGGGCCCGCGCGATCTCGGCCGTGGTCAGGCCGCCCACCATGCGCAGGGTGAGCGCCGCCCGCGCCGAGGGCGAGAGCACCGGATGGCAGGCGGTGAAGATCATGCGCAGCAGGTCGTCCGCGATGAACGGTTCCGGTTCGCCGGGCGGCTGCTCGGCCGTGAGCGTCTCACGGCCGAGCAGCTCCAGCTTCCGCGCGAAGTTCACGTCGCGCCGAATGCGGTCCACCGCGCGGTGTTTCGCCGTCAGCATGAGCCAGCCGCCCGGATTCGGCGGGACGCCGTCGCGCGGCCACTGTTCCAGCGCCGCCACATGGGCGTCCTGCGCGAGCTCCTCGGCAGTCGCGATATCGCCGACCAGGCGGGTCAGGCCCGCCACCAGGCGCGGCCATTCGATGCGCCAGGCCGCCTCCACGGCCCGGCGCGCCCGCTCCTGCTGCGGATTCAGTTCTGGCCGTCCAGCTGTCGCACCTCGAGCTCGATGTCCCAGTCCGGCCCGTGCACCCGCAGGAACCGGGACGCCCACTCGGCCGCCTCCTCCTGCGAACGGGTCTGCAGCAGCATGTATCCGCCGATGATCTCCTTGGATTCGGTGTACGGCCCGTCCATGACGGTCTGCACGCCGCCGGTCTGCCGGATCCGGGTGCCCTCCTCGATCGGGCGCAGGCCCGCGGTGTCGAGCAGCACGCCCGCCTTGGTCATCTCCTCGATGATCTCGTTGACCTTGGCGATCAGGTCGTCGCCGGGCCCTTCCTCGGGCATCTGGGCGGGGTCCAGGCGAATCAGTGCCAGGTATCGCATTGCTCAATCCTCTCGCTGGGCGACTGCATAGCGGACATAGAGGGCACCACCGTCGAACGACTTCGATTCCAGCAGGTTCAGATTCAGTTCGGTCTTGTCCCGGAACATAGGGGTGCCGGAGCCGATTGTCACCGGATGGATGACGATGCGGTACTCGTCGATGAGCCCGGCGTCGGTGAACCAGTGCACCAGGGTCGGGCTGCCGTAGATGACCAGCGCGCCGCCGTTCTCCGCCTTCAGTTCCGCGATGCGCGCCGCCCCGTCACTGTCGATGATCCGGGTGTTCCGCCAGCCGGCCGACTCGAGCGTGGTCGAGAAGACGATCTTGTCGATGTTCGTGACCCAGTCGGCGTGTTCGAGATCGTGTGCCGTGGCCTCCGGGTTGTCCGGAACGCTCGACCAGTGATCGCGCATGCCCTCGAAGGTCTTGCGGCCGTAGATCGTGGTACCGATATCAGCCCGGATGTGCTCGTCGTGGAAGGCGGCGAGGTCCGGACTGTAGGCGCCGAATGTCCATTCCAGTCCCAGCTCGGTGTGTGAGGCCGCGAAGCCGTCGAGGGTCATGTGCTCGAAAGCCACCACTTTTCGCATCGGATTCCTCTCGTCGAAGTGCCGGGCCGCGGTTCGGCCCTCGCCTACTCCTCGAACGGGCCCGGCCGGAATCGACACGTTCGACGGAGGAATCTTTCAGCGGTTTCCGGTCAGACCCACTGGACCAGTTGGATGACGATCCCATTCGGGTCGAGGGCCTGGAAGTAGCGCTCGCCCCATGGCTCGGTCTCGATGGGGGTCACGATCGGCACGCCTTCGCGTTGGACGCGGGCGTATTCGGCGTCGATGTCGTCGACGACGAACACCACCAGCAGGCCCTGGCCCGCGCTGCCCGCGATGCGCTCCGGCTTGAAGCTGCCGAGGCCGGTGCGCAGATAGATGACGTCGAATCCGGCGTCGGGCCGGGTCACGTTGACGAAGCCGTCGGCCGACATCTTCTCGGTGAAACCGAAGTGGTCGATGAGGAACGTCGCCGAGACGATCGGGTCGGGCACGTTCAGGGAGATCGCGGATGCGGTGATGGTCATGGGGCCTCCTGGGTAGTGCCGATAAACTCTGTACTGAGTACGCTGTACTTTGTACAGACATTCCCGACGGGATGCAAAGTGACGACCGTCACATCGATACGATCAGCGACGGAGGTGACGCGAATGGCCGGACGAAGCGGGGAACGCAGCAGCGCGGGCGACCCGGTGCGCACGCTGGAACTGCTGTGGCGCGAGCCCGGATCCGGCGGTCCGGCGCGCGGGCCCAAACAGCGCACCACCCTCGACGCCGTCATCGCGGCCGCGCTGGAGATCGCCGACGGTGCGGGGCTGGCCGCGCTCACCATGCGGTCGGTGGCGGCCAAGCTGGGCATCACGCCCATGGCCACCTACACCTACGTGCCGGGCAAGGCCGAACTGCTCGACCTCATGCTCGACACCGTCTACCAGCGCATGCCGCGTCACGATCTCACCGGAATGCCTTGGCGGGAACGGGTTTCCGCGATCGCCGCCGAGAATCGCGCCCTGCTGGCCGAGCATCCGTGGGTGGCCTATCTGCCGACCACGCGGCCGCCGCTGGGTCCCGGCGTGGCCGCGAAATACGACCACGAGCTGCGCGCCTTCGACGGGCTCGGCCTCGGCGACCTGGAGATGGACGCTGCGCTCACCTATGTGCTGGGCTTCGTGACCGCGACCGCGCAGCTGGCCATCGACAGCGCCCGGGCCGCGACCGAGAGCGGGCACTCCGATCGCGAGTGGTGGGAGCGGGCGGCCCCGCTGCTGGCGCGGGTCTTCGACGCCGGCCGCTATCCCCTGGCAGCCCGGATCGGCGCGGTCGCGGGGCAGGCCCACGACAGCGCCTACGGTGCGGACCACGCCTACGAGTTCGGGCTGGCCCGGGTCCTGGACGGATTGGCCGCGCTCATCGAAAACCGCAGGCCCTGAGCGCCGCCGGTCGGTTCGGGCGACACGCGCGAGAGAGACCGATCGGGACGATGGTCTCAATTTCGCCGCGCGGACCGGTCGATCGCGGGCAGAATTCCACCCATGCCGCGATCAACCCCGGCAATCGTCGCCGCCGAGACCTTCAGTCGGGCAGCGCAGCCGGTGCTCCCGATGGGAGACGGGCTGGTGCTGCGGCCGTGGCTGCGCCGGGACGGGCCCGAGGTGTACGCGGCCTTCCAGGATCCGGCCATTCGGCGCTGGCACGTGCGCACCGCGGACACCGTGGAGGAGGCCGGGGAGTGGGTGGATTCCTGGGCGCGCTCGTGGAGCGGTGGCACCGCGGCCAATTGGGCTGTCGCCGATGGCCGCAGCGGCCGGCTGATGGGCCGGGCCTCGCTGCATCACATGGAACTCGGGCACGGCGAGGCCGAGCTGGCGTACTGGGTGGTCCCGGCGGCGCGCGGCCGCGGCATCGCCCCGCGCGCGGTGGAGGCGCTGGTCGGCTGGGCCTTCGAGGTGGCCGGATTCCACCGCCTGGAATTACGGCATTCCGTGCATAACGCCCAATCCTGCCGGGTGGCACACAAATCCGGCTTCGTGCTCGAGGGCATCAATCGCAGTGCGGGCCTGCACGACGACGGCTGGCACGACATGCACCTGCACGCCCGCATCCAGCCCGCCCGTCCCGCCGAACCCGCCTACGCGCATCGCCTCCCGCACGCCGAGACCGTTCCCGAAGCCGCCACCCAGCCGGTCCACCGCCTGCGCCGCTGACGCACGGCCGGATCGTGCGGCTAGTGGTCGGTTTGGATGCGGAGGGCGGTGATGGTGCTGGCCAGGCCCTCGTACTGGTTGGTGAGCAGGACGATTTCGATGAGGCGTCGCTCGTCGTAGTGGTCGGCGAGGGATTGCCAGGTGGCGTCATCGAGGTCGCGGGTGGTGACCAGTTGGTCCACGGCGGTGAGCAGCGCGCGCTCCTCGGCGGACCATCCGGCGGCGGCCGGGCCCTCGCGGAGACGGTCCAGGATTTCGGCGGTGACGCCCGCGCGGCGGCCCAGCCGGATGTGATGGTCGGTCTCGTACTCGCATTGGCGCAGGTGCGCGACGCGCAGGATGACCAGTTCGGACTCGTACCGGCGCAGTTTGCCGCCCGGCATGAGGCGGCCGGAGAAGTGCAGCCATCCCCGGAACAGGCCGCCGGTCCGGCCCAGCGTGCTGAACAGATGCGCGTCCTCCGTGCCCGCGGCACGGGAAAGCGCCTGCCAGACAACCCAGTTCAGCGGACCGAGCTCCCGCAGGCGACCAGGAGCGATGCGTGGCTTCGTCGACACCATCTCCCCAGTCAACACCCTGTCTGAGCCACTCGCCAGACCGACGGCCCGGCGCGGCGCGGATCGGGTCACTCGCGGACCGCCTGAGCGAGTTTGGTGAGCTCCAGTGCGCGGCGGGCGCGGGTGAGGACGTGGGCTCGGGAGCTGGTGAGGTGGGCGAGGAGGGTGCGCAGGGCGGTGTCCAGATCCCCGGCGAGCAGATGCTCGGCGATGGAGATGTGGTCGTCGGCCATGGCGGCGATCCGCCCGGGGGTGGGCATGTCCAGGGCCCGCACCGGCCGCACCCGCGCGTGCACCGTCGAGAGCGCCTCGGCCAGTGCGGAATTGCCGGCGGCCAGCAGGAGTGTGGTGTGGAACCGCTCGTCGGCGGCGATGAGCTCGGCCCCGGGCTCCGGCGGATCCTCGCGCACGCGCCGCCAGAGCTCGAGCTCTCGCTCGACCGCGCCCAGATCGTGCGGCGTGACCGCAGGCCGAGCCGCCAGGGCCGGCGGTTCCGGCTGCACGGCGGCGGCCAGCGGTTCCGGGAGTGCCGCCGCGGTGGCCTGCAAGCGTTGGATTCCTCTGGCTTCCAGGACTATTCGGAGTTCGTACAGGTCCCCGAGCTCGTCGACCCGGGGGCGGTACGGGTAGAGGCCGTCGGTGTGGCGTTCCAGCAGGCCGTCGGCGAGGAGCCGGGCCAGCGCCTCGCGGACCGGGGTGCGGGAGACGCCGTAGGTCTCGGCGAGGCGTTCCTCGCCGAGTCGCTCGGTCGGTACCAGCATCCCGGCCGCGAGATCGCGCTGCAGGGATCGATAGACCCTCTCGGACAACGGAATACGCCCCCTGCGCGCGTTCACGGAGTGTCCGATCAGATCGCCATGGCCTGGCGTACCGCGGATTCCGCGCTCGCCCCGCCCGCCCCGGACGAGGTGACGCGGCCCGAGCGCAGGACGTAGAACTGCTGCGCGGCCTGCAGCGCGAAGCCGATGTGCTGTTCGACCAGCAGTACGCTGAGTCCGCCCCGGCCGGTGAGTTCGATGATGGTGCGTTCGATCTCGGCGACCACCGAGGGCTGGATGCCCTCGGTCGGCTCGTCGAGGATCAGCAGCGCCGGTTCGGTGATGAGGGCGCGGGCGATGGCCAGCTGCTGGCGCTGGCCGCCGGAGAGCAGTCCGGCCTTGCGGGACAACAGTTCCCGCAGCGCCGGGAACAGGTCCAGCGCTTCGTCGACGAGTGCCTTGCCGCGTTTGCGGCCGTCGGCCACCACCTGGAGGTTCTCCATTGTGGACAGCTGTGGAAAACTCTGCTGTCCCTGTGGAACATAGGCGAGGCCGCGTTTGACCCGCCGCGACGGCGACATCCTGGTGATGTCCTCGCCGCCGAAGCGGATCCGCCCCGACTTGGCGGGCAGCAGCCCGACCGTCGCACGCAGCAGCGAGGTCTTACCGGCCCCGTTGTGGCCCATGATGGCCGCCACGCCATTGTCCGGAACCGTCAGGGACACACCGTGAATCACCTCGGTCCGGCCGTAGCCGGTGTGTAGGTCAACGAGTTCCAGCATCGGCGGCCTCCTTCGCCTCGTCCGATTCCTGCTCCGCGCCCATGGATTCATCAGCGCTGGTCTCAGCGGGCGGCAGCTCACCGGCCGCGGCGGTGCCGAGGTAGACCTCCTGCACCTTCGGATCGGCCTGCACCTGCTCCACGGTGCCCTCGCTGAGGACGCGGCCGCCCGCGAGCACCGTCACCGAGCTGGCGAACGCGCGCATGAAATCCATATCGTGCTCGACGACGATGACGACCCGCTCGCCGCCGATGCGGCGCAGCAGGTTTCCGGTCTCCTCGCGTTCCTCGGCGCTCATGCCCGCCACCGGTTCGTCCAGCAGCAGTACCGAGGCGTTCTGCACCAGCAGCATGCCGATCTCCAGCCACTGTTTCTGACCGTGCGCGAGCACCCCGGCAGGTTTGTCGCGCAGCTCGGCGAGTCCGGTGGTCTCGAGCGCCTCCTCGATGGCGGGCAGCACCGACTTGCGCCGGCGCAGCAGGGTGAGCGCGGAACGTCCCGCGCCCGCGGCGATATCGAGGTTCTGCAGCACGGTGAGCTGTTCGAACACGCTCGCCGTCTGGAAGGTGCGGCCCACTCCGAGCCGGGCGATCTGATGCACCTTGCGGCCGATCAGCTCGGCGCCGGTCTTCTGCGCCGAACCGGTCGCGGGCACCAGGCCGGTGATGGCGTCGATGAGGGTGGTCTTGCCCGCGCCATTGGGTCCGATGAGGAAGCGCAGATCGCCCTGCAGGACGGTCAGATCCACATCGGAGACCGCCTTGAAGCCGTCGAAACTCACGGACAGGCCGCGGATTTCGAGGTACTCGCTGTCCATTCCGGCATTGCCGCCGATTTTCGGTTCGGGTGCGGTCATCGTGCTTCCACCTTCTGCTCGGCCTCGGACTCGGCCTCCGGCTCTGCCTCGACCGCCGCCTCGATCTCGGGCGAGGCGGCCGGTTCCGGTGCGGCGTCGGGGGCCGTCGCGGGCCGCAGCCGCTCCAGCAGCTGCTTGGCCATGGGCCCGAATCCGGCCAGTCCGGCCGGAATGAAGCCGACCACCACGATGAACAGTGCACCCTGGAAGTAGGTCCACGCCGACGGGAAGTGCTCGGAGAACGTGGTCTGCGCCCAGGCCACGCCGATCGCGCCCAGTACCGGCCCGAGCAGGGTGGTGCGGCCGCCGATGGCGACGCCGATCAGGAAGGCGATGGACGGGACCACACCGATGTCGGCGGGGGAGATGATGCCGACGATCGGGGTGAACAGGGCGCCCGCGATGCCCGCGAAGAACGCGGCCACCACATAGGCGACGATCTTGATATTGGCCGGGTCGTACCCGAGGAACCGGACCCGTTCCTCCTGATCACGCACGGCGACAAGCAGTTCCCCGTACCGGCTGCGCATGAGCTGGCGTGCGACGGCCACCACGATCAGCAGCGTGCCCGCCGCGATGAAGAACAGCATCCGCCGGTTCACCGGATCATCCAGGCGGAAGCCGAAGAACGAGCGGAAGTCGCTCAATCCGGTGAAGCCGCCGATGGTCTGCTGCCCGGTGAGAAGGATCGCCAGCGCCGCGGCCAGCGCCTGGCTCAGGATGGCGAAGTACGCGCCCTTGACCCGGCGCTTGAACACCCCGAAGCCGAGCACCGCGGCGATGGCGGCGGGCAGCACCGCGATCGCCAGCAGCGCCACCGGCGCGGACTCGAAAGGCCGCCAGTACGAGGGCAATTGGTCCACGCCCGCGATGGTCATGAACTCCGGCACATCCTCGTGCGCCTTGGCGGCGTCGGCCATCTGCATGTGCATGGCCATGATGTACGCGCCGATGCCGAAGAACACGCCCTGCCCGAGGGTCAGCATGCCGCCGCGGCCCCACGCCAGGCCGATGCCGACCGCGACGATGGCGAAGCACAGGAACTTGGCGAGCAGGCTCAACCGGAAGTCGGTGAGCATCGCCGGTGCGAGACCGAACAGGACGATGGCGGCGATGACGAAGCCGCCCAGGGCTTTCAGGGAAGGGTTGGCACTCAGCCGCTGGATGGTGGTCATGCCAGACTCCTCGTCCGGACGGTGAACAGACCCTGCGGGCGTACCTGCAGGAAGATCACGACCACGATGAAGACGATCACCTTGGCGACCGTCGCGGTGGTCGAGTATTCGACGAACGAATTCAGCAGGCCCATGGCGAAGGCCGCGATCACGGTGCCCTTGATCTGCCCGAGGCCGCCGATGACGACCACCAGGAAGGCGTCCACCAGATACGACTGCCCGATGGTGGGGCTGGTGGAACCGATCAGGGTCAGGGCCACACCGGCCACCGCCGCCAGCCCGGAACCGATGAAGAAGGTGCTCACATCGGTGAGACGTGAAGAGACGCCCGAGGTTTCGGCCAGGCTGCGGTTCTGCACCACGGCCCGGATGCGGCGGCCGAGCGGCGTCGTCTTGAGCGCGGTGGCCAGCGCGATCACCGCCACCACGGCCAGCACCATGATGAAGATGCGGGTCTTGGGCACCACGGTGCCCGCGATGGTGAGGCCGCCGGTCAGCCAGTCCGGCGCGACCACGTTCTTGGCGGGCGCGCCGAAGATGTCCCGCACCGCCTGCTGCAGGATCAAGCCGACGCCGAAGGTGACCAGCAGGGTGTCCAGGGGGCGGTCGTACATCCAGCGGATGAGCCCCATCTCCAGGGCCGCGCCCAGCAGGCCGCCGACCAGGAAGCCGGCGAACAGCGACACGATCAGCGCCACGCCCGTCGCCGAGATCAGTTGTTCCACAACGTAGGTCGTGTAACACCCGGCCATGATGAATTCACCGTGCGCCATATTGATGACGCCCATCTGACCGAAGGTCAGCGACAGACCCAGCGCGGCGAGCAGCAGGATCGAGCCCAGACTCAGCCCCGTGAAGAGCTGTCCGACAGCCACATCCATGATCAGTACCTCTCGAGCTCTATTGGTGGCGAACGCCGTACGGCTGGTGCGATGCCGCGGTGAGAGTCGCGCGGACACCGCACCAGCCGCCCCTCATCGGCGGCCGCCGAATTACTTCAGGCCCTTGGCCCAGTCGTAGTTCTTCAGGTACGGGTCCGGTTGGATCGGCTTGCCGGAATCCCAGACGGTGTAGATGAGCCCGTCGGGGTGGATCTCGCCGATGCGCGCGGTCTTGGTGATGTGGTGGTTGGAGCCGTCGATGGTGACGGTGCCCTCCGGCGCGTCATAGCTGACGCCGTCGGCGGCCTTCTGAATGTCGGCCACCGCGAACGACTTCGCCTTCTCCACCGTCGCCTTCCACAGGTAGACCGAGGTGTAGGCGGCCTCCATCGGGTCGGAGGTGGGCTTGTTCGCGCCGTAGGCCGCCTTGTACGCGGCGACGAACGCCTTGTTCTGCGGGGTGTCGACGGTCTGGTAGTAGTTCCAGGCGGTCAGCTGGCCCGCGACGTTCTGCACGCCGACGCCGCCGACCTCCTCCTCGGCAATGGACACCGAGACCACCGGCATGTCAGCGGCTTTCAGGCCCGCGTTGGCGTACTCGCGGAAGAAGGCCACATTGGAGTCGCCGTTGAGGGTGTTGAACACCGCGCCCGCCTTGGCATTGCGGACCTTGTTGACGATGGTGGAGAAATCCGTGGAGCCCAGCGGGGCGTAGTCCTCGCCCTTGATCTCGATGCCATTGGCCTTGGCGTACGCCTTGATCTCGCGATTGGCGGTCTGCGGGAAGACGTAGTCGGAACCCACCAGATAGAGGGAGGTGATGCCCTTCTGCTTCAGGTAGTCCAGCGCCGGGATGATCTGCTGGTTGGTGGTGGCGCCGGTGTAGAAGATGTTCTTCGAATCCTCCAGGCCCTCGTACTGAACCGGGTAGTACAGCAGCGAATTCAGCGATTCGAACTTGGGCTTCATGGCCTTGCGAGACGCCGAGGTCCAGCCGCCGAACACCGCGGCCACACAGTCGGAGCTGATCAGCTTCTCGGCCTTCTCCGCGAAGGTCTTGGGATCCGAGGCGCCGTCCTCGAGCACCACGTCCAGCTTCTTGCCCAGGACGCCGCCCGCGGCATTGATCTGGTCCACCGCCAGCTTGGTGGCATTGGCGACGGTGACCTCGCTGATGGCCATGGTTCCGGTCAGCGAGTGCAGTGAACCGATCTTGATGGTGTCCTTCGACGTGTCCACGCAGGACTTGGCATTGGAGCCCGACGCGGTGTCGCTGTCGCGCGAACCACAGCCGGCGACCAGGACGGCGGACAGCGCCAGCGCGGTCGGAATGGTGATCGCCTTCATCAGGCGGGCGGCCCTGTCCCGGCGGGGAGAGTCGTGCATGGGCGGATCCTTCACTTCACGGTGTTCGGCGGCGCCACGTGCGCCGCTTGCGAATACCGCCGCGTATACAGCGGCTGTATCCGTGGAACGAAAGGTAAACGGGAAGTGTTGCGCCGGAATGTCTCTCGATGAATGTCCGATTTCCTACATTGCCGTGGCGTGAATTTCTGCTCACCGCATCATGGTTCGTTCGGTGTGAAGGAAACGTTATTGCAGGTCAAGGGATATGAAACGGCCCGAGCCGGGGCCAGCGAAAGCTGACACCGGCTCGGGCTCAACGGTGAGATCGGGTCAGTAGCAGTACTGGTCGTGGGTGTAGTAGTCGGTGTGGCAGTCCTGCTGCCACGTCCAGCCGTCCTGCCGGTCGTCGTTGGTGGTGCCGGCACCGGCCGCGCTACCGGTGCCACCACCGATCAACGCACCGATCATGGCCGCGAACGGCAGGGCGATGATGCCGAGCCCCCCGGTGGCCACCGCGATGATGACGCCGACGACGATGCCGCCGAGCGCACCACCCAACGCGCCCACGGCACTACCGGTTTCGGTCGCGCGCTGCTTGGGCGAGGTCGGCACCCACCGCCCGATATCCGCCGCACCCGGCTGCGCGACCTCGCCGGCCTCCGGATGCGCAACCAGCTTGGTCCCGTTGTCCGCGATACTCGGATGCATCGAAACCACCAGATCCGTACCCGCGGTGGTCATCGACAGCGGCATCCGCGACACAACCACCCCGGAGCCATCCAATACGTCCACCGACGCATCGGTGAGCCGGAAAGTGCCGCCGGTCAGCGTCGTCGTCACAGTCTTATCGGCATCCGACCGAACAATGGAGTAACCCGGATCATTCTGCCCCTGAGCGGGGTGCTGAATCGACTGCACCGCAGCCGGATCCGGCGTAGGCGCGGCGTAGGACGTACCCCCTGTGATCGCCAGCGCGGCTATGGTGAGACCAGCAGTAGCGATAACCTTTTCGATTTTCACACGATCATGTTCGTCTGCGATTCAACGCGTGCTTCCCATCCGAATAGGCCATCCAATCGGTCATCAAATGATGTCCAGTGGTCATCGAATGACGCACGGAGAGAGGGAACTTCGATGCCCGTAGATATCCGCAACGATCTCCGATGGCTTCATTCCGATGGTCGTTTTGCCTGGAGTCGAGTCCAACGCTGCCTTCGTGACGCAGTCACTGAATGACGTAGGGGGAGATGGAGCTTCGGTGTTCGCTGATGTCGAGTGATTTGCCGAGGGGTGGGAAGGCGCGTTGGGGGCAGTTGGAGCGTTCGCAGACGCGGCAACCGGCGCCGATGGGGGTGGCTTTGGGCTCGTTCAGGTCGAGGCCGTCGGCGTAGACGGTGCGGCCGGCGTGGCGGAGTTCGCAGCCCAGTCCGATGGCGAAGGTTTTGCTGGGTTCGCCGTAGCGGGTGGCGCGGCGTTCGACGGTGCGGGCGATCCAGAGGTATTTGCGGCCGTCGGGCATCTGGGCGATCTGGGTCATGATCTTCGCGGGGTAGGCGAAGGTCTCGTAGACGTTCCAGAGCGGGCAGGTGCCGCCGCTGGAGGAGAAGTGGAAACCGGTGGCGGACTGGCGTTTCGACATATTGCCGGCGCGGTCCACGCGGACGAAGGAGAAGGGGACGCCGCGGAGTTTGGGGCGCTGCAGCGTGGACAGGCGGTGGCAGATGGTCTCGTAGCTCTGGGTGAAGAACGCCGATAGGCGTTCGATGTCGTAGCGGAAGTCCTCGGCCACCTCGTGGAAATGGGTGTAGGGGAGGACCGTGGCAGCGGCGAAATAGTTGGCGAGGCCCAGTTTTGCCAGCACGACCGAATCGTGGCCGCTGAAATTGCCCTCCGCCACCAGTTTTTCGATAAGCTCGCCGCATTCCAGATACGCCAGCTCGGCGGCCAGCTTGAACACCCGCTGCCCGCCCGAGAGATGCGGCGCGATTTCCAGGCGGCGCTGCTCGGGGTCGAAACGGTGCAGCACGCCGTCGCCCAGATCGATACGCTCCACGATCTGCACGCCGTGCGCATCGCTGAGGCGGCGCGGGATCTCGCGCTTGAGATCGCCGCCGTGGAATCGCATGCGATGGGTGAGTTCCTCGGCGGCGGTATCCAATTCGTGAATGTAGTTCTGCCGCTGATAGAAGTAGTCGCGCACTTCCTCGTGCGGTTTGGAGATGGCGCCCGAACCGCTGCCGTCGGCGAAACGGTCCTCGGTGGCGGCGGCCAGCTGCGCGGTCGTATTCCGGTAGCGGCGATGCATGTTCACCATGGCGCGCGCCAGCCCCGGGTGCGCGGACACCATTTCGGCGATCTCCTGGGCGTCGGCCTCCACCCCGAGCTCCTGGTCCATCACGACCTCCTGGAGTTCGGCGATGAGCCGGGTGTCGTCCTGGGAGGAGAAGAAGCCGGCGTCGACGCCGAAGACTTCACTGATGCGCAGCAGGACCGGTACGGTGAGCGGACGCACGTCGTGTTCGATCTGATTCAGATAGCTCGCGGAGATCTCGAGCTTCTTGGCCAGCGAGACCTGACTCAAACCGCGCTCGGTACGCAGCTGTCGCAGCCGCGCACCGACGTAAGTCTTGGCCATGCGCCCAAGTTTATTGGTGTCTTCGCATCGTTGCCAACGCGAGGGTTAGCAGAGCTGCTGAGCTGTGTGTCACATCGTTGTCGGTCGCCCGGGTTACCGTCGACAAGTGCTCTTGTCCGATGTGGTTGAGGCGTCACAGGGTGTGCGGGCGACGTCGTCGCGAAAGAACAAGATCAAGATCTTTGCCGACCTGCTGAAGCAGGCGGCGCCGCAAGAGTTGGCGCAGGTCGTGGCCTGGTTGTCCGGAGAGCTGCCGCAGGGGCGGATCGGAACCGGCTGGCGGACGCTGACCACGCTCGCGATCGAGCCGGCCGCGGTGTCCACGCTGTCCGTGGACGAGGTGGACACCTCTTTCAGCGAGCTGGCCGAGGTCGGGGGCAGCGGGTCGGCGGCGCGACGACAGGAACTGCTGGCCACCCTGTTCGGGGCCGCGACCCAGGACGAGCACGAGTTCCTGCTCCGCCTGCTGACCGGGGAGATGCGGCAGGGCGCGCTGACCGCGATCGTCGCCGAGGCGGTGGCCGCCGCCTTCGACGTGCCGATCGAGGCGGTGCGCCGGGCTCACATGCTGTCCGGGCGGCTGCCGGTCACCGCCGTCGCGGCGCGCACCGGCGGCGTCGAGGCTCTGGCCGCGTTCCGGCTCGAGGTCGGGCGGCCGATCCAGCCCATGCTGGCTTCGCCCGGCGCGACCCTCGAGGAGGCGATGGCCGAATTCGAGGGGCGGGCCAGCGTCGAGCACAAGATGGACGGCGCCCGCATCCAGGTGCATCGCGACGGCGAGCGGGTGTGGGTGTTCACCCGCACCCTGCGCGACATCACCGCGAGCGTGCCCGAACTGGTCGAGGTGGTGCGGCAGCTGGACTGCACCAGCGTCGTCCTCGACGGAGAAACCTTGGCGCTCAACGACTCCGGCCGCCCGCGGCCCTTCCAGGAGACCATGAGCCGCTTCGGCGCCACCACCTCCCAGGAACTGCTGCTGCACCCCTACTTCTTCGACTGCCTCCACCTCGACGGCGCCGACCTGCTGGACGCCCCGCTGCGCACGCGCCGCGAGGCCCTCACCGCGGTGGCCTGCGGCCTGACCATTCCGGCCCTCATCGCCCCCGACCCGGAAGCCGCCGCCGAATACTTCGACGGCGCGCTGGCCGCGGGCCACGAGGGCATCATGATCAAATCCCTGGACGCCCCCTACGCCGCCGGCCGCCGCGGCCGCTCCTGGCAGAAGATCAAACCCACTCACACCCTCGACCTCATCGTGCTCGGCGCGGAATGGGGTTACGGCCGCCGCACCGGCTACCTCTCCAACCTCCACCTGGGCGCCCGCGACCCCGAGGGCGGCGACCCGATCATGGTCGGCAAAACCTTCAAGGGCCTCACCGACGCCCTACTCCATTGGCAGACGGCCGAATTCCCGCGCCACGAACGCAAACGCGACGGCAACACCGTCTACCTCTACCCCGAACTGGTAGTCGAAATCGCCCTCGACGGCGTCCAGACCAGCCCCCGCTACCCCGGCGGCGTAGCCCTCCGCTTCGCCCGGGTAGTCCGCTACCGCCCCGACAAGGAGCCCCACCAAGCCGACACCATCGATACCATCCGCGCCCTGCTACCCGGCACCAAATAGTCCGGAGGCGATGTCGCTCTCGCCTTCTTCCTTCCGAGGCGCTGCTGGGCGGATTCCTGGGGATGCGAGGGCGGAGCGCCGAAATTGCCCTGGGGGTTCGGGGGCGAAGCCCCTGAGAGTCCCGAGAGTTGGGCCTCCCTCACAGACGATTCACAGCTGGAACAGGGCACGTTCCGAGTTTCGGGCGACATGATTCACGTGTCGATGCTCGACCGGACGGTTGTCAGGTGACGGGACACAGGAACTGCCACCGCATCTCCCACGCGGATTCCCTGTGAGCTCGTGCCGTTCGGGAGACTTCGACGGTGGATTGCGCATGGTCCACCTTGTGGCCGGTGGTGCCCCGCCCCCTCGCCGGGCACCGCCGGCCGCGGTCAAGATTCGTGTCGCGGTCAGGATTCGTAGTCGCGGGTGCCGGTCAGGTTCGGCAGCCGGCGGCGGCCCGCGGCCAGCTCACCCGCCAGATGCTCGTAGGCGATGGCCAGTTCGGTGAGCCGCTGGGCGGCATCGTGCACGGCGTCGTCGGGTGACATGGCCAGGGACAGGTAGGCGAGCGCGGAGAATTGCGCCAGCCGGTCCACCACCGTCCCCACGGTCTCGGTGTGCAGGTGGGCGTCGCGGGCGGCCTTGGGGAGTTCGGCCGCCACCCAGCTGTCGATATCGAGCACCAGCCGCGCCCGGTCGTGGTCGATCCGATCGGTGCCGCCCGCTCTGGTGAGCCGCCGCTCGTGCAGGTCCGCGAGTAAGCCGGCGCAGCGCAGCACCGGATGGTCGTCGGGGGGCAGGCCACGGCAGGCCTGCAGCAGCAGGTGTTTCGGTGGGAGCGGATGCACGGCCGACATCCTGCCCCTCGAATATCTCCGAATGGCAACGACATTCGGTGCCACTTTGCCGTGCAGGGGTTGCATCCGGTGCCGTGACGTGCCGAGATGGTGGGGTGATCCTCACCGTGACCCTGAACCCGGCCTACGACATGACCTACCGGGTGGAGCATTTCGAGCGGGGCCGGGCGCAGCGGGTGCGGTCGGTGGATCAGCGGCTGGGCGGGCGTGGCATCAATGTCACGCGGGTGCTGAACCAGCTCGGCAAATACGCCCGCGCGACCGGCTTCTCGGACCATTCCTTCGCGGCTGCCGCGGAACTCGAGATGCCCGTGGACTTCGTGCACGCGCTGCCGTGGGTCCGCCGCACGGTGGTGATCAGCGAATCCGATGACGGCACCGCCACCGCGCTGTGGGAGCCCGGCCCGCGGGTCACCGAACCGCACGCGGTGGATCAGCTGCGGGTGCGGGTGGCGGGCCTGCTCTCGGATATGAGCGGCCTGGTCATCTCGGGTTCGCTGCCCGGCGGGGTGAGTCCGGGCCTGCCCGCCGAGCTGGCGCGCACCGCCATCGCCCGGGGCGTCCCCACGATCTGCGACTTCGACGGCCAGCCGCTGGAATTGGCCGCGCGCGTGCCCGGCGTCGTGCTCGCCCCCAATGTCGAGGAGCTGGAACGCCTCACCGGCCGCCCGGCGGGCACGATTCCGGAGATCCTCGCGGCCGTCGATCCGCTCATCGCCGACGGCGTGGGCACGGTGGTGGTGACCCGGGGCGGCGCGGGCATGGTGGCGGTCACCCCGACCCGGGCCTGGACGGCGGCGCTGCCGAAACCGCTGGCGGGCAATCCCACCGGGGCGGGCGACGCGGCGGTGGCGGCCATCATCGCCGCGCTGGCCGCCGGCACCACACCGGACTGGCCGGAGCTGCTCGCCGACGCGGTCGCCACTTCCGCTGCCGCCGTGGTCATTCCGGTCGCGGGCGAGATCGACCGGGTGCTGCGGGATCGGCTGCTGCCCACCGTGCGGGTGCGGGAACTCGAATCCGTCGCTGTCCGGCCGTGACACTCCGGGGACACGCCGTATGTGAGGTAGCTGTGAACTGAACCGCGCGGCGGCGTGGTGGCGGAGACCGGGGATTGTCCCGGGTTAGGTTGGGGGAATGTCGGACCTGGGAACTCAACCCGATCGGGGGTCGGGTGTGGACGACAGTTATCGAATGCCCTGGGTGGTGCGTGCGGCGCAGGTGCTCGCTCTGGGAATCGCGGGGCTGGGCGCGATCTGCGTGGCCTCTTCGGGATGGTTGCTGGGAGCCAAGGCGGCGATCGGGACCGCGGTGCCGTTCATCCCGGCGTTCCTGCTCGGTCTGGTCGCGCTGGCATTCAACTCCGAGGGGCAGTCGGTGCGCATCGGGGCGATTCTGGTGGCGGTCATGAACATGCTGTGGACGGTGCCGTCGATCACCGAGGGGCGGCCGCCGGGTCCGCTGGGTCCGCTGGTCTCGCTGGCGGTGATCGTGCTGCTGTTCCGCCGGGAGGCGCGCGACTGGTTCGAACCCCCGGCCTGGTGGTGAAACCCGACTCTCGGGCAGATCTCGCAGCTCGCTGCGTAACAAATAGGTCATCTCGTCCGTTGATTTGCAATCTGCGTGCAATTCCCGGCACTTACCGTTGGCGCTATGAGTTCGGAAGCCGCCGCGGGGACGGGTATTCACATCAGCGGGCTGAGCAAGACCTTCCGCTCCGGGCGGCGGGTGGTGCCGGCCCTGGACACGGTGGATCTGCATACCGCGCAGGGCGCGTTCCTGTCGCTGCTGGGGCCCTCCGGGTGCGGGAAGTCCACCATCCTGCGGATTCTCGCGGACCTGGAGTCGCCGTCGGAGGGGACCGCGAAGATCAATGGTGAGACCCCGGCCGAGCTGCGCAGGCGGCACGAGTTCGGGATCGCGTTCCAGGATTCGGCGCTGTTGCCCTGGCGCAGTGTGGAATCCAATATCAAACTGCCGCTGCAAGTGGCGGGGCTGCCCGCGGACCGGGAGCTGGTCGCGGATCTGATCCGGCTGGTCGGCCTGGAGGGCTTCGAGAAGGCCAAGCCCGCGCAACTGTCCGGCGGTATGCGGCAACGGGTTTCGATCGCCCGTGCGCTGGTGGTCCGGCCGACGGTGCTGCTGCTGGACGAACCCTTCGGCGCGCTCGACGATATGACCCGGCAGCGGCTGAACCTGGAACTGCTGCGCATCTGGACCGAAAAGCCCGCCACCACACTGATGGTCACGCACGGCATCGCCGAGGCGGTCTTCCTCTCCGACGTGGTGGCCGTCATGAGCCCGCGGCCCGGGCGGGTGGTGGAGGTCGTGAACATCGACCTGCCGCGGCCCCGCACACCGGAGATGATGCGCACGCCCGAATTCCACAAGCTGCACGACTATCTGTCGGAGCTGCTGTTCGGGCGCAGCGGGCGGGGCGGGGTGGCGTCGGAATGAACTGGGGCGCAATGAGAGAGAGTCTGCGGATAACCAGACTGGGCGGGCTGGCGGGCATCCTCGCGCTGCTGGCGGTATGGACCCTGCTCGCCGAACTGCGCGTCGCGGGCGGCACCGTTCCCAGCCCGTGGACCGTGCTGCACACCATGTACACCGACGGCTGGGCGCTGTACGGACCCAACTTCCGGATCACGGCCTGGGGTGCGCTGCAAGGGTTTCTGTGGGGCAATGCGCTGGCCATCGCGTTGGCGGTGCTGGTGGTGCTGATTCCGCCGATCGAAATGCTGGTCACCCAGCTGGCCATCCTGAGCTACTGCACGCCGCTGCTGGCGCTGGGGCCGATCATCCTGGTGGTGTTCGGCGGGCGCACGCCGACGGTGTTCCTGGCGGCCATGTACTGCTTCTTCACCACCATGGTCGGCACCGTAGCCGGATTGCGGTCCGCGGACCGCACCAGCCTGGATCTGGTCCGCGCCTACGGCGGCGGCCGCTGGCAGCGGCTGACCCGGGTGCAGCTGATCGCAGCGCTGCCGAATACCTTGGCCGCCTTGAAGATTGCCGCGCCCTCCGCGGTACTGGGCGCGATCATCGGCGAGTACCTGGGCGGCGTGGACAGCGGCATCGGGGTGGCCCTGACCGCCGCGCAGACCGCCTACAACGTGCCGCGCACCTGGGGCATGGCGCTGGCCGCGGCCGCGCTGGCCGGGCTCGGCTACGCGATCGTGGCATTGGTGGCGCGGGTGGCGGTGCCGTGGACGCGAGCGGAGGCATGATGACCGACAAGGTCGCGAACCCGGCGCCGGGCCGGACCGCGCAGCTGCTGAACCTGCTGCGGCCGATCGGGAGATTCCTGCTGCCACTACTGGTTTCGCTGATTCTGCTGGTGGCCCTGTGGTACGGCTTCCTGAAGCTGTATCCGCAGGTCGGGCTGGTCGGCAAGAGCCCCGGGGACGTATGGAAGTACCTGGTGACCGGACCGACCTCGGCCGGCGCTCGTCAGGTGATCTTCGACGAAATGCGAATCACCCTGCGGGACGCGGTGATCGGCTTCGGCGCGGGCATGGGCGCGGCGCTGGTGGTGGCGGCGCTGTTCATCGGCGTTCCCGCGGTGGCGCAGGCGTTCATGCCGGTGGCGATGCTGCTGCGATCGGTCCCGCTGGTGGCCATCACCCCCATCATCGTGCTGGTGTTCGGGCGCGGACTGCTCGGCGTCACCGTCATGGCTGCCATCGTGGTGTTCTTCCCGGCCCTGGTGATGATCATGACCGGCCTGCGGTCCGCGCCCCGGCAGGCCACGGAACTGGTACTGGCCTACGGGGGTTCGAACTGGACGGCCATGCGCATGGTGGCGGTCCCGGCCGCGCTGCCCGCGGTGTTCGCGGCCGCCCGCGTCTCGGTGCCGGGCGCGCTGATCGGTGCGTTGCTCGGCGAATGGCTGGGCAGCGGAACCGGTTTGGGCGCGGGGCTGATCCGCGCCATCCCCACCTTCCAGTACAACCGGCTGTGGGCGTCGATCGCGCTGGTCACGCTGGTGTCGGTGTTCGCCTACGCGGTGGTGGGCGTGCTGGAAAACCTGGTGCTGGCGCGGTTCTCGCCGGAACGGAGCCGGGAATGAGCACACGAGTTAACGCGGCGCACACAAATACCTGCGGAAAAGCAAAAAATCGGAAATCGAAACGGCTTACATTCGCCGCATGAGTGGTGTGTTCCGGCCGGATTCGGCCTCGCAGTTGTCCATGGGTCGGCGATCCTTCCTCCGCTACGCCGGATTGACCGGTGCGGCGGTGGGCGGGGCCGGATTGCTGGCCGCGTGCGGTAAGGACTCCTCGGGCTCCGGCAATGGCTCGGTCGCCGACGGTTCCAAGTACGGGACGGTGGCCGTGCAGCTGTCCTGGTTGAAGAACATCGAATTCGCCGGTGAGTACTTCGCCGACTCCAAGGGCTATTACAAGGACGCCGGATTCGGGTCGGTGAATCTGATCGCGGGCGGCGCGGCCAGCACCTCGGTGGAGGCGGGGCTGGGCACCGGCAAGATCTGGATCGGCATGTCCGCGCCGCAGACCACCGCGCCCGCGATTCTGGAGGGCCTGTCCGCCAAGATCGTCGGCACCACGTATCAGAAGAATCCCTTCTGCATCGTGAGTTCCGGCAAGAGCCCGATCCTCAATCCGCAGGCCATGAAGGGGCGCAAGATCGGTGTGCAGGACACCAATCAGCTCATCTTCAATGCGCTGCTGACCGCCAATGGCATGTCGCCCTCCGATGTCACCATCGTGCCCGCGCAATACGATCCGACGCCGCTGGCCAACGGTGAGGTGGACGGCTGGGTCAGCTACGCCACCAATGAGCCGATCACCCTGGCTACCAAGGGGTTCCAGAACTTCAACTTCCTGTTCGCCGACTTCGGGCTGCCGCTGGTCGCGGAGACGCTGACGGTGAGCCAGCAGACCATCGACAAGGAGCGCGACAAGCTCAAGGCGTTCCTGACGGCGGAGATCAAGGGCTGGAAGGACGCCGTCGCCGACCCGGGCGAGGCGGCGCGGCTGGCCGTCGAGGTGTACGGCAAGGATCAGCGCCTGGAGCTGCGCGAGCAGACCATGGAGGCGCAGGCGCAGAACGGGCTGGTCGAATCGGCCGACTCCAAGGCCAACGGGCTGTTCACTATGACCGACGCGCTGATCGAACAGAACATCGCGGCGCTGGCCAAGGCCAAGATCGATATCAAGGCGGACAAGCTGTTCGACCTCTCGGTGCTCAAAGAGGTCTTCGCCGAGCACCCCGAATTGAAGTAGCTCAGCGGGCCAGGGCCGAGTCAGCGCATCGGTGCCGAGTCAGCGCACCAGCTGCACGTGCCGGCGGCCCCCGCCGGAGGAGGCGGACAGCGGTTCGGCGGAGGTGCCGTTGCGGACCGCCAGCAGTTCGGCGGCAATCGACACGGCGGTCTCGGCGGGGGTGCGGGCACCCACGTCGAGACCGGCGGGAGAGTGCAGGCGGGACAGGATCTCGTCGGTGAAGCCGCCCGCCTGCAGGGCCTCCAGCCGATGTGCGTGCGATGCCGGGGTGCCCAGGGCGGCCAGGTACCCCAGCTCGGGTAGTCGCAAAGCCACTGTGAGCAAAGGGATTTCGAACTTCGGGTCGTGCGAGAGCACCACCATGGCGGTGTCGGCGCCGATCTCACCGGCCGAGGCGAGGGTGTTGAGGTAGCGGTGCGGCCAGTCGACCACCACCTCGCAGCCCGGGTAGGCGGTCGGATTGGCGAAGGTGGGGCGGGCGTCCACGATGGTGATCCGGTAGCCGAGTAGCCGGGCCTGGGTGGCGAGCGCGCTCGCGAAAGCGTTGGCCCCCACCAGGATCAGGTGCGGCGGGCGGGCGAACGAGGACACGAAGACATCGGAGTCGGGGAGCGAGACCAGCTCGGTGCCGTGCTTGCGGTCGGTGATGAGGTGCTGGCCGATCACATCCGGGTCCGAATGCCAGACCACGGTGAAGACGGTGACCTGCCGCTGAGCCGCCATATCGGCGGCCACATCCGGGAATTCGGGAAAGTGCCTGCGCGAGAACGGTTCGGTGAACACGTCCAGGGTGCCGACGCAGTCCATCTGGGCGTCCAGCCCGCTGCCCGGTCCGAATCGCTGCAGCCCGCGTCGTCCGGTGTGCGCCGAGTCGATGGCGGCCTCGTAGGCGGCGGCCTCGGCGCAGCCCGCCGAGATCGATCCGAAGGCCCGCCCGTCGGCGTCCACCACCATGGCCGACCCGATCGGCACGGGTGTAGCGCCTTGTGTCCGAACCAGAGTGGCCAGCCCTCCGGTGCGCCCGCTGTGCCAAATTCGAAGAAGGTCGTCGACGATTTCCCGCATCACATGCTCCCGATCACAGTGCGGTGTCCGCCGGATAATCCCGATCGATCCCAGTTGCGAGGTCATCGCACGTGACGCACACCATATCCGCTCGTTGTCGTAAATAAGTGCCCGCCCCCGAATTTCCCTCCGCGCTCGCGCACACCCCCGCCCAGTGCGCCCGCCCCAGCACCACCGGATGCCCGGGCGTGGTCCCGAAGAACGCCCGCGCCAACCGGCTCTCGCTCGCCCGCGCCGCCGCGATCACCCGCTCGACCACCGCGGGCCCGACGTCCGGCGTATCCACCGGCATGATCGCGACCAATTCCGCGGGCGCTGTGCTGTGATTCGGCGGCGTCGCCGCGGCACTCCCGGTGCTGAGGCCCGGTGCCGCGGCCGCCGCCAGACCCGCGCGGGTGGAGGCGCTCAGGCCGCGGTCCCAGTCCGCCGCCCAGACCGGGTGGACTCCCTCGGGCAGGGCGACGCCCGAGGTTTGCGATACCTGCCACTCGCCGTCCGGCGCGCGGTGAGCGGGCCCGGTTGCCCCCAGTACCAGGAAGATTCGCGCGCAGCCGCCGTCCCGCAGCGCCGCCACCGCTCCGTGCAGCCAGCGACCGTCCTCGGCCAGCACTTTCGGCATGCCATATCGCCGACCGGCACCGGCCGCGAGCAGAATTCCATCGCAGCGTTCGGGACTCACGCGAGCAGGGTAATCCCGCCCGCGCACCTTCGCTGACCAAGCGACCATCAGGTATTGCCTGACCGGCCGGACCCCGGCAACCGGCAGCGCGCGCCGCCGCCCGAAGTGGGCGTCGCGTTCGGCGGCGCGGTCCCCGATGGCATGGCGACCCCGGTGATCAGTTGCGCCCGGGTATCACGCAGGAAGCGCAGGTCGACGCGGCGGCGCAGCGGTTCCCGGTGACCGTCCGAATCCACCAGGGGCGCAATCTGATTGAAGCGCTCCGCGGCCTGCCGCTGGTTGAGCCCATTGGCATTGCGTCAGGCGATGCGGGGACGCGGCCCGCGTCGCATCAGCTCGACGGCCAGCGGCTCGATCAGGCAGTGCTCGCTCAGCCCGATCGCCCGCAGCGACCGGCCGAGCCGGGCGATCTCGGGTGCGGAAGTGGCGGCCGATGCCACATTTCGCCGAGCCGGGCCCGGCGGCCACTCCCCAGCCGCTGATTCCCGTCTCGTCCGGGCAACAACGAGGCCCCGCACCGTAGTTCGGTGCGGGGCCTTCGTGTGCGGGGGGCTCAGAAGAGGCGAGTGCGGGTGGCTCAGAAGAGGGCCAGGGCGGCGAGCAGGCCGGACAGGGCGATGAACTGCAGGACCACCCGGAGGTTGATGATGCTGTCCCACTTGTCCTGCAGCGCACGGGCATCGGCGGGGATGACCCCGGACTGGGCGGCGGCCTTCTGCGCGGTGTTCACCGGCTTGGCCACCTTCACATAGAAGGCCAGCCAGCCGACCAGGGCGACCAGCGCGACGGCGGCGGCGACGGCCGCGGCGGTGTGGCCGGAGACCGCGGCGACGATCAGCGTGAGGGCGGCGGTGACGACGCCGCCCGCGCCGAAGATCGGCATGCGCTTGTCGCCGTAGTAGTGGCCCCAGCCGGCGCTGACGGTGACGGAGGCGTCGTCGAGGCGGCGGTAGACGGATCGCATGATGAGGGCGGCGCACCAGTCGGTGCCGTAGACGACGGCATTGGCGAGGACGGCGAGGGCGGCGAGGAACTGGCCGGTCAGGACGAGCATCGGGGGCCTCTTTCGGCGGTGAGCTAGCGGTGCTAGGAACTGAAGCAACGATAACAAGGCGAAGCTATCTTGTCTAGCGGTGCTAGATAGTCGGCCTTGTCAGTCCACCGAATGGTCCGAAGTGAGCACCCTGGTGGCTCGCCTCACAACCATCAAGATCGGAATGATCTGTGAAGGTGCTCACATCCGGACGGTCATCGGCGCGTCATGCGCCGGTGGCCCCCGTCACGCAAACAGTACGGGCGTTATGCAAAACCGCACGTCAGCGCTACTGGCAAGTAGATTTCATCGCTGCTATTCGCAGGCAAATTTTGCAGGCTTAGCAAAATGCTGGTGAAAGCTAGCGGGGATTCACACTTGCAACAGGTAGACGCATATTTTTTCCTGTGCCATCGTGTGGAAGTACACCTCGCGGGCCTAGCAAGTCTGCAAATTGCCCCTCCAGCAGTGGTCGAACATCCTCGCTCCCCCATCCGGTGCGTGGTTCGATCCGCGGGGCTACCGAGACCGAACGAAGAAGTGGAGTCAGAGATGTCGAAGGTCGGCACCCCGAAGACCGCTGCGGAACTTCAGCAGGATTGGGACACCAACCCCCGCTGGAAGGGCGTCACCCGCAACTACACCGCCGATCAGGTTGTGAAGCTGCAGGGCACCGTCGTCGAGGAGCACACCCTCGCCCGCCGCGGTGCCGAGATCCTCTGGGATCTCGTCAACAACGAGGACTACATCAACTCCCTGGGCGCCCTCACCGGTAACCAGGCCGTGCAGCAGGTCCGCGCGGGCCTGAAGGCCATCTACCTGTCGGGTTGGCAGGTCGCCGGTGACGCGAACCTGTCCGGCCACACCTACCCGGACCAGTCGCTGTACCCGGCCAACTCGGTTCCGGCCGTGGTCCGCCGCATCAACAACGCGCTGCTGCGCGCCGACGAGATCGCCAAGGTCGAGGGTGACACCTCGGTCGCCAACTGGCTGGCCCCGATCGTCGCCGACGCCGAGGCCGGCTTCGGTGGCGCGCTGAACGCCTACGAGCTGCAGAAGGCCATGATCGCCTCCGGCGCGGCCGGCGTGCACTGGGAGGACCAGCTGGCCTCCGAGAAGAAGTGTGGCCACCTGGGCGGCAAGGTGCTGATCCCCACCCAGCAGCACATCCGCACCCTGACCTCCGCGCGTCTGGCCGCTGACGTCGCCGACGTGCCGTCGGTGATCATCGCCCGCACCGACGCCGAGGCCGCCACCCTCATCACCTCCGATGTGGACGAGCGCGACCGTGAGTTCCTGGACGGCACCCGTACCGCCGAGGGCTTCTTCGGTACCAAGAACGGCATCGAGCCCTGCATCGCGCGTGCCAAGGCCTACGCCCCCTACGCCGACCTCATCTGGATGGAGACCGGCGTGCCGGACCTCGAGGTCGCGCGCAAGTTCGCCGAGGCCGTCCGTGGCGAGTTCCCGGACCAGCTGCTGGCCTACAACTGCTCGCCGTCCTTCAACTGGAAGGCGCACCTGGACGACGCGACCATCGCGAAGTTCCAGCGTGAGCTCGGCGCCATGGGCTTCAAGTTCCAGTTCATCACCCTGGCCGGCTTCCACTCGCTGAACTACGGCATGTTCGACCTGGCCTACGGCTACGCCCGCGAGGGCATGACCGCCTTCGTCGACCTGCAGGAGCGCGAGTTCAAGGCCGCCGCCGAGCGTGGCTTCACCGCCGTCAAGCACCAGCGTGAGGTCGGCGCCGGCTACTTCGACACCATCGCCACCACCGTTGACCCCAACACCAGCACCGCTGCGCTGAAGGGCTCCACCGAAGAGGGCCAGTTCCACTGAGACTCCCCCGCCTCTCCGGGCCTTCAGCGGCCGGCAGAGAGCCGTTGGCACTGGGCAACCCGTGCCGGCGGTTGGGTGCCGAACCGATTTAGGACGTACCCGGGGAGTTACCCGGACCTCACGAAATCAGTTGTCGCCTTTGGCAACTGACCGAGGACAACCCTCGGGGCGGCAGTCGCATCACAACTTCGGCCACCTCGGGGACCCGGAACTTCGCCGGGAGGGGATGGCAAGCCTCCTCCCGGCGAAGTTCACCCGCCCTTCCCGTCGACAGCCCCGGCGGGGAGGGCATTTTCCTATAGCGTTTTTTACGAGAGCTTTCTCGAGACCTTAAGAAGGCGCAGGGTCGTTTCCGTTAGTACGACGCCTTCATCCACAGCCACGACGGCCAAACAGCAGGAGCGGGACGTGAGCAGCGAAAAGATTCAGCGCGTCGGCATTATCGGCGCCGGACAGATGGGCGCGGGTATCGCAGAAGTCTGCGCCCGGGCACATGTCGATGTCCTCGTCTTCGAACAGACCCGTGAGCTCGCCGCCGCCGGCCGGGCCCGCATTCTGCGGTCGCTGGACCGCGGGGTGTCCAGCGGCAAGATCACCGAGCGCGAGCGGGAGCAGGCCGCCTGGCGGCTGCGCTTCACCTCCGACCTCGGCGACTTCGCCGACCGTCAGCTGGTCGTCGAGGCCGTCGTGGAGAACGAGGACGTGAAGACCGCCATCTTCGCCGAACTCGACAAGGTCGTCACCGATCCGAACGCGGTGCTGGCCTCCAACACCTCCTCCATTCCGATCATGAAGATCGCCGTGGCGACCAACAACCCGGAGCGGGTGGTCGGCATGCACTTCTTCAACCCGGTGCCGGTGCTGCCGCTCGTCGAGCTGGTCACCACCCTCAAGACCACCGAGACCGTCACCAAGCGCGCCGAGCAGTTCGCCGCCGACATCCTGGGCAAGCAGGTCGTGCGCTCCGCCGACCGCTCCGGCTTCGTGGTGAACGCGCTGCTGGTGCCCTACCTGCTCTCCGCCATCCGCATGGTCGAATCCGGTTTCGCCACCAAGGAAGACGTCGACAAGGCCATGGTGCTGGGCTGTGCCCACCCGATGGGCCCGCTGGCGCTCACCGACCTGGTCGGCCTCGACACCGTGAAGTCCATCGCGGACTCCATGTACGCGGAGTTCAAGGAGCCGCTGTACTCCGCGCCGCCGCTGCTCATGCGCATGGTCGAGGCGGGCCTGCTGGGCAAGAAGGCCGGTGCAGGCTTCTACCAATACAACCGCGCGTGATCTGAGCCTTTCCATGGCGTTTCGATGCGCTCACGCGGGTGGTCGCGTGAGCGCATCGTGTTTTTTCACCCAAGGTGCGCGCCGCCGGGCATGTGGCGGCGTCCACCGCAACCGGGCATAAGCTGCAACCAGGTCGTTCGGGACCGGCAGCTCGGAAGGAGTGTCCGTTCAGATGGTCAACGTCACCGACGGGTTCGGATCCAGCATCCTGGGATACCCGCGGATCGGTCCGCATCGGGAACTCAAGCGCGCGCTCGAGTCCTATTGGCACGGCACGCTGTCGCGCGACGAGCTGCTCGCCGTCGGGCGCGAGATTCAAGAAAGCCAGTACCTGGAGCTGGCCGCCACCGGGCTCACGCAGGTCCCGGGCAACACCTTCTCCTTCTACGACCACATTCTCGACAACGCGCTGCTGTTCGGCGCGGTCCCGCAGCGGTTCGAGCCCTTCCGAGAAGGCTTGGACCCGTTGGACTTCTACTTCCTGATGGCTCGTGGCCGGCCGGATCTGCCGCCGCTGGAGCTGGTGAAGCTGCTGAACACGCCGTACCACTACCGGCAGCCGGAACTCGAGCCCGACGCCGAATTCTCGCTGCACCCCGAGGCGCTGCTGGACGAGTTCGATCGCGCCAAGGCGGCCGGCATCGAGCTGCGGCCGGTGATCCTCGGACCGCTGTCACTGCTGCTGCTGTCCAAGACCGGCCACGTCCCCGGCGAGACCGAATTCGACAAGCTGGTGCTGCTGGACAAGCTGCTGCCGGTGTACGAGGAACTGTTCGAGATCCTCGCCAAGCGCGGCGCCACCTGCGTGCAGCTGGACGAGCCCTGCTTCACCAGCGACCGTTCGCCGTCCACCATGGAGCTGTTCGAGAAGACCTACCAGCGCCTGTCCAAGGCCCCGCTGCGCCCGCGCATGCTGGTCACCGGGCAGTATGGCGATTTCGGTGCGGCCATCGAAATCCTGTGCCGCACTTCGGTGGAGGCCATCGGTCTCGACCTGGCCAGCTACCGGGTCGTGCCGGAGGAACTGGCCAAGATCCCCGGCATCAAGCGCAAGCGGCTCTACGCCGGTGTCATCAGCGGCACCAATGTGTGGCGCGCCGACCGGTTCGTGACGCTGGAATACCTCAACGCTCTCGCCCAGGTCTGCCCCGACATGGTGGTCTCCACCGGCGCCACGCTGCTGCACGTGCCCTACGACGTGCTCGTCGAATACGAGCTCGAGGGTCCCGTCGCCGACCGCCTCGCCTTCGCCAAACAGAAGGTGCTGGAAGTGGTTTCGCTGGCCAAGGCCCTCACCGAGGGTCCCTCGGAGAAGTGGCGCCGGAAGCCGACCTCGGTGCACTTCAAGCAGAAGCACGCGGTGCGCCAGCGCGTCTACGCCGTCACCCCGCAGATGCGGGTGCGCGAGCCCTACGAGACGCGAAAGGTCGCGCAGCAGGCCAAGCTTCGGCTGCCGGTGGTGCCCGCCACCACGCTGGGCTCGTTCCCGCAGACCGAGTCGGCCCGGCAGGCCCGCCACGACCTCGGTCAGGGCCGGCTGTCCTACGAGGAGTACCGCAAGCGCATCGAAGCCGAGATCGAGTCCACCATCCGGCTGCAGGAGGACATCGGCCTCGACGTGCTGGTGCACGGCGAGCACGAGCGCAACGACATGATCCAGTACTTCGCGGAGCTGCTGGACGGCTTCGCCACCACCCACTTCGGCTGGGTGCAGGTGTACGGATCCCGGTGCGTGCGACCGCCGATCGTGTACGGCGACGTGTCGCGCCCCGAGCCCATGTCGGTGTCGTGGACCGCGTATGCCCAGTCCCTCACCGACAAGCCGGTCAAGGGCATGGTCACCGGTCCGGTCACCATGCTGGCCCGCTCCTTCGTGCGCCAGGATCAGCCGCTCTACGAGACCGCCGACCAGGTGGCGCTGGCCATCCGCGACGAGGTGGTGGATCTGGAGAAGGCGGGCATCGCCATCATCCAGGTGGACGAGCCGTCCATCCGCGAGCTGCTCCCGCTGCGCAAGAAGGGGCAGGCCGAATACCTGCGCTGGGCCGTCGGCGCGTTCAAGCTGGCCACCTCCGGCGTCGCTGCGGAAACCCAGATCCACACGCACATCGGCTATTCCAGCCGCGGTGACGTGGTGGCGGCCATCGAGGAACTCGACGCGGACGTCACCGCCATCGTCGCCACCCGCTCCATCGAGTGGGTGCTGGAGGCGCTGAAGGAGGACTGCGCCGAAGGCCGCGGTCTCACCCACGGCGTCGGCCCGGGTGTGTACGAGTCCCGTTCCGCCCGTATCCCGGACATCGACGAGCTGGACGAATTGCTCACCGCCGCAGCGGAGGCCGTCACCCCGGAACGCCTGTGGGCCAATCCGGACGGCGGCCTGAAGACCCGCCACCACTGGCAGCTCGACCCGTCCCTGCGCAATATGGTCGCCGCGGCCCGCCGCGTCCGCCGCCGCGCGGAGGCCGCCGCGGGCGAGACCGCATGAGGAAGTAACGAAACCGCCTGAGGCAGTAGCGAAGCCGCTGAGGCGGTAGCGCTCACCCCGGAGCCCCGGTCCGATCCTCCGATCGGACCGGGGTTCCGTGCGTCCGGCGTCACGAATCGGTCATGAACCGACGATTAGCGTGCGGGACACAGGTTTTCGAGAAAGGCAGTGGGCATGGATCCGACGGGCAAGAGCGATCAGCCGGTGGACGATCCCGAAACCGAGAAGCAGTACAACGACACCTACAACCAGAAGGGGGATCAGGTGCCGCCGGATCCGCCCTGGAAGTCGGGGCGCTGAGCGCCGACCCGGGATTGTCGGTGGGTGCCGCTACGGTGTGGGCGTGAACCGCACGGATCGGCTCTACGCGATTGTCGAGGAGTTGCGGGCAGTGTCCCCGCGGCTGCGGACCGCACGGGAATTGGCCGCGCGGCACGGGGTGAGTGTGCGCACCGTCGAGCGGGACATCAGCGCGCTACAGCAGTCGGGGGTGCCCATCTACGCCGATGTGGGGCGGCGGGGTGGGTACGCGCTGGAGAAGAGCATGTCGCTGCCGCCGCTGAACTTCACCGCGGCCGAGGCGGTGGCGCTGGCGGTCGCCGTGGCCCGCGCCGACGATGGGCCCTTCGCGGCGGCCGGGCGCAGTGCCCTGCGCAAGATCCTGGCCGCCATGTCCCAGCAGAATGCCGACGCGGCACGGCAATTGGCGTTACGGGTGCGCTTGCTGGAGTCGCCGGAGGCCATCGCGCCGATGCCGATCCCGGCCGAGGTGGAGCAGGCGGTGGTGGCGCGGCGCGTGCTGCGCATCGAATATCTGGATGGCTCCGGGGTGCTCAGCGAGCGCGAGGTGGAGCCCGTGGCGCTGCTGCACGGGACCAACGGCTGGTATCTGCTGGCCTGGTGCCGGCTGCGCGACGAACCGCGCAACTTCCGGCTCGACCGGATGAAGGGCATCGAGCTGACGGAGTGGACCGGGCCGGAGCGGACCATCGACATGTGCCGCCCGGACGAGCCGGTCCACGAGGTGCGGATGATCTCGCTCGGCTAGGCCGGCGAACACCGACAAATAATCCGGAAACACCGACACAGGGTTGTCGCCTGGCCCGGAGATCGTGGTGGGGCAAGGAAATCCACCATGACTCTTCGGGAGACAGAGATGACCACTCCGCCCTTCAACACCGTCGCCTGGTTCCAGGTCGGCAGCAATGAGCCCGAACAGGTGAAGGCCTTCTACCGGGAACTGTTCGGCTGGAACTTCGCTCCGGACCCGGACGAAGACGGCAAGTACGACATCGTCACCTACCCGGGTAACGAGATGCCCGCGGGCGGTATCGCACATCAGGACGACGCCTCCGGCAACCACGCCATCTTCTATGTGCTGGTCCAGGACGTGCCCGCGGTACTGGCCGCGGCCGAGCAGGAAGGCGGCAAGGTCTTCCTGCAGCCCGTCACCGCCAAGAACGGCCTGGTCTTCGCCGAGCTGCTCGACACCTCGGGCAACCGCTTCGGCGTCTTCAGCCCGCCGCCCGCGAACTGAGCCCCACCGCTCCCGCCGCGCCGCGGAGATAGCCTGTCACGGAGGTTGATTCGAGACAGGAGTGTGGATCGTGGGCATGTTCGACCAGTTGAAGGATGCGGCGGGCAAGGCGGCGGAGCTGGCGGGTCAGCACGCCGACAAGCTGGAGCCGCTGATCGACAAGGCCGGCGATCTGGTGGACCAGCAGACCGACGGCAAGTTCGCCGGTGCGGTCGACAAGGTGCAGGACGCCGCCAAGCAGGCCCTGCGCGAGCAGTCGGGACACTAAGCGGCACAGGGTGTTTCGCGCCGGCCGGGCGGCCGTCGCGAAACACGCCCGCGGCCTCACATGGTGGCGGCGTCGATGACGAAGCGGTAGCGCACGTCGGAGGCGATCACCCGCTCGTAGGCCTCGTCGATGCGGTCGGCGGCGATCACCTCGATCTCCGCGCCGATGCCGTGCTCGGCGCAGAAGTCCAGCATCTCCTGGGTCTGCGGAATGCCGCCGATCATCGAGCCGGACAGCGAACGGCGGAGGCCCGCCAGCGCGGAAGCCCGCACGCTGTAGGGCTGCTCGGGTAGCCCGAGCGCCACCAGGCTGCCGTCCAGCCGCAGCAGTTTGAGATAGTCCTCGATCGGCAGGTCGGCGGAGACGGTATTGATGATGAGGTCGAAGGATCCGCGCAGCTTCTTGAAGGTGTCGCGGTCACCGGTGGCGTAGTAGTGGTGCGCCCCGAACCGCAGGCCGTCCTCCTGCTTGGACAGCGAGTGGCTGAGCACGGTGACCTCCGCGCCCATGGCTGCGGCGATCTTCACGCCGATGTGCCCGAGCCCGCCCATACCGATGATGGCGACCCGCTTGCCCGGTCCGGCGTGCCAGTGCCGCAGCGGCGAGAACAGGGTGATGCCCGCGCACAGTAGCGGCGCGGCCACATCCAGCCCGATGCCCTCCGGAATGGCCAGCACGAAGCTCTCGGTCACCACGATCTGCGTGGCGTAGCCGCCGAGGGTGCGCCCACCCGCCTGCTGTTCGGCGGGCACCGGGCTGTTGTAGGTCCAGACCGCCCCGTTCTCGCAGTACTGCTGTTCGCCGGCCAGACAGGGGTCGCAGTGTCCGCAGGAGCCGACCAGGCAGCCCACCCCGACCCGATCGCCGACCCGGTGCCGGGTCACCTCGGAGCCGACCGCGGCCACGATGCCGGCGATCTCGTGGCCGGGCACGCACGGGTAGGCGGTTCCGCGCCACTCGTTGCGGGCGGTGTGGATGTCGGAGTGGCAGATACCCGCGTACTTGACGTCGATCAGCACGTCGTACGGGCCCAGTTCGCGGCGCTCGATGGCGATCTTCTCGAAGGCCCCGTCCGGGGCGGAGACCGCGTAGGCGGTAGCAGTGCTCATGAAGTCATGCCTACTCCCGCATGCCCGAAATGACCAACCGATCGTCCGATTTCTCACGCGCGGCGCGGCGTGGCAAACCGGCCGCCAACGGCGTCATGCTGGCGGAATGGCCATTCTGCTCTCCCTGCTCTCCATGTGCGCAACCCTGATCGGCGGGCTGCTGGCGGTGCACATCGGTGATCGCAAGCGGCTGGTGCTCGGCCTCGCCGCGGGCGTCATGCTGGGCGTGGTGGCCTTCGATCTGATGCCCGACGCGCTGGAACAGGACAGCCGCATCGCGCTCGGCGTGCCGGTGCCGCTGCTGGCCGCGGTGGTCGGTTTCTTCACCGTGCACGTGATCGAGCGCTCGATGGCCCTGCACACCGGCTACGAGGACGAATTCGTCGCGCACCGGCACAATCACGACTTCTCCTCGCTCGGCCTGCTCGCGGGCGCGGGCCTGGTGTTCCACTCCACCCTCGACGGCCTCAGCATCGGCTTCGGTTTCCAGGCCGGCGCGGCGGTCGGCGTGGCGGTGGCCATCGCGGTCATCTGCCACGACTTCGCCGACGGATTCAACACTTTCACCCTGACCACGCTGTACGGCAATGCCCGCACACGCGGCCTGGTCATGCTGGGACTGGATGCCGTCGCCCCGGTGGTCGGCGCGATCATCGGCACGCTGGTGCGGGTGCCCGCCGAACTCGTCGGCCTGTATCTCGGCTATTTCGCGGGCTTCCTGCTCTATCTCGCCACGGCCGATATCCTGCCCGAGGCACATGCGGGCAAACCCGCCCGGGGACCGCTGCTGTGCACCCTGGCCGGGGTGCTGGCCATGTTGGCTGTTGCGGCACTGAGCCATTGAAATACTGGTACACCAATAGACAGACATGCTCGAGCCGGCGGGCGAACCGCAATCGGGAGGGTCCGTGGACAGCGACACGCGCGGGGTTGATCCGGCGGGCGGCGCTACCGGTCCCTACCCGTCCCGGGGCCGTCGGCCCGGCCGGGGCGGGCGCGTCCTGGCACTGGTCGTCGCCGCCGTTCTCGGCATCACCGGATTCCTCGGCTACCGCGGCGAACTGCCGCGCTGGCCGTTCCGCGACGATGCCACCACGGCCGAGCTGGCCGGCCCGTCGCTGCCGCCGCTGGATGTCGATCTGGTCTCGCGGGTGGCCGAACCGGCGCTGGTGAACATCACCGCCGGCATCCGCCCCTACGGCCTGGGCGCGGCCGGCTCCGGCATCGTGCTGACCGCCGAGGGCGAGGTGCTCACCAGCCACCACGTCATCAAAGGCGCTGACACCGTGACGGTTTCGGATGTCGGCACCGGCGCGACCTACACCGCCACCGTCGCCGGCTACGACTCCGGCGCCGATATCGCCGTGCTGGATCTGAACGGCGCCGGCGGGCTCCCGGTCGCCCATATCGGCAATTCCGCCCCACTGCACCTGGGCGACGCCGTGCTGGCCATCGGCAATGCGGGCGGCACCGGCTCGCCGACCGCGGTGGGCGGGCCCATCACCAATCTGGATTCGGCCATCGTGGCCCGCAATGCCGCCGACCTGTCGCGGAAATCGTTGCACGGCATGATCGAGGTCGCGGCCGCGGTGGCCGCCGGGCAGTCCGGCGGCGCGCTGGTGGACCGCTACGGCTCGGTCATCGGCGTCATCACCGCCGCCTCGGGCGACACGCAGAAGGCAATGGGCAAGGGCCCCAACGGTTATGCCGTGCCCATCGACACCGCCATGAACGTGGTCCGCCAGATCCGTTCCGGCACACCGACCGACACCGTGCACATCGGCCCCACCGCCACCCTGGGCATCCTCACCTCCGACGCGCAGCCGGCCGGCGCGCGCATCGACGTGTCCATCTACGGACTGCCCGCCTACGAGGCCGGACTCACCGACGGCGAGGTCATCACCGCCCTCGACGACCGCGCCATCACCAGCTCACAAATGCTGAAAGCCGCACTCAACGCCCATAGACCCGACGATGTGGTGCGGCTCGAGGTCAGCGACCCGAACGGCGGACACCGGACGGTGAACGTGACGCTCACCGTCGGCCCGCCCAACTAGAACTTGCTGTTCCAGTACGACTGGAACTGGAGGTACACGATCAGGATGACCACCGCGTAGAAGACGGCGACCAGCGTCCACCGCCACTCCACCAGGATCTGCAGCAGTCCCCGCGAGCGTCCCCACAGCAGGTTGGTCACGATGGCCAGCAGCGCCGGCGTCACCGCCCACACCACCATGCACCACGGGCACAGCGCGTGAATCTTGAACACCGCGTCCCACACCAGGTAGCAGATGAACGCCACACCGAGCAGCAAGCCGAACCAGAGGGCGCCGAAGAACCAGCGCGGTAGGGCAATTCCGTACACCACCAGCACGCCGATGGTGACGACCACCGAGAACCCCACCACGCCGATGATCGGATTGGGGAATCCGAACATCGCCGCGGTCGGCGATTCCATGACCGTCGAGCACGAGAGAGTCTGATCGATGGAGCAGATCGGCTTGTAGCCGGGCTCGGTCAGCAACTTGAACTTCTCGACCAGCAGCGTCACCGACGCCGCCCAGCCGATCAACGCACCCAGCAGCAGCGGCCAGGCCGAGCGGGGACCCGCCGCGATCATCACTTGCTCGCGTTCTCGATCGCCGAGGTCATGCCGCCCGGGCTCATCAGCGTCTTGGCGTCCTGCACCTGGCTGCCGTTCACGTACACGGTCGGGGTGGACTGCAGGCCGGTGGCGAAGACCGCCTTGGTCTCGTCCTTCACGAACTGGATGTACTTGCCGTCCCGAATGTCCTGCGCCACCTGCGGATCGGTGTATCCGGCGTCGGCCGCGATCTGGATGAGCTGGTCATCGGTCATGCCGTTGCCGTTCTCCGGCGGCTGCTTGCCGAACATGGTGCCCAGCCAGGCCTGGAACTTCGACGGGTCCGCGCCGGCGACCACATAGGCGGCATTGGCCGCGCGGGTCGAGTACTGGTTGCCGTTGGAGGCCCGGTCCAGGAAGGAGATGATGTTGTAATCGATGGTGGCGGAACCGTTCTGGACCGCCTTGGCCAGCACGTCGGAGTTGTAGCCCTCGAACATCTTGCAGGCCGGGCACTGCAGGTCGGCGACGATCTGGATCTTCGCCTTGGCGTCCGGATTGCCGATGCGGATGGCGCCACCGGGGGTGACGTTCGGCGGAACCGCGCCCGTGCTCGGATCGTGGGTGACGGCCGGGGCGAACGAGCCCGACGACGCGGCCGGCGTGCCCTTGTTGTCGTCGTGCTTGCGGATCGCCAGACCGATGCCGATGGCCGCCACCAGACCGACCAGGACTGCGGCCACGCCGACCTGGATGAAGATCTTGCGGTTGCGTTCGGCCCGCGCCGCTTTCGCGAGCGGATTTTTACGGTCACCCGGTTTAGTGCTCACCTCTGTGCTCACCACGCCTTCCGTTGTCACGACACGTGCGCGCCCATCTTCACCCGAGAACCTGAGAGATTCCTGCATGTGCGCGTGCCGAGTCGCGCCTGGTCCGCGGCGACGAGCGATTTTCCGTGGTCAGCGGCGAGAATTCACCCGGTAGGGGTGTGAATCACCCCTGGATGAGACGTTTTTTCTGTTCGGCGATATCGAACTCCGCGGGCGGCCAGTCCAGCTTCAGGCCCTGCAGGGCGTCGATGAGCAGTTCGGTGACGGCCAGCCGTGCGTACCACTTGGAATCGCAGGGCAGCACGTACCAGGGCGCGTAGTCGGTATTGGTGCGATCCAGCACCGCCTGGTACGCCTCCTGGTACTGCGGCCAGTACGCACGCTCGTCGATGTCGCCCGGGTTGAACTTCCAGTACTTGTCGGGCCGGTCCAGCCGCTGCATGAGCCGCTTCTTCTGTTCGTCCAGCGAGACGAACATGGCCACCTTCACCACGGTCGTGCCGTCGTCCACCAGCTTGCGCTCGAACTTGTTGATCTCGTCGTAGCGCTTGCCCCACACCTCCGGCGCGACCAGATCGTGCACCCGCACCACCAGCACGTCCTCATAGTGCGAGCGGTCGAACACGCCGAGCTGCCCGCCGCGCGGCAGCTTCTTGCGAATGCGCCACAGGTAGTGGTGCTTCTGTTCCTCCGGCGTCGGCACCCCGAAGGCCGCGTGGTCCACGCCCTGCGGGTCCACCGAACCGATCACGTGCCGGACGATGCCGCCCTTGCCCGCGGTGTCCATGCCCTGCAGCACCAGCAGCACGCTGCGGGTGTCACCGGAACGGCCGTTGGCGTAGAGCTTTTCCTGCAGATCCGACAACACTGCGCGGCGTTCCTCGAGCAGGGCCTCGCCGGCGCGCTTGTCGCCCTTGAAACCCGGAGTCGCGGATGTATTCAGATCGTTCACCCTGACGCCATCGGCGCGTAGCGCCTTGGTGACCGGTTTCGACCAGGATGTCGCCTTCGCCATTCATCATGCCTAGCACGGGGGCGTGGTTTCCCGCAGGCAACCGCGCCGAACCCGTCCGGTGCCCGCACTCAAACCCGGGCCAGTTGCACCAGGTGCGCGGCCAATTCCTCATCGGTGACCGGGGTCAGGGTGAGGTCGGCGGCCGTGGTCAGCAGGTAGCGGCCGTCGCCGGAGAAATCCAGCCAGGTGCGATGCCGGGTCGGCGGCGACAGCGGATTCGCCGGTTCGACCGTGACGGTGATGAATCCGCGCCCGTCCACCGGTTCCCGCAGTTTGCGGCGGAAGCGGTCGGCCTCCGCGCCGGTGCCGGCGGCGTCGGGATACAGCACCGCCTGCTGCGGTTCGCGCAGCGGCTCCAGCCGTCCCGGCGGCGCCGACCCGATGACCTCCACCAGTTCCCGCCCCAATTGCTCAGCGGGACACAGCGATACCGTCACCGCATCCGGCAGCGAGACCAGAATGCCCACCCGCTGCTGTGCCACCGCCGCGAAGGCGAGAATGCGCCGGGCCTCCGGGCCGGCGGTGCGCTCGCCGTACAGGGTGACGGTGGTGGTGTCGGTGCGGGCGCACAGGGCCAGTGCCGCGGCCAGGTCGGGATCGGTGCGGCGCAGGAAGCGGGCCGGCGCTCCGCCCGGGGTGATCGGCCCGAATTGCGATGCGTCGTCGGGATTCTCGGGTGTCGCCGGAGTCGTGTCGAGCGGATAGGGACGGCGTTCCAGATCGGTTTCGCGGGTCCAGATCATCGCGAACTCGTCCGGGGTCAGGATCCATTTCACGTGGCCGACCCCCCTTTCTTGGGTACCACCTCCGTCCCGTCCGCGACCCTACCGGAGAGATTCTGCGGGTGCTGCCTGTCACCGGCACGCGCAATCTGTGACCTGCCGCACTCATTCGGCGGGTTGCTATCGCCGGGTGGCGTAATCGGCGAGTCCCGCTACGGCCGTGTCGAATCCGTCGGTCGCCGCTCGGATCACGGTGGCGTGCACCGTCTCCGGGTCCGCACCCGCCAGCGTGGCCCGGCGGATCTCCGCGTGCAGCGCGCGATCCAGGCCCGCGAGGGCAGCCGCGACGAGCCGCGCGGTGGGGTCGTCCGGGCTGGTACCGGTGGCCTCGGCGAGCGCCTCGGCCAGCGCCGTCTCGGTCTGCTCGCCGAGCCGGCGCAATCGGGCCTGCAGGGCGGGACTGTCGTCGATCAGGCGCCAGAAGGTGGTGGCGCCGGGGGAGAGGCCGAGGGTGGGATCGTCGCGCCGCACCCGGTCGAGGAAGGCGCGCCGCACGGCCGCGGCCGCCGACTCGCCCGGCACCCGGTCGCGCACCGCGGTGGCGAGCCGGTTCGCGACCTCGTCCTGACGGTCGAAGAACAGGTCCTCCTTGGTCGGGAAGTAGTTGAACGCCGTGTTGACCGAGACGTTCGCGGCGCGCGCCACCTCGGCGACGGTCACCTTGTCGAAGCCCTTCTCCACGAACAACGCCATGGCGGCGTCGGCCAATGCGGTCCGGGTGGCGCGCTTCTTCTCCTCGCGCAGTGCCAACGACCTCTCCTTCCTGTCGCAAGGCAGTATAGGTGTGACACTAAAATTGGTGTGACACCAAAATTCGAGGTACGGTCGGACCCATGACGCTCAGATTCGGCATCTATGCCGGCGGACTCGCCGGCGATCAGTTCGGCAATGTCACGCCCGGCCCACCGGAACAGGCCGACCGCATCACGGCGGCCCTGGACGAACTGCACGGCGAGCATCCGTTCGTGGTGCGCGGCTACGTCCTCTACAGCGACGCGCGCGGTGGATTCCAGGAGGCCCCGCCGCAGCCCTGGCAGTACGCCACGGCGCACCGGAAACTCGATCTGGTGGTGTGCTTCCACGAACCCGGCGACGACCTCACCGGCTGGCTCGCGTTCCTGCGCAAGCAGATTCGCGACTACGGACCGGCGCTCTGCTCACTGCAGATCGCGGAGGAGCCCAACCATGCCGGACCCGGCGGCAACGGCGGCTACCCGCAGGTCCGGCAGGCCATCATCGAGGGGGTGCGCGCCGCCCGCGCGGAGGTGGACCGGCTCGGCCTCGCTGTCCGCATCGGCTGCAACTCGACACCGATCTTCGATCCGGCACAGGAGTTCTGGACCGATCTGGGCCGCCGGGGCGGGCGCGAATTCGCCGCCGCGCTCGACTATGTCGGCCTGGATTTCTTCCCCGACGTCTTCCGCCCGATCGCCGCCGAGAGCCTGGAAGCCGCCATCACCGCGGTGGTGACCGCCTTCCGCCGCGAAAGCCTGGCAGCTGCGGGCATTCCGGCCACCACCCCCATCCACATCACCGAAAACGGCTGGGCCACCGGGCCGGACCGGTCCTGTGCGCGGCAGGCCGAGATGCTCGGGACCGTGGTGCGCCTCGTAGACGGCCTGGCCGGCGAGCTCAACATCACCACCTACGAGCACTTCGGCCTGCGCGACTCCTACAGCGATCAGGGCGATATGAACCTCGAATTCGGGCTCCTGCGTTCGGATTACACGCCGAAGCCCGCCTTCGATCGCTACCGCGAGCTCATCGCGGAATACAGCACTCCGGCGTGATCGCCGTGGTGCGCCGGACATGATCGCCGCGGCGCGTCAGGCGGGCGCGACCTCGATGGTGATGCCCGCCGCGCGCAACCGCTCGGTCAGCGCGTCACCCATGGCCGAGGCCGGGGTGAGAATGCCCGCCAGTTCCGGCAGGCTGTCGAAGGCCAGGCACAGGCCGGACTGGCCCAGCATGACCGAGGTGGCCTGATAGCCCGGGTCACCCTTACCGGCGAAGGTGCACTCGTACTTCGCGCCCGAGGTGGTGTGCGCGAAGGTGCGCATGGTGAACCAGCCGCTGCGCCGGGCCTGCTCGCTCGGCCCGGTGCCCGGCTTGGGCACGATGCGGTCGATCAGCTTGCGGCCCACGGCCACTCGCGAGAGCACCGCGCCCGCCGCCATGGTGGCCACGATCCCGCCCGCGATGCTCGCGGCGACCAGCGGCGCGGTGGCCGAGGAGCCCGCGCTCATGACCTCCCGGTAGCGGAAGTTCTTGCCGTACGGCCAGCCCAGCAGGCCATTGGAGCGGCGCACGATCTTGGTGTTGTGCGCGCCCATGAAGAAGGTCGCCACCCAGCCGTCCAGGCTCGGATCGATGGCCGAGGCCCGCGAGAGCGCCTGATCGCTCTGGCGGCCGACATCGGGCTCCATGGCCTTGTCGGGGCTCAGCGAATACGGGTGCGACATCAACGACGCCTTGCTCGGATCCTCCGCGATGGCCTCCATCATGGCCCGCCCGGAATCGATGGTGCCGCCGCTGGCCCCACCCTTGAGCCAGGCCACCAGGGTGACGTCGGTGAGCTCGCCGGCGTTGTCCGCGACACTGCGCCTGTACAGCTGATACACGCTCAGATCCGACGGAATCGAGTCGTAGCCACAGGAATTCACGATCTTCGCGCCGGTCTCGGCGGCCCGCTCGCCGAAGCGGTCGATGCACTCCCGGATGAACAGCGGCTCACCGGTGAGATCGGCGTAGTGCGTACCCTTCTCGGCGCACGCCTGCACCAGCGGCAACCCGTAGCGCAGGTAGGGGCCCACGGTGGTGACCACCACCGAGGTGCGCGCCGCCAGCGCGTCCAGGCTGGCCTGATCGGTGGAATCCGCCTGCACCAGCGGCCATTCCGCCGCCGCGGCCCCGAGTTCCGTGCGCACGGCGGCCAGCTTCTCCGGCGACCGCCCGGCCAGCGCGATGCGCGCATCGACCGGTGCCGCCTCGGCGAGATACTGCGCGGTCAGCTTGCCTACGAAGCCGGTCGCCCCGAATAGGACGATGTCGAATTCCCTGTTGGCCATGGCTCTCTTTCCCGTTGGTGAGGTTTCACGCCTTGGCGGCGCGCTTACGGGTCTTCTTGGTCGGCCCCCCGGTGGTCGGCGCCGGAGCCGGGCGGCTCGCCAGCCAGTTGTGATGGGCGCGGCCGAGTTCGGTGACCGGCTCGTCCCCGTAGAGCCACTCGCGCGCGATGCGATGCCAATTGCCGGTCGCCTCCAGCTGCCCCAGCATGCCGAAGGTGAGGAAGTCGGCCCGCCGGGAGAACAGGTGCTCGGGCGGCAGATTCTGCTGCTTCATCCCGGTGAACTCGCTGGCCCGCGGATCCACCGCCAGAACGAAAGCGCCGGAGGCCAATTCGGGGGTGATGGTGAGATCCTCGTCCACCAGCGCCCACTCGCAGGCCGCCAGCACGTATTCCAGGCACTCCTCGGGCGTGATCTCCTCCGGCGAATCGATGACCCCGCGCTCGACCATGAGATCGCGCAGATCCTCGGCCCGCTCCTCGGCCGCGGCGCGAATACAGATGGCCTCGAACTGCACGTGCTCGGGATCCATCCGGTTGAAGAGCCCGAAGTCCAGGAACGCCACCCGGCCGTCCGTGCCCAGCAGCAGATTGCCCGGATGCGGGTCGCCGCAGAACTCGTTGAAGGTGAACAGCGAGCCCACGTAGAAGCGGTAGATGATCTCGCCGATCCGATTGCGTTCCGCCGCGGGCAGTTCCCGGATCTCGTCGAAGCCGCGGCCCGGGAAATACTCGCTCACCAGCACGCGGGTGGTGGACAGTTCCGGGTAGGTGCTCGGCACCACGATGAACGGGTGCCCGGTGAACAACTCCGAAATCTGTTTCTGGGTAGTGGCTTCCGCGACGTAGTCGAGTTCGCTCTCCAGATTCAGGCGCAGTTCGTCCAGCACGGCCGGGGTCACCCACGGCATGGCCGACTGCAGGATGCGCCGGAACATGGCCAGGTTCTTCAGATCCGCGCGCACCGCGACGTCGATGCCCGGGTACTGCACCTTCACCGCGACCTCGCGGCCGTCGTGCAGCGTCGCTTTGTAGACCTGCCCGATCGAGGCCGCGGCCACGGGTTCCGGATCGAATTCGGCGAAGACGGCTTCCAGCGGCTGCCCGAAGTCCTCCTCGATGACCGCCCGCATCACCTCGAACGACACCGTGGGCGCGCTGTCGCGCAGTATCGCCAGCCGGCGCTGGAACCGCTCCCGATGCTCCGGCGGCACCAGATCCAGGTCCAGCACGGACAGCATCTGCCCGAGCTTCATGGCCACACCCTTCATGGTGCCCAGCACCATGACCATCTGCTCGGTGGCCCGGATCATGGACTCCTCGGCCATCCGCGCCCGCACGGCCTCGGAGCGGCCGCGCATGGAGCGTCGAGTCTTCTGGGCGCGCAAGGCATTACCGGCGACGGCAATTCCCAGCTTCGTCCCCCGCGCAAGCCTGGATGTGGGCAGCTCTTTCGCCATAGTGACCCTCCATGGGAGCCAACACCCCCGTTGGTGCCGACACGGCGGGCACCCCGTGGTGTGGTCCGCCGGGTTCAGCCTAACCACACTGCGAACTCGAGTGCTAGCCGTCAGCTAGCACTGTTTTCGCGGTTTTCCGGGTCCGGCAGCACGTGCGGGCGCGCGTTGAAGTAGTGCCGGTCGCCGCCCGCGCGGACCATGCCCTCGATGGCGCTCCAGGCCATCATCGTGAGGTAGTCGAGCATTTCCTCGCTGGACATGGTGCGGTTGGAGATCCACCAGTCGGTCGCCAGCTGCACGCCACCGACCAGCACGTAGGACCACAGCATCGCGCCTTCGGTCTGGATGCCGCGGTCGAAGGACTTGTCGATGATGACCGCCGAGACCACCTGCGCGAAGAGCTTCTCGAAATCGGCGAGGGTGGAGGTGTCGGTGGCCGAGCCGTTGCCCATGATGAACCGGTAGACGTCGGTGTCCGAGTCGACCGTGTGCACATAGGCCGCCAAGGTATTGCGGACCAGCTGATACTCGTCGAGGTCGTCGCTGATGGCCTCGTAGATGCGCGGCATCAGCGTGGTCTCGATGAACCGCTCCATGGTGGCGCGGGTCAGGTCCTGCTTGTCCGAGAAGTACCGGTAGAGCACGGTTTTCGAGACGCCGATCTCGGCGGCGATCTCATCCATGCCGGCGTCGCCGCCGCGCTTGCGGATGGCGGCGAGGGTGCCGTCCACCAGCTCCTCGCGCCGGTCGATCTTGTGCTGTTGCCAGCGGCGTTTGCGGCCGTCGACACGACCACCGCGTGGACCGGTGGCCGCCTCCACGGCGGCACTCACGCTGCCTTTGGTGGTCACGCTGCGTTGGCTCCTTGTTCGCGTCCTGGGCCTGGGCCTATTCAGCTTAAGCCTCCCATGCTGTGGATCGTCGCCGATCGGGAAGGGCCCGGTGGCGGGGAGTTCATCACACCACGCGCCAGAATGGACGATATGGAGCAACCTGCCGGCGGTGCCGGGGTACTCGACACGACCGAGCCGAAGCCGATGAAGACCACACCCAACGGCGGCGGAGCGTTCGCCGATCTCCTGGACGAAGAGGGCAAGAAGCGCGAACTGTGGCGCATGAAGGCCATTGCCACCGGCTTTCTCGCCGCGGCCACGATCATCTATATCGTCTGCGCCTGGATGAGTTCGCGCGGCGCGGGTGGTGAGTGGGTCGGCTATGTGAAGGCCGCCTCCGAGGCCGGCATGGTCGGTGCGCTGGCCGACTGGTTCGCCGTCACCGCGCTGTTCCGGCATCCGCTGGGCCTGCCGATTCCGCACACCGCGATCATCCGCAAGAAGAAGGATCAGGTGGGCGCCGGACTCGGCGAATTCGTGCGCACCAATTTCCTGTCGCCGGAGGCCGTCGCCGTCAAGGTGAATTCCGCGCAGATCCCGCTCCGGCTGGGCCGCTGGATGGCCGAACCGGCGCACGCGGAACGCATCTCCGACGAGAGCGCGACCATATTGCGCGCGGTCATCGGCGTGCTGCGCGACGAGGATGTCGAGCAGATCATCGACAACACCATCGTCAAGCGCATCGCCGAGCCGCTGTGGGGTCCGCCCATCGGCAAGGTGCTCAACGAGCTGATCGCGGACAACCGGCAGGCTCCGCTGCTGGACCTGCTGGCCGAGCGTGCGCACCAGTGGGCGCTGGACTCGCAGGAGACGCTGGACCGCATCGTGAACCGGGACGCGCCGTCCTGGGCCCCGAAATTCGTGAATTCGCTGCTGGCCGAGCGCATTTATCGGGAGTTGGTGGAATTCACCTGGAAGGTGCGCACCCAGCCCGATCACGAGGTGCGGCTGGCGGCGAATCGCTTCCTCGAGGATTTCGCCCACGATCTGCAATTCGACGACGCCATGATCGAAAAGGCGGAGAAGATCAAGACCGAGCTCATGGGCCGGCGCGAGGTCACCGGGATGGCGCAGGCCACCTGGCGGGCGGCCAAGCGCATGATCCTCGAGTCGGCCGACGATCCGAATTCCACGCTCCGCCGCAAGGTGGCCGACAATGTGCAGCAGCTGGGCGAGCGGCTCTCGACCGACGCCGCCATGCGGGACAAGGTGGACGGCTGGCTCGAGCGCGGCGTCCGGTACCTGGTCACGAACTACGGCGCCGAGTTCGCGTCGCTGGTCAGCGACACTGTTGCCCGCTGGGATGCGGAGGAGGCCAGCCGCAAGATCGAATTGGCGGCGGGCAAGGATCTGCAATTCATTCGCATCAACGGCACGGTGATCGGTTCGCTGGCGGGCCTGGTCATCTATGCCGCCTCCCATTTGCTGTTCAATGGCTGAACATTTGACCAATAAGCGCTGCGGGCGGAGCGCCGGCTGTTTGCCACGCGCCATTCGGTGAACTGCGCTAGCAGAGCGCTTGCAAGAGTTAGCACCCCGTCCTAGAATTGACCGCACAACCGCCGGAAGGTGAGTGATGAAGCACGATCCCGAGGTTCCCGAACCGATCGAGGGCGACAGCGCGGAGACGTCCGCCGCCGGAGATCGGACGGGTCGCGTAGCCAACGCGGCTCACGACATCGGGGGCTTCATCCGGGCGCAACGCGAGGCCGCCCAGGTCTCGCTGCGTCAGCTCGCACAGCTGGCGGGGGTGAGCAATCCGTACTTGAGTCAGATCGAGCGCGGGCTGCGCAACCCGTCCGCCGAGGTACTCGCCCAGATCGCGAAGGGTCTGCGGGTCTCCTCGGAGGTCTTGTACATGCGGGCCGGGTACCTCGAGCAGAGGCCGCACGGCCCTGTCCGGGATGCCCTGCTGGCCGATACCGGCTTGACCGAACGTCAGAAGCAGGTCCTCCTGGACATCTATGAATCGTTTTGCCGGGAAAACCAGGCGAACGAGGACAGAGGGGACGCAACGGAGCTAATGGGGGGCGTTCCCGGGGGAAACAGGGACAACGAGGTTCCGCACCGCACAACCGAAGTTCCGCCACGCCAGGAGAGCGAACCATCATGACCGAATCGAACCTGACCGCGACCGTGACCAAGCCGATCTATGCCACGGTCGGAGCGGGTGACGCCATCTACGCCGCCGTGCTCGACGCCGTCTCGCAGATCCGCGAGCGCGCCACCTCCGCCGACGTCCAGGGCCGCATCGACGAGGCCCGCGAGCGCGTCGCCAACCTCCCGGCCGACCTGCAGGAGCAGGCCGAGACCCTGCGCCAGCGCGTGCAGGCGCTGCCGTCCGAGCTGCCCGAGGACCTGGCCGAGCTGCGCGAGAAGGCCACCGCCGAGGAGCTGCGCAAGCTGGTCGACCAGTACTACCACCAGCTGCTGGACCTGTACGCCGACCTGGCCGCCCGCGGCGAGGAGACCGTCGAGAAGCTGCGCAGCAACCCGGCTTTCGAGGAGCGCTTCGAGCAGGTCGAGACCCGCTACAACGACCTGCTGTCGCAGACCCAGGACATCATCGGCAAGGTGAGCGACCAGGTCGGCCCCTACATCGGGCTCGCCGGTAAGGAAGAGGCCGAGACCGAGGAGACCGTCGACGCCGAGGTCGTGGACGTGACCACCGAGACCGCTCCGGTCGAGGACGACGCCCCGGTCAAGAAGGCTGCCGCCAAGAAGGCTCCGGCCAAGAAAGCTGCCCCCGCCAAGAAGGCTGCCCCCGCCAAGAAGTAGATCTCGCACTTCGCGAAAAAGCTTGTCGCCCTCGCACACTCACGTGTGCGAGGGCGACCGCGTTTCAGGGGAACGCAGTCACCCTCCGAAGGGTTCGGTGCTGCCGGGCGGTGTGGGCATCGGCGTTCCGCAACCCGTGTCGTGGTGAGAAGCCCTGGTGGGCAGGGCTTCACCCGTATGATGGGTGAGGTGATGGGAATCCCCAGCTTGATCTTGACGGTGTTGCAGCTGTGTGCGCTCGGCATGACGGTGTTCGCGCTCGTGCACGCGATTCGCCAGCGCCCGGATGCCTTCACGGCCGTGGACAAGCTGACCAAGCCGGTGTGGATCGCGATTCTGCTGGCGTCGCTGGGCGCCCTGCTGCTGGCGCAGACCCCGGTGGGGATTCTGGGTATCGCGGCGATCGTGGCCACCGGCGTCTACCTCGCCGATGTCCGGCCCAAGGTGGATGAGATCCAGCGCGGGCCGCGCTGGTAACCCGCGTTCGAGACACTCGACCGCCACTCCGGATCATCCGGGTGGCGGTCATTTTTTGTTCACATCAATGCGCTGGCCAGGGGTGAGGTGGGTTCCGGCTCGGGAACTTTTCGGGTGCTTGCACTAGCAAGCACGGGCCGGCGCGGGTTACTGTATCTAGCAGTAACACAAAGGAGTGTCCTATGCGGGCAATGCTGCCTCACCGGGCGGACCTCAGCCGGAAGTTTCGTGACCTGGTGCGCGAGCACCGGGCGGACCTGCGCACCCGGACCTACGGCAATGCGGATCTGAATCCGCCGGCCGGTCCCTGCGAGGTCGTCCCGGTCACCGCCTCCGATGGCGCCCGGCTCCGGGTGCACGCCTACGGCCCGGCCGACGGCGATGTGATCGTTCTCGTGCACGGCTGGACCTGCTGCCTCGAATACTGGAACCCCCAGATCAACGCCTTCGCCGGCGAATACCGCGTCATCGCCTACGACGTGCGCGGCCACGGCGAGAGCGACGAGGGCACCGCGCCGCTCACCACCGACCAGCTCGCGGACGATCTCGCCGATGTCCTGGACGTCGTGCTGAAGCCGGGCCGGCGTGCGGTGCTGGTGGGGCACAGCCTGGGCGGCATGACGATTCAGGCCTGGGCGGGCCGGTATCCGCAGCGGGTGCGGCGGCAGCTGCTCGCGGTGCTGCTCACCAATACCGCGGCCGGCGACCTGATCGCCGAGACCACCGTGGTCCCGTTCTTCAATCGGGGTATCGCCAAGCTGCCGTTCCTGATCGGCCTGCTCGGGCTGAGCGCCCCGATTCTCTTCCCGCCGATCCTGCCGGTGATGTGGGTGTTCCGACGGCAGATCATGAGCCTGGCCGCGGTCGGCGATGTTGCCGCCTTCGGCCTGAACATCGTGCGCTCGTGCCCGGCGCGGGTGCGCGGCCGGTTCGGGACCCTGCTGTCCTACCTGGATGTCGGGCGCGGGGCGGCCAGGCTGACCGTGCCGACCACCGTCATCGCCGGGTCGGCCGACGATATGACCCCGCCGGTGCACTCGGAGCGGATCGTCGAGATGCTCACCGCGACCGGCAGCCTGGACGGGTACCGGATCCTGCCGACCGGTCACCTGGGGAATGTGGAGGCGTACCGGGAGTTCAATGCCGAACTCGACCGGATCGCCAAGTCCGCGTTCGGAATCCCCGCACGGGTGGTCGGCGCCTGAGGGGTGGGCTCGCCCACCCCTGAGGTTCCTTAACAGAGACGGCAGTCACGACGAACATAGTTGTAGAGCAAGAAGATATATCCCTGCTTGCTATTGCAAGCACCTTGGTTAGCGCGTTACGGTGGTCTGGAACACAAAGGAGTGCTCATGCTGGTGAAACTGCCAGAGGCCGGTGTCGGCGCCGACGCGCTGACCGCGCCCTTCCGCTCCGGGCTGCGGTCCCGGAACTACCGGACCGCATCGCTCAATACCCCACGGCCCACCGAGGTCATCCCCGTCACCACGCGTGACGGCGCGAAGCTGCGCGTACACGCCTACGGTCCGGCCGACGGTGAGGTCATCGTGCTGGCGCACGGCTGGTCCTGTGCCATCGAATACTGGAACCCGCAGATCAATGCCTTCGCTGGCGAATACCGCGTGGTCGCCTTCGATCAGCGCGGCCACGGCGAAAGCGAAAGCGGCACGCGCACTTTCAGCGCCCATCAGCTCGCAGACGACCTCTCCGATGTGCTCGACGCGGTACTGCGTCCGGGCCGGCGGGCGGTGCTGGTCGGGCACAGCATGGGCGGCATGACCATTCAGGCGTGGGCCGACCGCTATCCGCACCAGGTCCAGCATCGGGCCTCGGCAGTGCTGCTGGCTACCACCGCCGCGCGTCAGATTCCCAACCGCGCCACCGTGATTCCGCTGCTCAACGATGTGATCCCGGGCCCGGACTGGCTGGCGCTGGCGCTGTTCGGCACGCCGGTGCCGCTGCCCGGCGGCCCCGCGGTCAACCTGATCGCCAAGCATCGGCTGATGACTCCGGCCGCCACCCGTGACCAGATCCTCTTCGGCACCTCGATCGTCCGTTCCTGCCGCCCGTCGGTGCGTGCGGCCGTGGCCCGGGGCCTGCTCGAACTCGATCTGCACGGTGCCGCAGCGCATTTGACGGTCCCGACCACGGTGATCGCGGGGTCGCACGATCGGCTGCTGCCGGAGGTGCATTCGCGCGAGATCGCCGACACCCTCGCCGCCGCCGGACATCTCGACCGGTACACCATTCTGCCCACCGGGCATCTGGTGAACATCGAGGCCGAGAAGGCGTTCAATGTGGAGCTGCACCGCGTGATCCGCCGGTCGCGCCGCGCCCCGGTCGCCGTCGCCGGCTGACCTCGGAAACGACAACGCCCGCCCTGGGAAAACCGGGGCGGGCGTTGGCTTTTCGGGTCCTATTCGAAGACGACGGTGCGGCGGCCGTGCACCAGCACCCGGCCCTCGAGATGCCAGCGCAGGCCGCGGGCCAGCACCACCCGCTCGATATCGCGGCCCTGGCGGACCATGTCGCGCACGGTGTCGGAGTGGTCGATGCGGGTGACGTCCTGCTCGATGATCGGGCCCGCGTCCAGCTCGGCGGTGACGTAGTGGCAGGTCGCGCCGATCAGCTTGACGCCGCGGGCGAAGGCCTGGTGGTAGGGACGCGCGCCGACGAAGGACGGCAGGAAGCTGTGATGGATATTGATGGCCTTGCCCGCCCAGTGCTCGCACAGCTCCGACGGCAGCACCTGCATGAACCGGGCCAGCACCACGGCGTGCGGGTCGTGCGCGTCGACCAGGTCGCGCACCTGCTCGAAGGCCGGGCCGCGTTCGGCCGGGTCCTTGGGGAAGGGCACGTAGTGGAACTTGACGCCGTGCGCCTCGGTCATGCCGGCCAGGTCCGGGTGATTGCCGATGACGGCCTCGATGGTGGCGGGGAGCTCGCCGCTGGTGGCCCGGCCGAGCAGGTCGTGCAGGCAGTGGCCGTCCTTGGAGACCAGCAGCACCGCGCGGCGGCGTTCACCGGAGTCGTGCACCTGCCAGTCGGTTTCCGGGCCGAGGTCGGCGGCGACGGCGGTGAAGCGGCTGCGCAGCTCGTCCAGATCGAACGGCACGGTGGCGGCCTCGAGCGCCTGCCGGGTGAAGAACCACCCGGTTTCCAGGTCGGAGTGGTAACCCGCCTCCACGATCGACCCGCCGAAATCGGCGATGAACGAGGTGATGCGGGCGATGATGCCGGGACGATCCGGGCAGCCCAGGGTGAGCACGTAACGACGGTCGTCCAGGGTGGAACTCATACCGGATATCCTCCCAGCAACCGCCGGGCACCGGATCAAAGGGGTGATTCAGTGGCCCCGCTCACCCGCATGCCGGGCCGCGGTCACAGCATGTAGAAGGCGTCGGCGTAGCGGAATTCGCCCTTGATCTCGAGTTCGTAGGCGGTGAGCGGGCGGACCTGGAAGTGGGTGGCCCACTCCGGCTGGTCGGGGACGATGCCCAGCCGGCTGCCCGGGGCGAAACCGAAGCGCGGGTAGTACTCGAGGCTGCCGAGCAGGCCCACCAGTGGTTCGTCGAGAGCGTCGGCGGCGCCGAGGGCTGCGTGCATGAGAGCCGAGCCGATGCCTTTGCCCTGAAGGTCGGCGCGAACGCCGATCGGGCCCAGCGCCAGCACCGGGAACGGGCCGATGCCGGCCCGGGTGAGGCAGACGTGCCCGACGATCTGATCGTGGAACTCCGCCACCAGCGACAGGGTCGGGATCCAGGCGGATCCGTCGTCGCGGAGGAGGTGGACCAGACCGACTTCGACGGGGTCGCCGATCGGCTCGGAAGAGGGGGTATCACCGTCGGCATCCGCGGAGCGATCGAAGGCGCTGCGGTGCACCGCGTCGATCGCGGCGGCATCGCCGGTACGTTCACGACGGATCAGCACGCCTACAAGTCTGCGCGACAACGGTGGCGGCCCGCAACGAAATTCGCCTGGCGTGTGCCAAACTCGGTGCTCATGGCACAGATTTCCCGTCGTGACGTGGCGGCGATGATCGATCACACCCTGCTGTCGCCAGATGCCACACCCGCCGAGGCGGCCGCGCTGGTGGACGAAGCGCGCGAACTGGGCGTGTTCGCGATCTGCGTGTCGCCGTCCATGCTGCCGGTGCGGGCGCCGGGTCTGGTGGTGGCCACGGTCGCGGGTTTCCCTTCCGGCAAACATCATTCGCTGGTGAAGGGGGCCGAGGCGCGGCTGGCGGTGGACCAGGGCGCGGCCGAGGTGGACATGGTCATCGATGTCGGCGCGGCGCGGGCCGGCGATTACAACGCGGTGCTGGCGGACATCGTCACGGTGCGCGAGGCGATCGGGGATCGGGCGCTGCTCAAGGTGATCATCGAATCAGCCGCGCTCACCGACGAAGCCATTGCCGAGGTGTGCCGGACCGCCGAGCGGGCGGGCGCGGATTTCGTGAAGACCTCCACCGGATTCCATCCCGCGGGCGGTGCGAGCGCGCATGCCGTGCGGTTGATGGCGGAGACCGTCGGCGGGCGGCTCGGGGTGAAGGCCAGTGGCGGTATCCGGAGCGCGGCGCAGGCGGCGGAACTGATCGCCGCCGGCGCGACGCGGCTGGGACTGTCGCGGTCTCGTGAAGTGCTGGAAGGGTTTCCGGACTAGCAGTCGATCGGTTGCTGCTGCTGGTTCGGATCCGCCTTCAGCTCGGTGTGCCCGCCCTGCAGCGCGACGTGCAGGCCGTCCTTGGTGACCTCGACCTTGGTGGGCTGCAGGCCCAGCGGGTAGCTCTGCAGGCTCTGCGTCATGAGATCCACGATGCCCGAGACCAGATCGGTGGGCAGGCCGAAGCCGAGCAGTGACGCCTGCAGGGTGTCGACCTCGATCTTGTCGCCGACAATCTTTGGCTTGACCTGCAATTGGGCCAGGCCGCCCAGCACTGCGAAGCTCAGCGTGCCGGAGCCGGGATCGGCGGTGGTGCCGGAGACCAAGCCGCCCAGCGTTTTCGTGATGCCGTCGGTGTTCCAGGTGACGTCGGCGGTGGAGCTGTCGACGGTGGCCTGCTTGCCGCCATCGGACATTTCGAGGTCTTTGAAGGTGGCGTGCACGACCATGCCCTGCGCCGGGCCGAACTTGGAGTCGTCGCTGTTCACCGTCACCGAGCCGACCTTGTGGTCGAACATGGTGAGCAGCAGCGGTTTCCAGCCGAACGACACATCGATCTTGGAGCCCATCTGCGCCTGGAACTGCGAGCTGATGCACTTTTCGACCTTGTTGCGGGCGTAGGCCTCACCGCCCGCCAGGCCGCCCGCCACCAGCAGCGTCGACACCAGGCCCACGATGAGCAGGGTCCGCTTGCGATTTCGTCGCTTGCCGGACGAGCCGCCCTGCCCGCCACCGCCGTTCATCGGGGGCGGCGGCGTGCCGGGCGGCAGCTGCGTGCCGCCGGGCTGCGGAATCGAACCGGAGGCGCCGGTGCCGGCCGGCAGCACCGTGGTCGGTGCGGTACCGGCCGAGTGGCCCGGACCGGCGGTGGCGCCGGGAGCGTAGGCCGCCTCGCCCGGGTGGAGGGCCTGGGTGGGCTGGGCGCCGTGCTGGGCGGTGGGGTCGTTCCACCAGTCGGTGGTGGCGCCCTGGCCGTTGAGCACCTCGGTGGGCGAGTCGTGCTCCGCACCCAGGATTTCGGTGGGCGTGCTGTCCGGCTTGCCGAATTCGACCGCCTGCGCGGCAGGGTTGTCCGGCTGCGCGACGGTGGCGTCGCGCTTGATCGCGTCGTCCGAGGTGGGTTCCGAATTCATGGAGGCGATTCTTCCCGAGCTTTCTGAGTGAGCTCTGTGCATCCTGTGAGGTGTCGGCTCACACGCGTGGATTGTGACATAACGCACATGGGTGCCGCTTATCCTGAATGTCATGGCTGGGAACGCGGCACCGGAGCCCGATCCGGAGTACGGATGGCACGCGTTGCGGGAGCAGGCCGCGCGGCACGCGGGGTATTTCACCACCCGTCAGGTGCTGCGCACCGGATGTGAGGTCCGGATTCGCGACGGGTTGCGGGACGGCAGCATCCTGCGTTCGGGGGTCGGGTTGCTGCGCATGGCCGACTGGCCGGACGGGCCGCTCGACGAGTACGCCATGTGGTCGGCCTGGTTCGACGGGGCCGCGGCGGTCTCGCACCACAGCGCCGCCGAACTGCACGGGCTGGGTCGGTTGCGGCCGCGGTTCGTGCACCTGTCGGCGCGGGTCGGGCGGTTCCCGCTGTCGCCGCGGCTGGTGGTGCTGCGGCGCAGCTTCGCCCGCAAGGATGTGGAGTCGGCGGGGGCCTTCCTGGTGACCACGCCGCTGCGGACCGTGCTGGATCTGGCCGAGGCCGGGATCGGGCAGGCCGCGCTGGACGAGGTGGTGGCCGACGCCGTCGCCATCCACCGCTGCGCCCGCGCCGAAATTCGTTCCGCCAGTACCGCTCTGGATCCGGCCACGGCGGCCCGGCTGCACCGGGCCCTGACCCGCGCCCAGGAGGACCCGCATTAGGGGCCTCCCGGGGTTTTTCGCGGTGGGGTCGTCGAGTTTTGCGGCGGCTCATTTCATGGCAGGGTGACTGTTCATGGGGACGGTCGGTGCTGACGTGTGGGATCTGGTGTTTCCTCCGGGCCCGCCCGAGCGGATCGCGGACATGTTCTCGGCGGCTGCGGTCGCCGACGCGATCCGGCCCTACGACGCCGATCTGGCGCAGTCGGTGGAGACCTGCCGGGACTGGCGGCGCGGCTACCACCGGGTTTTCCGGGGCATGACGGCGCTGGCCATCGGCGCGCCGGAGGTTTCGATCGGCATGGCCGAGGCGGGGCTGGGCGCGGTGCGCCACATGCTGCGGTTCACGGTCGGGCGCACGGTGGCGGCGCTGGACACCGTCGATGTGGACGCCGAGGCCGGCGGGACGGTCCTGGAGACCGCCGAGGTCCCGGGCGCGGCCCCCGCGGCGAAACGCCTCGAGGTGCCGTGGCGCGGGTTGCTGCTGGCAGAGGACGCGCTGCGGTTGCGCCTGGCCGAGTGGCAGACCCGCGGGATTCTGGAAGCCGACTTCGTGGCGGCGATCGAGCGGGTCGTCGACCATCCGGAATGGTTGCGGCTGCCCGGTTTCCGGGTGACCGTGACCGGTGCGGACGCCGAGCTCGGACCGCTGCGGCCGCTGCTGGGGTGGGGCGCGGACGTGCTCGCGGTGGATCGGCCGGGCCGGGTGCGATGGGAGCGGTTGCGGGCCGTCGCGAAGGCCGGGGCGGGTGTCATGCGGTTCCCGGTCGCGGACGGCGAACCCGGCGTGGACATCTCCCGGAGTTTTCCCGCTCTGGCCAGGTGGATCACCGCGCACAGTGATGCCCGGCCGGTGCTCGGATTGTATGCCGGGCTGCCCGGGGCGGCCGGTGTCCGGCTCGCCGCCGCGTCCGACGTGCTCGCCGAAACCCTGCTGCGGCATCATTCCGATGCCGTTCTCGCGCTGCTCGGCTCGCCGACCGACACCTACGCCGTGCCCGCCTCGGTGGTGGCGGCGGCCCGGGATCGCTTGGCGGAGCGCGGTATCCGTGGCAGCGCTCAGGATCTCCTGCATCGCGTGGCCCCGCACTCGCTCTATCGCCTCAACTACACGCGCCCGATCTTCGACTCCGAGGGCGGGGCCTGGGGTCTGTTCGACAATCTGCCCGCCCTGGCCGGACCGGATTACGCCCTGGCCCAACGTCTTCCGCGCTGGCGAGCCGTCCTGGCCCGGGCGGCGGAGCACACCGTGTCCTTCACGGTCGCCCCGCCCGCCTGGACCCGCAGCGTCGCCCGCGAATACCCTTGGCGCACTGCGGCATACCGTGCCGCCTCCCGTTTCGGCATCGAGGTCTTCGACCCCGCCACCGCCCGCACCCTGCTCGCCGCCAAACTGGTGGCGGATCTGTTCGCGGACGACGAATCCCGAAATGCCAACCCGGAGGCCCTCTTCGCCGCCGGCGCGGCCCACGGGGGCCTCTGGCGGCAGCCCTTCGCCCCGCGCTCGTTGCTGGCCCCGGCCGCGATCTCCGGCACGATCCAGGAGCTGCGCCACAAGCTCCCTGATCCGCGTGCGGCCGGCGTGCCCGCTCAGGGCAGGGGTGCGACGGCGGACCAGGGGACGGTGAGCAGATTGTCGCGCAGGCGGCGGCGGTAGGGGCGGAGCGGAAAACCCTGCTCGCACAGGAGGTTCGAGGCGTGCCGCCAGCGGACCCGGGGGCCGTAGGGGGCCAGGGGCGCGGCGACGGCCCAGGCGCGGTCGGCGGCGGTGAGCAGGGTGTGGATGGGTTCGCCGGGGATATTGCGGTGGATGAGGGCCTTGGGGAGGCGTTCGGCGATGTCGGAGGGGGTGCCGACGGTGAAGGGGTCCCAGGCGAGGGTCAGGGAGAGGGGTGCGGTGCGGTCGAGGAGGATCCAGGCGCAGCGGCGGCCCAGTTCGTCGCAGGTGCCGTCGAGGAGGAGGCCGTCCGGAGCCAGACCCGACTGGATGGTCGACCAGGCTTCGGGGACAGCGGATTCCGGGTATTGGCGCAGCACGTTGAAGGCCCGCACCAGGCTCGGGCGCAGGCCCGCGAGTTCGAAACCGCCGCGCGCGAACACCACCCCGTCCCGGCCGGGAACCACGCGCTCCGGATCGATCTCCAGGCCGACCACCCGCAGGTCCGACCGGACGGTCCGCAGGCGGGCCGCCATCTCCAGGGTGGTGACGGGGCTGGCGCCGTAACCGAGATCCACCACGAGCGGATCCACGGCATCGAGCAATCGCCCGGCGACGAGGGAGTCGTGCGCCATCCAGCGATCGCCGCGGCGCAGCCGGTTGATGCCGGTGGTGCCGCGGGTGATCGTGCCGATCGGCTTGGCTACCCGACGGGGTGCTGCTGATCCAGCCAAACCTTCGTCACCTCGGCTTCGGCGCGGAACAGGTCCACCAGGTTGACCAGCATGAGCTGTTCGAGCCTGCGCCCGAAGAACGGAAGGTGGACCTGGGCCCGCGAGGAGGTGCGCAGCGTGCAACCGGTCTCGGTGGGGAACAAACGCATGGTGCCGCCGAGAGTGCCTGGGCTGTTGGGGATTTCGGCGGTGTACTCGCCGGTCACCTCGGGTCCGTAGGGGCCGTAGGTTTCCCGGCGGGTGATCACCATGTCCCTGTGCACCACCATCTGCGCCATCTCGGGCAGGGTGTCGCGGGGTAGCACGTGCCGCAGTTCGATCGTGATGCCATGGTCCCCGGCGTCGAGGCCGACGATGTCGTTCGGGGAATGCTTGCGCAGTTCCTCGATGCGGGCATCCCAGTGCTCGCGGTTCATCATCGCGGCGTACACCTCTTGCGTGGTGTGCAGCGGATACCGCGCGGAGTAGTCGAGTCGGCGTGCCACGATCGGTCAGGTTACTGCCGGGCGACCCCGGTCAGTGCGACCTTGGGGCGGGTCGCCGGCTGTGAACCGGGGTGCTCAATGCGAACTCAGCCACGTGTCGGTGAACTCGGCCTCGCGCTCCAGCAGCTCGGTGAGGTGCTGCTGGATGGCGGCCTCGATCTTCTTGCCGAACAGCGGGATCTTCACGTCGATGGAGCCGTCCACCACGAAAGTGGATCCGGAGCCGTCGTCGGTGACGGTCAGGGTGCCGTTCACGGTGGCGGGCGCGCCGTCCACGCGGGCCTCGACGGTGCCGCCGCTGCCGTGCCAGGTCTCGGTGCGCGGAATGGTCAGGCCGTCGGGCTTGATCGCGGTGATCTGCGCGGGCAGCTCTTCGGCCGGAATCGTCTGCACCATGTCGACGCGCACCTGGTCACCGGTGATGACAAGGTTCTCGATGCGGGCATTGGGGCCGCCGACCGCCTCGATGCGGTCCTTCCAGTACTGCTCGTCGGCGAACGCCGCGCGCACCGCGGCCATGGGATGTGTCGAGTGCGCAGTGAAGGCCAGAGGTGTCGCCATGGTCGGACAGGCTACCGTCTGTGCCTGTGCGTACTTCTCGGGTGGTGTCGTTCGACGACCTGCGGGACCGGCTGACGGCGACCGGTGCGCGGCTGCGTGCCGCGGTCCCGTTGGCGGAGCTGACGACCCTGCGGGTCGGCGGTCCGGCCACGGTCGCCGACTGCGTGACCACCGACGCCCTGGTGGCGACCGTGCGCGAACTGGACGCGGCCGGAATTCCGGTGCTGCTCATCGCCGGTGGCTCCAACCTGCTCATCGGCGATGACGGGTTCGACGGGGTTGTCGTGCGGATCGCGACCGAGGACGTCGAGATCACCGGTGACACGGTGCTCGCCGAGGCGGGCGCGAACTGGGACGCGGTGGTGGCCGCGACCGTGGCGGCCGGTTCGGGCGGTCTCGAATGTCTGTCCGGAATTCCCGGTTCGGCCGGTGCCACACCGGTCCAGAATGTCGGCGCCTACGGTGTCGAGGTGGCGAGTTTGCTGCGCCGGGTGCGGTTGCTGGACCGCGCGACCGGCGAGATTCGCTGGGCCGGGCCGGAGGAGCTCGGATTCGGTTATCGCACTTCGGTTCTCAAGCACAGTGACGCCGCCGTGGTGCTGGCGGTCGAATTCGCCCTGCGTGCTGACGGTTCCAGCGCGCCGCTCGCCTACCGCGAACTGGCCAGCGCGCTCGGTGCGACCGAAGGCGAGTCCCGGCCCGCGGCGGAGGTGCGCGCCGCGGTGCTGCGATTGCGGGCGGGCAAGGGCATGGTGCTGGATCCGGCGGATCACGACACCTGGAGTGCGGGTTCGTTTTTCACCAATCCCGTGATTCCGGATGCGCAGGTGGCCGCGGTGCGCGCGGCGATCGCGTCACATCTGGGGGCGGACGTGGCCGTGCCCACCTATCCCGCGGACGGCGGGGTAAAGTTCTCGGCGGGCTGGCTCATCGAGCGCGCCGGCTTCGCCAAGGGCTTTCCGGGCGACGGGTCTCCAGCGCGGTTGTCGACCAAACACACGCTGGCGCTGACCAATCGGGGCGCGGCTACCGCGACCGATCTGGTGACCCTCGCCCGCACGGTTCGCGAGGGGGTTGCTGAGCGCTTCGGCATTCATCTGGATCCGGAACCTGTGACCGTGGGAGTCAGCCTGTAGCGAGTGGCTTTCGCCACCAATTCAGCGTCCGGAATACACGGTTTGCGGGGGTAGGGTCGAGCAAGTGAGTAATCGAGGACTGTCCCGCCGGGCGGCCATGCGGGCCGCTCTGGTGGCGTCGACGGCAGTGATCGCGGCGGCGTGTTCGTCGTCGAACAAGGGTGGTGGCGGCCCCGCGCAGCCGGCCGCTCCGGTCGCGTCCGTCAAGCTGGAGCCGGGTGGCGGCACCGACAATGTGAACCCGACCACCGCGGTGTCGGCGACGGTCAGCAATGGCCGCATCGATCAGCTGGCGCTGACCAATTCCAATGGCAAGCAGGTAACCGGCACCTTCGATGCCACTCACAGCAAATTCACGGTGAACGAACCGCTCGGCTACGGCGCCACCTACACCTGGTCCGGCACCGCCATCGGCACCGACAACAAGCCGGTGGCCATCGACGGCAAGTTCACCACCATCAGCCCCAAGAACACCGCGCCCGCCACCATCAATATCGGTGACGGCCAGGAGGTCGGCATCGCGGCGCCGATCATGCTCCAGTTCAAGGGGCACGTCGAGAACAAGGCCGCGGTCGAGAAGGCGCTCGTCGTCACCGCCACCCCGGAGACCGAGGGCTCGTGGGCGTGGCTGCAGGACGAAAACGGCGGCTCCCGGGTGCACTGGCGGCCCCGCGAGTACTGGCAGCCGGGCACCACCGTGCACGTCGGCGCCAAGCTGTACGGCCTGGACATGGGCAGCGGGCTGTTCGGCGACTCCGACCTGACCTCCGACTTCCGTATCGGCCGCGCCCAGATCGTGAAGGCCGCCGCCCCCACCCACCGCGTCCAGGTGGTGCGCGACGGGCAGACCGTCTTCGACTTCGCCTGCAGCTACGGCGAAGGCAACCAGGACCGCAATGTCACCCGCTCCGGCATCCACGTGGTGACCGAGAAGTACGAGGACTTCATGATGTCCAACCCGCCGTTCTACACGAACGTGCGGGAACGGTGGGCCGTGCGCATCTCCAACAATGGCGAGTTCATTCACGCCAATCCGGAATCGGTGTCCGCCCAGGGCAATTCGAACGTCACCAACGGCTGCATCAACCTCAACCCGACCGACGCCCAGGCCTACTTCCCGACCGCCCTCTACGGCGACCCGGTCGAGGTCACCGGCACCCGCATCCAGCTCTCCGCGGCGGACGGCGACATCTACGACTGGACCATCGACTGGGAGACCTGGAAGGGCCTCTCGGCGCTACAGGGCGAGCCGAAGAACCAGATCTCGGCCACCCCGCTCCCGCCCCAGCCCGTCGGCGGCCGCTGAAAACCCTTCCGCGACATGCGCGCCCTGAGTCCTTCGGAGCGGTGGTTCTGGATCATCGACCGGATCTCGCCGTCGAATTGCACTGGGCGCGTGCGGGTTCACGGGCGGGTTTCGGCGCGGCGGCTGGAGGAGGCGGCCGCGGCGCTGGTGGCGGAGTATCCGCTGTTGCGGGTAGGGGTGGTGGACGAGGCGGGCCGGGATCCGTGGTTCCGGGAGTTGGCCGAGCCGGGAATTCCGGTGCGGCGCATGGAGTCGCACGATTCCGAGGCGTGGGTGCGGGAAATCGATGCCGCGATGGCTGATCCCTTCGATACCGCGAAGGGGTTGGCGCGCATGGTCGATATCGCGGTCGGGGCGGGGACCGCGGGCGAGTTCCATGACGTCGTGCTCACGATCTCGCACATCATCGTGGACGGCCGGTCGCTGATGGCGTTGCTGCAGAAGCTGATCGGGCACGCGGCGGGGGCGAGTGCCGGGGTGGCAGAGCGTGCGGAGGTTCCGGCCGCGGATGATCTGATTCCCGCTGGGGCGCGGGGGTGGTGGCGGTGGGCGTATACGACGCTGTTCGATCAGGTGGCGGCGCTCGGGCAGCGGCCGCAGCGCGTGGCCGGTGCGCGGGCGGCGCTACCGGAGCGGCGAACCAGGGTCGTGCACCGGGTGCTCGATCGGGAAGCGCTGGCGGCGTTGGTAACCGACTGCCGGCGCGCCGGAGTCACCGTGCACGGGGCACTGGCCGCCGCCGCGGCGTCCGCGGTCGGCGCCTCGAATTCCGGGGGGAGAGGAATCGCCGGGATCGCGTCGCCCGTGGATTTCCGGGAATTGCTCTCCCCGCGTCCGGCCGGCGATGAGCTGGGCATCTATGCGCCGGTGCTGGTCGGATTCGTGCCGTTCGGAGTTTCGCTGTGGACCGCGGCCCGGTCGGTGAAGCGCCAACTCGAGCGCGGGGTGCGGCAGCGGCGGCATCTGGCGACGGTGGCGGGCATGCGATTCGGGACGCCGCGGGCGCTGGAATCCGGCCGGCGTCTGGCGGACCTGGTGGATCGGCGGGCGCCGTGGAATGTGTCGGTCACCAATCTGGGGCGGGTCGAATTGCCGGAAACGGCCGGGGCATGGCGGCTTTCGGGGCTGACGCTGGCCGCGTCGAATTCCTGTGTGAGCGTCCTGACGGTGGCGGTCGCGACCGCGCACGGGGAAATGCGCCTCGGGTTCTGCTACGCGGAACCGGTCCTGTCCGAGCGGCGGGCGGCGGATTTCGCGGACGCGATGCTGACCGCGTTGCGCGAGCGCCCGGATCCCTCAGCCGAGCCGCTGCGCCAGCCGGGCGCGTAGCGCGGCCCGGTCGGGCTTGCTGGTGCGCCCGCCGACCGGGATCTCCGCGACCAGCACGATGTCGTCCGGCAGCGCGGAAACATCGATCAGGGACGGTAATTCGCGGCGTAGCCGGTCCTCGATATCGGAGGCGTCCGGGTCCGGCACCACGGCCAGCACGATGCGCTCATCGCCGATCTCGTCGGGAATGCCGACCATGATGGCCTGCCGCACGCCCTCGACGCCCGCGATGGCCGGTTCGTACAGGCCCGGATAGATATTGGTCTTGCCGCGGATCATCATGTCCTTCTTGCGGCCCATGAGCACCAGGGTGCCGCCCTCGAAGCGGGCGAGGTCGCCGGTGGCGATCTCTTTCAGCGGTGGTTCCCCGAGGTAGCCGCGGCACAGATTGGGGCCGGAGAGGATGAGCTCGCCGTCGTCGGCCAGACGCGCGTCCACGCCCTCGACCGGCGGGCCGAGCGGGTCACCGGATCCCTCGAAGGCCAGCTTGTCCGTGCCGGAGGTGATGGCCACCGGCAGGATCTCGGTCATGCCGTAGACGGCCAGCAATTCGGTGTCCGGGAGGGCGGCGCGGGCGCGGCGCAGTAGCGCGGTGGTGACCGGCGCGCCGCCCAGCGAGATCTCCTCCAGGTGCACCGGCGCGACCAGTCGCCCGGCCTCGATGGCGTCCAGCACCACCGCCAGGTCGGCGGGGGTGAAGAAGGCGTGCGTCGCCGTGTCGAGGGTGCGCGCGAAGCCGATCGGGTCGATGTGGGTGCCGAAGCGCGGGTACCTCGGCATGGACCAGCGCGCGCCCTCCAGCACCGCGGGCAGCCCCATCATCAGCTGTTCGGTGTGCAGGTGCGAACCGGGCATGAGGCTGGTGCAGCCCGCCATGGCCGCCAGGCCCGCGCCCAGCGAACCGCGGGTGTGCACAACGGCTTTCGGGTCGGCGGTGGTGCCGGAGGTGAAGACGATGAGCGCCTCGGCGTCGGGGTCCTCGACGGGCGCGTCGAAGGTCGATGTGGTCGCGGGACCCTGCCAACCGGGCTCGGAACCCACCAGCTGCCGCAGCGGGAGGGCCCCGCGCGGCGAGCCCGGTAGCCACGGCCCGCAGCGGATGTGCCGCACCGGCAGCTGCCCGAAGTCCGGCAGCGACAGGCCGAGCCGGCGGCCGAACCCGCGCAGCGGCCCGCTCAGCAGGTACAGCAGCGATTCCGTCGCGGCCCAGCTCGGCTGCACCAATTCGATGCGGCGCGCGAACAATTCGGGCCCGACGCCCGGGTCCACGAACACGATGGTGCCACCCGCCGCGATGGTCCCGAACACCATGACCACGGCGTCCACGCAGGGCCGGATGGAGAACAGCATGCGGTCGCCGGGCCGGAAGCCCTTGCCGTGCAGGCGTTTCACGACCAGCCGGACGCGGGCGTCGAGTTCGGCGAAGCTGAGCGGCGGTTCGCCGATCATGCCCAGCGCGGGCGCGTCGGGGGTGCGCAGCACCTGCTCGCGGAGCAGCGCGGTGAAATCCTCACCCGCCGAGGGGTATCCAGCCCTCACCGGATGTCCACCAGCTCCGGTTTGTAGCGGTGGTCGGCGTACCAGGCGAGAGTCTTGCGCACACCCCAGGCTCGCACGCGCCGGTTGGAGCCGTACACCCGCACGTCCCGGCGCAGCCCGTAGTCGGTGGTGAGCGTGCGCACGGCGTTCACCAGCGCCCGATCCTCGTGCAGCTCCTCGATGGCGGTGCGCGGGAATCCGCCCGCGGCCTCGTACAGTTCGGCGGTGATGGCCATATTGCAGCCGGGCGTCATGACATACGGGCCCAGGTAGCGCGGATCGCGGTTGCCGGGCCGGAATTTCCCGAACAGGGAGGCCACCTCCAGCGCGACCAGGATGATGGTGCGATCACGCAGCCGCACGCCCTCGTCGGTGCGCGGGATCAGCTGCCCGCTGATCAGCCGCAGCCCCGAGTCGAAGGCGGCCCGGATGCGCGCGGTCCAGTCGGGGGCGGGCAGGCAGTCGGCGTCGGTGCGGGCCAGCCGGGTCGCACCGGCCGCGATGGCGTGCCGCATGCCGGTGTCGGCGGCCGCGCCGGTGCCCTTGCGCAGCTCGGTGATCACCTCGACACGCAGCCCCTGATGGGTGTCCGCGAAATCGCGCACCACCTTGACGGTGGCGTCGGTGGAGTTGTTGTCCACCACCAGCAGCGTGAAGTCGCTGTCCCGCTGCCCGGCCAGGGCGGACAGCGTGCCGGCGATGCCGTGCTCCTCGTTGTAGGCGGGCACTATCACCCACAGTTCGTTCATGGCCCCTCCCGGCGGATTCCTCGCCCCGGCTTACGGTTTCGGCAGGCGGTAGGCGATGGCCGCGGCCGACGGCCCGGCCCCGGCGGCCACGAACAAGGCTACGTCGGCCCGATCGAGCTTGCCGCTGTCGCGGGCCGCCAGATACGCCACCGGGAGTGCCGAGGTGTGCGCGTCGAAGCGCGGGGAGGCGGAGTGCTCGGTGTCGTCGGCGCTGACCGCCTCCGGCGCGATGCCCAGGCGCTCGGCCAGTAGTGCGGGGAATCCGGCGGTGGGCCGCCCGCAGATGAGCACCGTCCGCGCGGGGGGAGCGTCGGCCACGTCGAGCGCCTCGGACGCTGCCGAAACCGCGTGGTGCAGTAGCTCTTCCGCATCGCCGGTGCGGTTCACGGTGATCGAGGACCGGCCGGTCGAGCCCATCTCCGACAGCCGCACGAAGCCCTCCGCGGCGGGCCGCCCGTCGGTGGCGCTGATGTGCAGCGCCCCGAATCCGGCTGTGCCCGGCCGCTTTTCCAGCAGCATGGCCGCGCCCACCGGCTTGATCGGGAAGCCCGGCTGCGGTTCGGGGGATTTCGACGGATGCGCGTCACCGGAGACCAGCAGCACCCGGTGCACGGTCGGGGCCTCCAGCAGCGCCTGGCTGACCTGGATGGCATTGAGCATGCCGCAGGCGCCGTTCATCAGGTCGAAGGACAGGCACGGCACATCGCCGCTGCGATACTCCAGCCCGATGCCGGCCTGCTGTTGAATCAGCGCGGACATGGCGGGTTCCACCATGTTCGAGTCGCGATAGACGCCGGTATTGATCAGCGCGTCGATCTGCTCCGGCGTGGCGCCGGCCTCCGCGATGGCCCGGCGCGCCGCGGCCGCCGCCTGCTCGATGGAGCTGCCGCCGCCGATTTCGGTGGTTACGGAAGAAATGACGATTCCCATGCTGCATCACACCCGAAGGTCGCCGAGCGTCACCGACAGAAACCCGGCCACGACGCCGGAAGCCGCGGGCACCATCAGTACTTTTGCCCCGGACGCTATCCGCTGTTGTTTGAGCGCGTCGTGTAACACCACGAAATGCGAGGTGGATGCGGTGTTGCCATAGCGGTCCAGGACCATGAGCGCGGGCGGCACCGGGGCGTCGAATTCGCGTTCGGCGATCTTCGATACCAATTCCACCGCGGGTGCGCTGAATTGATGATGGATCACGTGGTCGTAGCCCTCCGCCGCGAAACTGCTGTCGTTCTCGCGCAGGAAATCCCGCTGCCGGGTGGTCCAGAGCAGATAACGGGATTCATTGTGCATCGCCCGGTTGTCGGTGTACAGCGCGATGCCGGAACTGCGATCGCTGGGCATGCCCAGGCACAACTGTGCGAAACCGGCGCTGGTATTGAGTTCGATGTAGTCGATGCCCTCGTCGGCGCTGCCCTCGCTGTCCAGAATGACGGCGGCCGCACCGTCGCCGACGGTCAGCGAGGCGAATTGCGGATCGTATTTCTCGGACATCTCACGCACGGCGGTGTCGGAGATGGGCGTGATGTACTCCCCGGAAACCACCAGCCCGCGTTTCACCATGCCCGCACGAATCATGCGATCCAGCACGAGAACTCCGCTCATCATGCCCGCGCAGGCATTGGAGACGTCGAAGTGGATGGCCCCGGTCGCGCCGAGTTCATTGCGGATCATGAGTGCGAAGGACGGCTCCACACAGAATTCGCCGTCGCGAATGCGGGTGATGGAGCAGGAGATGACGATATCCAGATCGGCAGCGTCATAGGATGAATTGTCCAGTGCGGTCCGCGCCGCGGCCAGGGCGACGCTCAGGGAATCCTCGTTCTCGGCGCAGCGGCGGCGGTGCCGCACGCCGCTGATGCGCTCCAGGTCGATGGGGGAGTCGATGGCCAGCTGGGCCAGCAACTCCGCGGTCGATATCTCGGTGTCGGGCAGATAGGACCCGACCGCCTCGATTCGTGATCTCACCATGTTCACTCCAAGCAGCCCTCGGTTGCGGGCGACGCTAGCAGTGCCGGTATTTCGGTTTTGAAAAATCTATGATTCAGATCATGTGAGGTGAACTACATTGCGGCACAACACCATTTGACCTACCCCTGCAGAGGCGACTTCACGAGCGGCGGGCGAAACGTCCCGCCTCGGCCTGATCGCGCGGCTTGACGACAATGGTGTCCAGATTGACGTGCGGCGGGCGCGAGGCCACGAAGCCCACGATCTCCGCGATGTCCTGCGCGACCAGCGGATCGATGCCCTGGTACACACTCGCCGCGCGCTCGGCGTCGCCACCGAAACGCACCAGCGAGAATTCGGTCTCCACCGCGCCCGGCGCGATCTCGGTCAGCCGCACCGGCTGACCCAGCAGCTCGCCCCGCAGCGTCCGGTGCAGCACCGCCTGCGCGTGCTTGGCCGAGGTGTAGCCGGAGCCGTTGTCGTAGGTGGAGAACGCGGCCACCGAGGTGATGGTGACGATCAGGCCGTCACCGGAGGCGATCAGCTTGGGCAGCAACGACTTCGTGAGCCGCAGCGTGCCCAGCACATTGGTCTCCCACATCCAGCGCCAGTCGTCCAGATCCGCCTCGAGCACCGGGGCCAGGCCCTTCGCGCCGCCGGCATTGTTGACCAGCACATCACAGCGCTCGACGGCCTCGGTGAAGGCGCGCACCGACTCCTCGTCGGTCACGTCCAGCGGCAGCGCGGTCCCGCCGATCTCCGCGGCCAGCTGCTCCAGCCGATCGACCCGGCGGGCGCCGACGTACACGTGGTACCCCTGCTTGGCGAGTTCGCGGGCGGTTGCCTCGCCGATACCCGAACTGGCTCCGGTCACCACAGCGGTACGAGTGCTCATGTCCCTGAGCTTAGGCAGGGCGTGTCGCCGGTGCGTCGCGGGTGGTTAGCCTCACTCCTATGGCGATTCGGGAAGTAGCAAGCGCGGACGGCACGACCATCGTTTACCGGGTGACCGGTCCGGAGGGGGCCCGGCCGCTCGTGCTCCTGCACGGCTGGTCCGGAAACCTGCGCTGCTGGGGGCAGGCCGCCGACCTGCTCGCCGAGCAATTCCGGGTGATCGCCGTCGACCTGCGCGGCCACGGCTACTCCGACGCCCCCGAGACCGGATACGACGACCCGAAGAACTGGGCGGCCGATATCGCCGCGGTGCTCGCCGCCGAGGACATCTCCTCCGGCGCGATCCTGCTGGGCTGGTCCTACGGCGGCATCGTGCTGTCCGACTACCTGACCGCGTACGGGACCGGCGCGATCGCGGGCGTCGTCTACACCGGTTCACAGGCCAATATCGGCCGCGGCGTCCAGGGCGCGGAGACCGGTCCGGGCATGAGCAAGGCCATCCCCGACGTCTTCGACGAGAGCGCGGGCAAGGCCATCCGCGGATTCGAAGCCTTCGGCAGTGCCAATACCGGGCCCGGCCGCGACAAGGGCGTGGACGCCCAGCGCCTGTTCGGCGGCAGCATCGCCACTCTGCCCCGGGTGCGCAAGGCCCTGTTCTACCGCACCGTCGACAACACCGAGACCCTGCGCGGCCTGGACGTGCCGGTGCTGGTGCTGCACGGCACCGCCGACCCGGTCGTGCCGATCGAGAACGGCCGCTACATCGCCGGCACCGCGCCGGACGTGCGGACCTCCTACTGGGAGGGCGCGCAGCACGGCCTCTTCATCGAGGATCCCAGCCGGTTCGTGACGGAGATCACCAATTTCGTTGAGGCGCTGGGGTAATCGCGCGTCGCGGGAGTTCGGGGGCGGAGCCCTCGGGCGGTTCACGCGAGTTGTGACCGACCTCACTTGGGAAGGTAACCCGTGCATGGGGTGTTACTACCCCCGTGCACACTGGAGTGGTGAGTCAGCGCCTGGACCTACGGCCCAATCGGATTGCCGTGCTATCGGTGCATACCTCACCACTCGCCCAGCCCGGGACCGGCGACGCGGGCGGCATGAACGTCTACGTGCTGCAGACCGCCATCGAACTGGCCCGTCGCGGCACCGAGGTCGAGATCTTCACCCGGGCCACCTCCTCCAATGACGAACCGGTGGTCGAGGCCGCGCCGGGCGTGCTGGTCCGCACGGTGGCCGCCGGGCCCTTCGAAGGGCTCGACAAGCACGATCTGCCCACCCAGCTGTGCCCCTTCGCCGCCGAGGTGCTGCGCACCGAGGCCCGCAATCTGCCCGGCCACTACGACCTCATCCACTCGCACTACTGGCTCTCCGGCCAGGTCGGCTGGCTGGCCCGCGACCGCTGGCGGGTGCCCATGGTGCACACCGCCCACACCCTGGCCGCGGTCAAGAACGCCTACCTCGCCGAGGGCGACAGCCCCGAGCCCGCGGTCCGTGAGATCGGTGAGAAGCAGATCGTCGCCGAGGCCGACCGGCTGGTCGCCAATACCGCCGACGAGGCCCGGCAGCTGATCGAGCTGTACGGCGCGGACCCCGACCACATCGATGTGGCCCTGCCCGGCGCCGACCTGACCCGCTACCAGCCCGGCGACAAGCTCGCCGCCCGCCGCGAACTCGGCCTGCCCGCGCACGAGCGCATCGTCGCCTTCATCGGGCGCATCCAGCCGCTCAAGGCCCCCGACGTGCTGGTGCGCGCGGCCGCCCAGGTGCTGGCCGAGGAGGCCGCCCTGCCGACCCCGCCGCACCGCCCGCTGCGCGTGGTGATCGTGGGCGGCCCGTCCGGCAGCGGACTGAAGAAGCCCGAGGCCCTGATCGAACTGGCTGCGGCCCTGGGCATTTCGGACCGGGTCACCTTCCTGCCGCCCCAGCCCGCGCACCGGCTGGTGCAGGTCTACCGTGCCGCCGACCTGGTGGCCGTGCCCAGCTACAACGAATCCTTCGGCCTGGTCGCCATCGAGGCGCAGGCCAGCGGGACCCCCGTGCTCGCCGCCGATGTGGGTGGGCTGAGCACCGCCGTCCACGACGGCGTCTCCGGCCTGCTGGTCCCCGGCCACCAGACCGGCGACTGGGCCGCTGCCCTGCATTCGCTGCTCGACGATCCGGGCAAGCTCGAGGACATGGGCCGGGCCGCGGTCGGGCACGCCGCCAACTTCTCCTGGGCGCACACGGCCGAGGCGCTGCTCGACAGCTATGCCGCCGCGCTCGCCCAGGCGCCGGCCGTCCGGCCGCACAGCGGTAACCTGCACACCGACAGCAATCACGCGAGATCGCTGGCGCTGTGGCGGCGTCGGATGGGAGCAGTACGCAGATGAGCGAGGCCGACCGCACCGAAGAGTGGACGCCTCGCCCGCATGCCAGCACCGGCGGCCTGAACGACGAAACCGCCCGTGCCACCGCCCAACTCATCGACGAGACGCTGCGCGAACGTGAGATCGAGTACACCCGCGACGCCCCCGACCTGTTCGTGGTGGTGCTCCCCGGTGAACGCAAGCTCAAGACCGTCATCGGCGTCAGCGTCGGCAAGCACGGCGTCCGCATGGAGTCCTTCGTCTGCCGCAAGCCCGACGAGAACTTCGAGGGCGTCTACAAATTCCTGCTCCGTCGCAACCGCCGCCTCTACGGCGTGGCCTACACCATCGACCGCGTCGGCGACATCTACCTGGTCGGCCGCATGTCCAACGACCGCGTCACCCCCGACGAACTCGACCGCTGGCTCGGCCAGATCCTCGAGGCCGTCGACGCCGACTTCAACACCCTCCTCGAACTCGGCTTCGCCGAATCCATTCGCAAGGAATGGAAATGGCGGGTCGCCCGCGGCGAATCGCTGAAGAACCTCCGCGCCTTCGAACACCTCGTGGATTCTGCGGACAAGCCGTAGCTGTCCCGCCTCCCCGAATCTTCAGCCCGGCTGAGAGCCGTCGGCGTTCGGCGACGCGTGCCGGCGGTTGGGTACCGAACCGATTCTGGGCGTCCCCGACGAGTTACCCCGACCGTTACGAAATCAGTTGCCGCCTTGGCGTACGGAGACGGCAGCGGCGCGCGACAATCGGCCGGGCTATCGGTACGGGAGCGTAAGGAAGGCGGCTGCGGATGACGGCGCTGGCACTGGATATCGGAGCGACGAAATTCGCGGCGGCGCTGGTCGATTCGGCCGGGGCGGTGGGAGAGCCCCGACGGATCGCCGTGCCGGAGTCCGAGGTGTGGGAAGCCTGCCGAGAATTGCTGACCGAGGTCGTCGGGGATGCGCGAGTGAGTGCGGTCGGTATCGGGTCGGCCGGGCCGGTGGATGTGGGTGCCGGAGTTTGCGGGCCGCTCAATATTCCGGAGTGGGCCGAGGGATTTCCGATCGTGGATGCGGTGCGGAAACTGTTTCCGGAGGCCGAGATTCGGTTCGCCATCGACGGTGTGTGCCTGGTGCTGGCCGAGCAGCGGTTCGGGGCTGCGCGCGGGGTGGCGAATGTGCTCGCCATGACCGTTTCCTCGGGAATCGGTGGCGGCATCATCTCCGATAACCGGGTTGTCATGGGACGCACCGGAAATGCCGGGCACGTCGGTCATATTGTGGTGCCCGGTCAGGACGAGCCCTGCGCGTGTGGTGGATTCGGGTGTGTGGAAGCCGTGGCGAGTGGCAAATCCTCGGTGCGCTGGGCGCGGCGGCAGGGGTGGACCGGAACGACCGGGGTGGAGCTCGCGGCCGCGGCCCACGCGGGGGAGCCGATCGCGGTGGCCGCCCTCCAGCGCGCGGGCACCGCGATCGGGACGGCTGTCGCCTCGGCCGCCGCCTTGCTCGATACCGATCTGGTGGTCATCGGGGGCGGCTTCGCGCAATCCGGCGAACCGCTGTGGGGTCCGCTGCGGACCGCCGCCGCGGCGCACGCGCGGCTGAAGTTCCTGCGCGGACTGCGCGTGGTGCCGTCCGAATTGACCGATCAGGCCACCCTGCAGGGTGCCGCGATTCTCGCGTTCGGGGCCGCGACTGCAGGTGAAACCCCGCGTGGGAGGATGACCTCATGACGTACACCCTCGTGTTGCTGCGCCACGGCGAGAGCGAATGGAATGCCCTGAACCTGTTCACCGGTTGGGTGGATGTTCGTCTCACCGACAAGGGTGTCGCGGAAGGCAAGCGTGCCGGTGAATTGCTCGCCGAGCACGGGATTCTGCCGGATATCGTCTACACCTCGCTGCTGCGCCGTGCCATCAGCACCGCCAACAATGCCCTCGACGCCTGCGACCGGCACTGGATTCCGGTGGTCCGCGACTGGCGCCTGAACGAGCGCCACTACGGCGCGCTGCAGGGCAAGAACAAGGCGGAGATCAAGGAGCAGTACGGCAACGACCAGTTCATGCTGTGGCGCCGCAGCTACGACACTCCGCCGCCGCCGATCGAGGTGGACAGCGAGTACAGCCAGGACGGCGACCCGCGCTACGCCGGCATCGAGGTGCCGCGCACCGAGTGCCTCAAGGACGTCGTGGCCCGCATGGTTCCCTACTGGGAGGACACCATCGCGGCCGATGTGCGCTCGGGCAAGACGGTTCTCGTTGCCGCGCACGGTAATTCGCTGCGCGCCCTGGTGAAGCACCTGGAGAACATCTCGGACGAGGAGATTTCCGAGCTGAACATCCCCACCGGTATCCCGCTCAAGTACGAGCTGGACGAGAACCTGCGGCCGATCGGCAAGGGCGAATACCTCGACCCCGAGGCCGCTGCGGCGGGCGCCGCCGCCGTGGCCGGCCAGGGCGGCAAGTAATTCGAAACGAAACTCGCGCTGTGACCGAATTATCCGGTCACAGCGCGTTTTTCATTTCCGGTGAAGTTTTCGCGTCGAAGCCTCGATCGGAATGCCGTATCCACTACTGTGATCCGCGTCTCACTACGTGACCGTAGGGTATTTCCCTGTCTCGCAAAAGAATTTGCCGAAGCGTTGCCAGTTCAAATCGGTGTCTGTAACCGGGGTTTGCAACTTACTTCGCAGTAGATATGCTGCTGGGCGTTCGACCATTTGCGAGAGGTAGATCACGTTCGATGAAGCACGCGCTACGGGCCACGGTCTCGGCCGCCGCGGCCGCTCTGCTCCTGCCTGTTGCCGGCATCACCGCCGATGCCGCCATCCCCACCGGCCCCGACGGCGGTGCCGCGGGCGCCGAATGGACCACCACCGAGGACGGGCAGCAGCAGTACCCCAACGTCTTCATCGACTGGGACGTCCCGATCGCCATGAGTGACGGCACCGTCCTGAAGGCCAATGTCTACCACCCGGCCGACGCCGCGGGTCGGCCCATCGACGCCCCGACGCCGACCGTCGTCAATATGACGCCCTACACCAAGCTGGTGTCGAACGTCGCCGACAGCGCCTTCTCCATCCCCGGCCTGTCCGACGCGCTCCTCGACGTCTTCCGCAACATCCACCTCGACGGCACTCCGCTCACCGGCTTCGGTGAACTGCTGAACGCGGCGGGCAACGGCGAACTCCGCAACTTCTCCGTCGACCGCCAGCTCATCAGGTCCGGGTACACGCAGGTCGTCGTGGACGTGCGCGGCACCGGCTTCTCGCAGGGCGAGTGGGACATGCTGCGCGGCCGCGAACAGCAGGACACCGTCGAGGTCATCGACTGGGCGTCCAAACAGGGCTTCAGCAATGGCCGCATCGGTATGAACGGCCTGTCCTACTCGGCCATCAACCAGGTGCAGGCCGCCGAGAAGCAGCCGCCCGCGCTGAAGGCCATCTTCCCCATCGTGCCCGGCAGCGACCTCATCGACGACGTGCTCGCGCCCGGCGGCGGCTTCGGCTTCAACTTCATTCCGCTGTGGCTTAGCGCCATCAACGGCCTCAAGTGGGTGCCGGACCTGGCCTCGATCGCCAACGGCGCCTTCGACTTCGAATGGCTGCAGGACCGCGTCAACGATCCGTTCGGCTACCTCGACGTGCTCATGTCGGCCTACACCAGCACGGACATGAACAGCATCGACCCGCGCGTCAAGGACATGCTCAACGGCTTCAGCCAGGAACGCCAGGAGTGGCTGGGCGACCCGGCCAAGATCCAGGTGCCGACCTTCGTGACCGGCGGCTGGCACGACCTGTTCACCTACTCGGAATCCAAGATCTACAACCAGATTCCGCTGCCGCCCGGCCAGAAGCAGCTGCTGATGGGCAACACCTACCACGTCACCTCGGGTGCGGATGTCAACCGGGTCGGGGCGCCGCCGCGCCTGGACGTGCTGCAGCGCGCCTGGTTCGACAAGTGGCTCAAGGGCATCGACAACGGCATCGATCAATACGGCCCGGTGACCCTGAAACAGCAGGGTGGCGGCTGGACCACCCAGGGCGGATTCGGGCCCACCGCACCGGTTTCCGAGGCCGCCGACTACCGCCGCATGTACCTCTCGTCGCAGCGCTCCGGCACCGCGAACAGCGTCTACGACGGCTCGCTCACCGCGGACGCCAATGGCGACACCGATCGGCTCACCGTCGCGCCCGGCCTGTCCACCGTCTGCTCCAATGACGCGGCCCAGGCCAGCGCGGGCATCCTGAACCTGGTCGACGCCTGCGCCAAGGACTCCCGCATCGCCGAGACCAACGCGCTCACCTTCACCAGCGCGCCGGTGGCCGAGGCCACCACCGTCTCGGGCCCGATCGCGGTGCACCTCAACACCGTTCAGGACGCCGCCGACGGCTACTGGACCGTCACCGTCAACGACGTCGCCCCCGACGGCCAGTCGACCGTGCTGACCTCCGGCGAGCTCATGGCCTCGCTGCGCCAGGTCGACGAGGCCGACAGCACCCGCTCCGCCAACGGCGACTACACCGACCCGCGCGCCTTCACCTCCCTGGACAAGCGCGAGGAGACCGTCCCCGGCGAGGCCACCACCCTCGACATCGCCCTCGGCGGCACCCAGGCCGTCCTGCAGCCGGGCCACCGCCTGCGCGTCGACGTCTTCGCCGGCAACTTCCCCAAGGGCCTGCCCATCCTGCCGATGCTCATCGACACCGGTCTGAAGCCCGAACACCTCCAGCTCGACCCCGACCGTCCGAGCTTCGTGAACATCCCGGTCCGCGGTAACACCGGCTGGTGAATCCGTCCTTCCGGGATCGAAGCCCCGGGTGTGCACAACGGCGTGCACACCCGGGGTTTTGCTTTTCGCCCGCATCGGTGCGGAGGTTCAGGCTTCGCCGACGATGACGACTTTGCCGGTGACGGTGCCGGATTCGGCGAGGGTGAGCGCCCGTGCGGCCTCCCGCAACGGGATTCGGGCCGCGATCTGGGGGTGCAGCACGCCGCGCTCGGCGAGATCGAGCACCGCGCCGAGGTCCGCGGCGAGCTGGGCACGGAACCGGGCGAGCCGTCGGCGTCCGGCCCAGATGTTGTAGAAGGACGCATTCCGCCCGTTGGGCAGCGCGTTCCACCACAGCAGCCGGGCGAACAGCTTCAGCACCGGCAGCCGGGAATCGCCCTCCTCGTCCTTGGTGGCCGCGCTGCCGTAGGAGACGAGGGTGCCGCCGGGCGCCAGCAATGCGAAGGAGTCCACGATGCCGGGACCGCCGACATGATCGAAGACGGCGTTCACCCCGTTCGGCGCGAGCGCCCGTACCTGGGCCGCCACGTCCCCGCGATAGTCCACCGGCAGTGCGCCGAGCGCGGCCACCGCGTCGGCATTGCGTGCCGACGCCGTTCCGATCACCCGGATTCCGGCGGCGCGCGCCAGCTGCACCAGTGTCGAGCCGACGCCCCCGTTCGCCCCGTGCACCAGAATCGTCTGCCCCGCACGGGCCTTCGCCTTCCGGTGCAGCATCTGCCAGGCGGTGATGCCATTGACGACGAAGGTCTCCGCCGCGTCCGCCGCCAGCCCGTCGGGTACCGGCACCAGATCGCCCGCGGGCACCGTGAGGTGACTGCTCCAGCCGCCGATCTTGGTCAGCGCCGCGACCCGGCGGCCGACGAGGGCCGGATCGACCCCGGCTCCGACCGCGATCACCTCGCCGACGATGTCGTAGCCGGGCACGAATGGAAACGCCGGCTGGTCATAGTATTTGCCGCGTCGCATCTGCTGTTCGGCGAAGGACACGCCCGTCGCCTCCATGCGGACCAGCGCCTCGCCGGTGCCCGGCGGCGGCAATGCGCGGTCGGTGACGGTCAGGCCCGCCGGCTCGACGCGTCCCGGCAGCACTACCTCGGTGGCGATGATGTTCGACATCGATTTGTCCCTCTCAGGTGTGTGATTGGTCAATCACTCTATGGTTGAAAGAAAACGCCCTCGTCGGAGGGCGTGTGAAGGTCAGTTGAAGTGACGGATTCCCGCGGTCAGGGTGGCGGCCCAGGCGCCCTCGCCGGCGTCCAGGCCGAGGGTGGTGATCAGGTGGCACAGCTGTCCGTAGGCCATGAAGTGCTGCACCTGCTCACCCGTTGCGCCGGAACGGGTTTCGGCGAAGTCGGTAATGCGCTGCAGGCCGCGGCGCAGGGCCGCGGCGATATCGGGCGTATCAGCCGCGGACAGGGCGTGCACCTGCAGCATGAGCAAGCTCTTGTCCGCGATCAATTCGGCGTAGGCCCCGCCCATTTCGTGCAGCACCCGCTCCGGATCGCCGCCCGGTGTCCGGGCGGCTCCGGTGGCCAGCGCCCCCTCGACCCGCTCGAAACACCGGTCCAGCGCGGCGACGAACAACTCCACCTTGCTGGGGAACAGTTTGAACACGTACGCGGGGGAAATCCCGGCCGTCGCGGCGACGGTGTTGATCGGGGTCCCATGGAATCCGGTCTTGGCGAATTCGGTGATGGCCGCGTCCAGCACGGCTTCCCGCCGAATGTCCGAAGTCGAGAGTGCGATCCCGCGCCTGTTCATGTGAGTGACCGTACACTCACTCTCCGGTTCCCCGCAAGCCCACCGGCCTAATCGGCAACGGCGAAGGCGGACTCCAAGGGCGGGAACAGGGCTCGGGCATCGTGGCCCGCGAACCAGAGGCCGACGACGAAAGCCGAAGTCGCTTCGAGGTATCGGGCCTGGGCGAGGCCGCCCGCGTGGACCGGATGCAGCTTCAGGTCCGTGGCCAGGGCGGCCACCGTCGCCATGGCGTTCGGGTCGTCGCCGCACATCGGAACGGTCAGGGGGCGGCCCTCGAACTCGCGGTGCGGGCCCGCCCAGACCTCGGCCGCAAGCAGATTGAACGCCTTCACCACACGGGCTCCGGGCACGGTGGCCGCGATTCGTTCGGCGACAGCGGGTTCGGAGAGGGTGAACCCTCCGCTGTCGGGCGCGAAGGCATTCGTGCAGTCGATCAGTGTGCGGCCCGCCAGGGCACGCCGTCCGTCAGCTCCGTCCGCCGCACCCAACCCCGTCGCGTCCTCCGAGTTCGCCGCGGCGAGCACCTCGGCGAGGGCGTCGACCGGGACGGCGAGCAGTGTGATGTCGCCGAAGCGAGCGGCGTCGGTGATGGTGGTGGCTCGTGCGCCGTGGCCGATGGCAGCGACTGCCTCGTCGGCGCGGGCCGAAGTGCGTGCACCGAGCGCGATTTCGTGTCCGGCCGCGGCCCAGCCGCCGCCGAGGGCGCGGGCCATCTGTCCGGCTCCGATGATTCCGATTCGCATGTGAACTCCTTGGTCTGGCTTGCGAAATCGACGCTAGGGATTCCGATGCGCACCCCCGGGTGCCCAATGGCGGTGGCAGGCTGGATTCATGACGGCCGAGATCATCGAACCGGTGGAATTCGCGGAGTACGGCGGGCTCGAATCCGATTGCCCCGCGCGGCTGGCCGTGGACGTGTTCGGCAATTCGTGGCTGACTGTGATCGTTTACACACTTCGCGAGGGCCCGATGCGGCCGGTGGAGTTGCGGCGGGCGATCGGCGGCATCAGTCAGAAGATGCTCACCCAGACGCTGCGGCGCATGGAGCGGATGGGATTGCTGGAACGTCGCCGATACGCGGAAGCCCCACCGCGCGTGGAGTATTCGCTGACTCCGGCGGGCGCGGATCTGCTCATCCCCATCTTCGCGCTGGGGGAGTGGGCGGACCGCCACGGAGACACCGTCCGCACCGCCCTCTACGGCGACGCCGAGGACTGATCCGCGATCGCGAAAGTGGTTGCCGCAAGGGCGCTCAGCGGTCGAGACACGCTGGCCGAACATTGCGTAAACGCCGGGCTAACGAGGATGGAAGTGCCCATGACCTGCGTGAAACTTCCAGCACCCGGGGTTTGACCCCGCGTCGGCGACCGTACGATTCAAAGTGTGAGCGTTCCACAGGCCGTGCTTTTGGCAGTCCTGGCGGCCGTAGTCGGACTGGCCGTCGGAGGACTGCTCATTCCGTATGTGAACGCTCGCCAGGAGCGCCTGCGCGCCGCCACCGACACCGGGCTGACCATGTCCCAGGTCCTGGACCTGATCGTGCTCGCCTCCGAGTCCGGCATCGCCGTGGTGGACCAGTACCGGGACGTGGTGCTGGTGAACCCGCGCGCCGAGGAGCTGGGCGTCGTCCACGACCGCCTGCTCGACGAGCGCGCCTGGGCCGCGGTGGAACAGGTGCTGGCCGGCGGCCAGGATGTCGATTTCGAACTCACCGCCAAGATCCCCATGCCGGGCCGCGCCCGCCTCGCTGTCCGAGGGGTTGCTCGGCCGCTCTCGCAGGAGAACACGAACTTCGTGGTCCTGTTCGCGGACGACGACTCCGAGCAGGCCCGCATGGAGGCCACCCGCCGCGACTTCGTCGCCAATGTGAGCCATGAGCTCAAGACCCCGGTCGGCGCCATGAGCCTGTTGGCCGAGGCTTTGCTGGAATCCGCCGACGATCCGGACTCGGTGCGGCACTTCGGGGAACGCCTGCACGGCGAGGCCCGCCGCATGGGCAAGATGGTGACCGAGCTCATCGCACTGTCCCGCCTGCAGGGCGCGGAACGGCTGCCGGAACTGGAAGCCGTCGACGTCGACACCGTCGTCACCCAGGCCATCGAGCGCTCCCGCAACGTGGCCGAGGCCGCGGGCATCACCGTCTCCACCGACGCCACCAGCGGCCTCGAGGTGCTCGGCGACCAGACCCTGCTGGTAACCGCCCTGTCCAACCTGGTCGAGAACGCCATCGCCTACTCCCCGCGCGGCTCGCATGTGTCGGTGAGCCGGGCGCTGCGCGGCGGCTACGTCAATATCGCGGTCACCGATCGCGGCATCGGCATCTCCAAGGAGGACCAGGAGCGCGTCTTCGAGCGTTTCTTCCGGGCCGACAAGGCGCGCTCGCGTGCCACCGGCGGTACCGGCCTCGGGCTGGCTATCGTCAAGCATGTGGCCGCCAACCACAACGGTGAGATCACCCTGTGGAGCAAACTGGGCACCGGATCGACGTTCACCCTGCGTATCCCGGCCCACCCTGCCGATTCCAACGGGCAGGTCGACAAGAGACTTGCCACCGGTGTTCCGGTGGCCAAGAAGGAAAACGGCTCGCGCCCCCTCGGGCGGGCCAGAACCAACGGTGTGGAGGCAACCCGATGACGAGTGTGCTGATCGTCGAGGACGAGGAGTCGCTGGCCGATCCGCTCGCGTTCCTGCTGCGCAAGGAGGGGTTCGAGGTCACCGTGGTGGGTGACGGCCCGGCCGCCCTGGCCGAGTTCGACCGTTCCGGCGCGGACATCGTCCTGCTCGATCTCATGCTCCCCGGCATGAGCGGCACCGACGTGTGCAAGCAACTGCGCGCTCGCGGCAGTGTCCCGGTGATCATGGTGACCGCGCGCGACAGCGAGATCGACAAGGTGGTCGGCCTGGAACTGGGCGCCGACGACTACGTCACCAAGCCCTACTCCTCGCGCGAGCTGATCGCCCGCATCCGGGCCGTACTGCGCCGCGGCGCCGGCGAGGAACCCGACAACGGCAGCGAGACCAGCGTGCTGGAGGCCGGCCCGGTGCGCATGGACGTGGACCGCCACACCGTCCAGGTGAACGGCAAGGCGGTGACCCTGCCGCTCAAGGAGTTCGACCTGCTCGAATACCTGCTGCGCAATTCGGGTCGCGTGCTCACCCGCGGACAGCTCATCGACCGCGTCTGGGGCGCCGACTACGTCGGCGACACCAAGACCCTCGACGTGCACGTCAAGCGCCTGCGCTCGAAGATCGAGGCCGACCCGGCCAAGCCGGAACACCTGGTCACCGTGCGCGGCCTGGGCTACAAGCTCGAGGCGTAGCCCACCCGGACGACAAAGAACCCGCCCGCTTCGCATTCGCGAAGCGGGCGGGTTCGGCTTACTCCCGACCAAGTCCTTCGTGCGGCCCCCCGGCAGTCTTCGGTGCTCAGGCGTTGGGGTCGTTCTTCATGCTGTCGACCCACGCGGGGCCGAGGCCCGGCAGGTCCTGCTGGTCCAGAATGATCCAGCCCAGGCCCGGGTTGTCCTGCTGCATGCAGCCGTACCACGGCACGTCGGCGCCATTGCCCTTGCACGCGATGGTGTGGCTGGTGCCGTACGGGCTGACGATGATCTGCTTGCCGGCATCCTTGGCGCCCAGGACGGCGGGATCGTTGTACGCGACGAAGTCGGCGGTGCGATCGCTGTACGCATTGGGGTCGGCGTTGTCGGCGAACGCCTGCGGCGCGATGGCGAGAACGGCGCCTGCGGCCAGCGCAGTGACGGCGAGAGTTTTCTTGATCATGGCCAGGATGTCTAACACGCTCCGGTGAATTCGCAATAGCGGAACGATGTCGCGCATACTTCGGGCTATTCACATCCCGAGGTCATCGGACCGGAGGGGATGCGAAATATACTTCTGCGCAGCCTGATTCGTTTGTCGCCCGGCCGCACCGGTTGTTCACCTCCCGGATACCTGCGATCGCGTCACACAACGACGCGGACCGGGGTCGGGGCGTGCGCGCCCGCCGCGATGTGACAGCGGGCACGAAACCGGTGCGCTACGAGCCGGCGCTGCCGGTCAGCCCGCCGAGCAGGCCGCCCAGCGCCGAACCCGCGCTGCCGGTCCCGCCGCCACCGCCGGTGCCACCGCCGCCGCCCGGCTGGGACGGATCGGTCACGTTCACGATGATGGTCTTGGTGTTGCCGCCCTGCGAGGCGGTGATCATGTGCTGGCCCGCGGTGGTGGGCTTCCAGTCGATGCTGGAGTAGCCGATCGGCCACGGCACCTTGCCGGCCGGGGTGAGGCTGGTGCCGTTGTCCGACCAGTAGACGAGCAGGCCGATGCCCGCGCCGCTGAGGTTGGCGGTGAGGGTGTAGCCGGTGTTGATGGTGTACGGGGCGCTGCCGGAGATGGCGACCGAGTCGACCGTGGCGGCGGCCTGCGGCGCGGCCAGTACGGCGACGGCGGCGGTGGTCGCGAGACCCGCGACGCCCGCGCCGATCCGGCGGGCTGATTTCGATGCACGAATGGTGCTCATGCGGAAAGTCCTGTCTCGCTTGCTAGTTCGGCGTGGTGCCACTGCTGCCGCTGCCGAGCGGGCCGGCGGGCCCGAAGCCGCTGCCGGTGCTGCTGGAGCCCGAGCCGAGCGGTGCGTCGGCCACCTGCACGACGATCGACTGGCTATTGGGGCCCTGGGACGCGGTGATGACGTGCTGTCCGCTGGTGGTGGGCCGCCAGCTGATCGAGGCGTGTCCGGGCGGGGACGGGATCTTGGGCGGGCCGATCTCGTTGCCGTTGTCGCTGAAGTACACGAGCAGGCCGATCGAGGCGCCGCTGAGGGTGGCCGAGATGGTGTACGCCTTGTCGACCACCGGGTTCGTCTGGTCGATGCTGACCGTGTCGACCGCGGCCAGGGACGCGGGGGCCGCGACCACGGCCGCGGCGGCGAGAGCGGCGAAGCCGGTGATCCCCACGCCGGCTCGGCGCGCGCTGATTCTCGGTGGTGTGTTGCGCATGTGTTGCTCTCCTGTGCTGCCCCACGGGGGAGATGTGCGGGCTTCCGCACCCTAAGGGACCGGATGTGTGAAGCGTGGCTATTTCGAAAAAATAATCAAGCAAGCGTCCGCTTGGTCCTGGTGGGCGTGACGGGCCCCACCGGAAAACCCGTCACGCCGTACCCGAATCGGGTGGTTGCTAGCTGCTGCCGAACAGCCCGCGCAGCAGTCCGCCGACCAGGGTGCCCGCGCTGCCGCTCGCGCTGCCCGTGCCATTGCTGCCGGTGCCGCCGCTGCCCGGCGTGGTGGTGGTGGGGTTGCTGGTGGGCGGCGTGGTGGTGGTCGTGGTCGGCGGCGTGGTCGTGGTTGTGCCACCGGAACCGGTGCCGACATTCACGACCAGGGTCTGGGTGCTGTTGCCCTGCGAGGCCGTGATGATGTGCTGGCCCGGGGTGGACGGCGACCAGTCCAGGCTGGCCTCACCCGGCGGCCACGGGACCTTGCCGACCGGAGTCAGGCCGGCGCCGTTGTCGCTCCAGTAGATGAGCAGGCCGACCGACGCGCCCGACAGGGACGCGTGCAGGGTGTAGTCGCCGCCGACGGTGGGCGTGGCGCTGGAAATGGTGATCACGTCGACGGTGGCGCTCGCGGTCGGCGACATGGCCACCGCGACCGCGGCGGCAGCCGCGACGGTGACGCCGGCCAGCCCGGCCCCGACCACACGGCTCGAAGGTTTGCTGCGCATGGGTACTCCTGTGCTTCTCATGGTGTGCCCCAAGGGAATTTGGGGTGGGAATCGGATCAGAGCCCGAAGGGCAGGCCATTGGCGCTGCCGGTGCCGCCGCCGTTGCCCGGCGACGTCGTGGTGGTCGGCGGGACCGTGGTCGTGGGCGGGACCGTGGTGGTCGTGGTGGGCGGCACCGTCGTGGTGGTGGTCGGCGGGACCGTGGTTGTGGTGGGCGGCACCGTCGTGGTCGTGGTCGGCGGGACCGTGGTCGTGGTGGTCGGCGGCACGGTCGTGGTGGTGGTGCCGTCGCCGACGTTCACGATCAGGGTCTGGGTGGTGCTGCCCTGCGAGCACGTGATGATGTGCTGGCCCGGGGTGCTCGGGGTCCAGTCCAGGCTGGCGTGGCCGGGGGGCCACGGGACCTTGCCGACCGGGGTCAGGCTGCTGCCGTTGTCACTCCAGTAGACGAGCAGGCCGATCGACGCTCCGGAGAGGTTGGCGCTGAGGGTGTAGCTCGTGCCGACGGTCCAGTTCGACCCCGAGATGGAGACCGAGTCGACGCTGGCGTGCGCGGCCGGGGCCTCGTGCGTGGTCAGGACGGTGACCGCACCGGTCGCGATGGCCAGCCCGGCCAGACCCGCGCCGAGGCTGCGCCCCATGGGGGTGATTCTCATGAAAACTCCTGGATTTCAGGGAAATTGGTCTCGATCAGAGACCGAAGGGCAGCCCGTTGGCGCTGCCGGTGCCACCGCTGCCACCGCCGCCGGGGGTGGTCGTGGTGGTCGGGGGAACCGTGGTGGTGGGCGGTTCGGTGGTGGTGGTCGGTGGTGCCGTGGTCGTCGTAGGCGGAACCGTTGTGGTGGTGGGCGGTTCGGTCGTGGTGGTCGGCGGCACGGTGGTGGTGGTCGGGGGAACCGTTGTGGTGGTGGGCGGTTCGGTGGTGGTCGTCGGCGGAACCGTGGTGGTGGTCGGCGGTTCAGTGGTGGTCGTGGGCGGGACCGTGGTGGTCGTGGTCGGTGGCACCGTAGTGGTGGTCGGCGGGACCGTGGTCGTGGTGGTCGGCGGGACGGTCGTGGTGGTGGTGCCGTCGCCGACGTTCACGATCAGCGTCTGGGTGGTGCTGCCCTGCGAGCAGGTGATGACGTGCTGCCCGGGGGTCTTGGGGGTCCAGTCGAGGCTGGCGTGGCCGGGGGGCCACGGGACCTTGCCGACCGGGGTCAGGCTGCTGCCGTTGTCGCTCCAGTAGACGAGCAGGCCGACCGAGGCGCCGGAGAGGTTGGCGCTGAGGGTGTAGCTGGTGCCGACGGTCCAGTTCGATCCCGAGATGGAGACCGAGTCGACCGAGGCGTGGGCGGCGGGGGCTTCGTGTGTGGCCAGAACGGTGACTGCGCCCGTCGCGATGGCCAGCCCGGCGAGACCGATGCCGAGATGGCGGCCGCCCAAGGGGATTTTGCTCACTATGCGTACTCCTGTGCTGCGACCCGTGTGGGTAGGGGTCCGTCGCACAGTAAGGGAGCGGCAATGTGAAATTTGGTGATTTCAGAAAATTGCTGGCTAGTTCTCCGCTATTGCTGCGCGGGCTTCGCCTTCCGGGCCGCCTTCTTCGCGGGCGCGGCCTCCCGCTTCGCGGCCTCGGCGGCCTTCTCCTCCGCGATGGCCGTGGCCGGATGCACGGCCACGATGCCCAGGCCCTGACGGCGTTTGCAGTGCTGCGCCAGCTCGTCGTAGGCGGGCTTGCCGATCAGCTCGATCAGCTCGGGCGCGTAAGCCTCCCACACCGGGCGGGTGCCGACGTGCGCATCCGGCGAACCGGTGCAGTACCAGTTCAGATCCAGGCCACCGGGCCCCCAGCCGCGGCGGTCGTACTCGGTGATCACGGTGCGCAGGATCTCCACCCCGTCCGGCCGGTCCACCCATTCCTGGGTGCGGCGGATGGGCAGCTGCCAGCACACTTCCGGCTTCACGGTGAGCGGCTCCAGGCCCTTGCGCAGCGCCATGGTGTGCAGCGCGCAGCCGATGCCCTCGGCGAAGCCGGGCCGGTTGAGGAAGATGCAGGCGCCGTCCACCCGCCGGGTGCGCAGGGCGGGCTCGTCGTCGAGGTCGTCCTCTTCCAGATACAGCTTCTTGCGGACCCGGCCCTTCTCGTCGACGGCCTTGTCCATCAGCTGCCAGTCCTCGGGTGTGAGCATCTTCACAGCCTGGTGCAGCTTCTTGCCGTCCTCCTCGTCGGAGAGGAACGCGCCGTGCGAGCAGCAGCCGTCGTTCTCCCGGCCGTCGATGATGCCCTGGCACGCCGGAGTGCCGAAGACGCAGGTCCAGCGCGAGAGCAGCCAGGTCAGATCGGCCGCGATCAAATGCTCATCATTTGCTGGATCGACGAATTCGATCCACTCCCGCGGGAAGTCGAGTTCAACTTCGGGCGCCGGGTCGATCTTCGCCGCTGGTCGCAGCCCGGTCGGTCCGCTCGCCGATGCACCTGCCGTCACAATGCGGAACGCTAACAGCTCAGTCGCCTGGCCAGAAGTCCTGACGCACCCAGTACCGTGTTCTTGTGCGTCTCGGTGTACTCGATGTGGGAAGCAATACCGTCCACCTGCTCGTGGTGGACGCGCATCGTGGTGGACACCCGATGCCTATGAGTTCGACGAAGTCGGCGCTGCGGCTGTCCGAGAACATGGACGACCAGGGCCGGATCACGTCCGCGGGCGCCGCGCGGCTGACCGCGACGGTAGCCGAATTCGCAAGTATCGCAAAGACTTCCGGCTGCGTGGAGCTGATGGCGTTCGCCACCTCCGCGGTCCGCGAGGCCACCAACTCCGACGAGGTGCTGGCCCGGGTGCGGCGCGAGACCGGAGTCAATCTGAAGGTGCTCACCGGTGTCGATGAGGCTCGACACACCTTCCTCGCGGTGCGGCGCTGGTACGGCTGGAGCGCCGGGCGGATGCTGAATCTGGACATCGGCGGCGGCTCGCTCGAGATGAGCAACGGCGCGGACGAGGTGCCGGATGTGGCGCTCTCGCTGCAATTGGGCGCGGGCCGGCTGACCCGCGACTGGCTGCGCCACGATCCGCCGGGCAAGCGCCGGGTCGCGGTGCTGCGCGACTGGCTCGACGCCGAGCTCGTGCTGCCCAGCAAGCAGCTGCTCGAGGTGGGCCGCCCGGATCTGGCGGTGGGCACCTCCAAGACCTTCCGCTCGCTGGCCCGGCTGACCGGCGCCGCCCCCTCTGTTGCGGGACCCCGGGTGCGGCGTACTCTCACCAGTTCCGGCCTGCGGCAGCTGATTGCGTTCATATCGAGAATGACGGCCGCCGACCGGGCAGAATTGGAAGGCGTAAGTTCTGATCGGTCGCAGCAACTGGTGGCCGGTGCGCTGGTCGCGGAGGCGAGTATGCGGGCTCTGTCCCTGGACACGCTCGAAATCTGTCCCTGGGCACTGCGAGAGGGATTGATCTTGCGCAAACTGGATACCGACCTGGATAGCGAACCGATTACCGGCGGCCCCGACAGCGGCCTGTCGGGCCCGATCGAAACGGTGTCTCGATGACCGAGGATTCAAGCCAGCTGTCCGTCGCCGAGCTGCTGGCGCGGAACGGCCAGCAGAGTGGGGCCCCCGCCGGCGGCGGCGGGCGCAGACGTCGAAGCGGCCGTGGCATTTCCGTCGCGGAACTGACCGGTGATATTCCGGTGGTGAGCGCGGGATCGTCCTCGCACGCCGCGCCGGACGAGGACGTGGCCGAGCCCGCCCCGGTCGAATCGGACTATTCAAACTCTTCGAACTTCTCGAATCATCCTGATTATTCGAGCTTTCCGGATTATTCGGACCTGGTAGCCGCCGCATCGGGCAAGCCGGACTATTCACAGTACGACGCGGTACCCGATCCGGACCCCGCGTATTCGCCGCTGTCCGGGCCGATCTCGTACTACGACCCGCTGGCCCCCGCCCCGCAGCCGCCGTCCCTGCCGGAGCCGTCCCAGGACTGGTCCGCCGGTCTGGACTGGCCGCCGACCGAGAACCCGCTACCGGAGGCCCGCCCGAGCGGCGGCCGCCGCCGCAAGCCGGACCCGCTGGACTCCGATGTCGCGCTGGGCCGGTTGCCGGGCATCGAACCTCCCGCCCCGCCCGCCGCGCCGCGCGAGGGCGGTCGCCGGCGCCGCTACGACCCGGACGACGAGAACACCGAAGAGGTGCGTCCGTTCCGCGGCGACACCGGCCAGCCCGGCGACGGGGCCGCACACACCCAGTTCAACCCCGCGGTCCGCCAGCCCTTCGACGACCGGCCGCCGTACGAGGACCAGCCGCCCTTCGGCGACCCGGCCCGCACCCAGTTCCAGCCGGCCGCCCCCGCGTGGTCGCCGGTGCCGGGACCCGAACCGCTACCGCGCACCCCCGGGCAGGATCGGCCGCCCTTCGAGCCGCCGCAGGCCGCGCCCGCCGCGCCGCCCATGTCGCGCTCGGCGCGCCGGCACGCGGAATCACAGGTCCAGAATGCCCCCCAGGGCCCGGCCGTCGACCGCCGCGGCGGCGTCGACCACGGCGCGGCCAACGGGCTTCCGGAATGGTCCGCGCGCCGACGACCCGACGCCGATCCCGTCCGCGACCGCCAGGATCAGGCCGCGGTGCCGACCGCCGCGTGGTCGTCGCTGGCCGACTCCGATCAGCAGCTGCTCTCCGGGGAATCGGTGGCGGGTGATCTGCTCCGCGACGCCCAGCAGCGCGACGATCAACGCGCGGAACGGAATTCGCGAAATGCCGGCAAACGTCCCGGCGGCGGGCGCGGCCGTGCGGTGGCGCCCGAGCCGGAGCCCGACGACCACCTCACCGATTTCTACGAGCCGTTCGACGACTACGACGACTATGACGACGACGAGCCCGAGACCTCGCTGGGCGGGCGGCTTTCCGCGCTCACGCAGAAGGCCGGCTCATTCGCCCGCAAGAGCAAGAGCAGGAGCACCCGCGGCGCCCCGGCCCGCTCGCGCGCCGCGGTCCGCTCCGACGACGATGAGCATCGCCGGCAATGGCTGATGATCGCGGGCCAGAGTGTGGGCGCCGCGGTCGCGGGCATGTTGCTGTTCAAGGGCTTCGAACGCATGTGGGAAATGCTCCCGTGGGTGGCTCTGGCCCTGGCCATGATCGTGATTCTCGGCCTGGTCGCCCTGGTGCGGGTACTGCGCCGGACCGATGACATCTTCAGCACTGTGATTGCCGTCGTCGTAGGCGTCTTCGTGACGCTCGGACCGCTAGCCTTTCTACTCAGTACGAACTGAGCAGGGAGCAGCAGTGGGGAACATCGTGCAAGCACAGGGGGCGAGCACCGAGGACCGGGCGGGGCGAAAGGAAGTCCGGGTCGGGCTCTCGACCGCATCGGTGTATCCGGAGAACACCGAGGCCGCCTTCCGCTATGCGGCCGAACTCGGATACGACGGCGTGGAACTCATGGTGTGGGCCGAGCCCGCCAGTCAGTCCATTTCGACCGTGCAGCATTTCGCGCACAAATACGACGTGCCGGTGCTGGCGGTGCACGCGCCGTGCCTGCTGATCTCGCAACGGGTCTGGGGGTCGGACCCGATCGCGAAACTCACCCGCAGCGTGCACACCGCCGAGGCGCTGGGCGCGGCCACCGTGGTGGTGCACCCGCCCTTCCGCTGGCAGCGCCGCTACGCCGACGGCTTCGCGAAACAGGTTGCCGAACTGGAGAATTCGAGCCCGGTCGCGGTGGCCGTGGAGAACATGTTCCCGATGCGCGCCGACACCCTGTTCCGCGGCAGCTCGATCGAGCGGCTGCAGCGCCGCGGCGGCCCCGGCCCCTCCATCACCACCTTCAGCCCCTCCTTCGACCCCACCGATGTCGGCTTCCGGCACTACACGCTCGACACCTCGCACACCGCCACCGCGGGCGTGGATCCGCGCGTGCTGGCGGGCCGCATGGGTTCCGGTCTCACCCACCTGCACCTGGCGGACGGCCGCGGCGCCGCCACCGACGAGCACCTGATCCCGGGCGAGGGCACCCAGCCGGTGGCCGAACTCTGCGACATGCTGGTGCACAACGGTTTCGACGGCCAGGCCGTCATCGAGGTGAACACCCAGATGGCCCGCACCACCATGGATCGGGCCGCCATGCTCAACCGGGCGCTCACCTTCGCCCGCACCCACCTCAACCCCTTCACCCCCGCTCCCACCCCCGAGCCGACCGTCGCCCACCGCGGCTGAGAGCCTCGGCGAGGGTTGCGTGATTCATCCCACCGCTGGGGCGGTATGACCTGACCGTCCGTTTACGCTGTACAAACCGCGACAGTGGAAGGACAGCGGATGACAACGGAGTTGACCGTCGATCTCGAATCGGCGAGCGAACTGGCGAACGCGCCGTTCAGTCGCGTCTGCGCGCTGACCGAGGTCGAGGCGGAGACTCCCGAGCTCGGCCGCTACGCGGGCCTGATCGAATCCACCTGGACCATCGGCGACAAACTGCACGGCGGCACCATGGTCGCCGGCAGCGCGGCCGCCGCCACCGAATGGCTGCGCCGCATCGCGCCCACGCAGGCCGCCATGTTCCCCATCTCGGCCAGCACCGACTTCCTCGGCGCACCCGTCCCTGGGGAGGTCGAGTACGAGGTCCGCACCCGCAAGCTGGGCCGCCAGATCGCCCTCATCGACGCCAGCCTGATCCAGGACGGCCGCACCCTGGTGCACACCGCCTTCACCTTCAGCCACCTCGACGACGCCGTCCCGCAGTACGCCGCCGACCACGCCGGCGACATGCCCGCGGAACCGCCCGCCGACGCCCTCGCCTACGACGAGCGCAACCCCATGGGCAAGATCGTCCATGTCGCCCAGGGCTCCTCGGTCGTCATCGACCCGGCCTGGGCCCGCTTCCTCGCCGGCGAGAAATCCGAACCGCGCCTGCGCCTTTGGATCCGCCCCTTCGCAGGCGACGAACAGGACCCCGACGTCGCCGCCTTCTTCGCCCTGATGGCCGCCGACATGAGCCCCCCGGTCCCCATGAACCTCGGCCACTTCGGCTGGGCCCCCACGGTTCAGCTCACCACCTACCTGCGCCGCCGCCCGGCCCCCGGCTGGCTGCGCGTCATCGCCCACAGCCGCGAGGTCGGCAACCGCATGTTCGACGAGGACCAGCTCGTCGTCGACTCGACGGGCGCCATCGTCGCCCAGAGTCGCCAACTAGCCCTCATCCCTCAACCCCGCTGACCCCGCCCGTCGCGCTCGGTGGCCTTCGGCCGTCGTATGCCGAGGTGACAACTGATTTCGAGACGGTCGGAGGCCCGGAGAGGCGGGACAGCTAGCCTTGATCCTCATGACGAGGATTGCGGTTATCGGTGGGGGTCGGATCGGGGAGGCGTTGATCGCCGGTCTGCTCGAGTCCGGGCGGGCGAACAAGGATCTGGTCGTCGTGGAGCCGGTGCCGGCGCGGGCCGAAATGCTGGCCGACCGGTTCGGGATTCGCGCCACCGACGACATCGCCGATGCCGCCAAGTCCGCGGACCTCATTGTGATCGCGGTGAAGCCGAACGATGTGGACGCCGTGGTCGCCGAGCTGGGCAAGGCCGAACTGGGCGACGACCACGATCAGGTGCTGGTGTCGCTGGCCGCCGGCGTGCCGACCGCGCGCATGGAGTCCCGGCTGCCCGCCGGCTTCCCGGTCGTGCGGGTCATGTCGAACACGCCGATGCTGGTGGGCCAGGGCATGAGCGCCATCGCGCCCGGCCGCTACGCCCGCAAGGAGCAGCTGGCCCTGGTCACCGAGATGCTGGAGTCGGTGGGCAAGGTGGTGACGGTCGCCGAATCGCAGATGGATGCCGTCACCGCGGTGTCGGGTTCGGGTCCGGCGTATTTCTTCCTGATCGTCGAGGCCATGATCGACGCCTCGGTGGGCCTGGGTCTGAGCCGCGATGTGGCCGCCCAGCTGGTGACGCAGACGATGCTCGGTTCGGCGGCCCTGCTCGAGGAGTCGGGGCAGTCTGCTCCGGAATTGCGTGCGGCCGTCACCTCGCCCGCGGGCACCACCGCGGCGGGCCTGCGGGCGCTGGAGCGCGGTGCGGTGCGCTCGGCTTTCCACGATGCATTGGACGCCGCAAAACGCCGTTCCGCCGAACTCGGCGCGATCGCGGACTAACGTTGAAGGTGCGGCGAGTGCGCTCCCCGCATTCCAATACTGCTCGGTTGCTAGTTTGCTGCCGAAGGCCGACTCGCCACAGCAAAGGCTGATTTCTCACACCCGTCGCAGCAATCCCACTGGTCCCGCTAAGCTTCAAGGAGCACGTGCGTGTCTGTTCCGCCGGTGGGGAAGCCGGCGGCGCGGACGTGCCGGAGGTCAGTGGCGCAATGATGTCTGGAAACAGCCAAGCGAGGTCCGGAAACAGCCCAATCAATGCAGGATCCGTCATCGGCGGAGGAACTCAGTTCCTCACCGTCGCCGAGGTCGCGAATCTGATGCGGGTATCCAAAATGACGGTGTACCGGTTGGTGCATTCGGGAGAGCTGCCCGCGGTGCGGGTGGGGCGTTCCTTCCGGGTACACGCCAAGGCGGTGCACGACTATCTGGAGACGTCCTACTTCGACGCGGGGTAGTACACCCGGATAACCGATCGGCCACCCGTTTCGTTCGCCGGAGAGTGGCCCGGTAGCATGGACCGGCATCCTGTACGTGCCGGTGGTGCCGCCGGGTCCATTCGGCCCGTATCGGGTAGGGACTGTGCAGGGTCAGACAGTGTGCACCCCGCGGAAGCGGGGATGACCCGAGAGAACGCGAGGAACAACCCTATGGGTTCTGTGATCAAGAAGCGCCGCAAGCGCATGTCGAAGAAGAAGCACCGCAAGCTGCTTCGCCGCACGCGTGTTCAGCGGCGCAAACTCGGCAAGTAAGCCGCTGCGTCGTAGCTGGAAGCCCGTCACCTCAGGTGACGGGCTTTCGTTTTTCACAGGTGATTGAAGTCATCGTTAGATCCTGGTTAATACCCTTCGGATGGTCCCTACTGGCCGGTTACTCTGGGAGCGCGGGAATAACACAGCGGCGATATTTCAAGACATGGGGGCTGCGAGTGGGATCCGGAGTGGCAGGGACTCGGGACGGGCAGGCGCCCAGGGTGGTGATGGTGACCGGTGCGAGCCGGTTCTTCGGAGGCAATGTGGTGGCCCGGCTGGCGGCCGACCCGGCCGTCGAACGCATCATCGCCGTGGACGCCAAACAGCCCAGCCGGGAGCTGCTGCGCCGTATGGGCCGCGCCGAATTCGTGCGCGCAGATATTCGTAATCCGTTGATCCGCAAGGTTATCGACGGAAATCAGGTGGATACGGTGGTGCATCCCGCGGCACTGTCGCGCCCGCCCTCGGGCGGCGGCCGGGCCGCCATGAAGGACATGAACGTCCTCGGCGCCATGCAGTTGTTCGCGGTGTGCCGCAAGGCTTCCAGCGTGCGGCGGGTGGTGGTGCGGTCCTCCTCCGCCGTCTACGGGTGCAGCGCCAAGGACCCGGTGAAATTCACCGAGGAAATGAGCGCGCGCACGCCGCCGCGCGGCTGGTTCGCCCGGGACATGATCGAGGTGGAGGGCTTCGTCCGCGGGCTGGCCCGGCGGCGGCCGGATATCTCGGCGGCCATTCTGCGCTTTCCGCCGATCGTGGGGCCGCAGCTGGCCAAACGCGGTGTGCAGTATTTTCGTTCGCCGATCACCCCGACCATCCTCGGGCGTGATCCGCGCATGCAGCTGCTGCACGAGGAGGACGGCATCGCCGCCCTCGTCCACGGGGCCATGACGGCTCCGGGTGGGACCTTCAATGTGGCCGGTGACGGCGCGATGGCGCTGTCGCAGGCGATCCGCCGGGCCGGGCGGGTCGAATTGCCGGTTCCGTACGCGGTTTTCCGCACCGTCGGCCGGACCGTGATGGGCCCGGTCATGCGGGAGTTCACCGCGGAGCAGATCGACTACTTCCATTTCGGGTGTGGTCTGGACACCACCCGGATGCGCACCGAACTGGGCTTCCAGCCGCGCTGGACCACGGTGCAGGCGTTCGACGACTTCATAGGGGGCGCAGCGTTGCGGCCCGTGATCGATCCCACGTGGATCGACGCCGCAGAAAACAAACTTCTCGGCCTGCTCGGGGCCGGGACGGGAGCACACCAATGAGTGATGTAGCGAAGGTGATTCGACTTCACGACGTGGATTTCGAGACGCGGCACAGCCGGCCGTCCCGGGCATGGCCGGTGGGGGAACCGGCGCTCACTCCGGTGACCTCGCTGACCGATCGGCTCGCCGAAGCCGAAGCACGCCAGCCCAAGTCGCTGGGCGACCTGATCCGGGGGACCGTTGCGGACGGGGTCCGCTACACCGCCGACTTCGCGCGCCGCCGCCTGACCGGCGATTATCAGGTCGACGAATTCGGTTTGGACGAGCACCTTCTCGAATCGGTGATCCTCCCGATGCTGCGCCCGCTGTCGGACCTGTGGTTCCGGGTCGAGGTGTCGGGCATCGAGAACATTCCGGAGGTGGGCGGCGCGCTCATCGTGGCCAATCACGCGGGCACGGTGCCGCTGGACGGGCTGATGCTGCAGCTGGCCGTGCACGATCGGCACCCCAAGCAGCGGGCGCTGCGCATCCTGGCCGCCGATCTGATCTTCGAAACGCCGATCGTCGGCGGGCTGGCCCGCAAGGCCGGGCACACCCTGGCCTGCCCGGCGGACGCCGAAAGGCTGTTGCGCGCGGGCGAAGTCGCGGGCGTGTTCCCCGAGGGCTACAAGGGCATCGGCAAGCCGTATTCGGACCGGTACAAGCTGCAGCGTTTCGGCCGTGGCGGTTTCGTGTCGGCGGCGGTGCGCACCGGCGTGCCGATCATTCCGTGCTCCATTGTGGGTTCGGAGGAGATCTATCCGAAACTGGCCGATCTGAAGCCGCTGGCCCGCCTGCTCGGTATCCCGTATTTCCCGGTGACGCCGCTGTTTCCGCATCTGGGTCCGCTCGGTGCCATTCCCTTCCCGTCGAAGTGGTACATCGAATTCGGCGAACCGATTTCGACCGCCGGTTACGAACCGGCGGATGCGGATGATCCGATGACGATGTTCGAAGTCACCGATCAGGTCCGCGAAACGATTCAGGGGACGCTGTACAAGAATCTGATCAAACGCCGGAATCCGTTCACCGGCTAGCTTTTGCTCGCCCGCCTCCCCGAGAATTCAGCGGGCAGCTGCGAGCCGTTGACGTTGGGCACCCGTGCCGCCGGTCGGGTGCCCAGCCCATTTTGGTCGTACCCGGTGAGTTACCCCACCCTTACGAAATCAGTTGTCGCAGTTGGTATTTTTCTGCGCTGTGGCCGGCGGTGAACGGAATTCGATTCAGCTGGCCTTGGCTTCCCGCTTACGCGAGAGCACGGCCGCGGCCGCGCCGCCGGCCGCGCCGAGTGCCAGGGCGGTGGGCACACCGACTTTCGCGGCCTTGCGGCCGGTGCGGAAATCGCGGATCTCCCAGCCCCGGTTCTTGGCGACCTCGCGCAGGTCCGCGTCCGGGTTGATGGCCACGGCGGTGCCGACCAGCGAGAGCATCGGCACGTCGTTGTGGCTGTCGCTGTAGGCGGTGCAGCGCTTGAGGTTCAGGCCCTCGCGAATGGCCAGGGTGCGCACCGCGTGCGCCTTGCCCAGCCCGTGCAGGATGTCGCCGACCAGGCGGCCGGTGAACACGCCGTCCTCGCTCTCGGCGACCGTGCCCAGCGCGCCGGTCAGGCCCAGCCGCTTGGCGATGACCTGCGCCAGCTCCACCGGTGTGGCGGTGACCAGCCACACCTGCTGGCCCGCGTCGAGATGCATCTGGGCCAGCGCCCGGGTACCCGGCCAGATCTTGTCGGCGATGATCTCGTCGTAGATCTCCTCGCCGAGCGCGGCGAGTTCGGCGGTCGGGCGGCCCGCGATGAAGGAGAGCGCCTTCTCCTTGCCGGAGGCCATATCCGAGTGGCTCTCCTTGCCTGTGACCCGGAATTTGACCTGCTTCCAGGCCATATCGACCAGGTCGGAGGTCTTGAAGTACTTGCGCGCGGCCAGCCCGCGGGCGAAGTGCACGATGGACGCGCCCTGCACCATGGTGTTGTCGACATCGAAGAAGGCGGCGGCGGTGAGGTCATGGGGGACCGCGAGTGGCGGCATGCCGTCGTCCCGCAGCGCGAGTTCGGCGTCGTGCAGGGCGATGGCGGCGTCGGCGCTGGCCTCGCCGGCCAGGTTGGCGCGGACCTCTTCCTCGCTGGGACCGAACGGACTGCGAGTGATGCGGGTGAACTGATCCTGCAGGTCCTGCAGGCCCTGACCCCAGCGCGCCGGGAATTCACCGAAGCGGCCCGCGATGAAGCCCGTCCCCTGCTCTTTCGAACGTTCCGGCACCAGTACCTCCGCCTGTTAGCGCGAACAAGTCCACAGTAACGCCCGGGGGTGGCCGCAACGTAGACGGTGAACGACATATCGGAGAGTTGTTAGATGGTGGCTATGAGCGATTCGACACATGCTGTGACTCTGTTGACCCGCAGCGGCTGCGGCCTGTGCCACACGGCACTGGAACAATTGCGGCCGATCTGCTCCGAGTTCGGCATCGAGGTCGCGACCGTGGACGTGGACGAGGCCGCCGCCACCGATCCGGGCCTGCGCGCCGAATACGGCGACCGGCTGCCGGTCGTGCTGCTCGATGGGCGCGAGCACAGCTATTTCGACGTGGACGAGCCGCGACTGCGTGCCGACCTCGCGAAATAAGGCGCAATAGCCGCTTTTCGGGGGTTCGCGACGGCGGGCCTCCTTCGCCCCTTCCCACCGGTGTGTTGCGTAGCGGGTTCGCGCTGATGAGGGTTGAATGAAGCCGGGGCCGGAGCCCGCCGCAAAGTGACTGAATTCACCGACTTTGTGCAGGGCTTCACAAGCGGTTACGGTGGTGGCACGCGACCCGCCTTCTCGGGCAGCGGAAGCGACCCCCTGAACCTGACTCGACCTCGCCTGCAAGGACCGCGACGGTCTCCCGGCGTCGGGTCGACAAAAGAACCCGGACACTCACCCCCGGCCGGACGAGGAGCGCAAGCGACGTGACAGAGCAGCACGAGACGCCGCCGACTGGCGTCTCCAAGGCTCTGCAGAAGGACATCCCGCAGGCCACGGTGGCCCGGCTGGCCACCTATCTCCGCGTGCTCGCCGTACTCGCCGACGACGGTGTAGCCATCGTATCGAGTGAGGAACTGGCTGTCGCGGCGGGTGTCGGTTCGGCGAAGTTGCGCAAGGATCTTTCCTTCCTGGGACCCAATGGCGTTCGCGGCGTTGGCTATGACGTGATCAAGCTGCGCGACCGCATCGAGGATGTGCTCGGTCTGGCCGAGGGGCACCGGGTGGTGCTGGTCGGAGCCGGTCATCTGGGCCGGGCGCTGGTCGGCTACGGCGGTTTCCGCCGCCGCGGGTTCGCCATGGTCGGGCTGTTCGACAACGATCCGGCGGTGATCGGCACGACGGTGTGCGGACTGGTCGTTCGCGATGTCGCCGAATTGGCCGATGCCATGGACACTCTGGAGCCCACCATCGCCGTCATCGCGGTGCCGGACGCGGCCGCGCAGGGCGTGTGCGATCTGCTGGTCGAGGCTGGCATGCAGTGCATTCTGAGCTTCTCCGCCCTGGCGCTCGAGGCCCCCGCCACCGTCGAGGTGCGGCGCGTCGATCTCGCGGTGGAGATGCAATTGCTGTCGTTCGAGCGGGCCCGCAGCGCGGAATCGGCCGCAGAGGAAGCGATGAGCGCGGCCGCCGGGAGCCTGATGCCCCGGGTACCGATGACAACCAGCAAGGGAGCGGTGGTCCAGCCATGAGTGTGCTTCTCGTCGGGATCTCGCATCGCAGCGCACCGGTGTCGGTGCTCGAGAAGATCGCCATCACGGAGACCGACCGGCCCAAGCTGACCGACAAGATGCTGGCCTCCAGCCACGTCTCCGAGGCGATGATCGTCTCCACCTGCAACCGCATCGAGGTCTACGCGGTCGTCGACGCCTTCCACCCGGCGCTGGGCGAGATCGGCGAATTGCTCACCAAGCATTCGGGTCTGCCGCTGCCGGAGCTGACCAAGCACGCGTACGTCCGCTACGCGGAGGCCGCGGCCGAGCACCTGTTCGCGGTGGCCTCGGGCCTGGACTCCATGGTGGTCGGCGAGCAGCAGGTGCTGAGCCAGATCCGCGCCGCCTACGCCGCCTCCGACGCGCAGCAGGCCGCCGGGCGCACCCTGCACGAGCTGGCCCAGCACGCGCTGCGGGTGGGCAAGCGGGTGCACTCCGAGACCGGGATCGACCGCGCGGGCGCGTCGGTGGTGTCGGTCGCGCTGGATCGCGCGCGCATGGTGCTGGGTCCGCTGGCGGGCCGCACCGCGCTGGTGCTGGGCGCGGGCGCCATGGGCGGGCTCGCGGTGGCGCAGCTGGCGCGCGGCGGGGCGGCGAACATCCTGGTGGTGAACCGGACGCTGGAAAAGGCGCAGCGGCTGGCCAATACGGCCACCACCATGCACGGTGTACCGGCCGAGGCCATCGAGATGGACCGGCTGGCCGAGGCGATGGCCGCCGCCGATGTGGTGGTCACCTGTACCGGCGCGGTCGGCACCGTGGTGACGCTGGCGGACGTGCATCGCGCGCTGGCCGCCAAGACCGGCTCGGAGGAGCTGGTTATCTGCGATCTGGGCCTGCCCCGCGATGTGGACCACGCGGTGGCCGGGCTGCCGGGCGTGACCGTCATCGACATGGAGACGCTGCAGCGCGATCCGTCGGCCGGCGCGGCCGCCGACGACACCGCCGCCGCGCGCACCATCGTCGCCGACGAACTCGCGAAATACCTTGCTGGACAGCGCATGGCCGAGGTCACCCCGACCGTGGCCGCACTGCGCCAGATGGCCGCCGACGTGGTCGAGGCCGAGCTGCTGCGGCTGGATTCCCGACTACCGGGACTCGAATCCACCGAACGCGACGAGGTGGCCCGTACCGTGCGACGGGTGGTCGACAAGCTGCTGCACGCGCCGACGGTGCGGGTCAAACAGCTGGCGTCCACGCCCGGCGGCGACAGCTACGCCGAGGCGCTGCGCGAGCTTTTCGAACTGAAACCCGGTGCGGCACAAGCGGTTGCCGCGCCGATGGAGATCTCCGCCCTGCAGGGCGAACTGGCCGACGATTTCACCGCCGCTCACCCGGGCGACGAACAGGGGCACACCGCATGACCGGAGCAATGGTGCACGAGAACGAGACAACCGTCCCCTCCACGGAGCGGATCGTTGGCCGCGGAACCGTCGAGGCGCCCTGGCGCATCGGTACCCGCGGCAGTCTGCTGGCCCTGACCCAGGCCGGGCATGTGCGCGACGCCCTGATCGCCAACGGCCAGCAGGCCGAGCTGGTCATCGTGAAGACCGCCGGTGACCAGAACGCCACCGATCCGGTGCAGAAGATCGGGGTGGGTGTCTTCACCGCCGCGCTGCGCGAGGAATTGGCCGCGGGCACGGTCGACATCGCGGTGCACTCCTACAAGGACCTGCCGACCGCGCAGGATCCGCGCTTCGACATCGCGGCCATCCCGGCCCGCCAGGATCCGCGCGACGCGCTGGTGGCGCGCGACGGCCTGGTGCTCGGTGAGCTGCCCGCGGGCGCGAAGGTCGGCACCTCCGCGCCGCGCCGGTCCGCGCAGTTGAAGGCGCTGGGCCTCGGCATCGAGATCGTGCCGTTGCGCGGCAATCTCGATACCCGCATCTCCAAAGTTACTTCCGGTGAATTGGATGCCGTCGTGGTGGCGCGGGCCGGGCTGGCTCGCATCGACCGCCTCGACGCCGTCACCGAATCGCTCGAACCGGTGCAGATGCTGCCGGCCCCGGCGCAGGGCGCGCTGGCGGTCGAATGCCGCAGCGCCGATACCGAACTCGTGACCATCCTGTCGGCTCTCGACGATCTCGGCACCCGTGCCGCGATCACCGCGGAGCGGGCATTGCTGGCCGAACTGGAGGCCGGCTGTACCGCACCGATCGGTGCGCTGGCGGAGGTCGTCGAATCGCTCGACGACGACGGCCGGGTGGTGGAGGAGTTGTCGCTGCGCGCCTGCGCGGCGGCGATCGACGGCTCGGATGTGATCCGGGCTTCAGTGGTCGGCTCGGTCGCGGATGCCGCGGACCTGGGTCGCGCACTGGCGCGCGAGCTCTTGGAGCTGGGGGCGCGCGAACTGCTCAGCGTCATAGAGGAATCCGCTGAGCTCACCGACGACAGCAATCCCAGCCCAATGGAGAACCAACCCATGAGCGAGCGCAGCGAGCGAATCATCAGCACAGCGCCTTCGGGCACGGTTGCGCCGAGCGCTAGCGAGGTGCAGCCGTGAGCCGAGTGACGAAGAAGAATCCCGGTCGGATCCTTTTCGTGGGGTCCGGGCCTGGTGACCCGGCGCTGCTCACCGTGCGGGCCCGCGAGGTGCTCGGCCGGGCGACGCTGGCGTTCACCGATCCCGATGTCGACAAGGGTGTGCTCGCCCTGATCGGCACCGCGGTCGAGGAGAACCCAGACGGGACCCGTCCCGTCGACGTGCGTCCCGCGCTCGGTGACGCCGCCGAGGTGGCCAAGACGCTGATCGCCGAGGCGCGCAATGGTTCCGACGTGGTGCGCCTGGTCTCCGGCGACCCGATGACCACCGATTCGGTCATCCACGAGATCAACGCCGTCACCCGCTCGCACCTGAACTTCGAGGTGCTGCCGGGTCTTTCGGCCGGCACCACCGTCCCCGCCTACGCGGGCATCGAAATCGGTTCCAGCCACACCGAGGTGGATGTGCGCGGCGAGGTGGACTGGGCGGCCGTGGCGGCCGCGCCGGGCCCGCTGGTGCTGCACGCCACCTCCGGGCACCTGGCCGAGACCGCGTCGGCGCTGGTCGAGCACGGCATGGCGCCGCAGACGCCGGTCGCGGTGACCGTGCGCGGCACCACCCGGCAGCAGCGCACCATCGACGCCACGCTGGCGACCCTGAACAATGCCGCCTCCGAACTGGTCGGCCCGCTGGTGGTCACGGTCGGCAAGGAGGTGGAGAAGCGCGCCAAGACCTCCTGGTGGGAGTCGCGGGCCCTGTACGGCTGGACCGTGCTGGTGCCGCGCACCAAGGAGCAGGCCGGTGAGATGAGCGAGAAGCTCGTCATGCACGGGGCCATCCCGATGGAGGTGCCGACCATCGCGGTCGAGCCGCCGCGCAGTCCGGCGCAGATGGAGCGCGCGGTCAAGGGTCTGGTCGACGGCCGGTACCAGTGGGTGGTGTTCACCTCCACCAACGCGGTGCGCGCGGTGTGGGAGAAGTTCGGCGAATTCGGCCTGGACGCCCGCGCTTTCAGCGGCGTGAAGATCGCCTGCGTCGGTGAGGCCACCGCGGAGAAGGTGCGCTCCTTCGGCATCAACCCGGAGCTGGTGCCCAGCGGTGAGCAGTCCTCCGAGGGCCTGCTGGCCGATTTCCCGCCCTACGACGACGTTTTCGACCCGGTCAACCGGGTGCTGCTGCCGCGCGCGGACATCGCCACCGAGACCCTCGCCGAGGGCCTGCGCGACCGCGGCTGGGAGATCGACGACGTCACCGCCTACCGCACCGTGCGGGCGTCGCCGCCGCCCGCGGAGACCCGCGAGATGATCAAGACCGGCGGTTTCGACGCGGTGCTGTTCACCTCGTCCTCCACCGTCCGGAACCTGGTCGGCATCGCCGGCAAGCCGCACGCCCGCACCATCGTGGCCTGCATCGGCCCCAAGACGGCCGAGACCGCAATCGAATTCGGCCTGCGCGTGGACGTGCAGCCCGAGATCGCCCAGGTCGGCCCGCTCGTCGAGGCGCTCGCCGAGCACGCCGCCCACCTGCGCGCCGAGGGCCTGCTGCCCCCGCCCCGCAAGAAGAGCCGCCGCAGCCGCTAGCGCTCGCGGCCGGGCCCGGCGGTATCGCCGTGTTCGTCAGCCGGAACCGGGCCCCGCATCCAATGATGCGGGGCCCGTGGCATTTCGCGTTCGCTGGGCGGATGCCCATGAAAATGCTGGCGTTTCATTTCGACCCGAAATGCATACGCTGCGTTCAGCATTCGATCTTCGAAAGGTGAAACGTCCATGAAGCGCACGGCAGTCGGCCTGATCGCGATGTCCGGGATCGCCCTCGCGGTGCTGTCCCCGGCCGCGGCGTCGGCGGCGCCCGTACCGCTGGAGCAGGCCCCGGCCGCGGTCCAGACCACCGCGGTCGCACCGATCGATGCCACCAGCTCCGGTAGCGCGGTCGTGAACACGCTGCAATTCCTGCTGAAGTGCCTGACCACCGGCTCGGGTACCCCGGGCACCACCGGCACCGGCTGCCTGGTCTCCTAACGGCCGCCGTGCGCGGCGGAGGTTCTCCGAAGTCTCTTGCGCGGCCTCGGAGAGCCTCCACCGTTGTCAGCGTTGCGCTGCCATCAGGCGGCGGACCATGCGGCAGGTGGCGTCCGAGGGCCGGTGCACGCCGATGACTTCCGCTGTGTGGCGGATGTTTTCATTGGTCGCCTGATCCGGGCTGAAGGATCCGGAGTCCAGTAGCGCGATGGCCAGCCGCATGGCCTTCAACCTGCGATTGTGCGAGATGTACCACGACCGCGGCCGCCCCGCGGGCAGCGGCTGTTTGGACAGCGGCCGCCAGGCGTGATCGATCACATCCCCCTTCTTCGGCACTTCGCCGGCCCTGTTCACCTTGTCGGACATGCTGGTAACAGCTGCGAGCACGACCATTCCTCCCGTCGCGATCCGGATTCGCACCCCGCATCGGCAGCGCGACTCCTTCGAACACATCTTCGATTCTACTCGTGCCCACCGACAAAATCGGCTGCTCACAATGACTTTGGCGATGCGACCCGATGACCGTGACGGTGCGGCGCGGCCCGGCCGCGGAGGCGCGCGCACCCGGGTCGAAGGGCGGGCATATCATGCGAACATGACCGGAATGGACCGCCCTCGGCGGTTGCGCCGCACTCCCGCCATGCGTCGGCTCGTCGCCGAGACCAGCCTGGAGCCGCGGCATCTGATTCTGCCCATGTTCGTCGCCGACGGGATCGGCGAACCGCACGAGATCTCCTCCATGCCAGGCGTTTTCCAGCACTCGATGGACTCGTTGCGCAAGGCGGCCGTGGAGGCGGTGGCCGCCGGCGTCGGCGGGCTCATGCTGTTCGGCGTGCCGAAGCCGGAGGACAAGGACGCGCAGGGGAGCGCCGCCAGCGATCCGGACGGGATCCTGAACCGCGGCCTGCGCGCGCTGGTGCACGAGGTCGGCGGATCGACCGTGGTCATGGCCGACACCTGCCTCGACGAGTTCACCGACCACGGCCACTGCGGTGTGCTCGACGACAGCGGCGCGGTCGACAACGACGCCACCCTGACCCGCTACGTCGAAATGGCGTTGGCGCAGGCCGAAACCGGCGCGGACCTGCTCGGCACCAGCGGCATGATGGATGGCCAGGTGGCAGCGATCCGTGCGGGCCTGGACGACGCCGGGTACTCCGACACCGGCATCCTCGCCTACGCGGCCAAGTACGCCTCGGCCTTCTACGGTCCCTTCCGGGAGGCCGTCGGCTCCTCGCTGCAGGGGGATCGGCGCACCTATCAACAGGATGCGGCGAACCGCCGCGAGGCAATTCGTGAGCTGGAGCTGGATCTGCTCGAGGGCGCGGACATCGTCATGGTGAAGCCCGCCATGTCGTATCTGGACATTCTGCGCGAGGTCGCGGACCGCTCCACGGTGCCGGTGGCGGCCTATCAGATCTCCGGTGAGTACGCCATGATCACCGCGGCCGCCCAGCACGGCTGGATCGATCGCAAGGGCGCGGTGCTGGAGTCGCTGCTCAGCATCCGGCGCGCGGGCGCGGACATGGTGCTGACCTACTGGGCCACCGAGGCCGCGCACTGGCTGTCGTGAGTGTGACCGAATAGTTCCGATCGTGAATCCGATGGTCCCGCCGGGTATTTCGCGCCCGGCCCCGGAAGACGTGCGCACCGCCTGCCAACTCTGGTACGCCACATTCGCTGTCGGGCTGGTGCAGTTGATCGCCTCGCTGGTGACGCAGTTCGGGCAGCGGCAGGATCTGGCGCAGCAGATGTTCGACCAGGTCAAGGAACAGCAGCCGACCGTGACGCTGGCGCAGGTGCAGGCCTGGATGGCGATCGTGTTCATCCTGGTCGGCGTCTTCTGGCTGGTGCTCACCGGCGCCGGAGTGGCGGTGGTGTACCAGCTGGGACGCGGAAAGGCCTGGGCGCGAGCGCTTCTCACCGGGTTCGGCGTCTTCCTGGTGCTCGGCGCGGCGGGCACGCTGTTCGGCATCGGGGTCAAGGAGGGTGCGGCCGCGCTGGTCGCCGGCGGGGCCGGAATCGTGGCGGCCGTGCTGGCGGGCGGGGCCGTATTCCTGTGCTATCGAAGCGAATCCGAGGCATTCTTCCGTCCCGGACCGCAGTAGGTACGCCTGAGTTTGTGACAAGCGTACTAGCGGGTATGGTGAGGGCAGTCACAGAGAATTCGGGAACCGGGTGCCGGTCGTCATACGTTGTGTTATGGCGCGTTCGGCTCCGGGAAGGCGGAGGCAACGATGCGAGTGGTGATCCAGCAGCCGCACAGCCTGCGGCGCGATGTGCTGGTGCTGAGTCTGCTGTTTCTGTTCGGGCTGCTCACCCTCGCCGTGCTGTTGATTCCGGGCCTGGCCCGCTGAGCGAATCCACGATATTTACGCTCGACCTATGAGTGAGGCCATCAACACCCCCGGGGCCGTGCTGTTCTCCGAGCCCGGTGCGCGCTGGCGGACCATCGCCTACGGACCCGCGCTGTGCACGATCATCCTGGTCATCGAGCTGATCCGGGGCGGCGCCATCCACTGGTTCGGGCTGGTCTTCTGCGCGGTGCTGCTGGCCGGATTCGTGTGGTTGCAGGTGGTGGCGGGCAAGCGGCACATCAGTGTCGAGCTGACGCCGGCGCAACTGCGCGAGGGCACGGAGGTGGTGCCGCTGCGCGACATCGCCGCGGTGCTGCCGGAGGAGGACGAGGAGTCCTGGGAGTATGAGGACTGGCAGTCGGCGCGGGCGCTGGGCGAGCTGACCGGAGTACCGCGGCGGCGCAAGGGAATCGGGCTGAAGCTGACCGACGGGCGGCTGGTACAGGCGTGGGCGCGGGATCACGTCACGCTGCGTGCCGAGCTGACAGCCGCGCTGGAGCGGGCGCGCGGTACCGATGGCGACCCTGGCACTCATGGCGAGCCCGGCACCGATGACGAGCCTGGCACCGATGACGAGCGCGGGTCGGACGACGAGCGGAAGGAAGCGCTGTGATGCGGTGGCTGACCGTATTCGCCGAGTTCGTGCTGGTGCCGGTGCTGGTGGTGGCGGCGGTGTGGTGCTGGCACAACGGGATTCGGACCACTGCCTTCAAGCCGCAGGGTGAGGTGCCCGCGTTCACCGCGACGCGGTACCTCGGGCCCTGGCTGGCGGGGTGCGCGGTGCTGGCCATCATGTCGGGGCTGGCGCTGATCGACGTGGTGGCGCGGGCGGTTCGGCTCGCGCGCTGAGCTTTTCGCGACACACCGCACGGGGGGTGCGAAGTCCGGATTCGCCTTGGAGGCGTCCGGGCGGTCGCGGAGAATCATGGGCATGAAGCGCACAGATCTCGTGAAACGCATCGCCACCGCGGTGCTGGCCACGGGGGTCGTCGGCGTCGGGGCGGTGGCTCCGGCCGCCGCCGCTCCGGTCGATGCCGTCCCGGATTACCGGTCACACCCGGGCGCGCTGTCCTGGCAAGACCTACTACCGCCCCAGCTGAACTGCTTGCTGTCCACCGGATGGGCGGCGTTCTGCCTGGGGATTCCACTCCCGTAACGGGTCGCGGCGGCGCGACCGCAGACCGCGCCGCCGTCTCCGCTGCGGAAAAAGGTGTCAGCCCCGCTTACGCGAGGGCCGGCTGCCGCTGACGCGAACGCCTCAGCCCCAGTTCTGGTAAATATCCAGCACCCGTCCGCCCCGGCTGCCCGGCAGATCGAGGAAGATCGCGATGCTGCCGTCGGGGTGATCGGCGGCCTCCGCGATCACCTGCCGGAGCGAGGCGTGCACGCCACCCTTGTCGTCCTTGTAGATGGTGGTGTCGGGCCGCAGGCCCGCGCCCATCCGGTTCAGCGGCACGACCATGCTGATCACCGCGGGTACGGGACCATCGGCCAGCGCGGCGGTCTCACTGTGGGACAGCGTCACCCCCACCCGCCCCTGATCGATCTGCACCACCGGCTCCGCCGCTGCCGAGACTCCGGCCCCGGCGGCGAGCCCGGCCGTCACCGCGACGATCCCAACCCCGATTCGAACGACCCGCATACGTCCCGCCCTCTCTCCCAAGCCGTCTCCTGTGTCGAGACATTACGCACCAGCAATCGTGTAGCGAATAACGTTGTACGAAACTGGTACTCCGGCGTGTTGCCCCACCGTCCCCCGTGAGCCCACATCGGAGGCCGCGCACTGCAATTCGGAGTCCTGCGGCTGCGGGCTGGGAGGGGCCCGCGGGCATGTCGTGCCCGGCAGCTCGCGGTTGAACCGCCATAGGTATTCGCGTGCCCGGTAGCGGTCGACGGTCGCGCCGCACTCCGCGGACCCGGCACCAGGCCGTTCACCACCGTCGCGGTCGGGCCGCCCGATGGTTCGGCCGATGCCGCGGCGAGTTCGGCGGAGGCGGTATCGGCAGCGAGGGCTCGGGCGCCGGGGTGGGCGGCCGGGCCGCCTTCGGGATGCGGTGTTCGTATCGGGGTGCGAGGATGGCGGGTTGGCTGTGGGAAGGGCCACTCGACTACACCCTGTCGTCGACGGGGGCAGGGGCGGCTGAGAGACTGGGTGCCGTGAGTTCTTCTCCGCGTGTGAGCCAGGTGTCGGTCCCGGTCTCAACCCAACTTTTCGAACGCGCCGCGGCGGTCATCCCGGGTGGCGTGAATTCGCCCGTGCGTGCGTTCAACTCCGTGGGCGGCACGCCGCGGTTCATCGCCTCCGCGCGCGGTTGCACGCTGACCGACGCCGACGGCAACGACTACGTGGACCTGGTGTGTTCGTGGGGCCCGATGATTCTCGGGCACGCACACCCGGCGGTGGTCGAGGCGGTGCAGCGCGCGGCCACCGGCGGGCTGTCCTTCGGCGCGCCGACCGAGGCGGAAATCGAGCTCGCCGAGGCCATCGCGGGCCGGGTCGCTCCGGTGGATCGGGTGCGGCTGGTGAACTCCGGCACCGAGGCCACCATGAGCGCGGTCCGGCTGGCGCGCGGTTTCACCGAGCGCGGCAAGATCATCAAGTTCAGCGGCTGCTACCACGGGCATGTCGACGCGCTGCTGGCCGACGCCGGATCGGGCGTGGCCACGCTGGGCCTGCCGACCTCGCCGGGCGTCACCGGTGCGCAGGCAGCCGACACCCTCGTGCTGCCCTACAACGATCTCGATGCGGTGGCCGCCGCGTTCGCCGCCTACCCGGGTGAGATCGCGTGCGTCATCACCGAGGCCGCGGCGGGCAATATGGGCGCGGTCGCGCCGGTCGCCGGATTCAACGAGGGGCTGCGCCGGCTCACCACCGAGCACGGCGCGCTGCTCATCATGGACGAGGTCATGACCGGGTTCCGGGTGAGCCACTCGGGCTGGTTCGGCATCGACGGCGTGGCCGGTGACCTCTACACCTTCGGCAAGGTGATGAGCGGTGGCCTGCCGGCCGCGGCGTTCGGCGGGCGCGCCGACATCATGAATCACCTCGCGCCGCTGGGTCCGGTCTATCAGGCGGGCACCCTCTCGGGTAACCCGGTCGCGGTGGCCGCGGGCCTGGCCACGCTGCGCGCCGCGGACGAGCAGGTCTACGCGACGCTGAACAAGAACGCCGAGCGGCTGGGCGCGCTCATGACCGAGGCGCTGACCGCCGAGAGCGTCCCGCACCGGGTGCAATTCGCGGGCAATATGGTGAGCGTGTTCTTCGCCGAGAACCCGGTCACCGACTACGCCGCCGCCAAGGCGAGCGAAACCTGGCGTTTCCCAGCCTTCTTCCACGCGCTGCTGGATGCCGGTGTGTACGCGCCGCCGAGCGCCTTCGAAGCCTGGTTCGTCTCGGCCGCCCTCGACGAGGGCGCGTTCGACCGCATCGCCGCCGCCCTCCCCGCCGCCGCGCGCGCCGCGGCGGCCGCCACCCCCGAAGGATCCGCCGCGTGAGCTCCGCCCACCCCGACTCCGGCCTACCCGCACCCACCCAGCACGAGGTTCCCCTCTCCGCCGCCGAGGCCACCCGCCTCCTGGACTCGATCCGTCAGGCCGAAGAGGAACTGGCCGAAACCGGCGAACACATCGCCGTCTCCCCGGCCGAACCCGCTTCCGCCCCAACGGAATCCGACAATTCCAGCGCAACCGCCGGGTCCGAAACGGATCCGGACGACTCCGATGCGGGTGAGTCCGCTGCTCCGGTTGCGTCGTTCTCGTCCGAGATCGTGGTCGAGATCGATCCCGATGCGGGTGAATCCGGTGAATCGGGCACGGAATTCGCGGCCGCGGGCGATTCGGATGCGGCTGCCGCCGGTGCCGACGTGGCCTCCGGCACCACGGGCGGGTTGATCCTGCCGGGTGACGTGGCGAGCGATCTCGAGACGATCGTGCACGTCATGCGGCACGGCGAGGTCCACAATCCCAAGGGCATCCTGTACGGCCGGTTGCCCGGGTTCCAGCTGTCGGTGACGGGGCGGGCGCAGGCGCAGGCTGTGTCGCGGTCGCTGGCGGATCATGACATCGCGCTGGTGGTGGCGTCGCCGCTGCAGCGGGCGCAGGAGACCGCGGATCCCATTGCGGCGGGCCACGGTCTGGTGATCCGGACCGACGACAATCTGATCGAGGCCGGCAATACCTTCGAGGGGCTGCGGGTCTCGGCGGGGGACGGCGCGCTGCGCAAGCCCCGGCACTGGTGGAAGCTGCGCGACCCGTTCACGCCGTCCTGGGGTGAGCCGTATCTGCAGATCGCGCACCGCATGCTGGCCGCGGTGAACAAGGCGCGGGTGGAGGCCGCCGGCCGGGAGGCCGTGCTGGTCTCGCATCAGCTGCCGGTCTGGACGCTGCGCCGCTTCCTGCAGGGGCAGCGGCTGTGGCACGACCCGCGGCACCGCCAGTGCTCGCTCGCCTCGCTGACTTCGCTTGTCTACCAGGGCGATACCTTGATCGACATCGTCTACTCGGAGCCGGCGGGCGCCTCGGATCCCAAGGTGACCGGGGCATGAGCCGCGCCATCGCGTCCCGGCCCGCCCGCCGCCCGCTGCGCCGGGTCGCGGCGTTGCTGGCCGGTGTGAGTGTGGTGGCCGTGCTCGCCGGGTGTTCGACGGCGGGCAAGGACGCGGTGGCCCAGGGCGGTACCTTCGACTTCGTCTCCCCGGGCGGCAAGACCGAGATCTTCTATGATCCGCCGTCCTCGCGCGGCACCATCGGCAAGCTGTCCGGCCCGGATCTGCTGCACGACGGCAAGACCACGTCGGTGGACGATTTCCCCGGCAAGGTCGTGGTCGTCAATATCTGGGGCCAGTGGTGTGGCCCGTGCCGCGCGGAAGCGCCCGCGCTGGAACAGGTCTACGAGGCGAGCAAGGACAAGGGTGTCGCGTTCCTGGGCATCAATGTCCGCGACAACCAGAAGGACAAGGCCCAGGACTTCGTGACCGACAACAAGGTCGGTTACCCCTCCATCTACGACCCGTCCATGCGCAGCCTGCTCGCGCTCGGCGGCAAGTTCCCCACCAGCGTCATTCCCACCACCATCGTGCTGGACAAGCAGCACCGGGTGGCGGCGGTGTTCCTGCGCGCCCTGCTGGCCGAGGACCTGCAGCCGGTGGTGGACAGGCTCGCGCAGGAGCAGGCGTGAACCACGTGACCTACCTGGCGAGCGTGGGGGATTCGTTCCAGCAGACCGCCGCCACCGGACCGCTGCTGCTGGCGCTGGGCGCGTGCATGCTGGCCGGTCTGGTGTCGTTCGCCTCGCCGTGCGTGGTGCCGCTGGTGCCCGGCTACCTGTCGTACCTGGCCGGTGTGGTGGGCGCGGAGGCCCCGCCGGTGACGGTGGAATCGGCCGAGACCACCAGAACCGCCGTGGCGGGCCGCAATTCCGCGCGCCTGCGGGTGGCGGGTGCGGCGGGCCTGTTCGTGGCGGGCTTCACCGTGGTGTTCGTGCTGGCCTCGGCGACCGTGTTCGGCGCGATCCAGGTGCTGAACGTCAATCGTGATCTGCTGCAGCGCATCGGCGGCGTGGTGACCATCGTGATGGGCCTGGCGTTCATCGGTCTCATTCCGGCGTTGCAGCGCGACACCCGCATGGAGCCGCGCCGGCTCAGCGGCCTCATCGGGGCTCCGCTGCTGGGCGCGGTCTTCGCGCTCGGCTGGACACCGTGCCTGGGTCCGACGCTGTCGGGCGTGATGGCGGTGTCGGCGGGCACCGAGGGCACCACCGCGGTCCGCGGCGTGGCCCTCATCGTGGCCTACTGCCTGGGCCTGGGCCTGCCCTTCGTGATCCTGGCCTTCGGCTCGGCGACCGCGTTGCGCGGCGTCGGCTGGTTGCGCCGTAATTCCCGCACCATTCAGGTGATAGGCGGTCTGCTGTTGGTGGCCGTCGGCATCGCCCTGGTGACCGGGGCGTGGGACCAGTTCGTCTCCTGGGTCCGCGACGCCTTCGTCTCGAATGTGACCCTGCCGATCTGACATGACTGCCACCATCGAAACCCCCAGTGCCCCCGTCCGTCCGCCGCGTCAGTCGCCGCTGCGGCGCGTACTCGGCGTCCTGCGCAATACCTGGCGCGGACTGACCAGCATGCGCACCGCGCTGATGCTGCTGTTCCTGCTGGCCCTGGCCGCGATCCCGGGCGCGCTGCTGCCGCAGCGCAGTCTGAACGCGGGCAAGGTCGACGACTACATCCGCAATCGGCCGACCCTGGGCCCGTGGATGGACCGGCTGCAGCTGTTCGACGTGTTCTCCAGCTTCTGGTTCACGGCCGTGTATGTGCTGCTGTTCATTTCGCTGGTGGGCTGCATCCTGCCGCGCTGTGTGGATCACTACCGTGCGCTGCGGACGCCGCCGGTCAAGGCGCCGCGCAATCTGTCCCGCCTGCCGCATCACTGGTCGGGGACCGACGCGGCCACCCCGGAGCAGGTGATCGAGCGGGCTCGCGGTCAGATGCGTGGCTGGCGCACCGTCGTGCAGCCGGGCGATCGCGCAGGGGAACTGACCCTCTCGGCGGAGAAGGGTTACACCCGCGAGCTCGGGAATCTGGTCTTCCACCTGGCGCTGGTGGGTCTGCTGGCGGCGATCGCGGTCGGCAAGCTGTTCGGCTACGAGGGCAATGTGGTCGTGCTCGCCAATGACGGCCCGGGTTTCTGCACCACCTCGCCCGCGGTGTTCGACTCGTTCCGCGCGGGCAATGTGAACGACGGCACCGGCCTGACGCCGATGTGTGTGCGGGTCAAGGACTTCCGGGCCGACTACCTGCAGAACGGCCAGGCGTCCATGTTCACCTCGAACATCCAGTACCAGACCGGTAAGGATCTGAACTCCGACACCTGGCGGGACACCACCATCCAGGTGAACCATCCGCTGCGCGTCGCCGGCGACCGGGTCTACCTGCAGGGCCACGGTTTCGCGCCCAAGTTCACGGTGACCTTCCCGAACGGCCAGACCCGCACCGAGGCCATCCAGTGGAAGCCGGACGACGCCACCACCTTCCTGTCCTCGGGTGTACTGCGCATCGATCCGCCGGGCGGCATGTATCCGAACGAGGAGGAGCGCCGTAAGCATCAGGTCGCGATCCAGGGCCTGTTCGCGCCGACCGCGCTCATGCACGGGCAGCTGCTGACCTCCATGTATCCGGCCATGAAGGATCCCGCGGTGGCGATCGACATCTACCAGGGTGATACCGGCCTGGACACCGGCCGCGCGCAGTCGCTGTTCGCGCTGGACCCGGAGATGATCAAGCAGGGCCGCCTGGTGAAGGAACAGCGGGTGAACCTGAAGCCGGGTGAGTCCGCGACCCTGTCCGACGGCACCAAGGTCGCCTTCGACGGCGCGGAAGAGTTTGTGAACCTGCAGGTTTCGCACGATCCGGCGCAGCAGTGGGTACTGGTGTCGGCGCTGACCATGATGGCGGGCCTGCTGGTGTCGCTGCTGGTGAAGCGCCGTCGCATCTGGTTGCGGGTGTACCCGGATACCGAAACCGACGGGGTACGACGTACCGTAGTAGAAATGGGCGGATTGGCCCGCACCGACCAGGCCGGGTGGGGCGGCGAGTTCGACCGCCTGCGTGAGCGGCTGCTGACGGGAGAGAAGTAATGCCGATCGACGAGAACATAGCCTCCTACAGCGATCTCGCGTTCAAGTCGGCCATCGTGATCTACGCGCTGGTCTGGATCATGCTGGTCTGGCAGTTCGCCCTCACCCGCACGGTGCCGACGGCCGCCGCCCGCCAGCTGGTCACGGCCGGAGGCGGTTCCGGCATCGTCGACGAGCCGCCCGCCAATGTGCCCGGCAAGGTGCAGCCGCGCGGGGTCGAGCGCCCCTTCTCGGAGCGCCTGGGCAATATGGCCTTCGCGGTGCTGTTCGTGGGCTTCGGTGTGCACCTGGTCTCGATCGTGCTGCGCGGCTTCGCGACCCACCGCTTCCCGCTGGGCAATATGTTCGAGTTCATCTCGATGGCCACCGGCGCGGCCGTGCTGCTCGGCCTGATCCTGCTGCGCGACCAGCGCTATCGCGGCATGTGGTCGTTCCTGCTGGTGCCGGTGCTGATCCTGCTGTTCCTGGCGGGCACCAAGCTGCACGTGGACGCGGCCCCCGTGGTCCCGGCCCTCAAGTCCTACTGGCTGCCGGTGCACGTCACCGTGGTGTCGATCGGCTCGGGCGTCTTCCTGGTCTCCGGTGTCGCGAGCCTGCTGTTCCTGTTCCGCCTCTGGCAGCCCGCAGGCGCGGAGTCCGACACCATCTTCGGCCAGCTGGCCCGCCGCCTCCCCGACGCCCAGCTGCTGGACCGGCTCGCCTACCGCACCACCATCATCGGCTTCCCGATCTTCGGCGCCGGCGTCATCCTCGGCGCGATCTGGGCCGAGGCCGCCTGGGGCCGCTTCTGGGGCTGGGACCCCAAGGAGACCTGCTCCTTCATCGCCTGGGTCCTCTACGCCGCCTACCTGCACGCCCGTGCCACCTCCGGCTGGCGCGACACCAAGGCCGCCTGGATCAACATCGCCGGTTTCGTGGCCATGCTCTTCAACCTCTTCATCATCAATATCGTGGTCAGCGGTCTGCACTCGTATGCGGGTCTGAACTGACCCGACAGGCTTCCTGAACTGGCCCAATGGGTTTCGGAAGGTCCCGGCACGTTTCAGTGCCGGGGCCTTCTTCTTTTCCCGGGAACTTCCGATCGGTGCTCAGGGGCTGTACCGTGTTAAGCGACCGTGATTAGAACACGTTCTAGTTTTAGTGAAGGGGCTCGTCATGGCAGTGGCGCCGCAGGGTCGGGTTCGGAAAGTGCGGGAGATCGACGTGGGCGAGGCGCCCACGCGGTACGCACGCGGATGGCATTGCCTCGGGCTCGCGAAGTCGTTCCGGGACGGGAAGCCGCATCAGATCGCCGCATTCGGGACCAAGCTGGTGGTCTTCGCCGACAGCAAGGGTGAGCTGCACGTGCTCGACTCCTACTGCCGGCACCTGGGCGGCGACCTCAGCATGGGTGAGATCAAAGGTGATTCCATCGCCTGCCCGTTCCACGACTGGCGCTGGGGCGGCAATGGGAAGTGCACCGGGATTCCGTACGCGCGGCGGGTGCCGCCGCTGGCGCGGACCCGGTCGTGGATCACCTTGGAGCGCAACGACCAGCTCTTCGTGTGGCACGACCACGAGGGCAACCCGCCGCCGGACGAGGTGACGATCCCCTACATCGAGGGCCCGTACACCGATGCCGTGGGCAGGGGCACCGAGGGGCTCGCCGACGGCTGGACCGAGTGGACCTGGGAGTCCATGGTGATCGAGGGCTCCAACTGCCGCGAGATCATCGACAACGTCGTGGACATGGCCCACTTCTTCTACATCCACTACGCGTATCCGACGTTCTTCAAGAACGTCTTCGAGGGCCACGTCGCCACCCAGTTCCTGGACTCCACGGCGCGCCCGGACAAGGGTATGGCCACGCAGTACGGCGGCAACTCGACGCTGAAGTCGGTGGCCTCGTACTTCGGGCCGTCCTACATGGTCAATCCGCTCGTCAACAGCTACAGCGGGTTCGAGCTCGAGACCGTGCTGATCAACTGCCACTACCCGATCTCGCAGGACGCGTTCGTGCTGCAGTACGGCATGTCGGTGCGCAAGCCGCAGGGCATCGACGATGCCTCGGCCGATCGGATCGCGAAGAAGATGACCGTCGGCATCGGTGAGGGCTTCCTGCAGGACGTCGAGATCTGGAAGCACAAGTCCAAGATCGAGAATCCACTGCTGACCGAGGAGGACGGGCCGGTCTACCAGCTGCGCCGCTGGTACGAGCAGTTCTACGTGGACGTCGCCGACATCGACCCGAAGTCGGTGCAGCGCTTCGAGTTCGAGGTCGACACCACCAAGGCCAATGAGGCGTGGCAGGCGGAGGTCGCCGAAAACCTCAGGCGCAAGGCGGAAGAGGACGCCGTCAGTCACTGACGGGGATCGGGTTCCGGACGGTCCGGGTGGGCGCGTGCTGCGCGCCCACCCGGACCGTCGTCAGTTGGCGGCCGCGGTGACCGCCGCGATCAGCGCCTCGCCGGTGTAGGCGCGGCCGCCGATGCCCCAGGCGCCGTCGAGGGCATTGAGGATATTGACCCAGATGTCCTCGCGCCGATGGTCCGCGGTGGTGAGTCCCGCGACGATGTCGGTGGCCGCGGTGATGAAGGCCGCGCGGGCGTCCGGGTCGGGCAGGCCGATATTGGGCAGCTTGAGTTCGACCATGACGATCGGCCGGTTCTCCCCGCCCGCGTAGATGTCCTCCGGCGGCAGCAGGTGCACGCTGCCGCCGATGATTCCGGTGAAGAAGTCATTGCCCGCGCCGCCGCTGACCTCGGCCAGGGCCGCGGTGAGGGCGGGCAGGATCTCGCGTTCGCCGCGGGCGGTGAGGACGCCGCGCGGTGCGGTGACGGTGATGGGCACTGGGCTCTCCGTTCTCGAGGCTAGTACGTACGTACTAGCGAGTCGAGTGTGTACTAGGATGGCCGTACTAGTCAATGGTGGGAGGAACAATGGCGGCGACCACGCGGGATCGGATGATCGACGCGGCCATCGACGCGCTGCAGAAGAAGGGTGTCGCGGGCATGTCCTTCACCGCGGTCCTGGACGCCAGCGGCGCCGCGCGCGGCGCGATCTACCACCACTTCCCCGGCGGCAAGGCCGAACTGGTGGCGACGGCCGCCGCCCGCAACGGCGATCAGGTGCGCGAGCGTCTGGCCGCGCTACCGGCCCCCGACCCGGTGACTCTCGTCGAGTCCTTCCTCGCTCTGGTCCGCCCGGTGGTGGCCGCCTCGGCCGACGGTGCGGGCTGCGCCGTCGCCGCCGTCACCGTGGACCCCGACAGCGGCGACCTGCGCACCGTGGCCGCCACCGCATTCGATTCCTGGACAACCACTCTCGCCGAGCGCCTGACCGCCGCCGGCGCGGACCCGGCCACCGCCGCGGACCTGGCGACCACCCTGCTCACCCTGCTGCAGGGCGCGCACGTGCTCTGCCGCGCCGCGGGCGAGATCGAGCCCTTCGATCGAATGGCGCGCGCCGCAACGGATCTCGTCCGCCACCGCTTCGCGCCGGGCGCTCAGGGGCGGTAGGCGCGCAGGAACGTGTCCACGGCCGCGTCGGCGACGTCCCGGAGTTCGGCCGCGGCGACGGCCCGATTGCCCTGGCGCGAGCGCGCTTCCAGCGGACCGCTCAGCAGCGCCAGGAACTGCTCGGCGGCGACCGCCGGGTCGCTGTGGCGCAGCCGCCCGGCCAGCGCGAGCCGGGCCAGCCGGTCGGCGAGCGCGTCGCGGAGCCGAATCGTGGTGCGGTCCAGGACGGTATCGACCAGATCGGGGAAGTCGCCTGCCTGGGCGTAGGTGAGCCGGTGCAGGGCGAGCGCGCGCTCGTCCGAGCAGGCCTGCAGCAGTAGCGCGGCGGTCTCGCCGAAGGCGGCGGCCAGATCGTCGCCGGGCTCGCGCAGCGGTTCGAGCGCGCCCAGGGCCTGCTCGCCGACCGCGTCCGCGGCCGCCGACATCGCCGCGCGGAACAGGGTTTCCTTGTCGGTGAGGTGGTTGTAGACCGTCGGTTTGGCGACGGATGCCGCGTCGGCGATCTCCTGCACACAGGACTGGGCGTAGCCGCGTCGCGCGAACACCGTCAGGGCCGCCGTGAGGATGGCCTGCCGCTTGTCGATGCGGCCGCGGCTCGCCTTGGCTGTGGTCACCTAGCCATCTTACCGATGTGTTCGCCCTATTGAACTCATGGGTTCAATCCTGTCTACTGAATCAGCTGGTTCGAAATATTGAACCAGCTAGTTCAAATGAAGGAGTTGGCATGATCGTTCACGTCCTGAGGTTCCGATTCCGCGACGAGTCCACCGAGCAGCAGCGGGCCGAGGTGCTCGCGGCCATGCGCCGCACCGCGTCGGTGGAGTCGGTGAGTTTCGCGACGGTCGGGCAGAGCCTGGGGGATCCGGCCGAGGGCCTCACGCATGCCTACTGCGTGGGTATCGAGGATCTGGCCGCGTTGGAGCGGTATCTGCACGACCCGGTGCACCTGGCCGGGGATCCGGAGATCGCGCCGCATTTCGCGAAACTGGTGATCGGCCCGGATATTTCGGATGATCCGGACCCGGAGCTGTCCGAGAAGATCAAGGCGCTGCATCTGCGCAAGGTCGAGATGTATCCCGAATGGGAGGAGCTCATGGCCACCATCCCCGAGGTGGCCTTCGCGTGAAGCGACGCGTCCCCCGTGTGTCCGCTGGTGCGGATCCGCGGGGGACGGTCACATCTGTCTATATGGCTATCTGGTTGGCGAGCCTCGGTCTTTCAGGTGGATTCGCCGTCACGATGCTCCCGGGAGAGCTTGGCGAGGAAATCCGGATCATCTTCGGGACCGATAACGCGGTTGCGCCGAGTGGGTGCTGGGCCGGTGCCGGCCGATCGCTGGGGTCCGAAAGCCTTCCAGCACAGCATCGCGATGGCCACTACCGCGATGAGTGCCAACAGGTACGTCACGTCGCTCACCTCCTGACAACGAGGGTAATCCGAGTGCGTACCCGCGGCACCTGAAGCGGGAAATAGGTGTTACACGCGGGTGGCCTCGGTGGTGAGGGACCGCAGGAGTTGCAGAACTTCTGATTCGCGGAACCGGCGGTGGCCGCCCGGAGTCCGCAGGGAGCCGAGCCGACCTGCGTGAGCCCAGCGGGTCACGGTCTTCGGATCGACGTGGAACAGGGCAGCGACCTGGCCTGGGGTGAGCAGAGTGTCCTGGCCGTTGACGGAACCCAATGCGCGGCTCGCCGCGGTGAACGCAGTCATTCGCAAACCTTTCCGTTTCGACAGATCCCTCATCAGTAGCGACATCGTTGCACTGGACCCCCTGGGTGTTCGAACGGTCTCGCTTTGGTAAAGGGGAAGTAATAGACAAAACGGATATCCGTTATGTGTTTACGGTCACTTTTGGCGCTAATACAGCGAACTACCAGCGACATACGGGCTGGTCGGATTAATTTTCCGGCCGGGCGAGGGCCGCGGCAGCGCCCGAACGCCCGTCACCTACGCTGTTCTGCGTGAGTGATGCAACCCGGCCCGAAGGTGCGGGCCGCCGCCTGGCACGCAGTTTGGCTATCTACACGGTGGCCCGGCTCGGGCTGGTCGCCGTCATCACCGCGATCATCATGGGCGTCGCCGCCGTGGTGAAAGTGGCCATCCCCCTCATCGTGGCCCTGCTGTTCGGGCTGCTCATCGCGATGCCGCTGTCGCTGCTGCTGTTCAAGAAGCTGCGTACCCAGGTCAACAAGGACATCGCGGCGGTGGACGCCAAGCGCCGCCGGGACCGTGACCAGCTGATGTCGAGACTGCAGGGCAAGGACGAGCAGTGAAACGCTGCGATCGCAGCGCACCCAGGGACTGGGTCGACAACGCGGTCCGGCTCATCGACGCCGACACCCAGCGCAGCGCGGACACCCATCTGCTGCGCTATCCCCTGCCGCCGGAGTGGGGCGTCCAGCTCTATCTGAAGGACGAATCCACCCATCCGACCGGCAGTCTCAAACACCGCCTGGCGAGATCGCTGTTCCTGTACGCCATCTGCAACGGCTGGGTGACCGAGGGCACCACCGTGGTGGAGGCCTCCTCGGGGTCGACGGCCATCAGCGAGGCGTATTTCGCCAGGATGCTGGGCCTGGACTTCGTGGCCGTGGTCCCGGCCAGGACCTCGCCGGAGAAGCTGGCGCTCATCGAGGCCCAGGGCGGTCGCTGTCATCTGGTCGAACGCGCACCCGATATCTATACGGAGGCAGCGCGTCTGGCGGACGAGACCGGCGGCCACTATATGGACCAGTTCACCAATGCAGAGCGGGCCACCGACTGGCGAGGTAACAACAACATCGCCGAATCCATCTTCCAGCAGATGACTCTGGAGGCGCACCCGGTGCCGGAGTGGGTCGTGGTGGGCGCGGGGACCGGCGGGACCAGCGCGACCATCGGCCGCTACCTGCGCTACAAGCGGCACGCGACCCGGCTGGCCGTGGTGGATCCGGAGAACTCGGCCTTCTACGGCGGCTACGAGGTCGACGACCTGGACTATCAGACCGGAATGCCGTCCCGGATCGAGGGCATCGGGCGGCCGCGGGTGGAGCCGTCGTTCGTGCCCAGCGTGGTGGACTGCATGATCGAGGTGCCCGACGCGGCCTCGGTGGCGACCGCCAGGCACGCGAGCGCGGTGCTGGGCCGGCGCGTGGGCGGGTCCACGGGCACGAATCTGTGGGGGGCCTTTGCCCTGATTGCCGACATGATCGCCGCGAACCGTACCGGCAGTGTGGTGACACTGCTCTGTGATGGCGGAGACCGTTATGCCGGAACCTATTTCAATGACGAATGGGTTGCCGACCAGGGGCTGAGCTTGACCGAGCCCACCGCGGTGCTGACCGAATTCATCGCCACCGGTACTTGGTCGGGATAGTTTTCGCACGGCACGACGGGTCGGCTGATATCGGTTGATCACCCATCGGAAAGATTGCTACTTATTTGCCGAAGTGGCTTGGTTGGGTTCGGATCGTTAGCGGGCGCAGCGTTTTTCGCGCGTCTCGACGGGGTAGCAGGGCCTCCAGGGGCGTTAATAGGCCTTGACGTTTCGGGGCGTTGCCGGACCACCGGACGGGTCACCGCGGTCGGTCGATCGACCGTGGTGCCGAGCACCAGGAGCCACGATTGCAGGCTCGATTGGGTGCGCCACATATTGATGCGCAGCTCGGTGATGGCCAGCGTGCGCGGCTCGCGCACCAGCTTGGTGAGATCGGTGCGCTCGACGGCGATCGTGTCGGAGCGCCACAGCAGTGCGAAGTCCGCATCGGTGAGGCACTTCTCGAGGATCTGGCGGCCGCGCTCGTCATCGTCGCTGCGGGCCAGCTGCATACGAAACCGACCGGCTGCCATTCGCGCTTCGGTATCCCAGTTCACCATGACGGTGCGCGAGATCGGATTGAAGATCAGCCATTCCAGGTAGTTCATCCCGGGGACGAGTTCCGGAAAGTACTCCTGGTGTGCGGCATTGGCCGCGACGATGTCCCAGAGCTCGGTGATGTACGCGCCGATGGCGGGGTTGAGCAGTTCCAGGTACTCCTGGTCTGTGGGGGTGGGGTGGTCGGCCGCGAGGCGCGGCAGCGGCCCCTCGGCCAGCACCAGCGCATACTCGAATTCGGCCGGCGGCAGTTTCAGTGCGGTGCAGAGGGATTCGATGACCCGCCGGGACGGAGTGGCCCCGCCCTCGATCTTGGTCAGGTAGGGGACCGAGAGGTTGGCCAGCCAGGCCAGTTGGGGACGCGTGAGATTCGCGGTGGTGCGGCGCTGGCGAATGTATTCGCCGAACGTGGGAACTCCATCCATTACTTGGGCAGACCTTACTTGTATGGCCGTCAGGTACACGCGCGGTTGCCGACGGATACCCGCACGGTCCCCGGGGTGTGGGCGGTGCGGCCTTCCGTTCAGCTCCAATAGTTTGAAGCAACAACAAATCAGAAGTGCGGGGTGGGGTCGTCAATGCCTGGGAGCCTGCGGCTTTCGGCCTGTTGTGCGACTACGCACTGCTGTCGGCGAACACCTTTCCGATTGTGTCAATTTTCGTTGACGCGCCGCGAGTGTCAACGTAAATTGACACTCATGAGTGAAGCAACGACTCTGGCGGCCGCCGCCGGCAGCCCCGACCCCCAGGTCGGGCTCCGCGCGGTGCTGGCACTGCGTCGGTTGCTCGAGCGGCTCGAGGCCATTCAGGTCGGCAATGCCCGCAAGCAGGGCTGGTCCTGGCAGGCCATCGCGGACGCGCTCGAGGTCAGCCGGCAGGCGGTCCACCAGAAGTACAACCGGAAGGGCGGTATCCGCTGATGTTCGAACGATTCGACAAGGCAGCCAGACACGCGGTCGTCATGGCCCAGGAGGAGGCCCGCGACCTGTGCTCGTCGACCATCGAGGTCGAGCACATGCTGCTGGGTCTGCTCGTCAGCCCCGACCATGGTCTGCGGGAAATCCTTGCGGCACACGGTCTCACCGCCGAAGGCGTGCGAGACGCGGTGGCCCGCAAGCGGACCGGCGAGCCGCTCGGTGCGGAGGACGCGGCCGCCCTGCGTTCCATCGGCATCGACCTCGACGCCGTGCGCGAGAGCCTGGAGGCCACCTTCGGCGAGAACGCCCTCGACCAGGCGGCCGTGCCCGCCGAGCAATCGCGCTGGGGCAAGTACTGGGGCGCGGAAGGCGGCCCGCGCGGCCACATTCCCTTCACCAAGGACTCCAAGAAGGTCATCGAGCTGTCACTGCGTGAAGCGGTGTCGCGCAAGGACAATCGCATCGAGGCCGGGCACATGATGCTGGCCGTGCTGCGCGCGCCCAATGACGTCACCCGCCGCCTGCTCGGCGACGACGAGGCGATGCGCGTCCTGCGTGATGCGGTGTCCGGCTATCTCGACCGCGCGGCCTGATCCGGCCCGCGGGGCGACCGCCCTACCCGGATGTCCGGCCCGCGAGTTGATCTCGCCCTACGATCGGGGCATGACGCTACTGATACGTCTGCTGATCAACGGGGTGGCCATCTGGCTGGCCGCCGCCTGGGTGAACGGCATCGAGATCAAGACCCCCGAGGACACCACCCAGAGCAAGATCCTGGTGATCGCGGCCATCACGGTGGTGTTCGCCCTGGTGAACGCGCTGGTGAAACCGATCGTGAAGGTGCTCTCGTTCCCCTTCATCGTGGTCTCGCTGGGCCTGTTCCTGCTGGTGATCAACGCGCTCATGCTGTGGCTGACCGCGAAGATCACCGGCACCACGGATTACGGCCTGCGCGTGGACGGCTTCTGGGCCGCCGTGCTCGGCGGCATCATCATCTCGCTGGTGAACTGGGTGCTCGGCGTCCTGGTCCCGGACGAGGACTGAGACCGGCCGGCCGTCGATCAGACGACGGCCAGCGCCACGGCCACCACGGCCGACCAGACCAGCATCGCCTGACCGGTACCGGCAAGGGCGGGAATCAATCCCGGACCGTTCTTGCCGGTCCGCACCGGCTCGTGGGCGCGGATGGCCAGCGGCAGCGCGATCAGCGCGGCGAGGGTCCACGGGCTGCGCCAGACCAGCAGTGCGAGCGCGAGGAACGGGATCAGGATCAGCACCAGGTGCAGGGTGCGGGTGTGTGCGTCGCCCAGCCGCACCGCCAGGGTGAGCTTGCCCGATTCGGTATCGGTGGGAATGTCGCGCAGGTTGTTGGTGACCAGCACCGCGCTGGAGAACGCGCCGACGGACACCGCGCACACCAGGCCCGCCCAGTCCACCTGCCCGGCCTGCACGAACTCGGTGCCCAGCACCGCCACCAGGCCGAAGAACACGAACACCGCGATCTCACCGAAACCGCTGTAGCCGTACGGGTTCCGGCCGCCGGTGTAGAACCACGCCCCCGCCAGGCAGGCCGCGCCCACCAGCAGCAGCCACCAGGCGCTGGTGATCACCAGCACCAGGCCGATGACCGCGCCGATCGCGAGGCAGGCGATGGCGGCATTGCGCACCGCGGCCGGGGCCGCCAGCTTGGAACCGACCAGCCGCAGCGGGCCGACCCGCTCGTCATCGGTGCCGCGAATGCCGTCGGAGTAGTCGTTGGCGTAGTTGACGCCGATGATCAGCGCCACCGAAAGCAGCAGGCACAGTATCGCTTTCCACCACACGAACCCGTCGATCGAGGCGGCCGCCCCCGTGCCCGCCAGAACCGGGGCGATGGCATTCGGGAGGGTGCGCGGCCGAGCGCCCTCGATCCACTGTGCTGCTGTAGCCATGCTTGGCAGCCTAGTGCGAGAGTCGGTGGCCGCGCCCGCCCGAGTGTCCGGGGATGCAGGCGCCGGCCCCGGTCAGCTTTCGGCCGCGGCCTTGAGCTGGGCCAGCCCCTTCTCGAAGTCCTTGCCGACCAGGCGATCCATCGGGAACAGTTTGCCGATGATGGCCATCGGGCCGTTCTGCGTGCCGGTCATGCGCCAGGTCACCGCGGTGGTGTCGCCCTGCGGGCGGAATTCGAAGGTGACCTGGTTGGTCGCCTTGAACGGCTTCTCGAAGTGCAGCTTGATGCCGATGGCGTCGGAGGTGGCGGAGGTGATCTCCATATCACCGCGGCCGGCCTTGCGGTTGCCGCTCCAGAAATAGCGCGCGCCGATGCCGCGATCGGCCCCGCTGTAGACGCGCTCCATCTCGGGATCGGTGTCCTCCCAGGGCGACCACTTGCGCCACTGGTGGAAGTCGTCGACGAGTGCCTGGACCTGTGCGGGATCGGCCTCGATGACCGCTTCCCGGTGAATGTCGAATTCGGCCATGGCATGAGGGTAAGCGCTGCCGACGCCGAATGGGCCGCGCCGTCGATAAACCGGTTGAGCCGGGCCCGGCGCGTCGGGTAAGCACGGGTCCCGTGCGACGGCCCGGCACCGGCCGTGCGCATCCGGCGACCGCCCGCCCGCTCACCTACGATTGGCAAGGAATGAATTCGCACAACGGCAGTTCGAGCAGCACGGGTAGCGCGCGGGTGGCGAACGTGGGCGACTCGACCCTGGTGGCCCTGCTGGGCGAGGTCGCACTCCGCCGCGACGGTGCGCTGACCGCCGTACCCGGCGCGCGGGCCCGGCTGCTGGTGGCGGCACTGGCCGTGCACCCCGGCCGCAGTCGCAGCGCGCAGGCGCTCATCGACGACGTCTGGGGTGAGGACCCGCCGCGCGCGCCCATGAATGCGCTGCACACCCAAGTCTCGCGACTGCGCTCGGCGCTGCCCGAGGGCGCGCTCGAAATCGGTCCCGCCGGATACCGTCTGGTCCTGGCACCCGAGCAGGTCGATCTGTCGCTGGCCCAGCAGCTGGAAAGGCAAGCCCGCCAAGCCCATTCCGTCGGCGACGGCCTCGCCTGCCTGGACCTGGTGGCCGCGGCCCGCGCGCTCTGGCGCGGCGAACCCGCCGCCGACCTGCCGCCCGGTCCCGTCGCCGAGGAACTCGCCACCCTGGCGGCCACCCGCCGCCGCGCGCTGGACGCGCTGGAGCTGACCGCCCGCGAAGCCGTCGGTGACCTGCCCGCCGCCATCGAACTGGCCCAGCAGGCCGTGGTCGCCGACCCGCTGGACGAGCCCGCCCACGGCACCCTCATGCGCCTGCTCGCCGCGGCGGGCCGCACCACCGAGGCCCTCGACGTCTTCGCCACCCTGCGCACCCGGCTGGTCGACCAGCTCGGCGCCGACCCGGGCCCGGCGCTGGTCGCCCTGAATACCACGATCCTGCGCGGTGAACCGCTGCCCGGGCAGTCGGTGGCGCCGATCGGCAGTGCTGCCGGCGCGCACGGATATTCGGCGACAGCGCCCGAATCCGGGGTGGTCCGGCCCGCCGCATTCGCGCCCTCGGCCGACGGCGGCGTCCGGCCCGATGGGCCCGCCGGCGCCGCCGAGCACAGACTGTCCGTGGTGCCCGGCGTGGCCGGTGGGATTGGCTTCGGCAGTGACGGTTCCGCGGCGATCGGACAGGTGGCGTCGATCGATGGCCGTTCGTCCGGTCACACGCGCACGGCGGGCCGTGCTGCGGGATCCGCCCGGGCGGCCGAGGCGCGAGAACTGGCGGGCGAGAACGCGATCGGACTGCGTGCCGCGCCGAATCCACTGCTGGGCCGGGAGGCCGATCTGGCAGCGCTGGAGGAGATCCTGCGGTCCTCGCGGGTGGTCACCGTGCTCGGTCCGGGCGGGACCGGGAAGACCCGGATCGCCAACGAACTGGGAGCGCGGATAGCGCCCGAGACCGCGGTGATGCTGGTGGAATTGGCCTCGCTGCGTTCGGAATCCGACGGTGCGGCCGAAACCCGCGACGAGATCGAGGTCGCCATCGCGACCACCCTCGGCGTGGCCGATGTCGTGTGGGAGACGAACGTGCTGCGGCAGGTGCGGGGCCGTGATATCCGGCAGAAACTGCGGGAGGCCCTCGGGGCGCGCCCGGTACTGCTGATCCTCGACAACTGCGAACACCTCATCGAACCGGTGGCCGAGGTGGTCGCCGATCTGGTGGGGGTGAGCGATCAGCTGACCGTGCTCACCACCAGCCGCGCACCGCTGGAGATCACGGCCGAGGCGGTGTATCCGTTGCCGCCGTTGACCATCGACGCCGCCGGGTCACCCGCCACCGACCTGTTCGAGGCGCGGGCCCGCGCGGTGCGCCCGTCGGTGCGGCTGGATCCGGAGGTGGTGGCCAGGCTCTGCCGCAACCTCGACGGACTCCCGCTGGCCATCGAACTGGCGGCGGCGCGGGTGCGCACCATGAGCGTCGAGGAGATCGAATCCCGCCTCGACCATCGATTCGCCCTGCTGCGCAGCGGAGATCGCAGTTCTCCGCAGCGGCATCGCACCTTGCACGCGGTGATCGAGTGGAGCTGGAACCTGCTCGACGAGCCACAGCGGGTGGCGCTGCGCCGACTGTGCCGATTTCCCGCCGGATTCACGCTGGCCGCCGCCGAATGTCTGCTGGCCGGGCCGGAGATCGATGATCCCGCCATGGCCGTCGACGGTCTGGTGAGCCAGTCGCTGCTGACGGTGCTGGAGGACGAGGAGGGCGGCACCCGCTATCGGATGCTGGAGACCGTCCGCGAGTTCGGTGAGGAGCAGCTGGCCTCCACCGGCGAGGCCGGCCTGGTCATGGACCGAATGTCGAAGTGGGCCAGGGAATTCGCGGTCGACACCGCACAGCGGTACGACACCACCGAACAGGTGTCGGCGGTGCTGGCCCTGAGCGCGGACATGGACAACCTGATCGCAGTGCTGCGCTACGCGCTGGAGCGGCACGATCCCGAGACCGTGCACACGGTGTTCCCGACCCTGGCCGGACTCTGGGTGTTGCGCGGCGCGCACGCCGAACTGATCAGCTGGTCGCCGCGTGTCATCGCGTTGCCGCCCACGACCTTTCCGACAGTCGCGGCGGAGACCGACCTCTATATCCACGGCCAGTTGATGCTCGGCATGCACCTCATGTTCGGCGCCTCCGACCTGCGTGCGGTGGGGCGGGTGCGGATCACGATCCGGCGCATTCTGGCGTCGGGCGCGCCGATGAGCCCGGTCGCCTGGTATCTCGGCGAACTGGTCACCCGGTCCCGCAACACCACCCAGCTGGCCCGGAGATTGAGCGCGGGCGTGCGGTCGCCGGATGAACAGATCCGGCTCTCGGCCCTGCTGCTGCGGGCGAACCTGTGCGAGAACAACGGCATGGCGTACCGCTCGATCAAGGACGCCGAACTCGCTATGCGCATCGGCGGCGACCGGGACACCTGGGGCACCGCCATGACCACGCAGCACCTCGGCAGCATGCACGGTCAGTCGGCGCGCTACGCCGAGGCGGTCGGGTATTACCGGCGGGCCGTCGACCTGCTCGAGGAACTGCGGGCCTGGGACGAAGCCGTGGAGGTCCGCGGCCTGCTGGCCATCTCGCTGGCGGGCACCGGGCAGCCCGCGATGGCCCGGCTGGCCCTCGAACCGGCCCTGGGGGTGGTCGGCGATCTGCCCCTCGACGCACCGGTGACCAAGCCCAACCACCGGGTCGCCGCCGTCGCGGCCGCACTGGCGGAAATCGAACTCGCCGAAGGGGATATCGATACCGGGCTGCGTCGCTTCCGGCAGGTGCCCGCGCTGATGGACTGGCCGCACAATGTCGGAATGCCGGGACCGGCGACCCTGATCTTCGTATCCGCCGTCATCGATGCCCACGTGCTGTCCGGCCGCGTCGAGCAGGTGCACCGGACCGCGGTGGAACTCGCCGATGTCGCGGTCCGCGTGGTCGGCGGCCAGTTCTGGGATCTGCCGCAGATCGGCTCGATGAGCTGCGCGATCGGCACCTATCTGCTCGCCACCGGGCAGCACGTCGAGCGCGGTCTGGACCTGATCCTCCTGACGCCGAAGGTGTTCGGCCGCCAGGACTATCCGTCGATGCAGTGGCAGCGGCACCTGGACCTGCACCGCGCCGCGGTGGGGGCGGAGCGGATCACGGCCGCGCTGAATTCCGTTGCGGGACTGGGGCGTCGCGCGGCCGCCGAGCGGATCATGGTTCATCTGAGGGCGATCGGCGGCACTCAACGCGAAACGCCCGCCCACCGGTGACCGGTGGACGGGCGTCCCAACCGCGGGGCGAGTGGCCGCGTCAGGCGCGGCGCATGTACGCCTTCACCGCGAGCGGGGCGAAGATCGCGATCACGACGATGGAGCCGATGATCGAGTACGCCACGTTCGAGCTGTAGACATTGCTGTTCATCAGCTCTCGGGCCGCATTGACCATGTAGTAGATGGGGTTGGCCTTGTTGAGGCCCTGCAGCCAGCCCGGCATGGTGGACACCTGGGCGAACGCGCCGGACATGAAGGTCAGCGGGAACATGATCATCATCGAGATGCCCTGCACCGCGGGCGCGCTCTTACCGGTGATGCCGATCAGCGCCCAGATCCAGCTGATCGCGAAGGAGCAGAACACCACCAGCAGACCGGCGACCACCACGGCCACGAACCCGCCGTGCGGGCGGTAGCCGAGGATCATGCCCATGACCACCGTCAGCACCGTGGCCAGGCCGTAGCGGACCATGTCCGCCAGCAGTGCCCCCGACAGCGCCGAAATGCGGGCGATGGGAAGGGATTTGAAGCGATCGAAGACGCCCTTGTCCATGTCCTCGCGCAGCTGGGTGCCGGTGACCACCGAGGTCAGCACCACGGTCTGCACCAGCAGGCCGGGAATCAGCGTCGGCAGGTAGGCGCTCACGCTGCCCGCCATGGCCCCGCCGAAGATCCCGGCGAACAGCGCCGTGAACAGGATGGGCTGGACGGTGACGTCGAAGAGCTGTTCGGGATTGTGCTTGATCTTCAGCAGTCCGCGGTAGGCCATGGTGAACGAGTTCGCCACGGTCTGCCGGAACGGAATGTGGTTGCTCACTTCGGGAATCGGTGCGACCGTGGCCGCGTGCCGCCCGGTGGGGGCGGAGAGAGTCGTGGTCATGCCGCGCTCCGTTCGGTGTCGTCGGTGTCGTCCTCGGCGGCGTGCCCGGTGAGTGCGAAGAACACTTCGTCCAGGCTCGGCTTGGCGACATTGATCTCGTCGATCCGGATGTCGTTCTCGCGCAACCGGATCAGGATGTCGGTGGTGATGCTGGGGTCGGGCAGGGGCGCGGTGATGCGGCCGGCCTCCGGGCTGATGGTGGCCTCGACGATCCGGCCCGCCGCGCGGGAGAGGACCTCGCCGACCACGATCCGGGCCGCTTCGATGCGGTCGCGGTCGGTCAGCGTCAGCTGCAGCGCGGACAGCCCGACCGAGGACTTGAGTTCATCGGAGGTGCCGTCGGCGATGACCTTGCCGTGGTCGATGACCGCGATCCGGTCGGCCAGCTGGTCGGCCTCGTCCAGGTACTGGGTGGTGAGCAGCACGGTCGAGCCCTCGCTCACCAGCCGCCGGATGGTGTCCCACATCTGGGCGCGGGTGCGCGGGTCCAGGCCGGTGGTCGGCTCGTCCAGGAACAGCAGCGGCGGCCGCGCGATCAGGCTGGCGGCCAGGTCCAGGCGGCGCCGCATGCCGCCGGAGAAGTTCTCCAGCGCCTTGTCGGCGGCCTCGGTCAGCCCGAATTCCTCGAGCAGCTCGGCCGACTTGCGCCGCGATTCGGTCTTCGACAGGCCCAGCAGCCGCGAGAAGATCACCAGATTCTCGGTGGCCGTGAGCTTTTCGTCGACGGACGCGTACTGGCCGGTGACGCCGATCAGCGACCGCACCGCCGTGGGTTCGGCGACCACGTCGCGGCCGAAGATGCGGGCGCTGCCGCCGTCCGGGCGGAGCAGGGTCGCGAGCATGCGGATGGTCGTGGTCTTGCCGGCCCCGTTGGGTCCCAGCACGCCGTAGACGGCCCCCCGCGGCACCGCGAGACTCACGCCGTCGACGGCCCGCTGCTCCCCGAAGACCTTGACCAAGCCGTCCGCCTCGATGGCGAGAGTCTCAGCAGGTGTGTAAGAAGTCATGACTACACCCTGCGGGGCTTGCCTTGCACCCCCCTTGCACGGCGATTGCGTGCTCCGCGCAAGAGGTGAGCACCTCTGCGCAAGCGGCCATCACACTTCGGCGCAAGTGGCCATCAGCGTGGTGCAAGCGGACCGGACTGGGCCGCTGCGTTCAGTGCGTGGAATCCGCCAGCAGCAGCTGTCGCAGTTTGGCGCGGTCGGGTTTGCCCGGGCCCCGCAGCGGAAGTTCGTCCAGCACGGCCAGTTCGCGCGGGGCGGCGATGGCATCGAGTTCAGCGACCACGTGGTCGCGCAGTTCGTCGAGGCTCGGCGCGGTGGCGCCCGGGGCGGGAACGATGGCGGTGGCCACGCGCTGGCCGAGGCGGTCGTCGGGCAGGCCCAGCACCACGCACTCCGAGACCGCCGGGTGGGTGATGAGGACGGCCTCGACGACCTGGGGAATGACCAGCAGGCCACCGGTCACGATGGCCTCGTCGAGGCGGCCGGTGATGGTCAGCACGCCATTGTCGAGGTGACCGGCGTCCTCGGTCCGGAACCAGCCGGGTTCGGCGAAGGCGGGGTGGTCGGGGATATTGCGGTAGCCCTTGGCGATGGTCTCGCCGCCGAGCAGCACCCGCCCGTCCTCGATGCGTACCCGGGTGCCCGTCAGCGGTACTCCCTCGTACACGCAGCCGCCGCAGGTCTCGCTCATGCCGTAGGTGCGGAACACCTTGATGCCCGCCGCGCGGGCCCGGTCCAGCACCGGCTTCGGGGTGGCCGCGCCGCCGACCAGCACGCCGTCCAGGCCGGCCAGCGCCGCGGTTGCGGCCGGCTCGTCGAGGGCCTTGATCAGCTGGGTGGGGACCAGCGAGGTGTAGCGGCGCGGTCCGCGCATGCTCGCGATCGCGCCGACCAGGGCCTCGGGCAGGAAGCCGCCGGAGACGTCCAGCACAGTGGGCTCGGTCCCGGCCAGGATGCTGCGCAGCAGCACCTGGATACCCGCGATGTGATGGGTCGGCAGGGCCAGCAGCCACTGTCCGGGCCCGCCCAGGCGCTCGTGGGTGGCGTCGCCGCTGGCTCGCAGATTGGCCGCGGTGAGCATGGCGCCCTTGGGATTTCCGGTGGTGCCGGAGGTGGTGACCACCAGGGCCACGTCGTCGTCGATCTCCTCGCCGGGGCGCAGGCTGCCGCTCAGGCGCTGGGTCTCGCGGCGGTCGGCGGTGGGAACCGGAAGCCAGGCCGGGCCGTTGCCCTCCAAGGCTTCTCGCAGATGCGGCAATACATCGCCCACCGCTGCGCCGGTGGGCATGGGGAGGATTCGGAGGGTATTGCTCACGTTCGCGATCGTGTCATTCCGTGGGGTGGCGGCGCTCGCCGGGGTCGGCGGCCGGATGTCGATGCTGCAGGGTCTCGTGCGGTCAGTCGGACGTCGGTGTCGCCGGCGGCCATCCACCGGCTGCGAGCCTGGAGGCCACCCGAGCGATATCGTCCTCGCCGGGCTGCTCCTTGGCAACTCGGGCGATCGCCGCCTCGATGTCGGCGCGCTCGATATCGGCGGCGGCCACCCGCTCGCGGATCAGCTGCTCCACCACCAGGTGCACCTCGTAGTCGGTGAGCCGCCGGTGCAGCACCGCGAGCAGCGCCACATAGTCGGACTGCGGAATGCCCTGCGGGTATCCGGCTTTCAGCCAGTCCAGCACCTTCTGCAGCACGTTCTGGCGCGGCGGCGGGGTACGGGCCGGGTCGGCGGCGGCCTGGTTCGTTTGTTCGGGGGTGCTCACGAGCGTGCCTTTCGATGAGGCGGCGTCACGCGCCGAGCAGGTGAATTCCGAGTCGGGAGGCCAGGAAACCGCGTGCGATGAAGAGCACACCGGCGACCACCGCGATCATGACCACCGCGAAGCAGAGCAGGGACGCGGCCAGCGCGGCGGTCCGGGTGGCTCCGGTCGCACCGTCGTCGACCTGGGAGCGGAAGCGGATGCCGACGGCGAACACGGTCGGCAGCCCGGCCCCGAAGATCAAGGCGGCCAGCATGACTCGCCACAGGTCGGAGAGGTTGTGCAGCAGGGTGTGCATCGCGGTCTCCTAGCCGATTCCGACGGTGTCGTCATTGCGGGGAGCGGCGGGGCCGGCACTCCGGGGAGCAGCGGAGTCGGCACTGCGACCGTTCGAGGTGGCCGGGTCCGCCGCGCCACCCCACTCCTCGGTGACGTTGTGCGAGTTGACCACCGCACGCTTGGACCGGAACCAGATGAACGCGGCCATGGCGATCAGCAGCGCCAGCACCACCAGCACGCCGGCCGTGCCGCCGACGCCGTGCAGGATGGCCCAGCAGATCGCGCCCGCCACGCCGGCCAGCGGCAGGGTCAGCGCCCAGGCCACCACCATGCGGCCGAGCACGCCCCAGCGCACCTCCGCGCCCGGACGCCCGATGCCGGAACCGAGGATGGATCCGGTCACCACCTGGGTGGTGGACAGCGGCAGGCCGAAGTGGGCCGAGGTGAGAATGATCGCCGCACTGGTGGATTCGGCGGCGAAGCCCTGCGGCGGCACGATGTCGACCAGGCCCTTGCCCAGGGTGCGGATGATGCGCCAGCCGCCGAGGCAGGTGCCGGCGGCCATGGCGATGGCGCAGGACACGATGACCCACAGCGGCAGCGGATCGCTGGCCTTGGCCGAGCCGTGCGCGATGAGCGCCAGGAAGATGATGCCCATGGTCTTCTGTGCGTCATTGGTGCCGTGCGCCAGCGAGACCAGGGAGGCGGTGCCGATCTGTCCCCAGCGGAAGCCGCGGGTCACGGTCCTCTCGTTGCTGTCCCGGGTGATCCGGTACACCACCCAGGAGGCGATGGAGGCCACCAGCGCCGCCACGATCGGGGAGAGCAGGGCCGGGATGATGATCTTGGCGAGCACACCCTTGCTGCCCGCCGTCCAGATCACCCCGTGCAGGCCCAGCGCCGCGATGGTCGAGCCGATGAGACCACCGAACAGCGCGTGCGAGGAACTCGACGGCAAACCCAACAACCAGGTGAACAGATTCCAGAGGATGCCGCCGACCAGTCCGGCGAAGACGATGTCCAGCAGGGCACGGCCGCTCACCTCCGACAGGTCGACGATGCCCTCGGCGACCGTGGCGGCGACGGCGACGCTGAGGAACGCACCGACCAGATTCAGTGCTCCGGACAGGAGTACGGCGGTACGCGGGGCGAGGGCACCGGTGGCGATGGACGTGGCCATCGCGTTCGCGGTGTCGTGAAATCCGTTTGTGAAGTCGAATGCCAAGGCTGTGCAAACAACGATCAGCAGAACGAGCAGTTCGGCAGACACACCGATCAGTTTGCGTCATGCTCTTTACGCTCCGTTAACCGGTGCCCCCGGACGTATTTCACAGTTACCGCCGTGCTAAGGGGCGGTCCGCCGCGCTCAGTCGCCCCGGGTGTCGCGCCGGAGCGGGTGATTCGCCGGTACCTCGACGAGCACCAGCGGCGTCCCCTCGGGATCGCGGATCCACATCTCGATCAGACCCCACGGTTCGCGCTCGGGCGCGCGGTCGATGATGACCCCGCGCAGCGCGAGTTCCGCGGCGGCGTCGTCACAGTCGCGCACCTGTAGCCAGATGGCTCCGGCGAACCCGCTCGGAGCATCGTCCGCGCGCCCGTGCCCGGCCACCTCGATCAGCGACTGCCCCGCGAAGAACACCGTCCCACCCGGATACTCGCGGGCAATGGCCAGCTCCAGCGCATCGCGATAGAACTCGACCGTCCGCTCGTAGTCGCGGGGCCGCAGGATTACCCGACTGCTCAGTATCTCCATGAGTGCAGCATGACAGCTTGCGGTTTGCTGCGGTCCGGGTTCAGAAGTACCAGGGGTAGGGCTTCCAGTCCGGTTCGCGCTTTTCGAGGAAGGCGTCGCGGCCCTCGACCGCTTCGTCGGTCATGTAGGCCAGGC
>NZ_JBHZAK010000024.1:0-123362 GCF_042754165.1 Nocardia sp. NPDC059229
TCCCGCAGGAGGACATGCCGTTCCTGCCCGACGGCACGCCGGTCGACATCATCCTGAACACCCACGGTGTGCCGCGTCGTATGAACATCGGCCAGGTGCTGGAGACCCATCTGGGTTACATCGCCAAGACCGGTTGGCAGGTCGACGGTTCCCCGGACTGGGCGAAGAACCTGCCCGAGGAAATGATCGGCCAGCCCGCCGACACGAACATCGCCACCCCGGTGTTCGACGGTGCGCGTGAGGAAGAGCTGACCGGCCTGCTCGGTTCGACGCTGCCGAACCGCGACGGCGAGAAGATGATCAACGACGACGGTAAGGCCATCCTGCTGGACGGCCGCTCCGGCGAGCCGTTCCCGTACCCGGTCTCGGTCGGCTACATGTACATCCTGAAGCTGCACCACCTGGTCGACGACAAGATCCACGCGCGTTCGACCGGTCCGTACTCGATGATCACGCAGCAGCCGCTGGGTGGTAAGGCGCAGTTCGGTGGTCAGCGCTTCGGTGAAATGGAATGTTGGGCCATGCAGGCGTACGGCGCGGCCTACACCCTGCAGGAACTCCTCACCATCAAGTCGGACGACGTTGTCGGCCGCGTGAAGGTGTACGAGGCGATCGTCAAGGGCGAGAACATTCCGGAGCCGGGTATCCCGGAGTCGTTCAAGGTTCTGCTCAAGGAGCTCCAGTCGCTGTGCCTGAACGTGGAGGTGCTGTCCTCGGACGGCGCCGCCATCGAGATGCGCGACGGCGACGACGAGGACCTGGAGCGCGCCGCGGCGAACCTGGGTATCAACCTGTCCCGCAACGAGGCTGCGACGGTCGACGACCTGGCGCAGTGAGCGAACGGTCCTGGAGCGTCGAGAGGCGCTCCAGGGCAACGGATTTGAACTTTTGCTCATTCTCAACCCGAACAGGGGAAAGGAAGTTACGTGCTAGACGTCAACTTCTTCGATGAACTCCGGATCGGCCTGGCGACCGCCGAAGACATTCGCAACTGGTCTTTCGGTGAGGTCAAGAAGCCGGAGACCATCAACTACCGCACGCTGAAGCCGGAGAAGGACGGCCTCTTCTGCGAGAAGATCTTCGGTCCCACCCGGGACTGGGAGTGCTACTGCGGTAAGTACAAGCGTGTCCGCTTCAAGGGCATCATCTGTGAGCGCTGTGGTGTCGAGGTGACTCGTGCCAAGGTGCGTCGTGAGCGCATGGGCCACATCGAGCTGGCCGCCCCGGTCACCCACATCTGGTACTTCAAGGGTGTGCCGTCGCGCCTGGGCTACCTGCTCGACCTCGCGCCGAAGGATCTGGAAAAGATCATCTACTTCGCCGCGTACGTGATCACCTCGGTCGACGACGAGCTGCGCCACAACGAGCTGTCCACGCTCGAGGCGGAGATGGAGGTCGAGAAGAAGTCGGTCGCCGATCAGCGCGACGCCGACCTCGAGGCCCGCGCCCAGAAGCTGGAGGCCGACCTGGCCGAGCTGGAGGCCGAGGGCGCCAAGTCCGACGTCCGCCGCAAGGTCAAGGACGGCGGCGAGCGCGAGATGCGTCAGCTGCGCGACCGCTCCCAGCGTGAGCTGGACCGGCTCGACGAGATCTGGACCACCTTCACCAAGCTGGCCAAGAAGCAGCTGATCATCGACGAGGTGATCTACCGCGAGCTGCAGGACCGCTACGGCGAGTACTTCACCGGTGCCATGGGTGCCGAGGCGATCCAGAAGCTCATGGAGACCTTCGACATCGCCGCCGAGGCCGAGAACCTGCGCGAGACCATTCGCACGGGCAAGGGCCAGAAGAAGCTGCGCGCGCTGAAGCGTCTGAAGGTCGTGGCCGCGTTCCAGACCAACGGCAACTCGCCGATGGGCATGGTCCTCGACGCCGTGCCGGTGATCCCGCCGGAGCTGCGCCCGATGGTGCAGCTGGACGGTGGCCGCTTCGCGACCTCCGACCTGAACGACCTGTACCGCCGCGTCATCAACCGCAACAACCGGCTGAAGCGACTGATCGATCTGGGCGCGCCCGAGATCATCGTCAACAACGAGAAGCGCATGCTTCAGGAGTCGGTGGACGCGCTGTTCGACAACGGCCGTCGTGGCCGTCCGGTCACCGGTCCGGGTAACCGCCCGCTGAAGTCGCTGAGCGATCTGCTCAAGGGCAAGCAGGGTCGTTTCCGTCAGAACCTGCTGGGTAAGCGTGTCGACTACTCCGGCCGTTCGGTCATCGTCGTCGGTCCGCAGCTGAAGCTGCACCAGTGTGGTCTGCCCAAGCTGATGGCGCTCGAGCTGTTCAAGCCGTTCGTCATGAAGCGTCTGGTCGACCTGAACCACGCGCAGAACATCAAGTCCGCCAAGCGGATGGTCGAGCGTCAGCGTCCCCAGGTGTGGGATGTCCTCGAAGAGGTCATCTCCGAGCACCCGGTGCTGCTGAACCGTGCGCCCACCCTGCACCGCCTGGGTATCCAGGCCTTCGAGCCGCTGCTGGTCGAAGGTAAGGCCATCCAGCTGCACCCGCTGGTGTGTGAGGCGTTCAACGCCGACTTCGACGGTGACCAGATGGCCGTGCACCTGCCGCTGTCGGCGGAGGCGCAGGCCGAGGCCCGCATCCTGATGCTGTCCTCGAACAACATCCTGTCGCCGGCGTCGGGTCGTCCGCTCGCCATGCCGCGTCTGGACATGGTGACCGGTCTCTACTACCTGACTCGCCTGGAAGAGGGCGCGAAGGGTGAGTACCGCGCGGCCACCAAGGACGAGGCCGAGTTCGGCGTCTACTCCTCGCCCGCCGAGGCGCAGATGGCCGTCGACCGCGGTGAGCTGACCGTGCGTTCGCTGATCAAGATTCGCCTGACCGAGCAGCGTCCGCCGAAGGACGTCGAGGCCGAGCTGTTCCCGGACGGCTGGCGGCGGGGCGACGCGTGGATCACCAAGACCACGCTGGGCCGCGTCATCTTCAACGACCTGCTCCCGGCGGACTACGCGTTCATCGATGAGCCGATGCCGAAGAAGCGTCAGGCGGCGATCATCAACGATCTCGCCGAGCGCTACCCGATGATCGTCGTGGCGCAGACCGTCGACAAGCTGAAGGACTCCGGCTTCTACTGGGCCACCCGCTCCGGTGTCACCGTCTCCATGTCGGACGTGCTCGTTCCGCCGGAGAAGGCGGAGATCATGGAGCGCTACGAGGCGCAGTCGGATCAGATCGAGAAGAAGTACCAGCGTGGTGCGCTCGATCACCAGGAGCGCAACAACGCCCTGGTCAAGATCTGGCAGGAAGCGACCGAAGAGGTCGGTAAGGCGCTGCGCGCGCACTACCCGGCCGACAACCCGATCATCACGATCGTCGACTCGGGCGCAACCGGTAACTTCACCCAGACTCGTACCCTCGCCGGTATGAAGGGTCTGGTTACCAACCCGAAGGGTGAGTTCATCCCGCGGCCGATCAAGTCCTCCTTCCGTGAGGGCCTGACGGTTCTGGAGTACTTCATCAACACCCACGGTGCGCGAAAGGGTCTGGCCGACACCGCGCTTCGTACCGCCGACTCGGGTTACCTGACCCGTCGTCTGGTGGACGTGTCGCAGGACGTCATCGTGCGCGAGACCGACTGTGGCACCGAGCGCGGCATCGTGGTGCCGATCGCGGAGAGGCAGGCCGACGGCTCGCTCATCCGGGACGCCCACGTGGAGACCAGCACCTACGCTCGTACGCTGGCCACCGACGCGGTGGACGCGAACGGCAATGTCGTCGTCGAGAAGGGCCACGACCTGGGCGACCCCGCCCTGGAGGCGCTGCTCGAGGCCGGCATCACCGAGGTGAAGGTCCGCTCCGTGCTGACCTGCACCACCGGCACCGGCGTGTGTGCCACCTGCTACGGCCGCTCGATGGCGACCGGCAAGCTGGTGGACATCGGTGAGGCCGTCGGTATCGTCGCCGCCCAGTCCATCGGTGAGCCCGGTACCCAGCTGACCATGCGTACCTTCCACCAGGGTGGTGTCGCGGGTGACGACATCACGGGTGGTCTGCCCCGAGTGCAGGAGCTCTTCGAGGCTCGTGTGCCCAAGGGCAAGGCCCCCATTGCCGAGGTGTCGGGTCGCGTGCGGCTCGAGGACGACGACCGCTTCTACAAGATCACGATCATCCCGGACGACGGGTCGGACGAGGTCCTGTACGACAAGCTGTCGAAGCGTCAGCGTCTGCGGGTGTTCAAGCACGAGGACGGCTCCGAGCGTCTCCTGGCCGACGGTGACCACGTCGAGGTCGGTCAGCAGCTGCTCGAGGGCTCGGCCGATCCGCACGAGGTGCTGCGCGTGATGGGTCCGCGTCAGGTGCAGGTCCACCTGGTCCACGAGGTCCAGGAGGTGTACCGCTCGCAGGGTGTGTCCATCCACGACAAGCACATCGAGGTGATCGTCCGCCAGATGCTGCGCCGCGTCACCATCATCGATTCGGGTGCGACCGAGTTCCTCCCGGGTTCGCTGGTGGAGCGCGCCGAGTTCGAGTCCGCCAACCGCCGCGTGGTCGCGGAGGGTGGCGAGCCCGCCTCGGGTCGCCCGGTGCTGATGGGTATCACCAAGGCGTCGCTCGCGACCGATTCGTGGCTGTCGGCGGCCTCCTTCCAGGAGACCACCCGCGTGCTCACGGACGCCGCGATCAACTGCCGCTCCGACAAGCTGATCGGCCTGAAGGAGAACGTGATCATCGGTAAGCTGATCCCGGCCGGTACCGGCATCAACCGGTACCGCAACATCCAGGTTCAGCCCACCGAGGAGGCCCGCCAGGCCGCGTACGCTGTCCCGTCCTACGACGACAGCTACTACAGCCCGGACGGCTTCGGCACCTCCACCGGTGCCGCGGTCCCGCTGGACGACTACGGCTTCAGCGACTACCGCTGAGCCTGGTAGGCAGTCAATGGAATTCGGCCCCCGCTCCCATCGGAGCGGGGGCCGAACTCTTTTCACGTCCGGGTGCGTATCGCGGGTTTATGCTGGTTGCGGCGATTTGGCCCGTCCCCGGTGGAGGACCGGCAGCGCCGGCCAGAGCGTGCGGCGGGAGGCGGATCTGTGGGGTGCTCCGGTCCGCTGCTGCCCGGCATCGTGGCGGGGCATTTCAGCGCCGAATTGCCGTTCAACAGTCTCGACGCACCGTCCATGGGTCAATTCGCCTGGGCCGACGGCAGTTTCAGCACGGTGATCGCTCAGCCCAATGCGTTGTGGACGATCACCGACGGTCCCGGCAGCGGGCACATCTTCCGGTTCAACCTCGCCGGTGAGATGAACGTGTGGTCGTACCACTGGGACAACAGCATGCCCGTGGACTCGATGATCTTCCTCGAGTGAATCGGGAATGCTCGAGTGAATCGGGAATGCGAACGGCCCGCGCTCTGACGAGGAGCGCGGGCCGAATTGTGCTGCGCGGCGGGTCAGTTCGCCGGTTGGGGAGCGGCGGGGAGGGCGGCGAAGACCGGGCGGAAGAGGTTGCCGGTGCCGGGGGCGAGGGTGTCGACGTAGCTGAGGGCCGCGTCGGTGGCCTGCTGGCCGCCGGACATCTGGAGGCCGATGGCGCCGCCGACCACGCCGCCGACCACGGCGAGCAGGGGAGCGGTGATGAAGTCGAGGACGAACAGGCCGACGGGGAAGCCCGCGATGAAGCCGATGGTGGCACCGATGGCCGCGCCGGTGGCTACGGCGGGGAGGTTGGCCTGGACGACGTCGAAGAAGTGCTGCTGGGCGTCGACCTCACGGACCGGGGTGTCCGATTCCGCGATGGGGGTGAGGGTGAGCCGGCGGTTGTCCTGATCGATCGTCGGGGTGAATTCGGCTGTCCTGCCGTCGATGTCGTACTTCAGGGGGACCGTGGAGACCAGGACGCCGTCGTCGTTGGTCACGATGACGGCGTCGCCGTCCCAGGTGGCGAGGAAGTGCCCGGCCTGCAGGGTGCTGACGGCGGCGCGATGGTCGGCGGTGAGGGCCACGTCATAGCCGATGTTGTGATCGGTGCCCTTGATCTGCAGGGCGGGTTGCTCCGGAGCCTGCGCCGGTTCGGCGGTTGCGGTGCCCGCGACCGTGGTCGCGGTCAGGCAAAGCAGGGCGGGCGCAATGTATTTGGTTATACCCATCGTGGCTTTCCTCGAGTTGCGGACTGGTTCCCCGACATTTGCGACAAACTACCGTTATCAACTCGAGATGTGAAGGGTTGTGGCGCACAAGGGCAATCGATAAATCGAATCGGCAGGTCAGCGCCGGTGTCAGGAGTGCGGCGTGATGCTCGCGAGTGGGTCGTCCGCGGGCTCGCCCAGCCGGACCACCACCACGCCGATGAGAATCAATGCGCCACCGAGCAATTGGATCGGCGCGGGCGCCTGACCGAGCAGCGCCCAGGAGAACAGAATGGCGGCCAGTACCTCGCCGAGCGCCGCGAAGGACGCCAGCCGGGAGCCGAGCAGCCGGGTGGCGGCAATGCCGGTCACGTACGAGACGGCGGCGGTGATCACGCCGAGCGCGAGCAGCGGCGCCCACCAGTCCACCGTGAAGCCCTGGAACGCTACGGACGCCGTGGTGGCGTGCAGCGGCACGATGCCGATCAGCCCGGCCGCCAGAATGCCGAGCCCGCCGACCAGCAGTCCGCCGGTGGCCAGCACGGTGCCGGGGACCTGATCCCCGGCGTGCGCGGACAGGATGAAATACGCTGCCGCGCCGACCATCGCGCCCAGCGCCCAGGTGATGCCGACCCAGCTGGTGGCCGTCCCGGAGTTCAGGTCGAGCACCAGGATCAAGCCGGTCACACCGATGATCGCGCCGAGAACGGTTGCGCGCCCGGGTTTCTGGCTGTGCCGCAGCCACAGCCACACCACCACCGCGATGGGTGCGGTGTATTCGATGAGCAGTGCCACCGCGACATCCATGTGTGCGACGGCATTGAAATAGGCCAGCTGCGCGGTGGCCACGGCCAGCAGGCCGTAGCCCACGAGCAGGGCGGCATTGCGGCGCAGCAGGTTCCAGTCGCCGCGCAGCTGCCGCGCGGCCACGGGCAGCAGCACCAGCGCGCCGAGCAGTACGCGCACGATGACCACGGCGGCCGGACTCCAGCCGGCGTCGATGAGCCCGCGGGCCAGCGGGCCGGAGAGCCCGAACGCGGACGCCGACAGCGCGGCGCAGAGCAGTCCGGAACGCAGCCGGTGCGACACCGCCGCCCTGTCATGAGTCAAAGTCGCCATGACAAATGACGCTAGGTGGCCCGGGTGTAATCTGTCAAAGTGATTTTCGCTGATGACACGGTGGCGGCCATGGCGGCGGCGGTGGAACTGGTGAACTCGGCCGAGGACCCGGACACCCTGACCGAGATCGCCCAGCTGGACGAGTTTTTCGTCAAGCACGGCTACACCGGCGTCCATGCCCGCACCCGGGCGGAGCTGACGGCCGTCCGCGCCCAGCGCGCCCCGCTGCGCCGTCTGCTCACCGCCGACCGCGACACCGCGGTCGACCTGGTGAACGCCATCCTGGCCGAGCATCGCGCGGTGCCGCGGCTGGTCCGCCACGACGGCCTCGACTACCACATCCACGCGGTGGCGCCCGAGGCTCCGCTGGATGTCCGCATGGCCGTCGAGACCGCCATGGCCATGATCGACCTGATCCGCGCCGACGAGCTGTCCCGGCTCGCCATCTGCGCCGACGAGACCTGCGCGGGCATCGTGCTGGACCTGTCCCGCAACCGTTCCCGCCGCTACTGCTCCACGGCTTGCACCAACCGCAATGCGGTCGCGGCCTACCGGGCTCGCAAGATGGTCGGCTGAGCCCGCGGGACCGTCAGCTGATCACGTCGGCGAGCCGATCCACCTGATCGGCGTCGCGGCCGTAGCAGTACAGCATCACCTCGTCCGCTCCGAGATCGCCGAATTGCCGGATGGCGTCGCGGATTTCGCCGGGCGTGGTCAGCATGCCGTCGACCATGAAGTCGGCGCGGCCGGAGAATTCGTAGTACGCGCCCATGGACGCGCGGGCGTCGTCGAGCACGGCGTCCGGGCCGAGCGCGACATTGACCTGGGCCACGATGCGGGGCGCGCCGGCGCGGCCGTGGTCGTGCCAGGAACGGCGGACGGTGTCGAAGAGCCCGCCCGCCCAGGAGGGCGCGGCGGCCGCGAGGAAGCCGCCGCCCCAGCGGCCGACGCGTTCCAGCGCGGCGGGCTGGAAGCCGCCGAAGAGCAGTTCCGGGCCGGGGAGCGAGCTCGGTGCCGGACCGATGGGCCCGCAGGTGGAACTGAAGGGTTTGCCCGCCCAGAGGTCGCGCATGAGGCCGATCTGCTGATCGAGGCGGCGGCCGCGAGTGTGCAGGTCGGTGCCGGAGGCCTCGTGGTCGTCGGCGCGCCCGCCCACACCGAGGCCGAGCACGAAGCGCCCGCCGGACAGCACATCCAGGGTGGCGGCCTGTTTGGCGAGCAGTGCGGGATCGCGCAGGGGCGCGATGAGAACCTCGGTCTGCAGCTTGACGCGGCTGGTCGCGCCGGCGAGCACGCCGAGGGTGACCAGCGGTTCGGGATTGTCGTAGACCAGCCGATCGAGCAGGCCGAGGGTGGAGAAGGGGCCGGCGTCGACGCGGCGCGCCCAGTCGAGCAGGGCGAGGGGATCGGAAATGGGGAGTCCGAGACCGATATGCATGGGATGACCTCCATGGAGAGATGAGTGGGCACAACTGCACTGCCGCCCACTCCGCGCCTCTCCGGAGGCGGATGCTCTCATTCTGCGGCACAACTTCTGGAGAGCATCTCTTGGATTGTGGCCAATATAGGGCGTTTTCCCGTGACCGCGCAACAACCGCCCTCAGCCGAGGGCGCCGGTGAGCCGATCGCGCAGACCGTCCAGCAGCGCGGTGAGGCCGAAGGCGAAGCTGCTCTCGGGGGCCGCGTTGTAATCATTCGCGGTGGTGGGGTTTTCGAGGCGGCGGCGCAGTCGCGGGTAGTGGCCGGCGATCTCGGTTGCTTCGGACATGGCCTGTGCCAGTTGGGTTTCGGCGTCCTCGCCCTTGCGGCTGAGACGCCGGTTCAGGGACACGTCGGCGGCGTGCCCGACGGCATTGCCGAGGACGAACATGAACAGGGTGGCCGCGGCCCGGTCGGCCCCGGCGTCGTCGAAACCCGCTTTCTCGAAGGCGGCCAGTATGCGGTCGTCGTAGCGGGACTTGTTGGGGCCGTAGTGCAGATAGCCGGCCTGGGCCTGCGCGATCCAGGGATGCCGGGTGATCATCGCGTACATCCCGTCCGCGAGCGCTTCGGCGGCGGTGCGCCAGTCGAGGTCCTCGAGGTCGGGTAGTTCGATTTCACCCCAGATCTCGTCGGTGGCCAGCCGGACCAGGTTGTCCTTGTTCTTCACGTGCCAGTACATGGCCGTCGCGGCGGAGTCGAGGCGTTTGCCGAGGCTGCGCATGTTCAGCCCGTCCAGCCCCTCCTCGTCGAGGAGTTCGATATCTGGCCGGATTCGATTGGCTGCGCCCCGTGAACTGGGTGGTGATGGCACTGTTGTTCCTCGGCAATTCGGTGATCGTCTACAGCAATCTGACCGCGGTGCAATCGGTTCGGGCCGCCTTCGGCCGCACGAACGATCCGGAATTGGCTCGCATCGACGTCCCGGTCCTCCTCGCGGTGGCCGAGTCCGGCTTTCCGGCGTGGACCTGGACGCTCCAGACGGTGCGCAATACGGTCGTTTTTGCCGGTGCGCTGCTCGGGCTGGCCGTTCTCGCCCTCGCGTGAATCGGGATTGCTCCGGGTGCGCGGGGCGGGGTTCGGCGATAGTGTTGCTGCGCCGCCCTGGCGGGCCGGTGGATGGTGCTAGCGTGCCCGTACGCTGTACGAGTTCAATCGGGGTTTTCCAGGTAATGACGATGAGAACACAACTGCCGCTGCGGCCCTACGATGTCGTGCTGATCGGCGGCGGCATCATGAGCGCGACGCTCGCGATGCTGATCAAGCATCTGGAACCCAGCTGGACCATCGGCGTGTACGAGCGATTGCCCGAGGTGGGCTCCGAAGCGTCGGCGGCCTGGAACAATTCGGGCACCGGCCATGCCGGACTGTGCGAACTCGATTACACCACCGAGAATCCCGACGGCAGTATCGATATCGAGCCGGCGCTCGAGCTCAATGAGCAGTTCCAGCTCACCCGGCAGCTGTGGGCGTCGCTGGTGGAATCCGGGGTGCTGCGCAAGCCGGAGACCTTCATCAATCCGGTTCCGCACCTGACGCTGGCGCGCGGGCAGCGGGAAGTGGATTTCCTGCGCCGTCGCCACGAAACCATGTCCGCGCACCACCTTTTCGCGAATATGCGATTCAGCGAAGACCCGGAGGTCATTGCCGACTGGGCTCCGCTGATCACCCGGGGCCGTGACGCCTCCGAGCCGATCGCCGCGACCCGCGATATCACCGGCAGCGATGTGGATTTCGGCGAGCTGACCGGCCAGCTGTTCCATTGGCTGCGCTGGCAGGATGTCGAGATTCACCGCAATTGCGAGGTGCGCGGGCTGCGCCGCAACAATGACGGCACCTGGCAGTTGCGGGTGGACTGGCGCACCGACAACGACCGCCTCACGCGAAAGGTGGACGCTCGCTTCGTCTTCGCGGGCGCGGGCGGGTGGGCGCTGAAAATCCTGCAGCGGGCCGGTGTTCCGGAAGTGCACGGTTACAGCCTGCTGCCGGTCAGTGGTCGATTCCTGCGCTGCGACAATCCCGCCGTGGTGGCCGAGCACGACGGGAAGGTCTACGGCAGCGCGCCCTCGGGTGCGCCGTCGATTGCCATGCCGCACCTGGATACCCGGGTGGTGAACGGCGATCGCGCGCTGCTGTTCGGTCCGTACGCGGGGGCGAATCCTCGTTTCCTGAAACGGGGTTCGCTCTTCGACGCCGCGGGGTCGGTGCGGCCGGGCAATGCGGGTCCGATCGCGGCCATGCTGAAGTCGAATCCCGAGCTGATGCGGCTGCTGGTGGCGCAGCTGGCCTCGACCCGGAAGAAGAGGCTCGCCGCGCTGCGGGAGTTCGTCCCCGAGGCGCGCGCCGAGGACTGGACCCTGGTCACCGCGGGTCAGCGCGCCCAGCTGGTGAAGCCGGATCCGGAGCAGGGCGGGGTGCTGGAGTTCGGGACGGAAGTCGTTGCCGCGCAGGATGGTTCGATCGCCGCGGTGCTGGGCGCGACGCCGGGTGCGTCGACCGCCCCGGTGATCCTGCTCGAGGTGCTGGAGCGCTGCTTCCCGCGCTACTCCCGGCTCTGGGAGCCGCGGTTGCGCGAGCTGATGCCGACACTGGGGCAGAGCCTGGCCAAGGATCCGCGGCTGGCGCGTCAGACCATGGCCCGGACCGCGGAGGCGCTGGGTCTGGCCGGCCGGGTGGTGGGCTGATCCGGCGGGAAGCTGCCGTGGATCCGTGGCAGGAAGCTGCCGTGGACAAAGCCGCGCCCGGCCCGGTATGAAATTGGAACAGGTTTCAATTTCTGGCCGGGCAGGAGAGGCGATGGACAGCGCTACCAAGGACGAGGCGAACGCCGCCATGGGTGAGATGGTGATGGCGGGCTTCCAGAAGCTCGGCTTCATCCAGTTCACCGGTATCGAGGGCGTGCACTACGCCCCGGGCCGCAATGTGGTCCGCATGGCCGCGCGCCCCGAGCACTTCAACCACAATGGCGATATCCACGCCGCCCTGCTGTTCGGCCTGGCCGAGACGGCCGCCATGGGCGCGTCCATCTCCGGCATCGTGGACCTGCTCGGCGACACCTTCATCGTCGCCCGCGACGGCCGCATCGAATACCTGGCCCGCGCCAAGGGTGAGGCGGGCCCGTTCAGCGCCACCGCCGAGCTGACGCCGGAGATCATCGCGGAGACCCGCGCGAACATCGAATCCCGCACCGAGATCGAGCTCGAGGTGCCGGTGACGATCGCCGACGTCACCGGCAAACCCGTGGCCCGCGCCGCCTTCACCGCGGTGATCCGGCCGCGCCGGAAGTGATTCCGGCCGCGCCGGAAGTGATTCCGGCTCCAGCGAGGTGACTCAGCGCTCGCTGTCGAGCATGGCCATCTGCGCGGGCGCGTAGCGGCCGCCCGCCACCTGGTCGGCGGGCACGGCCGCCTCGATGGTGGCCAGCTCGGCCTCGGACAGCCGAATATCCACCGCCGCAACGGCTTCCGCCCAGCGCTCAGGACGCCGCGCGCCGATCAGCGGCACGATGTCCGTGCCCCGCGACAGCACCCAGGCGATGGCCAGCTGGGCCACGCTCGCCTGGTGTTCGGCCGCGATCTTCGCCAGCGCGTCGACCAGACGCAGGTTGGCGTCGAGGTTCTCGCCCTGGAAACGCGGGCTGTGCGCCCGGAAATCGGAGGGTGCGAACTGCTGCCCGGGCCGCAGCGAATTGCTGAGCAGGCCGCGGGAGAGCACCCCGTACGCGGTGATGCCGATGCCGAGTTCCCGTGCGACGGGCAGGATTTCGGCCTCGATGCCGCGCGAGACCAGGGAGTATTCGATCTGCAGGTCCACGATCGGGTGCACGGCCGCCGCGCGGCGCAGCGTCTCCGCGCCCACCTCGGACAGGCCGATGTGGCGGATGTAGCCGGCCTGCACCAGCTCCGCCAGGCCGCCGATGGTCTCCTCGATCGGAATGTTCGGGTCCAGCCGGGCGGGCCGGTAGATGTCGACGTAGTCGGTGCCCAGCCGCTGCAGGGAGTAGGCGAGGAAGTTCTTGGTGGCCGCGGGCCGGGTGTCGACGCCGCCGAAGCTGTTGTCGGGTCCGCGCAGCGCGCCGTACTTCACGCTGAGCAGGATGTCCTCGCGCTTGCGGTCGGCCAGCGCCTGCCGGATGAGCAGTTCGTTGTGGCCCATGCCGTAGAAGTCGCCGGTGTCGATGAGGTTCGCGCCCGAGTCGAGGGCGGCGTGCACGGTGGCGATCGAGACGGCGTCGTCGGCCGTGCCGTACATGCCGGACATACCCATGGCCCCGAGGGCCAGGCGGGAGACGGCGGGCCCGGTCTTGCCGAGCTGAACGGTGCTGAGGTTCGTGGTCATGCCGATAACACTGCGCCTCCGCGGCGGGGTCCGGGAGAGGAGCGTTCATCCAGGGATCGCCGATCCCTGGTTACCGCCGGTGGGCGGCTGGGGCGGAATTCCCGCGGCGCAGACTGGGATCGCCGGTACCTGGCTAGCGAGCCGGGGACGGGGGACAGTGGTGAGGTGGATCGAACCGAGCTGGCCGACTTCCTGCGCCGCCGCCGTGAGCAGCTGCAACCCGCCACCGTCGGGTTGCCGCCGGGCGCGCGCCGCCGCACCCCCGGCCTGCGCCGCGACGAGGTCGCCATGCTCGCGGGCATGTCGACCGACTACTACACCCGGCTGGAGCAGGCGCGCGGCCCGCGCCCGTCCGTGCAGGTGCTGGCGTCGCTGGCGCGGGCACTGCGGCTGACCGACAGCGAGCGCGACCACGTCTACCACCTGTCCGGCCACCAGGCCCCCGCGCGCGGCGGCGACAGCCACGTGGGACCGGGCCTGCTGCACCTGCTCTCGAAGCTGGACGACACCCCGGCCGTGGTCATCTCGGACCTGGGTGAGGTGCTGGTGCAGAACCGCATGCACACCCTGCTGTCCGGGGACTACTCGCAGCGGCGTGGGCTGGAACGATGCATCCCGTGGCGCTGGTTCACCGAACCGGGCTCCCGCGCCATCTTCCCGCCGGAGGACTGGGAAGCCATGAGCCACAAGCATGTCGCCGATCTGCGCGCGGTTTCCGCCCGTCGCGCGGGCGACGCCGACGTGACCGAGCTGGTGGCCCGGTTGCGGGCCGCCAGCCCGGAGTTCGAGCGGCTGTGGAACGAGCACGAGGTGGGTACCGGAACCGGCCACATCAAGCGCATGGTGCACCCGGAAGTCGGTGTGCTGGAGCTGATCTGCGAACCGCTGCTCACCCCCAGCGCCACCCGGCACGTGCTGATCTACTACCCCGCGCCCGGCACCGACACCCAGCAGAAGCTGGATCTGTTGCGGGTCATCGGAACTCAGTCGATGACCAGCCGCTGACTGCCGGCCGCAACGAAATCGGCCCCGAACCAGTGCGGTTCGGGGCCGACCTTGTTACTCGTGCCTTGTTACTCGTGCGGCACGCCGCAGCGGCGCTTGCGCGGCTTCAGATGCAGCCCCGGCAGCGGCGGCGCCGGGATCCGCTGGTCCGGCGTGTGCCCGGCGATATCGGCGAAGCGGCCGACATCGTGCTTCTCCCAGTCGTTGCGGGCCTGTTCGATCTCCTCGTGGCTGCGGGCCACGAAGTTCCACCACATGACCAGATCCTCGCCGAACGGTTCACCGCCGAGCAGCAGCAGATGCGCGCCGCCCGCGGAGTCGTGCAGCCGGAGGGACTCGCGGTCGCTGCCCAGGTAGAACAGGCTGCCGGGCGCGACGTCGGTGTCGTCGACGCGGAGCCCGCCCGCGATCACCAGCACCGCGTGCTCGAAGTCAGGATTCAGCGGCAGTGTCACCGCCGCTCCCGCCTCGAGGCGCAGATCGGCGCCGACGATCGGGGTGTAGGCCCGCGCCGGGGAGGTGACCCCGCCGAGCGACCCCATCAGGACGACGCCGTGCAGCCCCGGCAGCGTGAACTCGGGCAGGTCCCGATGCTGCTCGAAATGCGGTGCGATATCCCGGGATTCGTCGGGCAGTGCCACCCACAGCTGGAGCCCGTGACCCGAGATATGGCCCGGCACTCGATATTCCGAGTGCGCGATGCCGCGTCCGGAGGTCATGAGGTTCAGCTGCCCGGGCGCGATCTCCACATCCGACCCCACACTGTCGCGGTGGCGGATCCGCCCGTCCAGCGGCCACGTGACCGTTTGCAATCCGATATGCGGATGCGGGTCGATGTCGTGCCCCTCCGGGTTGGCGGGCGAGCCGCCGTCGAAATGGTCCAGGAAGCACCATGCGCCGACCGTCGGCAGGTCACGCTGCGGCAGCGACCGGAAGACGGTCACCCCGCGCACGCCACCCAGCGGCACCTCGCGGGCCGGGAAGAACTCGGCGCGCGGCCCGGGCCGCCCGGACGATTCGCACAGCGCCTCTTCCGGCCGTGGCTCCAGATCACTCATGCCCGCTCCTCCCTGCTCACCTCTTGATGCCCTTGCCCGCCACGTATTCGTCGTATTCCGGGTGCTTGTCCAACCAGCCCTTGATGAACGGGCAGCGTGCCACGATGACGCGGCCGCGGGCGATCACATCCTTGATCGCCTCCTGCGCGAGCAGATTCGCCAGGCCCTTGCCGCTGAATTCCTGATCCACCTCGGTATGAATGAAGGTGGTGTCGTTGTCGTCGCGCTCGCGGTACTCGCTGAACCCGGCGAGCGAATTCCCGTACCACACCTCGTACCGGTGTTGCGCGTCGTTACGAACGACTGCGGCCGTCACGGCCTGTTCGCTCATTGTTCAGTTCTCCTTCCGCACCCGCACCGGATGTCTGCTCATAATCGACACGCGATTGAACGCGCCGATAGTGGTCGCAGCCCAGATGAGAACGGACATCTGGTCATCCGACAAATGTTGCCGCGCAGCAGCATACTCACGCTGCATGGTCTCCTCATCCGGCAATGAAGTGACCGTCTCGGCCACCGAGAGCGCGGCTTGCTGCAGTTCCGTGAACAGGTACGGACTGCGGTGCCAGGCGGTCAGGACATCCAATTGCTGCTGGGTGACACCGGCTTCGCGGGCGTACCGGGAATGCAGGTCCAGGCAGAACGGGCAACCGGTGAGCTGGGAGACGCGGACATTCACCAATTCCATGACCGCGCGGTCCAGATCGGCGGCCGCGGCGGCGTTCCGCACGGCGAACGCGACGCTGTTGAGTTCGCGGAAGACCTCGGGCGTCTGCTTGTCGATCCACACCCGGTCGTGAGTTACAGGCGACTGCATAGTGGCTGCATCGTAAGCCGAGAATGTGAACCGTGCCTTCTGGTCTGAAAATTGGTGTTTCAGACCGAGGTCCTCCGGGTGAACTCACCGGGGTCTTCCGCGTGAACTCAGCGTGCCGCGGCCGCCCGCTGCCGGGCGAAGAAGTCGAGCACGGCCGCGTGCCAGGCATCGGGCTGCTCCACCATGACGACATGCCCGCCCGGAAGCTCGGTGTACTCGGCCTCCGGAATCCCGGCGGCCTGTTCGCGGGCGTTGGCCGGATCGCAGAGCAGGTCGCCGGCGAGCCCGATGACCAGCGTCGGCACCGCCACCTGCGGCAGGTCGGCGCGCACGTCCGTGTGCTCGATCAGCGCCGCCTGCGCGGCCGTGCCGCCCGGGATGTTCGCGGCGGTCTGCGCCAGGATCTCCGAAAGCTGCTCTTCGGGAAGGGCATTCACGAAGTCCGCGCTGAACCCGGCGAGCAGGGCGAACCGCGCGAAGGATTCGCGGTCCCCGGCGGCCAGGGCGCGCTGCCACAGTTGGATGTTCAGCCGCGACCGATTGTCGGGCCGGGCGAAGCCGCCGGTGAGCACCAGCCCGCGCACCCGCTCCGGATGCCGCACAGCCGCCCGGATCGCCACCGCGGTGCCAAGAGAAAAGGCGACGATCGAAAAGGTCTCGGCCCCGCGAGCCACTGCCTCGGCGACCAGGGCATCGGCGAGGGAGTCCAGGGTGAGCGGAGTGTCGTCGGCCGGGTAATCGGACCCGATGACCAGGTGATCGGTGGCGAGCAGGGGAATCAGGCCGCCGAAGTTGGCGTCGATGCCGCCGCCTCCGCCGTGGGCCAGCACGATGGCGGGGCCGGAACCGGAGACCTGGGTGGTGAGGACCGGGCTTTCGGGAGAAATGTTCGTCATGGCGGCGACGTTAGGGATTCACATGGGTGTGAAGGTCAACGCGATGTGCGGGAGGTCACAGTGCTGATCGGCGAACTGTCCCGGGCCACCGGGGTGCCCGCCCGGCTGCTGCGCTACTACGAGGAGCAGGGACTGCTTGTCCCGCACCGGGATTCGAACGGCTACCGCAGCTACCCCGCCACCGCCCCGGATCGGGTCGCCCGCATCCGCGAACTCCTCGACGCCGGACTGCCCACCCGCGATATCCGGGAACTGCTGCCCTGCGCCACCGAATCCGGCTTTCAGCACTGCGATCACTCCCGGCAGGTGGTGAGCGACGGCCTGGATCGCCTCGACGACCAGATCGCCGAGCTGACCCAGCGCCGCATGCTGCTGGCCCGGCAACGGGACGCGGTCCTGGCCGCGCCCTACGACCCGAATCCCGGTGTGGCCGAGGCGTTCTGAGCGGACTCGGAACGGTTACGCGGTTTCTTCCCGGAGGCGGCGGTTGACCTCGGTGAAACCCGCTGCCACAGCGGCCAATTGCTCCGGAGTGAAGGCGTCGACGAAGAATTCGCGCACCGTCTCGACGTGGCCCGGGGCGGCCTGTTCGAGGCGCTCGCGTCCGGCGTCGGTGAGGCGGGCGTAGACCGCGCGCAGATCGGTGCGGCAGTTGCGGCGCGTCACCAGGCCCGCCTTCTCCAGTTGGTCGACCTGGTAGGTGAGCTTGCTCTTGGAGTTGAGCAGGGTCGAGGCCAGTTCGGTCATGCGCAGTTCGCCGTCGGGGGCGGCGGCGAGGCGGACCAGGATCTCGTATTGCAGGTGGGAGAGTCCGGAGTCCCGCTCGAGCTGTCTGCCGAGCCGGCGTTCCAGCAGGCTGGAGGCGCTCAGGAAGGCCAGCCAGGCCGCCCGTTCCTCCTCGTTCAGCCAGTGTGGACTCATCTGCCCAGGTTACAGCCGGTTGTTCGGGTTGGAATAACCTCTCGCCGCCTGCGGTTCAAATTTGAACGAACCGGTCCCTGGCCTCAGGAGAACTCTCATGAGCAGCACCTTCGTCGGCGCAAGCGTCCGCACTCGCGTGCGGATTCCGCTGACCTTCGCCGACGGCTACTCGACGACCGCACAGGCGGTCACCTTCGACGGCCTCGCCGACGGCCGCGAGCACGTCGCCCTCGTCCTCGGTGAACCCGACCTCGGTCCGGACGGGCCGGCCACGCCGCTGGTGCGGCTGCACTCCGAATGCCTCACCGGCGATGTCTTCGGCTCGGCCCGCTGCGACTGCGGACCGCAGCTGCGCGAGGCCGTCGAGCTCATCACCGGCACCGGCGGCATCCTGCTCTACCTGCGTCAGGAGGGCCGCGACATCGGCCTCTACAACAAGCTCGACGCCTACGCCCTGCAGGACTCGGGCCTGGACACCTACCAGGCCAATACCGAACTCGGCTTCGACGAGGACGCCCGCGACTACACCGCGGCCGCCCAGATGCTGGCCGCCCTCGGCGTCGGCGAACTCGACCTGCTCACCAACAACCCCGACAAGGTCCGCCAGCTGACCGCGCTCGGCGTGACGGTGCGCGACACCGTCCCCACCGGCGTCCACGCCACCCCCGACAACCTGCGCTACCTGCGCGCCAAGGCCGAGCACACCGGGCACACCATCCGGCTCGTCGGCTGAGCCGACAGTCGAGTTCCGTGGCTGAGCCGACCATCGAGTTCCGTGGCTGAGCCGACCATCGAGTTCCGTGGCCGAGCCGATTTCGAAATCCGCGAGAGGAAATCCCATGTCCCAGGCCGTGACTCACGAGCGGACGGACCGCATGCCGGTGCTCTACCTGAGCCACGGCGCACCGCCCCTGGCCGACGACCCGATCTGGCCCGGCCAGCTCGCCGCCTGGTCGGCCGAACTGCCCAGGCCCACCGCCATTCTGGTGGTCTCCGCACACTGGGAGGACGCGCCCGTCACCCTCGGCGCGACCACCACCGTGCCGCTGCTCTACGACTTCTGGGGCTTCCCCGAGCGCTACTACCGGGTCCGCTACGCCGCCCCCGGCGCTCCCGACCTGGCCGCGAAAGTCCGTGCGCTGCTGGGCCGTCCGGGGCAGCCGGTGCACGAGGCGCCGACCCGCGGCCTCGACCACGGCGCGTACGTGCCGCTCGTCGAGATGTACCCCGATGCCGACATCCCGGTCCTGCAGCTGTCCCTGCCGACCCTCGACCCGGTCGGCCTCTACGACCTGGGCCGCCATCTCGCCCCACTGCGCGACGAGGGCGTCCTCATCCTCGGCAGCGGCTTCTTCACGCACAACCTGCGCGAGGCGAACTTCTCCATGCCGGCCGACTTCGCGCCCGGCTGGTCCCGGGAATTCGACCACTGGGGTGACGAGGCACTGGCCGCCGGTGACATCGACGCCCTGCTGGACTTCGAGCACACCGCCCCCGACGCCCGCCGCGCCCACCCGCGCACCGAGCATTTCGCGCCGCTGTTCGTCACCCTCGGCGCGGGCGCGGACGAACTGGCCACGCAGCACACCGCCATCGACGGCTTCTGGTACGGAATGGCCAAGCGCTCCATCCGGATCGGCTGATCCGGCGGAGCCGGCGCTCAGTTCCGCCGGCGGGCAACGCCGTTCGACTCGACCCGGGCAGCGTCGTTCGACTCGACCCGGGCAGCGTCGTTCGGCCCGGCCGGCGGATCACACGCCTGTCCGCCGCCGTAGAGCTCGATCTTGTAGTCGAGGACCACCAGGGTGGACTGGAGTTCCTCGATCTGGGCGAGCACTTCGGCGCGGGTCCGCCGGAACATCTCGAGCCGCTCCGGATAGGTGTGCTCCCCGGCCCGCACCAGCTCCGCGTACTTGACCATGTCGGCCACCGACATGCCCGTGCGCCGCAGCTTCCCGATGAACGCCAGCCAGTCCATATCCCGGTCGCTGAACCGGCGCTGGCCGGAGTGGTCGCGGCCTACGTAGTCCATCAGGCCGATGCGCTCGTACCAGCGCAGCGTGTCCCGGGTCAGGCCGCACCGATCGGAGACCTCGCCGATCGAATACCGCGGCCGTTCGTGCTCCACGATGTCCTGCGGTGCCGGATTGCGCTGTTGTACCGGTGCTGCGCTCATCGGTCTCGCCCCTTCCTGCCGAACCATCCACGACGCTAGTGGCTTGGAGTGCACTCCAAGCAAGCCTACGGACGTGCGACGTCGAGGGCGTGGGTGCGCGAAGTTTCGATGTGCGGCTCGACCGGCCCGTTTCGCGCCTACCCTGGGGTCATGGCTGGAAAAGACGTGGATCGGATCAGGGCCCGCTCGGCCCTGGAGACGGCCAAGGAACAACCGGTGATCACGGCCATTGCCGCGCTGCCCGTGGTGGCGGTGCTGGGCGTGGTGTGGTGGCTGCTCGGCTTCTGGCCGGCGTTGCTGCTCCTGCTGATCTTCGGTGGTGTCGTGGTGTGGAAGGGCAAGCTACTCGGCTGAGCCCGGCCCTGCCGAGGCAACCGGGCCTATCGCGGCACGTGGAATCGCACCAGTTCACCCGTGCCGGGGTCGGCGGCTGCCCACGGGCGGTCGAACTCGATGACCGCCAGCGCCGAGGTGGGGAATTTCGCGCTCATCTCCTCGGCCGGGCCGGAATGCCGGTTGGCCGCCAATTCCCACGCCGTCCAGGGCATTCCGGGGGAGTGGCCGATGACCAGCAGGGTTTCCACGGCATCGTCGGTGAGTTGCAGCATCTCGATGATGATGTGCGGGGACGCCTCGTAGATCGAGCTCTCGAACGTCACCGGCGCGGTGATGCCGGTCGCCGCCAGGGTCTCCCGCGTTCGCGTCGAAGTGGAACAGAGGACGGCGTCGATCTCCGGCTGGGTGGCGCGCAGCCAGTCACCCGCCAGCGACGCCTCGCGCCGCCCGCGTGGGGCCAGGGGCCGCTCGTGGTCCTGCACGCCCTCGGGGTATCCGGATTTGCCGTGCCGCATCAGGATGAGAGTCCGCACCATACGCATTACGGTAGGGGGCCTCGAGTGCGCCCGGGAGACCGGTCTCACAGCGGTGCACGCCGGTGCCGACGAGAGACAGTGCTCACACTCGAGGCACACTGAAGGTGGCGACACATCGCAGTGCCGACACCCGATGGAACGCCGCCTATATTAGAACGTGTTCTACCGACCCTGCTCGACCCCGAGCGGAGTATTACACGCGACAGTTTCGAGGATCTGCGAGATATGGCCTATGTGATCACGCAGCGTTGTTGCAACGACGCCAGCTGCGTACCCGAGTGTCCGGTCGATTGCATTCGTCCCACGCCCGAGCAACGCGAGTTCGCCACCACCGAGCAGCTCTACATCGACCCGGACACCTGCATCGACTGCGGCGCCTGCGTCGACGCCTGCCCGGTCGACGCGATCTTCTCCGAGGACGATCTACTCGCCTCGCTGGCGCGCTTCAGCGATATCAATGCCGCCTACTTCCAACGGCATCCGCTCGAGTCGAACTTCGAGCCGCTGGTCGCCCCGTCCCGGGCGCCCAAGGAACTGGGCACGCTGCGGGTCGCCATCGTCGGCGCGGGCCCGGCCGCCTGCTACGCCGCCGAGGAGCTGCTGCGCCGCGCCGATGTCGAGGTGGAGCTGTTCGACCGGCTGCCCACGCCGTACGGCCTGGTGCGCGCGGGCGTCGCCCCCGACCACCCGGGCACCAAGTCGGTGGCCGGCCTGTTCGAGTCGGCCTTCCGGCGCGAGGCGCTGCAGTACCGGTTGAATGTCGAAGTCGGCAAGCACATCTCGCACGAGGAGCTGCTCGCCCACCACCACGCCGTCATCTACGCTGTCGGCGCGGCTACCGACCGCCACCTCGGCATCCCCGGCGAGGACCTGCCCGGCAGCCACTCCGCCACCGAGTTCGTGGCCTGGTACAACGGCCACCCGGACTTCGCCGACCGCGAATTCGACCTCTCCGGCGAGCGCGCCGTCATCGTCGGCAACGGCAATGTGGCGCTCGACGTGGCCCGCGTGCTCACCGTCGACCCGGACGAGCTGGCCAAAACCGATATCGCCGACCACGCCCTGGATGCGCTGCGCCGCAGCAACATCACCGAGGTCGTGGTGCTGGGCCGCCGCGGTCCGCTGCAGGCCGCCTACACCTCGCCGGAGTTCCTGGCGCTGACGCACCTGAAGGGCGTCGACATCATCGTCGACCCCGAGGACCTGGTCCTGGACCCGGCCTCGCAGGCCGAGCTGGACGACCCGGAGGTCGAGCCCTCGCTGCAGCTCAAGTACACCCTCGCCCAGGAATACGCCGCCGGTTCCCGCAAGCCGGACAACAAGCGAATCGTATTCCGCTACCTGGTCTCTCCCACCGCCATCACCGGCGACGGCAAGGCCGAGGCGGTCGAGTACGTGCACAACGAGCTGGTCGAGGAGAACGGCCGCACCGTGGCCCGCGCCTCGGACCGCACCGGCTCCGTCGAGGCGTCGCTGGTGCTGCGCTCCATCGGCTACAAGGGCGAGCCCGTCGCGGACGTGCCGTTCGACGAGTCCGCCGGCGTCATCCCCAATGACAAGGGCCGAGTCCTGGCCGCCGGCAACCCCGTTGCGGGCGTGTACGTCTCCGGCTGGATCAAGCGCGGCCCGCGCGGCGTCATCGGCTCCAACCGCATGGACTCGCAGGAGACCGTCGACCAGCTCATCGAGGACTTCACCCAGGGCAAGCTCGCTGCCCCGCAAGCCGGTCGCGCCGCGCTGGAGGCCCTCCTCTCCGAGCGCCAGCCCGACCAGATCGGCCGGGACGGCTGGAAGGCCATCGACGCCGCCGAGAAGACCGCGGGCAAGTTCGCGGGCCGCCCGCGCGTGAAGTTCACCAGCGTCGAGAACCTCCTCAAGGCCGCTAAGGGCTAGACCCAACTCTCGGGACTCTCAGGGGCTTCGCCCCCGAACCCCCAGGGACATCGGGGCTCCGCCCCGCAACCCCCAGGGGCATCGGGGCTCCGCCCCGCACCCCCGAGGGGCATCGGGGCTCCGCCCCGCACCCCAGGGGCATCGGCGCGCCCCGGGGCTGAGTTTGATCACGCATCAATGGCTGTGGTCCCACCTGTAATGGGTGGGGCCACAGCCGTTTTCGCGGTTGGTCGGGGAGTTGGTCGGCGCCGAGGTTGTCGCGGGCAAACGGCCAGCGAATGCTGTGGTCCACAGGGAATGTCGCGTAAGGTCAGCCGATTTCGCAGTTGCGCCACCGGCTCAGCTGAGCAGTATCGAATTCAGTTGGCAGCATCGAATTCAGCTGGGCGGTACCGGAACCAGCTGGGCAGTATCGGATTCAGCTGGGCAGCGGCCCGATGCGCACCGCCGTGGTCGTCACCCCGCCCACCACGAACCACAGCCGCAGCGCCGCCGGATGCCCGGTCCGATCGCCCGGCTCGTACCGGCTGCGCACGCTGATGTGCTGGCGCGCCAGCACCGGCGCCACGTACTCGATGACCGCGCGATGCGGCCCGGCCACCAGCTTCGGGTAGTCGACCAGGTACTGCTCCACCGCCTGCCAGTAGGCCGCGTTGTTCACGTGGTTGTACTGGTCGATATCGGTGGCGCGCACCGGGAACGGCAGATCCACATCCGATTCCGGCGGCGTGGGGTCCGTGAGCCAGGGCCGCCAGCGCAGCCGGTGCTGATCGGTGGTGCGGGCGAGCTCGGCCAGGCCCTCGTCGCTGATCCGGGTCGGCATATTGGTGAACTCGTTGATATTGATCCAGAACCCTTCGGTCTCGATCAGGCCGCCGTTCTCGCTGGTGATCCGCACCCGCATATTGGTCCACCGCGTCGACATGGCCGAACACCAGCGCCGCAGTTCCACCCGGTCCGGCCAGTGGATGGGCCGCACCACGTCCACCACGGTGCGCCGCACGATCCAGGCCGGATCCGTCCGATGGAAGAATCCGGATTGCATTTCCTCCCAGGCGATGTCCTGGAGGTAGCGGGCCACGGCATCGAATCGCAGCCGTTGATAGGGATCCACGTCGCCGGCTCGGACGGGCCACGCGGAAGCGAAGCCCATGCCCTCCTGGGGAAGCGGGGCGAGTGGCTCATCGAGTGACACTGGTGCTCCTCGCGCTGCACGGTGTGCCGCATGTCTTTCCAAAAGCACCGGTGAGGTGCCTACTGACCGAAGTCCGTGACATGACTCTACGGGGCGTGCGGGACACACTCACGTCGAGTCACCTGTACTTCTGTTCGGGGAACGACAGTGTTTCTCGGCTGCGGAGATCAGTCCAGCCGAATGGGAAACGGCACTGTTCGGGGCTTGACGGGGTCGTCGCGCACTGTCGCGGTCATCGGCGGAACGACGGTGCCGCTGTCGAGGGAATGACAGTGCGTCGCACGGCCCGTAGCCTTTCCTGTTGTATATCCAGCGGCAGGGAGGACGACGCAGGGTGGCCGCAGGGGCGAGGGCCGGTTCGCGGTTCGGGCAGTACGAGTTGCGGCGGCTGCTCGGGGTCGGCGGCATGGGCGAGGTCTACGAGGCCTACGACACGGTGCGCGACCGGGTGGTCGCGGTGAAACTGCTGGAAGTCGACCTGGCGCGGCAGCCCACCTACGTCGAGCGCTTCCGCCGCGAATCCCGCACCGCCGCCAAACTCCAGGAACCGCACGTCATTCCGGTGCACGACTGGGGTGAGGTGGACGGCGTCCTGTTCATCGACATGCGGCTGGTGCGCGGCCGCGACCTCAAGGCCTATCTGCACGACGAGGGCCCGATGGCGCCCGAGCAGGCCGTCACCGTGGTGGAGCAGGTGGCCGCCGCACTCGACGCCGCCCACGAGAGCGGGCTCGTGCACCGCGACGTCAAACCCGCCAATATCCTGCTCACCGGCGAAACCTTTGCCTACCTGGTGGATTTCGGTATCGCGCACACCGAGTCCGACGTCCAGCTCACTCAGACCGGCAATGCCATCGGCTCCTTCGCCTACATGGCCCCGGAACGCTTCGAGCACAATGCCTCGGTCTCGCCCGGCGCCGACATCTACGCGCTGGCCTGCGTGCTCTACGAATGCCTCACCGGCGGGCCGCCGTTCCGGGTGGAGGGCAATCTCGCCACCATCCGGGCCCACATGCTCACGCCCCCGCCGCGGCCCAGCGTCCGCGCCGGGGTCCCGGTCGGCCTGGACCAGGTGGTCGCCATCGGCATGGCCAAGGATCCGACCCGGCGCTACGCCACCGCCGGGCAGCTCGCCCGCGCCGCCCGGGCCGCGCTGATGCGGGCCGGCCACGGCGAGCCCACCCGCACCACCGTGCCGCCCGCCCCGCCGACCATCGGCTCCCCGGCCGTCCCGCCCGGGCACTCCGGGCCGAATTACCTCGACCAGCCGTCGGGCTCCGTCGAATACCCGCGTCCGGGGCACCCGTCCGGGTCCGGCAATGTCCCCGGGGGCGCTCATCCCTCGGGCCCGGTGGAGTACCCCCGCGGCGGCCAGATTTCCGGTCCGCACACCGGGCCGGGCAACAACGAACCGACCATGCTGCGCCCGATTCCTGCCGGGCAGGCCGGGTACCTGCCCGGTCACGCGCCGTACGAGAACCCGGCAGCGTCCTACCCCGCAAACCCCGCAGCGCCCTACGAACACCCGGCCCTGCCCCGCGAGCACCCCTCCGCGCCGCTGCCGTTGCCGCCCCGGCAGCGCAACAACCTGCCGCTGCTGGTGGGCGCGCTCATCGGGGTGGTCCTGGTGCTGGGCGCGGTGCTCGCGTGGGCACTGCTGTCCGACAAGACCGGTGGCGGCGGCGTCACGACGGTCACCGGTCCAGCGCAGACCAGCGCCGCGTACACCTCCATGACCACCGCCCGCACGACCGCCCCGACCACCACCCTGGTCCCGCTCTCCGGCACCGTATCCGGCACGGACACACAGGGTTTCACCGCGCAGCCGCCGCGCTGCAATGCCGACGACCCGGCCATGGCCATCGGCCGCACCGACAAGTCGCGCCTGGTGGTGTGCCGCACCGCGACCGGCCGCTTCTACTACAAGGGCGTGCGCATCAGCGACAATGCGGGCATCCAGCTCGACGACCCGGTGCCCGACGGTACCGGCGGTTTCACGGTCACCAATCCCACCGACGGCACGCAGTACCGGATCACCGCCTACAGCCTGGTCATCACCACCGGCGGTCAGATCGCCGCCAGTGAGTCCATGATCGAATACGCCCATCGCTGAGCCTCGGCGGCCGAATTCCTTCATGCCCGCCGAATGATGTTGTTGCTCTCCGACTCCCAAGGCGACAACTGATTTCGGATCGTTCGGGGTGACTCGTCGGGTACGCCCTGAATTGTTTCGGCACCACCCGCAGGTACGGGTACGAAACCGGCAACGGCTCTCAGCCGTCTACTGAAGGCACGGGCAGGCGGGGGGTGCTACGTTCGGCTGGTATCCGCCGGTGAATTGATCGGAGTTGATCGAGAATGCGCGCAGCCGTGGTGAGCAAGCTGGAAGGCCCGGAGGCCATCGAGGTTCGCGAAATTCCCGAGCCGGCGGGGTATCCGGGCGGCGTCGTCATCGACGTGCACGCGGCCGGGATCGCCTTCCCGGATGTACTCATGACTCGCGGCCTGTACCAGATGAAGCCGCCGCTGCCCTACGTCGTCGGCTGCGAGGTCGGCGGCATCGTGCGCGAGGCGCCGGAGGGCTCGCACGTGCGGCCCGGCGACCGGGTGGTCGCGCTGACCCTGCTCGGCAACGCGGCCGCGGAAGTCGCGGTGGCGCCGGCGGAAATGGTCTTCAAACTGCCCGACAATGTCTCGCTGGAGTCCGGGGCGGGCGTGCTGTTCAACGACCTGACCGTGCACTTCTGCCTCCGCAACCGCGGCCGCCTGGCCCCGGGGGAGACCGTGCTGGTGCACGGCGCCGCCGGCGGCATCGGCACCTCCACGCTGCGCATGGCGCAGGCGCTGGGCGCTGGGCGCGTCATCGCCGTGGTCAGCACGGAGGAGAAGGCCGAGGTCGCGCGGGCCAACGGGGCCACCGACGTGGTGCTCACCGACGGCTGGCTGGCCGCGGTCAAGGAACTCACCGGCGGCCGCGGCGTCGACATCGTGCTCGACCCGGTGGGCGGCGACCGCTTCACCGACAGCATTCGCTCGCTGGCTTCGGCCGGGCGGCTGCTGGTGGTCGGCTTCACCGCGGGCGACATCCCCACCGTCAAGGTGAACCGTCTGCTGCTCAAGAACGTCGAGGTGGTCGGCGCGGCCTGGGGCGAGTGGGTCATGTCCCACCCGGGCTACCTGCAGGAACAGTGGGCCGAGGTGGAACCGCTGCTCGCGAACGGCAAGATCACCCCGCCGGAGCCCGTGCTCTACGCCCTCGCGCACACCGCCGAGGCGGTCTCCGCCCTCGACAAGCGCACCGCCACCGGCAAGGTCGTCGTCACCCTCCGCTGACCCGGTTCGCCCGGCGCGATCGCGCGCGCACCGTGTCCGGCTCCCGTAGCGTCACCGATCGTGAAGCTGTCCAACCGGGTGCTGAACCGGACCCTGCTCGCGCGTCAGCATCTGCTCGAACGGTCCGGGCTCGGCGTGCACGAGCTGTGCGACCACCTCGTCGGCCTGCAGGCGCAGGACATGCTGCCGCCGTTCGTCGCATTGTGGAGCCGCACAGCCGATTTCGATCCCGAGATGGTGTCGAAGGCCCTCGACAACCGGTCGCTGGTGCGAATCACCCTGATGCGCGGCACCATTCACCTGGTCACCCCGCCCGACGCGCTGCGCATCGCCCCGCACATCCAGCCGGAACTCGAAAAGATCCCCTTCCGTAAGGGTTTCAACTTCGGCGCGCTGGTCGGCCTGGATCCCGAGGAGGTGCGCGCGCAGGGGGAAGAGGTACTCGGCGACGAGCCGACCCCCGCCGCGACGCTGCGCGAACACGCCGCCGCCCGGTACCCGGACCGCGATCCCGGCGCGATCGTGCAGGCATGGCTCTACCAGCTCCCCGTCCTGCAGACCCCGCCCCGTGGCCGGTGGGGCGACAGCAGCCGCCCGGTCTGGTCCCGCGTGCAACCCTGGCTCGGCACATCCCTCGACCCCGGTTATCCGCTGGAGGAACTGCTGCTGCGCTATCTGCGCGCCTTCGGTCCCGCCACCACCATGGACATGCAGACCTGGTCCAAGCTCAACGGCATGAAGAAGGCCGTCGAGAAGCTCGGCGACCGGGTCCGCACGTACACCGACGACCGCGGCCGCACCCTCTACGACGCCGCCGATGCCACCCTCGCCGACCCGGATCTGCCCGCCCCCGTCCGCCTGCTCGGCTGGTACGACAACGCCATCCTGTCCCACCAGGACCGCACCCGCATCGTCCCCGACGGCAATGCCCCGCCCCTGCGCGCCTTCGCCAACCAGGTCTCCCCGATCCTGATCGACGGCTTCCTGTCGGGCGTCTACAAGGTGTTCGCCAAGGGGGACACCGCGTCGCTGCGGATCAGCCCGCACGCCATTTGGTCCCGCGCCGAGCGCGCCGCGGTGGAGGCGGAAGCCGCTGCCCTGCTGTCCTTCTCGGAACCGGATCGCAAGCCCCTCGTCGAAATCCTCGATCCGGGAGCGGACCTGCGCCCCTGACCGTGGTCGCGCTCCGGATTCTCAGTGCGCGGCGCGGTACGCCGGCGCCTTGCTCGACCCGGACGGGGTGAGCGTTCGCAGCAGCGGCAGGGTGCGCTGCGGGACGACGGTGGACAACACCACCACGCTGTGCGACCGCACCACCGAGCTGGTCCGGTCGATACTCAGCAGGACCGCCTGTAATCCGGCGTGCGAATCCGCGCCGATCCGGCACAGCACATCCCCGGTACCGGTGGTGGCGTAGGCCTCCAGCACCCCGGGGATGGCGTCGAGGCCGGTGGCGACCGCTTCCAGCGCGCCCTGCGCGATCTCCAGCGTCACGAACGCCTGCACATCGAAACCGGCCGCGGTGACATCGATCTGCGGATCGTAGGAGGAGATCACCCCCGCCTCCTCCATGCGCGCGATGCGCGACTGCACGGTGGCGCGGGCGACCCGGGTGCGGCGGGAGAGTTCCAGAATGCCCGCCTTCTGGTACTCGTGCATGGCGGTGAGGATGGCCAGATCCAGCTCATCCAGCCGGGCGGGCGTGCGGGACATGGCGGAACCTCCGCTCGTGAGTTCGCTGCTATTCAAATTGTCCAGCACCCGGCGGCAGATGGTGGTGCAATTCACCAGAGTGTCCAGTGGAATTCGGCGATATTGCCTAGTCGCGCCGCTCGGCCTTTCCTGGGCACATGAGCATCGACGCAGGACATCACGGCAGCGCTCACGCCCGCCCCGGGTTCGCTCGGGCCCGATCCGGCGATCTGCCCGGCGACGACGAACTCCGCCGTCTCGTCGGCCTGGTGGACCACGATGCCGCCGCCGACCCGTTCCCCGTGCTGGGCTGGGACGCCATCGTCTGGGTGGTCGGCAATGCCACCCAGACCGCGCACTATCTCCAGTCCGCCTTCGGCATGCGGCTGGAGGCCTACTCGGGTCCCGAAACCGGCAATCGTGACCACAAGGCGTTCGTGCTGCGCAGCGCCGGCGCCCGATTCGTCGTGAAGGGTGCGGTGGATCCGGCCAGTCCGCTTGTCGCACACCACGATCTGCACGGGGACGGGGTGGTGGACATCGCGCTCGAGGTCCCGGACGTGGACCGCTGTATCCGCCGCGCCCGCGCCCAGGGCGCCACCGTGCTGGTCGAACCGCACGACGAGACCGACGACTACGGCACCGTCCGCACCGCCGCCATCGCCACCTACGGCGACACCCGGCACACCCTCGTCGACCGCTCCCGCTACTACGGCCCCTACCTGCCCGGCTACAGCCAGCGCCGCTCCGCCTACGCCCCGCGGGCCGGGCAACCCCGGCGCATCTTCCAGGCCATCGACCACGTGGTCGGCAATGTGGAACTCGGGTGCATGGACGAATGGGTCGAGTTCTACCGGCGCGTCATGGGTTTCGAGAACATGGCCGAATTCGTCGGCGACGACATCGCCACCGAGTACTCCGCCCTGATGAGCAAGGTGGTGGCCAACGGCAACCACCGGGTCAAGTTCCCGCTCAACGAACCCGCCCCCAGCCGCAAGCGCTCCCAGATCGACGAGTACCTCGAGTTCTACCGCGGACCCGGTGTCCAGCACATCGCGCTGGCGACCGGCGACATCCTGGCCGCCGTCGACGTGCTGCGCCGGGAGGGCATCGAATTCCTCGACACCCCCGACAGCTACTACGAGGACCCGGAACTGCGGGCCCGCATCGGCCACGTCCGCGTCCCGGTCGCCGAACTGCAGCGCCGCGGCATCCTGGTCGACCGTGACGAGGACGGCTACCTGCTCCAGATCTTCTGCAAGCCCATCACCGACCGGCCCACCGTCTTCTTCGAGCTGATCGAACGCCACGGCTCCCTCGGTTTCGGCAAGGGCAACTTCAAGGCGCTCTTCCAGGCCATCGAGCGGGAACAGGAGGCGCGCGGAAACCTCTGAGCTGTGCCCAATTTGCCCTCCGCTTCGCTCCGGGCGGGTTCGCGGCGCTGGAGGTCTCGTTCTTCCCTCCCTCCGCTCAGTCCAGAACGAGACGCGCCGCGAACCATGGGGTTTCGCTATCCGTGCAACGGCTGCTCCTGGCTGCGCACAGTAGAGTCGGGTCCATGCGAATGGCGTCCGCGGTTGTCACGGGGTTGAGCCTCGCGCTGCTGCTGTCGGCGTGTGGGGGGAAGAGCGATTCCGGCGACGAACCGGGGTTCCGCCCACCGCAGAAGGTGGCGGCGCTGGGCCCGTTCGTCGGGGAATGCGGCCACCTCACCGACGACGAGGTACGCGACCTGGGTGGGCTCGGCACCCTCACCACCGTCTTCAAGAACTCGACCGGCTGCAACTGGCAGGCCGGCGGAATCAGTTCCTCCAGCGTCACTTTCGCCTCCTATCGCGGCAGCCCCATCGATCGTGAGAAGGCGTGGGTCGCCAGCGTGGGCCGCACCCCGGACACCATCGAGGTGGGCGGGAAGAAGGGCTTCCAGGCCCTCGACCCCAGCAACGCCGTCTGCGATCTCGCGGTGCAGCTGGACGACGACTTCTTCGAATGGTCCATCTCCTACGGCGTATTCAGCAGCGGCAACCTCGGCAACCCGTGCGACCGCACCCGCAAGATGGCCGAACTGACCGTGCAGCGGCTCGGATGAGGGGGACCGGAATGTCAGGTCGATCCAGGCGGGTACGCGGCGCGATCGCCCTCTCGGTGCTGGCCCTGACCGCCGCGCTGGGCGGCTGCGGCAAGACCGTCCCCGGCAGCGCGCTGCCCGCGGGCGGCACCACCGGCACCGGCACCGGCGGAACCTCGCGCATCAACACCAATTTCGACAAGCTGCTGCGCGAATGCCAGGTGGTCGCCCAGGACGACATCGCGAAATCGGTGGGCGACAACATGTATGTGGAGCCGTCCTTCAATGGCGCGGTCTGCATGTGGAACCTCACCGGCGGCACGGCCGGCAGTGGCATGGTCACGCTCAGCTGGTACGAGCTGGGCTCGCTCAACAACGAGAAGCAGAACAACGACCGCCTGAAGTATGTGACCAACGACATAACCGTGCAGGGCCGCCGCTCGGTGGAAACTCGCCGCCCGAACGATCCGGACTCCTGCGGCGTGAGCGCGCCGGCCGCGGATACCGGCATCGTCGGCTGGTGGGTCAACTACCGCGGCGGATCTCAGCATGCGGACCCCTGCGATGCGGCGCGCAAGCTGGTCGAGTTGACGTTGAACCTGGCTCGATAACGGCTCTACCAGCCCCGGTGGGGGGACCCTGTTTTGCCCCTGAAAGAGCCGACGAGTATCGTGGACCGCTGTGCCCGGAGCATGCGGGCAAGTTGATGTGCAGTACGTAGGCCAGCGAGAGCGGCTGACCGTTTCAGCATGCCTTGAAAAAGACCTCTGAACTGTGCACGACACGCCCGACCTCGTGGAGACAAAATGCCATGAGAACAGGGCGGAAAGCTCGAATGACAAAGACATGAAGTTCCAGACACCTGGTTACTAAAAGGAAAGCCGGTCTATGCCAACCATCAACCAGCTGGTCCGCAAGGGTCGCCGCGACAAGGTCGCCAAGACCAAGACTGCGGCCCTCAAGGGGAGCCCGCAGCGTCGTGGCGTGTGCACCCGCGTGTACACCACGACCCCGAAGAAGCCGAACTCCGCGCTGCGTAAGGTCGCGCGTGTTCGCCTGACCAGCGCGGTCGAGGTCACGGCTTACATCCCCGGTGAGGGCCACAACCTGCAGGAGCACTCGATGGTGCTCGTCCGCGGCGGTCGTGTGAAGGACCTCCCGGGTGTGCGCTACAAGATCATCCGCGGCTCGCTCGACACCCAGGGTGTCAAGAACCGCAAGCAGGCCCGCAGCCGCTACGGCGCCAAGAAGGAGAAGAGCTAATGCCGCGTAAGGGTCCCGCTCCCAAGCGTCCCCTGATCAACGACCCGGTCTACGGCTCGCCCCTGGTGACGCAGCTGGTCAACAAGATCCTGCTGGACGGCAAGAAGTCCACCGCCGAGCGCATCGTCTACGGCGCCCTCGAGCAGGCTCGTGAGAAGACCGGCACCGACCCGGTCGTCACCCTCAAGCGCGCGCTCGACAACGTCAAGCCCGCCCTCGAGGTGAAGCCCCGCCGCGTCGGTGGCGCCACCTACCAGGTGCCGGTCGAGGTTCGTCCCGGCCGCGCCAACACCCTGGCGCTGCGCTGGCTGGTCAACTACTCCCGCGCTCGTCGCGAGAAGACCATGATCGAGCGTCTGGCCAACGAGCTGCTGGACGCCAGCAACGGCCTGGGCGCTTCGGTGAAGCGTCGCGAGGACACCCACAAGATGGCCGAGTCCAACCGGGCCTTCGCGCACTACCGCTGGTGACCTGTGGCCCGGCCCTCCGTTCGGAAGTGCCGGGAGACGAGTCACATGTCGGGCGCGACAGCTGAGCTGTTCCAAGCGAGGCACCCACGCGTCGCGCCCGACGTTGACACCGAGGGCTTCGGAGAACTCGAGGCCTATCCCGTTGAATCCCAACTAGCTACGAGCGGGGAAGATTTCCGTGGCACAGGACGTGCTCACCGACCTGCACAAGGTCCGCAACATCGGCATCATGGCCCACATCGATGCCGGTAAGACGACGACTACCGAACGCATCCTCTTCTACACCGGTATCACCTACAAGATCGGTGAGGTGCACGACGGCGCCGCCACCATGGACTGGATGGCGCAGGAGCAGGAACGCGGCATCACCATCACGTCGGCCGCGACGACCTGTTTCTGGAAAGACAACCAGATCAACATCATCGACACCCCCGGCCACGTGGACTTCACGGTCGAGGTCGAGCGCTCGCTGCGCGTCCTCGACGGTGCCGTCGCGGTGTTCGATGGCAAGGAAGGCGTCGAGCCGCAGTCCGAGCAGGTGTGGCGCCAGGCCGACAAGTACGACGTCCCGCGCATCTGCTTCGTCAACAAGATGGACAAGCTGGGCGCCGACTTCTACTTCACCGTCCAGACCATCAAGGACCGCCTGGGCGCGAAGCCGCTGGTCATCCAGCTGCCGATCGGCGCCGAGGACACCTTCGAGGGCATCGTCGACCTGGTCGAGAACAATGCCAAGGTCTGGCGGGGCGAGACCAAGCTCGGTGAGCAGTACGAGGTCGTCGAGATCCCGGCCGATCTGAAGGACCGCGCCGAGCAGTACCGCCAGGAGCTGCTCGAGACCGTCGCCGAGTCCGATGAGGCCCTGCTGGAGAAGTTCTTCGGCGGCGAGGAGCTCTCGGTCGAGGAGATCAAGGGCGCCATCCGCAAGATGACCGTGAACTCGGAGCTCTACCCGGTGCTCTGCGGTTCGGCGTTCAAGAACAAGGGCGTGCAGCCCATGCTCGACGCCGTCATCGACTACCTGCCGTCCCCGCTGGACGTCGAGTCCGTGCACGGTCACGTGCCGGGCAAGGAGGACGAGGTCCTCACCCGCAAGCCGAGCTCGGACGAGCCGTTCGCGGCGCTGGCGTTCAAGATCGCCACCCACCCGTTCTTCGGCAAGCTGACCTACGTCCGCGTGTACTCGGGCAAGGTCGACTCCGGCGCCCAGGTCATCAACGCGACCAAGGGCAAGAAGGAGCGTCTGGGCAAGCTGTTCCAGATGCACTCCAACAAGGAGAACCCGGTTTCCGAGGGTGTGGCCGGCCACATCTACGCGGTCATCGGCCTGAAGGACACCACCACGGGTGACACCCTGTGCGATCCGCAGAACCAGATCGTGCTCGAGTCCATGACCTTCCCGGACCCGGTCATCGAGGTGGCCATCGAGCCGAAGACCAAGGCCGACCAGGAGAAGCTGGGCGTCGCGATCCAGAAGTTCGCGGAAGAGGACCCCACCTTCAACGTGAAGCTGGACCAGGAGACCGGCCAGACCGTCATCGGCGGTATGGGCGAGCTGCAGCTCGACATCTACGTGGACCGCATGAAGCGCGAGTTCAAGGTCGAGGCCAACATCGGCAAGCCGCAGGTGGCGTACCGCGAGACCATCACCAAGAAGGTCGAGAAGCTCGAGTACACCCACAAGAAGCAGACCGGTGGCTCGGGTCAGTTCGCCCGCGTGATCATCGGCCTGGAGCCCTTCGTGGGCGAGGACGGCGCGACGTACGAGTTCGAGAACAAGGTCACCGGTGGCCGCGTTCCGCGTGAGTACATCCCGTCGGTCGACGCCGGTGCGCAGGATGCCATGCAGTACGGTGTCCTCGCCGGATTCCCGCTGGTCAACATGAAGGTCTCGCTGCTCGACGGCGCCTACCACGAGGTCGACTCCTCGGAAATGGCGTTCAAGATCGCCGGCGCGATGGCCCTCAAGGAAGCGGCCCGCAAGGCCGGTCCGGTGATCCTCGAGCCGCTCATGGCTGTCGAGGTCACCACGCCCGAGGATTACATGGGCGAAGTGATCGGCGACCTGAACTCCCGCCGTGGCCAGATCCAGGCCATGGAGGAACGCAGTGGTGCCCGTGTCGTCAAGGCGCTGGTTCCGCTCTCGGAGATGTTCGGTTACATCGGTGACCTGCGGTCGAAGACCCAGGGCCGAGCGAACTTCTCCATGGTGTTCGATTCGTACGCGGAGGTTCCGGCCAACGTGTCGAAGGAGATCATCGCCAAGGCGACCGGCGAGTAGTTCGCTGCCGGGACGGGTTTGCGAGAATCCGTCCCGAGTCGGTCGGCTGAACGACCCCCTGTAAGAAAAAACCGCACTGCTGCAAAAGCAACGCACTAACTAGTCCAGGAGGACAACAGTGGCGAAGGCGAAGTTCGAGCGGACGAAGCCCCACGTCAACATCGGCACCATTGGTCACGTCGACCACGGCAAGACCACGCTGACTGCCGCGATCACCAAGGTGCTGGCTGACAAGTACCCGAACCTGAACGCGGCCTTCGCGTTCGACCAGATCGACAAGGCGCCGGAGGAGAAGGCTCGTGGTATCACGATCAACATCTCCCACGTCGAGTACCAGACCGAGAAGCGCCACTACGCGCACGTCGACGCCCCGGGTCACGCGGACTACATCAAGAACATGATCACCGGTGCCGCCCAGATGGACGGCGCGATCCTGGTCGTAGCCGCCACCGACGGCCCGATGCCGCAGACCCGCGAGCACGTGCTGCTCGCCCGCCAGGTCGGCGTGCCCTACATCCTGGTCGCGCTGAACAAGTCCGACATGGTCGACGACGAGGAAATCCTCGAGCTCGTCGAGATGGAGGTCCGCGAGCTGCTGGCTTCGCAGGAGTTCGACGAGGACGCCCCGGTCGTGCGCGTCTCCGGTCTGAAGGCGCTCGAGGGCGACCCGAAGTGGACCGAGTCGATCATCGAGCTGATGAACGCCGTCGACGAGTCGATCCCGGACCCGGTTCGTGAGACCGACAAGCCGTTCCTGATGCCGATCGAGGACGTCTTCACGATCACCGGTCGTGGCACCGTCGTCACCGGTCGTATCGAGCGTGGCATCGTGAACGTGAACGAGGAAGTCGAGATCGTCGGCATCCGCGAGAAGGTCACCAAGACCACCATCACGGGCATCGAGATGTTCCGCAAGCTGCTCGACAACGGCCAGGCGGGCGACAACGTCGGTCTGCTGGTCCGTGGTATCAAGCGCGAGGACGTGGAGCGCGGCCAGGTCGTCATCAAGCCGGGCACCACCACCCCGCACACCGAGTTCGAGGGCCAGGCGTACATCCTGTCGAAGGACGAGGGTGGCCGCCACACCCCGTTCTTCAACAACTACCGCCCGCAGTTCTACTTCCGTACCACCGACGTGACCGGCGTCGTGACCCTCCCCGAGGGCACCGAGATGGTCATGCCGGGCGACAACACCGAGATGAGCGTCAAGCTCATCCAGCCGGTCGCCATGGACGAGGGCCTGCGTTTCGCGATCCGTGAGGGTGGCCGCACCGTCGGTGCCGGTCGCGTCACCAAGATCATCAAGTGATTTTCCGGAATCACTGGTGATTCTCTGAATCGCTGACGAACGGCGTCGCTCCGAAAGGAGCGGCGCCGTTCGTGTTTTCCGCGCTCCGGTTCACCCGGTGCACCGGGCGATCCAGTAGTAGCCTCGAACGACGGGCCTAGCGGATCCGGGGGTGATCATGGCCGGTCGAGCTCGAATGTTCTGTGCGGCAGTGTGTTTCGTGATGGTCGCACTGCTGGCCGGTTGCGCGGGTGTGCGGGGCACGCCGACCCCGGCCCGAATCGACGTCAGGGCATTGGATGTCGGCACGTACCCGCTGAATCGGGTGACCTACGACCGGCCCGCGGGTACCTATGGCGGCCTGGTCGAGGGCATGCGGATGTCGGGTGCCATGGCCACGGGGCTGCAGCTCGATCCCATGCTCACCGCGGGCCGGGGTGGCCATGTGCTGGCCGATGTCCATGATGCGGTTCGTCTGGGCGGCTTGGCCGATGCCACGCGCCCCGTGCTGGAACGAGATCGCATGCTGGCGGGCTACACGGCGACCGCCGCCGACCAGCCTCGGCCGAAATCCGATGCCACCACCAGCTCGACCGCGACGGTGATCACCACGGCCCTGTTGCGCTTCCCGGATGCCGATACCGCTACCCGGGCCGCGACCGAGCTGGAGGCCGCCGATTTCGATGTGGCCCCGGCGCTGAACCGCCGGCTGCTGCTCGCGGATTACGGTGCGGCGCATATTCATTGGCAACCCGGCGTGCCGACGGCGGGGGCTTTTCTGGCGCACGGTGATTTCGTGCTGTGGGTCTTCGCGCACCGCCCGAGTGCCGATGAAAGCGACCTGCTGGCCTGGTTGCACAAGGTGTTCGATGTGCAGATCCCGGCCCTGGACAGGTTCCGGCTCACGCCGGAACGGGACCTGCCGAATCTCCGGGTCGATACCGAAAGCATGCTGGCGCGGATGATGACTCGCGATCGCGACCAGCGTGCGCCCAATGTGGAGAGCTTTGCCGTGCTGAGCCCGAACGCGATCGTGATGGGTAGCGCGGACGCCGAATTCTGGTCCCGGGCCTATGGGGACGCCGGCGCCGATCTGCTCGCATACCTGGACCGGGACACCCTGATTCGTGCGCGCGACGCGAAATCGGCTCGTGCACTGATGGATACGCTCGTGGCCAAACGTCACGACGAATACGTCGACGCCGACCCGCCCGCGCACGTCCCCGATGTGCACTGCCTGGTCCCCAAACCCGATGTCCCGTCCGCGGATGTGCAGGACGGCAAGTGTTATCTCGCCTACGGGCGCTATCTCGCGGTCGTCAACGACAAGGATCAGGCCGAAGCCAGGCGACGCGCCGCCGCGCAATATGCACTGCTGGCCAACAGTTTCTGACTTCCGTCAGCAGACCTGCGCCTGCGAGGCTGCCGCGCCGAGGAGGCGGCCGGACTCGAAAGCGGCTGCGGCGGTGGGGAGTTGGGCGGTGCGACCGGACGCGAGAACGCGGACTGTACCGGCGCCCGCGGTGCGGCGGTCGAGGGCGTCCATCCGGCGGAGGGTTTGGCCGGCGACGGCTTCGGCGCTGTCGAAGACGCGGACGCCCGGGGGGAGGGCGGTGAGGATGTCGTCCAGGACGAGGGGGTAGTGGGTGCAGCCGAGGACGATGCCCTCGGTGTCGGCGGGGGTGCGGGCGGCGGCGTCGGCGATGGCGTCCGCGATGACGGGGAGGTCGCCGCGGTCGATGGCGTCGGCCAGGCCGTGGCAGGCCACGCCGGTGATGTCGGCGTCGCCGCCGAAGCGGGCGATGAGGTCGGCCTGGTAGGCGCTGGCGGTGGTGGCCGCGGTCGCCCAGACCGCCACCTTCCGGCAGGCCGCGGCGGCGGGTTTGATGGCGGGCACGGTGCCGATGACCGGCACGCCGAGGCCGACCATGGTGCGGACGTGTTCGAGGGCCTGCACGCTGGCGGTATTGCAGGGCAGCACAATGACTTCCGCGCCTTCGCCCAGGGCGAGGCGCGCGGTGTCCAGTACCCGGTCGATGACCCACTGCTCGGGCTTGGGTCCCCACGGCGCGCCGTCGGGGTCGTTGAGCAGCAGCAGGTCGAGATCGGGCCGCAGCTTCCGCAACCAGGCGGCCGTGGGGAGCAGCCCCAGTCCGGAGTCGATGAGCGCGACGATCACACCCTGCACGGTAGTGAAGGAACCGCCTCCGCCGCGAACCGCGGGTCGAAAAACCGGGTGGGCGTGGCGCAGCCGAGCGCGGTGGAGAGCCTCAGCCGACCGCGGTGGAGAGCCTCAGCCGACCGCGGTGGAGAGCCTCAGCCGACCGCGGTGGAGAGGCTCAGCCGACCGTCGCCGAGGGGCGCAGCGTCGCGGCGAGCTGGGCGCGGGCCTTCATGACCTTGCCGGCCATGCTGGCGCCGACGACCGCGACGAGTTCGCCGCCGCGCAGGTAGTGGGCGAGGAACTTGCGCCCCTTGTCCTCGACGATCTGCACCTCGTCGGCGAGCGCCGGGATGCCGAGCACCTGGATCTTCATGTCGTACTGGTCGCTCCACACGTAGGGCACCTGCACCTCGGTGGACCGGTCGGCGCCCAGCAGCGCGGCGGCCAGCAGCTGGGCCTGCTCACCGGCATTGGTCCAGTGTTCGACGCGCTTGTTGCGGCCGCTCGCGTGCGGCCAGGCGGCCACGTCGCCGACCGCCCAGACGCCCGGGACGCTGGTGCGCCCGGTGTCGTCGGTGAGGACGCCGCCGCCCTCGGCGGGCGCGGCCAGCGGGATGCCGGAGTCGTCGAGCCAGCCGGTGACGGGCACCGATCCGATGCCGACGACCACCAGGTCGGCGTCGATCACGCTGTCGTCGGTCAGCCGCACGCCGCGGACCCGGTCGTCCTCGGTGGCAAGCGCCGTGTCGTCTTCGGTGACAAGCGATTCCACGCCGATCCCGCACCGCAGTTCGACGCCTTCGGTTTCGTGGAGCCGTGCCACCAGCGCGCCGACCTGTTCGCCGAGTGCGGCGAACAGGGGAGTGGGCTGGGGTTCGACGATGGTCACCGCGATGCCGCGGGACCGGAAGCTGGCGGCCAGTTCGCAGCCGATGAAGCCCGCGCCGACGATGACGGCCTTGCGTGCGCTGCCGAGGTGTTCGCGCAGGGCGTGGGCGTCGGAGTGCGAGCGGAGCACGTGGACGCCGGAGACCTCGGGCAGACCCGGGATTCGACGCGGCCGCAAACCCGTGGCGATCACGAGGGCGTCGTAGCCGGCTTCGCTGCCGTCGGAGAGCCGGACCCGCCGGGCGGCGGTGTCGACGCCGGTCGCGGCGACTCCCAGCCGCAGCCGGATGTGCTGCTCGGTGAAGAATTCCGCGGGCCGCAGGGCGGTGTCGTCGGTTTCGCCGCGCACGTACTGCTTGGACAGCGGCGGCCGGTCGTAGGGCGCGCGGTTCTCGTCGCCCAGCAGGGTGAGTTCGCCGGTGTAACCCCCACGTCGCAGCTCTTCGGCCGTGCGCAGCCCCGCGAGGCCCGCGCCGACAATTAGAACGTGTTCTACCGAGTGCGACATGCGCCAACCATAGCGGTTCCCGAGGTCACGCGCCGACGTGTCGACCGTCACACCCGAGATGCGGCCCAATCGTATCCGGCCATTTATTGATCGGGCGGTCAATCAGGAATACAACGGGATCAGAACATATTCCCTGGCCTTTCAAAGGAGGCATTCCATGTTCACCGTGAGTCGTGCGGAGCAGGCCATGACGGTCGTGCTCGGCGCAATCGCCGCGCTGTCCCCGATCTGGGTGGCGCACAGCAACCGCGCACTGTGGACCCTCGTGGTGCTCGGCGTGCTGGTCGCACTCGCGGGCCTGGCGCAGATCGCGGAAATGGCGACCGGCATGGTCGGCTACGCGCTCGGCGTGCTGGGCGTCCTGATGTTCATCTCCCCCTGGGTGATGAACTTTCACTCCTACAGCGGCGCATCCTGGGTCGCGTGGATCGTGGGTGCGTTGACGGTCGTGGTCGCGCTGGCGGAGATGCCCGAGGTGTCGGGCCGCTTCGGCGCAGCGGCGCATCACTGACCGATTCGCGGCGTGCCGGCCTCGGTTCTCCGTGCTCACGGGTGCTCAGCCCTCGTGAGCATGGGAGACGCAGCGAGGCCGGCGCGCCCGCGCGTTATGCTTGTCGTCTACGTCCGCCGACCGGTGGCGGCCGCCTCCGCGTCGAAGCGTGAGGAGGAAGTCGAGCAGTGCCCACATCACGCAGGGCGGAATCGGATTCGCCGCGCACAGCAGAGTCTGAACTGCTGCGCAATGTGGGACCCGCGCCCCGCCGGGTGGGGCGTCGTCGCAGCAAGAAGGTCGACGGTGACGCTCGCCAGCTCATCCTGGATGCCGCCGAAAGGCTTTTCGCGGCCCATGGATTCGACGCGACTCCCACGGCGTCCATCGCCGAGGAGGCCGGGGTGCCCAAGGGCCTGATCTTCTACTACTTCCCGACCAAGGGCGCCATTCTGTCGGCGCTCATGGCCGAGCGGGTCCCCTCGCAGCCGCTGGACGATATCGAGTCGGTGGTGGTGCCGGGTGATCCGGCCAAGAGCCTGGTCAATATGGATGCCGCGCTGAATCTGCGCGAGAACAATTCCTCGGTGCTGCGGGTGATCATGTGGCGCGAGGCCGATACCCACCCGGATGTGCGGAAACAATTGCGCCGCATGCGGGATCAGCTGCTGGACGCGACGGCGCGGGTGCTGGCGGCGAGCGCGCCGGCCCCGGTGCAGCCGGGGACATTGCGGGCGTGTGCGGCGGCGTGGGTGTCGGCGATGCTGGCCATCGCGAGTACGGATCGGTTGCACGCCCTGGACGGGGTGCCGCTGCCGACGGCCGACGAGATTCTGAATGTGGCGCAGGTGGTGGCGGCGGGCATGACCCACCTGGGTTGAGCCGGTGGGAACCCGGAGCGACCGCAGAATGTTTGCTGGCGTGTCGCTGTTTCTTATGAAGAACTCCCGATTCACACTCGTTGTGGGGTAATCGTCCGATTCCCACTGCGAAGTTCGTGGAGGACCTGATGAATGCCAAGTTGTTGCTGCGCGGTTTCGGAATCCTGGCGGCAGGTCTGGCGCTCACGGGCATGACGCCCGCGGCGCACGCGGATCCGATCTACCCCGCGCCCGACCCGGACCCGTTCTATGCGCAACCGGCCGATACCGCGGACCACGATCCGGGCGACGTGCTGGCGGTGCGGCCGATGCCGCCGCTGCTGATATTTCCCGAGACCACGGTCACGATGGTGAAATTCCGGTCCACGAGTTCCGAGGGCGCTCCGATCGCGGCGGTCACCACGGTGCTCACCCCGCGCGAGCATCAGCCGGACGGGCCGCTGCTGTCGTATCAGCACATCATCAACGGCCTGGGCTCGGAATGCGCGGTGTCGCGGGTGCTGTACGCCAACGACCCGAATCTGCAGGTGCGCGAGGCAGTCGCGCTGAATGTGGCGCTGCGGCGTGGCTGGTCGGTGGCGCTGCCGGATCATCTGGGCCCGAATTCCGCCTACGGTGCGGCCAGATTGGGCGGGATGATCACCCTGGACGGTATTCGCGCGGCGAAGCGGCTGCCGGAATTGGCGGTGGCGAACAGCCGGGTGGCGATGGCCGGATATTCCGGCGGCGGCATGGCGACCGCGTGGGCGGCGGCGCTCGCGCCCCGCTACGCGCCGGAGTTGGAGATCGCGGGCGCGGCCACGGGCGGCGTGCCGATGAATCTGGTGAAGATGGTGAACGCCCTTGGCCTGCAACCGCATCCGGCGTTCGGGCTGGCGATGGCAGCGGCCATCGGATTGGAGCGGGAGTATCCGGACCGGTTGCCGATCAGCACCCAGATGAATGCGGCCGGCCTGGCGGCGCGCAATGCCATGGCCAATGGCTGCACCAATCAGATCATGGCGATCGGCGCCGGGCACAGTGTGCGCGAATTCGCGGCCAGCACCTCGCTGATCGACGATCCGGCGGTGATGTCGGTGCTGCAGGAGAACAGCCTGGAACTGTACGACGGGGTGCCGAATACACCCATCTTCGAATGGCATTCGCCGAGTGATCCGCTGATTCCGGTGGACGCCATCGTGAATACCGATCATCGCTATTGCGCGGCCGGGGTGCGGCTGGATATGGATATGAATCCGTCCCCGGAACATCTGTCGGCGGCGGTGCTGGGACTGCCCGCCGCACTGTGGTGGATCGACGCGCGGCTGCGCGGCGAGCCCGCTCCGAGCAATTGCTGAGCGGCGTCAACGCCCCAATACTGTTGATCGTGAGCCGGTTTCGCGGTGACCATACGCACGCCCCGGCCCGAGCCCGAGTCGCACCCCTTCCCGCGGGCCGGTAAGAATGTCGGCCATGGATGCCGATTTCACCACCGGCCCGGGGGATTCGCGCCCCGCGCGCCAGCCGGGCTACCGACTCACCCATCCCGATACCCCGTCACCGGGCACGTCGCCGAACCCGGTGCTGACCGGCATCGACACCGGCGGCTACGCCGGCCCGGTCCGAAATGGCCAGGAGCAGGCCGTGCAGTGGTCGACCGCACCCGTAACCCTGCGCGCCACACCGGAACCCGATGCGCTGCCGCGCCGGATCGCTCCCGATCTGCCGCAGCGCACCGCGGACCCGGAGGCGGTGGCCGCCCGGCTCGCCGCCGACGGCGAGCCGTTCTCGGCTCGGATCACCACCGACAGCGAACCGCTCGCGATGCCCGCCACCAATGGCGAGCCCTTCGCCGTACGACCCGCCACCAACGGGTCGCCCTACGCCCGATCCATGTCCGACAGCGGATCGTTCACCAGTGCCGCCCTCGACAGCGAGCTCTACGCGGCGGCGCCCGCGGCGGACAACGAGACGATTGCCGTGCGCCCCGCGGCCAATGGCTCGCCTTTCGCGGCCCATTCCGGTGTGCACGAGGATGTATTCGCGGCGAGCCGCCCCGCCGACCCCGAGGCTCCCACCGGTCGCCGGCACGCGCCGGACCCCGAGCCGCCGGCCCGGCTGGAGAGCCCCGCCCGCTTGGAGAGCCCGGCCCGCATGGAGACCCCCGCCCGCATGGAAGACCTGGAGGCCGTCGCGGCCTCGCTGCGGGAGAGCGCACCCGCTTCGCCGGCCGAGCCCGAGCGTCCGGCGAGCGTCAAGTCCCGGCGGCGCGCCGCCCCGGAACCCGCTGTGGCGCAGCCGGATTCGACCACCGCCCAGACCAAGGCCGGCGCCGAGTTCCGGACCGGCGATGCCACCATCGATCTGCACCACATCATGCGGCTGCTGGTGGCCAGCCACGATCTGGACGTGGCCGCGGCGGCGGTCGAATCCGGCGAGATCACCGTCGCCGAACTGGCCGACGTCGCGCGGCGCACCCGCACGGCGGCCGTGGAATTGGTGGCGGCCTGGTACGGCGGAGCGGATCACATGCGGAAATTCGGCGAGGTGCTGTTACAGGCCGCGGCTGAAACCGCTTGATAGAGATCTAGGATTCGATCGACAGACTTCTCCGGCCCACGGACGCAGGAGGCGCGATGAGCGGAACCGGCGTGCCGTCGAAAACCCTGACGGCGGCCGCGGTACAGGCGGAATTGGCGGCCTGCGCCGATCCGGCCGACGCGGCGCATCTGCAGCGGTTCTTCAAAACCGGTCCGGGTGAGTACGGGGAAGGGGATGTATTCATCGGCGTCCGGGTTCCGCAGACCCGGAAGGCGGTGAAACAATTTGCCGGCCTGCCGCTTTCGGAGATCGATCTGTTGCTCGACAGTCCGGTGCACGAGCACCGGCTGGCCGGATTGGTGATTCTGAACGGCGAAATGGCCAGGGCGACACGCAAACGCGGGGGCGGGACACTCAATCGCGGCGGTGATGCGGCGCAACAACGGGAGATCGTCGATCTGTATGTGGCGGCCGTGCGCCGCGGCCGGGTGAACAACTGGGATCTGGTGGATTCCTCGGCCGAGTTCATTCTCGGCCCGTGGCTGTTGGAACGTCCCCGGGACCTGCTCGACGAATTCGCATCGGGGGATTCGCTCTGGGAGCGGCGGGTGGCCTTGCTGACCACATTCGCGTTCATCAAGCAGAGCGATTCCGCGACCACGCTCGAGCTCTGCGAGCGCCTGCTCTCCGATCGCCGCGATCTGATCCAGAAGGCGGTGGGCTGGATGCTGCGGGAGATCGGCAAGCGGGTGGATTCCGCGATTCTCACCGGATTTCTGGACGCACACGCGGCGGATATGGGTCGTACCGCACTGAGTTACGCGACCGAGCATCTCGCTCCCGAACAGCGAGCGAAGTACCGCGCGCAGCGGTGATCCGCGGGTGAAACGGGCCCGGCAGGTGACGCTGCCGGATTGCTGTGACGAACCACTCGGCTATTTCGCACCGAGTGTTCATCCTGTGTTCAGTTTACGTTTACCTGGCGAGATCAGTCTGTGATCAGTCGGTGAAGGCCGATACCAGCTCGAAATGAGCCGGTGACTACCACGCAGAGACCGCCGCCTACGGCGGGAGCGTGACTGAACGGTGATAGCTGGGAAATATCCCAGATCTCGTTCCGCCACTTGCACATCACAACCCATGCAGCGCATCGGCGAGTCCCTCCGGGTGCCCGCCGTGGTGAGCTCTGCGCCTGTAATCACCATGATCAAACGAAACCTGTTCGCCCAGCCCGTCAAGACCATCACCGGCGCAGCCGCCGCGGCCCTGGCCGTCTCGGCCGTGATCGCCGCCGGTCCGGCCGCCGCCGACATCAACGGCGTCCCGCCCGAGTTCCAGGCCACCGCTCAGCAGGTCCAGCAGCAGGCCATCCAGCTCGACAACGGCCTCCCCGCTGCGCAGCAGGGCCAGGTCCGTCAGGTCGTCCAGGGCCTCCCGGCCCCGTTCAACCAGGTCCTCCCCCCGGCTTTCGGCAACGACCTGAACGGCTGGATCCAGAATGCCCTCTTCGTCATGGGCCAGCACGGCATCCCCGGCAGCTACGACGGCATCTTCCGCAACATCCAGCGTGAGTCGGGTGGCAACCCGCAGGCCATCAACCTGTACGACTCCAACGCCGCCGCGGGCATCCCGTCCAAGGGCCTGATGCAGGTGATCGATCCCACCTTCCAGGCGTACCACGTCGACGGAACGTCCTGGGACATCTACGACCCGGTCGCCAACATCACCGCCGCCTGCAACTACGCGGCGCACCGCTACGGCTCCATCGACAACGTCTTCTCGGCGTACTAGGCAGCACCGACTTTTCGGTTGCTCTCCGGGGTTCAACGCCGCACCCCTCGAATAAGAATGTGGCCGCCGCGTTTTCGACGCGGCGGCCACATTTCGCTTTTGGCGGGCTCGTCAGAACTGGATCTTCAGGTGATCCGTCACCGGGCGGGCCTGGCAGCCGAGGATGTAGCCGTTGGCGATGTCCTCGGGGTCGAGGATTTCGGCGTTCTCCATTTCCACTTCGCCTTCGAGGACGGTGCAGGCGCAGGAGCCGCATTCGCCTTCGAGGCAGGAGTAGGGGACGTCGAGGCCCTTGGAGAGCATGATGTCGACCAGGGTCTGGCTGCGGGGCCAGGTCATCTCGTGGGTTTCGCCGTCGAGTTCGACCTCGACGCTGGCGGCGTCGGCGGCCTCCTCGGCGGTGATCTCGCTCGGGGCGACCTCCGCGAAGGGATCGCCGGAGAGTGAGTTGAAGACCTCGGCGTGGCTGCGGTTGCGGGGCATGCCGAGCTGGCCGAGGGCGTCGTGGACGCGGTCCATGAACGGCTTGGGGCCGCACATGAACGCCTCGTGCGCGACGTAGGGCGCGACCAGGGTGGCGAGGGCGTCGGCGGTGGGCAGGCCCTGCAGGTGCTCGAGCCAGTGGATCACGACCAGCCGCTGCGGGTGCTTGTCGGCCAGCTCGCGCAGTTCCCGGGCGAAGATGACCGAGTCGTGGTCGCGGTTGGCGTAGACGACCACGATGCGGCCGTTGCCGCGGGCCAGCGCCGACTTGAGGATGGACATCACCGGGGTGATGCCGCTGCCGGCCGCGAACAGCAGCAGGTCCTCGTCGAGGTTCTTGGGGGTGAAGACGCCCGAGGGCGGCAGTACCTCGAGCGAGTCGCCGGCTTTCACGTTGTCGCACACCCAGTTCGACGCGTACCCGTCGACGGTGCGCTTGATGGTCACCTTGGGCTTGTCGTCGGTGTGCGGTGAGCTGGCCAGCGAGTAGCAGCGGGCGACGGACCCGGTGAGGTCGCTGGGGATGCGCAGGGTCAGGAACTGGCCCGGCTGGTAGGTGAAGCGCTCACGCAGGTCCTCGGGCACGTCGAATACCAGCGAGCAGGAGTCGGCCGTCTCGTTGATGACCGCGGAGACCCGCAGCACGGCCGATCGCGAGCTGTGCGGTACGTCGACGGTGGTCATAGTGTCCTCTCGAACCCGGCGGTGCTGGGCAGCCGGTGCAGTCTACCTAAACTAGAACGTGTTCTAGTTTGACTATACGTGGCCGTCCCGCTGCCGGACAAGCTGAGCTTCCAGGCCCGCGATCAGCACGTCCATCGAGAAGTCGTAGGAGTACTTGCCGCGGAGATCCGCCAGGTGTTTGGTGGCGCGTTCCACTGCCTCCGGAAGCACCCGGTCCAGCAGACCCGCCCGATCGCGCGGGTTCACCTTCGAGCGCCCGAACAGATAGGTGTGGATGGTGGCATAGGCGGAGAGCACATTGCGCTCGTCGAAACCGGCGTCGAAGAGGATTTCCATGACGGCGGCGATCAGATCCAGCTGTTTGCCGAGCATCTGCTCGATCAACACGTCACCGAGACCCGGATGCTTGCGCAATTTCTCGTCGATCTGGTCGATCAGATCCCGCAATCGCATTTGCCACGTGCCGAATTCGGGTGGCGGCTTGCGCACGCCGGTGAGGGCGGCGGTGGCGACCAGATCGAGTAGCTCGCGCTTGTCGGCGACGTAGTAATAGGGGGCCATCGGCGAAACTCCGAGTTCGCGGGAGAGCCGTCGCATGGACAGCTTCTCCACACCGTCCTGCCGGACCACCCGCAGGGCGGCCTCGACGATCTCGGATTCCGAGAGGGTGTTACCGCCCCCGCCTGTCTGCATGCGCCCGACTCCCATACCGCCTCGACCACCACGGGCACGGATTTCCGTCCCCTACCTGTTCAACTGCCGATTTTCCTCCCGCAGTGTAGAGCGCGCCGGACTCGCGCTGTCGAGCTACGGTCCCGATGCGCCGGCGAGATCGAATTCCGATGCTCGACGCCAATGGTTCGCGGCGCGTCTCGTTCTGGACCGAGCGGAGCGGGGGAGCGAACGGCTCCATAGACCTGCGCCTTGGAGGAGCGGAGGGAGGGAAGAACGAGACCTCCAGCGCCGCGAACCCGCCCGGAGCGAAGCGGAGGGCAAATTAGATACAGCCAGCGCGCCAATCATCATTGCCAGTGGTTGGCTGACTTAGCATTCGGGAATGCGCCATGATCGCCTTCCCGATGGTTTCGGGGTGCGAATCGATCCCAGGGTGCGCACTTATTCCGGTGGACGGCTCCTGGTCGGCGGCACGCCGACGAGGTTGCTACGGCTCGCCCCGGAAGCTGCGGCCTTGATCGGTGACGGGTACCTCGAGGTGACCGACCCCGCGTCGGCTCGGGTTGCCAGACGTCTGCTCGATTCCGGCGTTGCGAATCCGCGCCCGCGGCTGCTGCCGTCGCTGGAGGACGTCACCGTGATCGTCCCGGTGCACAACAATGCTCCCGAGCTGTCCCGGCTGCTGTCGGCGCTGCGCGGCCACACGGTGATCGTGGTGGACGACGGCTCGGATCAGCCGGTGCAGATCCCGGACGCCAGAAGCCGCTGCCGGATCACCGTGCTGCGCCGGGATCGCCGGTACGGGGCGGCCGCCGCCCGCAATTTCGGATTACGGGCCGCGGCAACCGAATTCGTGGCCTTCCTGGACCCGGAGGTGGTGCCCCGCACCGGCTGGCTGGAGGTCATGCTCGGGCACTTCAGCGATCCCAAGGTGGCGCTGGTGGCCCCGCGCATCCTGGCCATGGATCCGGATTCCACCCTGCTGGCCCGCTACGAGCACACCCGCGGCTCGGTGCATCGCGGCCGCCGCGAGTCGGCGGTGCACGCGCACGGCCCGGTGCCGTACGTGCCGAGTTCGGCGGTGCTGGTGCGCCGGCTGGCGCTACTCGGCGAGGGCGGGTTCGACGAGACCATGGCGGCGGGCGGCGATGTCGACCTGTGCTGGCGGCTGGACCGCGCGGGCTGGCGGCTGCGCTACGAACCGGCCGCGCGGGTGGCGCACAGCAATCCGGTGTCACTGCGAAAGTGGTTCGCCCACAAGGTCACCCACGGGACCGGTGTCGCGCCGCTGGCCCAGCGGCATCCGGGCCTGGCCGCGCCGCTGTCGCTGCCGATCTGGACCGCGGTGTCCGCGGTGCTATTGGGCACGATGTCGCGCTGGGGCGTGTTCGGCGGTCTGCTGACGCTGAGCGCCACCCTGGTCCGGCTACGCCGGGTCTTCGCCGGACTGGACAATCCGACCCGGGTGGCGGCCATCTATATGACGCGCGGTTTCACCGGCGGCGTCTGGCGGCTGGCGACGGCCATGTGCCGGCACTACTGGCCGATCACGCTGCTGGGCATGCTGTGCTCGCGGCGGGTCCGTCATATCGCGTTCACCCTGGCCATGGCCGAGGGCCTGGCGGACTGGTTCACCCACCGGGAGCCGGGCAGCCTGGACCCGGTCCGGTACGTGCTGTGCCGGCGGCTGGACGATGTCGCCTACGGGACGGGTCTGTGGTGGGGTGCGGCCCGCATTCGCAGCGCGGCGGCGCTGAAGCCGACCTTGCCGACGAGCTGAATTCGACACTGCTCCCGGTGGAGATGATCGAAGACCGCGTGTGGGAAGCTGTGCGCGAGGCGGTCGAGGTCGGTCGGGTCGATATCCTCCACGGACCCACCCTGGCACAGTGCACGGGAGCGGGGCGGTACATTCGATGAACCGCACAGCTGTGAAATCTTGCTCACCGCAAGGGATTCGAGCCTTGGCGGCGGCCGTGACCCGGTCCGCAGCGCCACCGCAACCCTCCCGGACGGGGAGCGACACGCGGGCGCCGCACCAGCATTGAACACGCCGTGTTTAACAAAATGCTGTGTAGCTCACATTTTGTGAGGCGCCCGTTGGCATGTGACCTGCCGGACAAACGTCCGGCTTCCGCCTTGAGGTCTTCGGTGCGCGGGTACTCTTCGGGGGCGGAAAGAAAGGCAAATGGTCAGCAATCTCGCAGGTGGTGGGCAACCCAACCACGGCGTCGAACCGGGCAGTCAACTCGGGGCGCTCGAAACATATGCCGCCCAGGCGCACGGATATCTCAGTGTGGGCGGGGATCAACTGGGGCAGTTGCCCGGCCTGCTGCGGCCGATGGTGCTCGAGTCATGGCTGCGCAGTCTGCGCGGCGGCGTCGATCCGATGGACGACGGAGACGGTCGTGGCCTGCGCGGCGCCGACCTCGAGCGTTACCGTGACGCGCATCCGATCGCCTCGGTCATGCCGTTGGTGGACAAGCTATTACTGCGCGACGCGACCAGCACCGGGTTGATCGTGGTGGTGGCCGACCAGTTCGGCCGCGTGCTCTCGGTGCACGGCAATGCCGATCGGGTGCAGGCGGCCGCGGAGGCGGGCCTGCGCGAGGGCAATGACCTGAGCGAGCGCCGGGTGGGCACCAATGCGGTGGGCCTGGTGGTGCGCACCGGCCGCGCGGCCTGGATCCACGGGCCCGAGCATTTCCTGCATCGCATGCACCAGATCACCGGAGCCGCGGCGCCGGTGCACGATCCGGACGGCCGCCTGGTGGGCGTGCTGATGATCGCCGGCGGGGTGCGGGTGGCGCGCCCGGAGATCCTGGCGCTGGTGAAGGCGGCCGCGACGGCCGCGGAGATGGATCTGCTGCTGGCCGCGGTCCGTTCGGGTCAGGATCGCCGTTCGAACGCCGATGCGCCGGCGCCGGAGCGGCTGGGCCTGGAGGTGCTCGGGCTGGGGCAGCCGCAGCTGACGGTGGCGGGGGAGCGAGTCCCCCTGTCGCAGCGGCATGCCGAGATCCTGCTGCTGCTGGCCGAGCACACCGAGGGCCTGTCGGCCGATCACCTGGCGCTGCTGCTGGACGATGCCGATCTGGACAACGCCACCATTCGCGCGGCCATGTCGCGTTTGCGTTCGGTGGTCGGGTCGAATGTGTTCGGCTCGCGTCCCTATCGGCTGCGCGTGCCGATCGCCACGGATGTGGAGGCGCTGCGCGCCGCGCTGGATTCCGGGGATGTGGATTCGGCGGTGCGGCTGTACGCGGGTCCGGCGCTGCCGCGTTCCACGGCGCCTGGAGTTATAGACATTCGCGATGAATTGCGAGTGCGCCTGCGCACCGCTGTATTACGTTCCGGCGACGCTTCGGTCTTGAGTCGGTGGACATCCGGTGCCGAGGGCCGTGACGATGCGGCCGCGTGGGCGGCCTATCGCGCCACCGTCGATCGTGAGTCTCCGCTGTATGCGCAGATCGAGGCCAAGATTCGCGTGCTGGATCGGCGTATGGGCGCCGATGCAACGCAGTTGCAACGTTTCGACTCATAGTCTCCACATCCGAAAGTGCGGTCGGTCACACCGCCGCCTTGTCATGTGGTCGTACCCACATTCATCGCGTTCTCAGCGCGCTGCTGCCGGCCAACTAGACGCTCGTCCAACTTTTTTTCGGGAAAAAGTTCCTTTTTATTGTGTAAACGCCTAGTGTCCACATGCATGAACGGCATCCCTGTGATGCAGGTGACAGTTGGAGGAGATCGGCAGTAGGACACCCCGGATGCGATGACCCGGAGGCACTCGCATCCAGGCCGGAGAGCCAGCAGGCCCGGCCGCTTCGAGCACTAGTTGGATCACGCGCGGACTTCGCCGCGCATTCGTCGAATCACCCAGGGCGGTGCGATTTTTCGCGACCTGGTGCGCCCTCGTCAGCCGAGCGCACCCAGGTCTATTTCGTGATGCCCGAAACCGTTGGTCGACATAGCAATTCGCCATGACAAGGGAGGCTCTGGTGCAGGGTACGGACTCGAGTGGTCTCGGACCGAGTGAAGTTCCGACGTCGGATGTCTCAGCGCCTTTTCCCCTCGGACCCGCACAGATCGGCGTCTGGTACGCCCAGCTGCTGAACCCCGACGTGCCGTGCAGCATGGCCCAGTACGTCGATATCCAAGGCGATTTCGATGTCGACCTGCTCCTGCGGGTGTCCCAGGACGGCGTGCCGATCTGGCGCTCCTCCCAGCTGCGCTTCACCGAGATCGACGGACAGCCCTTCCAGTACATCGACGAGTCCGCCGGTCACAACACCCGCGTCATGGACCTGCGGTCGGAGGCCGATCCCATTGCGGCGGCGCATGAATGGATGCGCGCCCAGATCCTCCAGCCGGTGAACGTCCTCACCGATGCCGAGCGGCTCTTCGCGCCCGCGCTGATCCGGGTCGCCGATCAGCGCTGGTTCTGGTTCGTGGTCGGCCATCACATCGTCGGCGACGGCTATGCCGCCATGAACACCATGCAGTGGACGGCTCGGCGCTACACCGCCCTGACGCGCGGCCTGGAACCGGAGACGGTGCAGGTCGGCACGCAGCAGGAGCTGGTCGAGTCGGAGCTGGCCTACCGCGAGAGCACCCGGTTCCGCACCGACCGCGCGCACTGGGCCGCGCGCACCGCCGGCCTGGAGGGCGGCACCACCCTCAAGGGCCGTTCCGCGCCGCCGCGCGCGGGCAATATGCGCTACGGCCAGATCCTGCCCGAGGAGCTGCAGCGGCGCATCGAAAAGTGCGGCGAGCAGCACGATTCCGGTCTGCCCGGGGTGATCATCGCGGCTTTCGCTGCCTATATGGCCCGGCTCACCGGCAAGGACGAGGCGGTGCTGAGCCTGCCGGTGACGGCCCGCACCACCGCGGTCATGCGGCGCTCGACGGGCATGCTGTCCAATATCGTGCCGCTGCGCATTCCGGTCCGGGACGAGACCACCTGGGGTGAGCTGCTCACCTCGGCGCGGGTGGAGATCTCGGGCGCGCTGCGCCACCAGCGCTACCGTCACGAGGACATCCACCGCGACGCCGAACAGCAGGGCAGTCCGGCCTCGCGCGCGCTGTTCGGCCCGATGGTCAATGTCATGCTGTTCCATCCCCAGCTGGAGTTCGGGGATATCCAGGCGCGCCTGCACCTGTTGTCCTCCAGCCCGATCGAGGACATGAGCCTCAATCTCTTCTACGGGGAGAACGACCGGATCCACCTCGATCTCGAGGTGAACCCGAACCTGTACACCAGCGCGGAGAACGTCCGCCACCACCGCCGCTTCCTGACCTTCCTGGAGCGGCTGGTCGGCCTGGAGTCGGATGAGCGGCTCGCGGGCGTGGACGTCTGCACCGAGCTGGAACGCGATGTGGTGCTGCGGCTGTGGAACGACACCGCGTATCCGGTGGACGGCGCGGCGACGCTGGTGTCGATGTTCGACGCGCAGGCGGCCCGCACGCCGTCGGCCCCGGCGGTGCGTTTCGCCGGTGAGCCCGCCCGCGATCTCGGCTACGGCGCGCTCGCGGAGCGCGTGAATCGCCTTGCCCGCCACCTGATCTCGCTGGGCGTCGGCCCGGAGTCGCTGGTTGCGCTGCATCTGCGCCGGTCGCCGGAGCTGGTGGTGGCCATGTATGCCGTGCAGGCCGCCGGTGCGGCCTATGTGCCGCTGGACCCGGACCACCCGGCCGAGCGCACCGCGCACATCCTGAAGACGGCCGCGCCCGCGCTGGTGCTGACCACCTCGCCCGATCGCCCCGAAACCGATGTCGCCGCACTGGATCTGGACCAGCTGGGCGGCGACGCCCTGGCCGGATACTCGGCCGCGCCGGTGACCGATGCCGAGCGTCGTGCGCCGCTGCGGCCCGCGAACACCGCCTACGTCATCTTCACCTCGGGTTCCACCGGCCGCCCCAAGGGCGTGGCGGTGACCCACGCGGCGATCGTGAACCGCCTGGTGTGGATGCAGCAGACCTACCGGCTCTCCGATGCCGATGTGGTGCTGCAGAAGACGCCCGCCACCTTCGACGTGTCGGTGTGGGAGTTCTTCTGGCCGTTGCAGATCGGCGCGACCCTGGTGCTGGCGCAGCCCGACGGCCACCGCGACCCCGCCTACCTGCGTGCAGTGATCGCCGAATACGGCGTCACCACCGCACATTTCGTGCCGTCCATGCTGGACGCGTATGTGTCCGAGTTGGAGCAGTCCGCTCTGGTTCGCGGCGCAAGCGCGGGGAGGCGGAGCGCTCGATTCTGGACTGACGGAGCGGGGGAGCGAAGCGGAGGAGCGGAGGAGGGAAGAATCGAGACCTCCAGCGCCGCGAACCCGCCGGAGCGCAGCGGAGGCAAATTGAGCACAGTGTTTGCCTCCGGTGAGGCGCTGCCGGGCCGGACCGCCCAGCGGCTGCGCGCGCTGACCGGCGCCGAGCTGCACAATCTCTACGGTCCCACCGAAGCTGCGGTCGATGTCACCTTCCACGAGGTGACTGCCGCGGACACCGTTTCCGTGCCGATCGGCGCACCGGTGTTCAATACCCGGCTGTACGTGCTCGACGCACGTCTGCGGCCGGTCCCCGTAGGGACCCCGGGTGAGCTGTATCTGTCGGGGGTTCAGCTCGCCCGGGGCTACGTGGCGCGTCCGGGCCTGACGGCCGAGCGCTTCGTCGCCGATCCGTTCGCCGGGGACTCCGGCGAGCTCATGTACCGGACCGGCGACCTGGTCAGCTGGACCGACAATGGTGAGCTGGAGTACCTGGGCCGCACCGATTTCCAGGTGAAGGTGCGCGGCCTGCGCATCGAGCTCGGTGAGATCGAGTCGGTGCTGGTGGCCGTGGACGGCGTGTCGCGCGCGGTGGTGATCGTGCGTGACGATCAGCTGGTGGCCTATGTGGTCGCGCCGGCCGAGGTGGACGCCACCCGTTTGAAGGCGGCGGCGGCGCGGGCGCTGCCGGGCTACATGGTGCCGAACGCCTACGTGGTGCTGGATGCCCTGCCGGTCAACGCTTCCGGCAAGCTGGATCGGGCCGCGCTGCCTGAGCCGGTCCGGGTGGCGGTGCGGCACGAGGCGCCGGTCACCGTGACCGAGCAGGCCGTGGCGCGGGTCTTCGGCGAGGTGCTGGGTGCGACCGAGGTCGGCCGGACCGACGATTTCTTCGCCCTGGGCGGCAACAGCCTGATCGCCACCCAGGTGGCGGCGCGGCTGAACGCCGAGCTGGGTTGCCGGCTCACCGTGCGCGAGATGTTTTCCGCCACCGGCGTATCCGAGCTGGCGGCGGTGATCGACGACCAGTTCCTGGACGCCGACGCGGAGGCGGGCAACGCGGTCGCCCTGGTGCGGCGCGAGCGCCCCGAGGCGCTGCCGCTGTCCCCGGCGCAGCAGCGCATCTGGTTCCTGAACCGTTTCGACACCGGCAGCGCCGGCTACAACATGCCGTTCGTGGTGCGCCTGCGCGGCGAGGCCGACGAGGCGGCCATGCGGGACGCGCTGATGGACGTGCTGGACCGGCACGAGGTGCTGCGCACCGTATTCCCCTCGACCGCATCGGGTTTCGCGGTTCAGCAGGTACTGACGGTCGCCGCGGCGGCGGAGCCGGTGGCGCACGAGACCTGTGACGCTGACGAACTGGACGCGCGGTTGCGCGAGTTCGCGGCGCAGGGCTTCGACCTGGAGCGCGAGATCCCGTTCCGTGCACGACTGTTCACCGTCACCGGTGCGGTCGCCTCGGACTGCGGACTGGGCGGTCCGGTCCTGGTGGACGCCGCCGATCTGGACGTGCCCGAGTACGCCATCGCCATCGTGCTGCACCACATCGCCGCCGACGGCCTGTCGCTCCCCATCCTGGCCCGCGACCTGATCACCGCCTACCTGGCGCGGTCCCAGGGACAGGCCCCGGCCTGGCAGCCGCTGGCCGTGCAGTACGCGGATTACACGTTGTGGCAGCGCGATCGCCTCGGCGCGGCCGACGATCCGGACTCGCTGCTGTCGCGGCAGCTGGACTTCTGGCGGCAGACCCTGGCGGGCGCCCCGGACCTGCTGGAACTCCCGGCCGATCGCCCGCGTCCGGTGGCCGCCACCGGCCGCGGCGCCAAGCTGGCCGTCGAACTGCCCGCCGAGTTGCACGCGCGAATTTCGGAAACCGCTCGGGCCGAGGGTGTTTCGACCTTCATGCTCATGCACGCCGCGCTGGCGGTGCTGCTGTCCCGCCTGTCCGGCGAGTCGGACATCGTCATCGGCACCCCGGTGGGCGGTCGCGGCGCGCGCGAACTCGACGACCTGATCGGCATGTTCGTCAATACGCTGCCGCTGCGCACCGACGTCGACGGCGCGCTGAGCTTCCGGGAACTCGCGCACCGGGTCCGCGACACCGATCTCGCGGCCTTCGCGCACGCGGACGTGCCCTTCGAACAGCTTGTCGAGGTACTGAATCCGGCCCGCTCGCAGTCGCGCCATCCGCTGTTCCAGGTGGCGCTGTCCTTCACCGCGACCGGAGACATCAGCCTCGAACTGCCCGGATTGCTTGCCACGACGGGTACCCTGGACACCGAGGTGACCAAGTTCGACCTCTCGGTAGCGGTCACCGAAAGCTTCGCCGGTGCCGGTCCCGGGGAAGGTCCGGCACCGGCGGGGATCCACGCGGAGTTCGAGTTCGCGGTGGATCTGTTCGACCCCTCCACCATCGAGGTCTTCGCGCACCGTTTCGTGCGCCTGCTCGAGGCCGTCACCACCGATCCCACCGTGATCGTGGACGCGCTGCCGCTGCTGGCCCCCGCCGAATACACCGATCTGACAACCCGTTCGGGCGGCCCGGTGCGGGCCACCCGGCTGCTGCCGGACATGATGGCGCGCGCCGTGGCCGTCGGCCCGGACCGCCCGGCGCTGACCTCCGGCGAAACCACGCTCAGCTACGGCGAACTCGACGCGACCACCAGCCGCCTGGCCCGCCTGCTGATCGATCGCGGCATCGGCCCGGACGATCTGGTGGCCGTCGGCCTGCCGCGGTCGCTGGAAGCCGTTGTCGCGGTGTGGGCGATCGTGAAGACCGGCGCCGCCTGGCTGCCGGTGGATCCCGCGTTCCCGGCCGAGCGCATCGCGCACATGGTCCGCGACTCGGGCGCGGTCCTCGGCGTGACCGGTTCCGCCATGGTCGACGGGCTGCCGGAGGTGCTGCCCTGGCTGGTGCTCGACGAGCCCGGATTCCGTGCCGACTGGGCGGGATTCGCCGCCGATCCGGTCGGCGACGCGGACCGGGTGCGCCCGCTGCGCGCCGGGAATGTCGTCTACGCCATCTACACCTCCGGCTCGACCGGTGTGCCCAAGGGCGTGCTGGTCACGCACGCGGGCGTGCCCGGCCTGGCCGCCTCGCAGTACGAGCGCTACGTCGGTTCGCCGTCGGCGCGGGTGCTGCAGGGCTCCACCCCGAACTTCGACATCTCGGTCGCCGAACTGCTGATGGCCGTCGAGTCGGCCGGCACGCTGGTGATCGCGCCGCCCGGGGCCACCGTGGGCCCGGAGCTGGCGGAAGTGATTCGCACGCAACGGGTGACGCACGTGCTGATGACGCCCTCGGCGATCGGCACCATCGATCCCGCCGACGTGCCCGGCCTGCGCCAGATCGCGGTCGGCGGCGAGGCCGTCCCGGCGGAGCTGGTGCGGCGCTGGGCCGAGGCCGGGCGCACCCTGGTCGACGCCTACGGGCCCACCGAGACCACCGTCGTCGTGAATGCCAGTGTGCCACTGCCGGCCAACGGTCCGGTGACCATCGGCCGTCCGCTGGCCGGGGTGCGGGAATGGGTGCTCGACGCCCGGCTGCGGCCGGTGCCGGTGGGCATGATCGGCGAACTGTACGTGGCCGGTCCGCAGCTGGCCCGCGGCTATCGCGGCCGCGCCGCCCTCACCGCCGACCGTTTCGTGGCCTGCCCGTGGGCGCCCGGTGAACGCATGTACCGCACCGGCGACCTGGTGCGCTGGACCGCCGACGGCACCGTGGACTACCTGGGCCGCAACGACTCCCAGGTCAAGGTGCGCGGCTTCCGGATCGAGCTGGGCGAGATCGAGTCCGCGGTGGCGGCGCATCCGCTGGTGCGTAGCGCCGCGGTGATCGTGCACCGCGACGCCGTGCGCGGGGATCAGATCGTCGCCTACCTGGTGCCCGAGTCGGCGGGCCTCGACCTGGTCGAGCTGAAGGCCGGACTGGCGAATCGCCTGTCCGCGTACATGATTCCGGCCGCTTTCATGGTGCTCGACGCCCTGCCGATGACCATCAACGGCAAGCTGGACTACCGCGCGCTGCCCGCGCCGGTCTTCCCCAAGCGCGAATTCCGCGCGCCCGCCACCCCGGTCGAGCAGCTGGTCGCCGATGTCTTCGCCGAGGTGCTGGGCCTGGTCCCGGCCGTCGCCGAGACCGCCGTCGAGACCGTGCCGCCGCGTCCCCGGCCGGCCGCTGCCGATGCCGCCGACGCCGGCGAGGCCGCACACGCGGTCGGCGCGGACGACGACTTCTTCGAGCTGGGCGGCAATTCGCTGATCGCCACCCAGGTGACCGCCCGCCTGGGCGCCGCCCTCGACACCCAGATCCCGGTGCGGCTGGTCTTCGAGGCCTCCAGCGTGGCCGAGCTGGCCGCGCGGGTGGCCGAGCTGGCCGGATCCGGTTCCCGCGCACCGCTGGTGGCGGGGGAGCGGCCCGAGGTGGTGCCGCTGTCCTACGCCCAGCAGCGCATGTGGTTCCTCAACCGCTTCGACAACAGCTCGATCGCGGACAACCTGGTCGCGGCCATCCGGCTGGACGGCCCGCTGGACGCGGATGCGCTGGCCGCGGCGGTCACCGATGTGGTGTCCCGGCACGAGACGCTGCGCACGGTGTACCCGGCCGTGGACGGCGTCGGCCGCCAGCTGGTGCTATCCGCCGAGGCGGCCGGCATCGCCCTGGCGCCCGAGCAGGTGAGCCCGGACGCGCTGGAATCGCGCATCATCGAGCTGGCCGTGCTGCCCTTCGCGGTGGACGAGCAGCCGCCGGCGCGGCTGACCCTGCTGCGCCTGGCGCCGCAGACCCACGTGCTGGTGGTCGCCGTGCACCACATCAGCGCCGACGGCTGGTCCATCGCCCCGCTGACCCGGGATCTCATGGTGGCCTACATCGCCCGCCGCGGCGGCGCCGCGCCGCAGTGGACGCCGCTGCCGGTGCAGTACGCCGACTACACGCTGTGGCAGCGCGCGGTACTGGGCGACGAGGACGATCCGGAATCGTTGCTGGCGGAGCAGATTCGCTTCTGGCGTGCCGAATTGTCCGGTCAGCCCGACACCCTGGAGCTGCCCAGCGACCGGCCCCGCCCGGCGGTCGCCACCCGCCGCGGCGCGCAGTACCGCTTCGTCATCTCCGCCGAGCGGCACCGCCGCCTGCGCGAGCTGGCCGAGCGCGATCACGCCACGGTGTTCATGGTGCTGCACGCGGCGTTCGCCACGCTGCTCGCGAAACTCTCCGGCACCGCGGACATTTCGATCGGCTCGCCGGTCGCGGGCCGCGGCGAGCAGGCACTCGACGACCTGGTCGGCATGTTCGTCAACACCCTGGTGCTGCGCACCGAGGTCACCCCGCACCGCTCGTTCCGGGAGCTGCTGGCCCGGGTGCGCGAGGCCGATCTGCGCGCCTTCGCCCACGCGGACGTGCCCTTCGAGCGGCTGGTCGAGGTGATCGCCCCGATGCGTTCGCAGGCCCGCCACCCGCTGTTCCAGGTGGCCTTGGACCTGGCCAATGTCACCCAGCCCACGCTGGAGCTGGACGGGCTGACGGTGTCGCGCATCGATCTGGATCCCGGCGCCGCCAAGTTCGACCTGCAGCTGTCGGTGGGCGAGGACGCCGCGAACGGCGAGCTGAGCGCCCAGTTCACCTATGCCACCGACATTTTCGACGAGGCCACCGTGGCGGCCTTCGCGCGGCGGCTGGACGTGGTGCTCGAGGCCGTGACCGACGAGCCGGACCGGCTGGTGGGCGAGATCGACCTGCTCATCGGCGACGAGCGCTCCCGGGTGCTCATGTCCTGGAACGACACCACCCGCGATACGCGAGACCTGCTGCCCGCCACCGATTCCGGCACCGCCAGCCTGATCGACCTGTTCGAGTCCAGGGCGCTGACCTGCCCCGACGCCCCCGCTGTGGAATTCGAGGGGACAACTCTGTCCTACGGCGAGTTCGCCGCCCGGGTGCACCGCCTGGCCCGCAAGCTCGCCGACTCCGGGGTGACCGCGGAATCCCGGGTGGCCCTGGCCATGCGGCGGTCGGACGACATGGTCGTGGCCATGTACGCCGTGCTCGCCGCGGGCGGCGCATACGTGCCGGTGGACCCGGACCAGCCGCGCCTGCGCATCGACTACGTGCTCGACGCCGCCGCTCCGGTGGCCGTGCTCACCACCCGGCGCGACGGTTTCACCACCGACCGCGACCTGCCGGTGCTGGCCGTGGACGCCCTCGACCTCGCCGGCTACTCGAGCGCCCCGCTCACGGATGCGGATCGCACTGCGCCGCTCCGTGATTCGAACACCGCCTACGTGATCTTCACCTCGGGGTCGACCGGCCGCCCGAAGGGCGTGGCCGTCCCGCACTCGGCCATCGTCAACCGCCTGGTGTGGATGCAGGCCGAGTACGGCCTGACCGCCGTGGATGTCGTCCTGCAGAAGACGCCCTACACCTTCGACGTGTCGGTGTGGGAGTTCTTCTGGCCCTTGCAGATCGGCGCCAAGCTGGTGGTGGCCGCGCCCGACGGCCACCGCGATCCGGCCTACCTGGCCGGCACCATCGCCCGCACCGGCGTTACCGTCGCCCACTTCGTGCCGTCCATGCTGGCCGTCTTCGTGGCCGAACCGGCCGCTGCGCTGTGCCTCGGCCTCCGGCAGGTGTTCGCCTCCGGTGAGGCGCTGCCCGCGCCGACCGCGCAGAAGCTGCGCGAGCTGACCGGTGCGCGGCTGCACAACCTGTACGGCCCGACCGAGGCCGCGATCGATGTCACCTATCACGAGGTGGCCGACGCGGATACGGCCTTCGTGCCGATCGGCCGCCCGGTGTGGAACACCCGGACCTACGTGCTGGACGCGCGCATGAACCCGGTCGCGCCGGGTGTCGCGGGTGAGCTCTATCTGGCGGGCGACCAGCTGGCCCGGGGCTACCTGGGCCGGGCGGATCTGTCGGCGGATCGCTTCGTGGCCAACCCCTTCGGCACCGGCGAGCGCATGTACCGCACCGGTGACCTGGTCACCTGGACCCCCGAGGGGGAGCTGAACTACCTGGGCCGCACCGACTTCCAGGTGAAGCTGCGCGGTCTGCGCATCGAGCTGGGTGAGATCGAGGCCGCGCTGCTGGCGCAGCCGGGCGTTGCCCAGTCGGTCGTGGTGGTGCACGCCGACGCGCACGCCGGTGACCAGCTGGCCGGATACGTGGTCCGCGAACCCGAGGCCGTGGTCGACCTGGACGCGATCAAGACCGCCCTGGCCGCCACACTCCCGGGCTACATGGTCCCGGCCGCGCTGGTGGTGCTGGATGCCTTCCCGCTCAATGCCTCCGGCAAGCTGGACCGCACCGCCCTGCCGGCCCCGGTCTTCGAGACCGCGGTCTACCGGGCGCCGGAGACGGTGGCCGAGGAGGTCGTGGCCGGTGTCTTCGCGGACCTGCTCGGGGTCGAGCGGGTCGGCGCGTACGACGACTTCTTCGCCCGCGGCGGCAGCTCGCTGCTCGCGGCCCGCGCCGTGGCCCGGGTGGGCGCGGCCCTGGACGCTGAGCTGTCGGTGCGCGACCTGTTCGACGCCCCGACCGTCGCCGGCCTGGCGGCCATCGCGGAGGCCAAGGCGGGCACCGGAACCCAGCTGCCGCTGACCGCGCGGCCCCGCCCGGAGCGGGTGCCGCTGTCGGATGCCCAGCGCCGCATGTGGTTCCTCAACCGCTACCACGCCGATGTGATCGGCACGGGCCCCGGCGCGGCCTCGGACAATATCCCGCTCGTGCTGCGGGTGTCCGGCGTGCTGGACGCCGAGGTGCTCGATGCCGCACTGCGGGACGTGGTTTCGCGCCACGAGACCCTGCGCACCGTCTACCCCGACGGCCCGGACGGCCCCGAGCAGCAGGTGCTGGCGACGACCGACGCCGAGCTGCTCACCGCCCGCATCACCGCGGACGAGATCCCCGGCCGGGTGGCCGGGATCATCGGCCACGCCTTCGACCTGACCCGCGAAACCCCGTTGCGCGCAGCGCTGTTCAGCGTCTCGGAGACCGATCACGTGCTGGTGCTGGTGGTCCACCACATCAGCGCGGACGGATTCTCGCTGGGCCCGCTGGCCACCGACTTCATGACGGCCTACCAGGCCCGCCGCTCCGGCGCGGCCCCCGCGTGGGCCCCGCTGCCCGTGCAGTACGTCGACTACACGCTGTGGCAGGCCGAGCGTCGCGGCGACGAATCCGACGCGCGGTCCCTGGCGCACCGGCAGCTGGTGTTCTGGCGGCAGCGCCTGGCCGGGCTGCCCGAGCAGCTGGAACTGCCCGCGGACCGGCCGCGTCCGGCGGTCGCCTCGCTGCGCGGCGGCACCCACCGCCTGAGCATCGACTCCGATCTGCACGGCCAGCTGGCCGAATTGGCGCGCAAGCACGACACCACCCTGTTCAGCACCGTGCACGCGGCGCTGGCGGTGCTGCTGGCGCGGGTGTCGAACAGCACCGACATCGCGATCGGCACCCCGGTCGCGGGCCGCGGCGAGCAGGAGCTCGACGGCCTGGTCGGCATGTTCGTCAACACCCTGGTGCTGCGCAGCGAGATCGACCCGCGGGCCCGCTTCGACACCGTGCTGGACGCGGTGCGCGAGGACGACATCGCCGCGCTCTCGCACGCGGAGGTGCCCTTCGAGCGCCTGGTCGAGGTGCTGTCCCCGGCCCGGTCGCAGGCCCGGCATCCGCTGTTCCAGGTGGCCCTGACCTTCCACAACTACGCGCTGCCCACGGTGGAGCTGCCCGAACTGCGGGTGCACCCGGAGACCCTGGACGCCGGAGTCTCCAAGTTCGATCTCCAGTTCACCGTGCTCGAGACGCACGCCGAGGACGGCCGCGCCGGTGGCATGGACATCGAGATCACTTACGCCAGTGAGCTTTTCGACGCCGACACCATCGCGGCGCTGGCGGGCCGTTTCGGCCGGGTGCTGGCGGCGGTGGCCGCCGACCACACCGTGGTGGTCGGCGATATCCAGCTGCTGAGCAGCGAGGAGAGCGCCCGCGTACTGCACGAGTGGTCCGCCACTGGTCCCGATGTCGCCGAATTCACCACTCTCGCCGATCGATTCGCGACCGCCGCCGCCCTCGACCCGGCGGCCCCGGCCGTCCGCGCCGGGGACGTGACCCTCACCTACGCCGAGCTCGACGCCCGCTCCAACCGCCTGGCCCGCTGCCTCATCGCGGCCGGTGTCGGACCGGAATCGCTGGTGGCCGTGGCGCTGCCGCGCACCGCGGAGCTGGCCGTGGCGCTGCTGGCCGTGGTGAAGGCGGGCGGCGGCTACCTGCCGATCGACCCGAACTATCCGGCCGACCGCATCGAGTACGTGATCGACGACGCCCGCCCGGTGTGCGCGATCAGCAGCGGCGACGCGCAGCTGCCGACCGGCTGGTTCGGCGGACCGGTCGTCTGCCTGGACACCATCGACCTCGACGGCTATGCCGCCGACCCGGTCACCGACCGCGACCGGCGCGCGCCGCTGCGCCCGGCCGACACCGCCTACGTCATCTACACCTCGGGTTCCACCGGCCGGCCCAAGGGCGTGGTGATCCCGCACCGCAATGTGATCCGCCTGTTCGACAATGCGCAGGGACACTACGGTTTCGGGCCCGCTGACGTGTGGACCATGTTCCACTCCTACGCCTTCGACTTCTCGGTCTGGGAGCTGTGGGGCGCGCTGCTGTACGGCGGCAGCATGGTGGTGGTCGACTACTTCACCTCGCGGTCGCCGCAGCAGTTCCGCGAACTGCTCGCCACCGCGGGCGTGACCGTGCTCAACCAGACCCCGTCGGCGTTCTACCAGCTGATCACCGCCGACACCGAGTCCGATAACGAGCTCGCGCTGCGGTATGTGATCTTCGGCGGCGAGGCGCTGGAACCGCAGCGGCTCGCGGGCTGGTTCGCGCGGCACCCGCAGGGCCCGGCGCTGATCAACATGTACGGCATCACCGAGACCACGGTGCACGTGTCCTACCGCCCGATCACCCCGGACACCGGCTCCGCCAGCGTTATCGGCGGCGCGCTGCCGGGTCTGACCATGCGCGTGCTGGATTCGCGACTGCGTCCGGTGCCGGTCGGCGTCCCCGGCGAAATCTATGTTTCCGGCGGGCAATTGGCGCGCGGTTACCTGAACCGCCCGGCGCTCACCGCCGGTCGCTTCGTGGCCGACCCCTACGGCGGTCCCGGCGAATCCGCCTACCGCACCGGCGATCTGGCGCGCTGGACCGCCACCGGTGACCTCGAGTACCTGGGCCGTATCGACCAGCAGGTGAACCTGCACGGCTTCCGGGTCGAGCTCGGCGAGATCGAGGCCGCGCTGCTGCGGGATCCGCAGGTGCGCGAGGCCGCGGTCATCGTGCGCCACGATGCCGCCGTGGATGCCTCCCGCATCGTCGGCTACGTGGTCCCGGCCGTGGACACCGCGCCGTCCACCACCGACCTGCGTGCCTTCGTCGCCCGGGAGCTGCCCGAGCACATGGTGCCCGCGGCGGTGGTGATCGTGGACCGGATCCCGTTGACCGTCAACGGGAAACTCGATCGCGCGGCGCTGCCCGCCCCGGTCTTCGAGGGCACCGAGTACCGGCAGCCGGCCACCGTCGCCGAGGAGCTCATCGCCAACGTCTACGCCGACCTGCTGGGCATCGAGCGGGTGGGCGCGGATGACGACTTCTTCGCCCTGGGCGGCTCCTCGCTGCTCGCGGCCAAGGCGGTCGCCCGCATCGGCGCCCTGTTCGACACCACTGTCGGCGTGCGCGCCCTGTTCGAGGCGCCCACCGTGACCGCCCTGGCCGCCCGTGTGCAGGCCGAGGCCGACGGGCCGAAGCGTCCGGTGCTGGTCGCCGGCGCCCGGCCCGAGCACCTGCCGCTCTCGCCCGCCCAGCAGCGCATGTGGTTCCTCAACCGCTTCGATCGCGCGTCCACGGCCTACAACATCCCGCTCGCTCTGCGCCTCGCCGGTGAGCTGGACGCCCCCGCGCTCGAGGCCGCCTTCGCCGCCGTGGTGGAACGCCACGAGACCCTGCGCACCGTCTACCCGGAGACCGCGGACGGGCCCGCGCAGGTGATCCTGCCTGCCGCGCAGGTGGTTTCGGAGCTGAAGCCGGTCGACGTGACCGAGGCCGAGCTGGTGGCCCGGGTCACCGAATTCGCGACCACCACCTTCGACGTGACCGTCGACGTGCCGGTGCGGGTGCTGCTGCTGCGGGTGGTCGACGCCGACGGCGCGCCCACCGGCGATCACGTGCTCGCCGGTGTGCTGCACCACATCTCGGCCGACGGCTCCTCGGTGGTCCCGTTCGTGCGCGACCTGATGGTCGCCTACGACGCCCACCTGGCCGGCTCCCGGCCGTCGTGGACCCCGCTGGCCGTGCAGTACGCCGACTACGCGCTGTGGCAGCGCGCCCTGCTCGGCGCCGAGGACGATCCCGCCTCGGTGGCTGCGGGCCAGCTCGTCTTCTGGCGGGAGACCCTGGCGGGTCTGCCCGATCAGCTGGACCTGCCCGCCGACCACCCGCGCCCTGCACGGCAGAGCCTGCGCGGCAGCTACATTCGGCTTCCGCTCGACGCCGACCTGCACGCGGGTCTGACGGAGCTGGGCCGCCGTCGCGGCGCGACCCTGTTCATGGTGGTGCACGCCGCTTTCGCGGCCCTGCTGTCGCGGCTCTCGGGCACCACCGACATCGCGGTCGGCACCCCGATCGCGGGCCGCGGCGATGCCGCCCTCGACGATGTGATCGGCATGTTCGTCAACACGCTGGTGCTGCGCACCCGCACCGACGGCGGCGAACCGTTCACCGACCTGCTGGCCCGCGTGCGCTCCGGCGACATCGCCGCCTTCGGCAATGCCGACGTGCCCTTCGAACGCCTGGTGGAGGTGCTCAACCCGGCCCGCTCCACCGCCCGGCACCCGCTGGTCCAGGTGGGCCTGTCCTTCCAGAACCACGAGCGCGCCGAGCTGCAGCTGCCCGGCCTGACCGTGTCGGAGGTCGAATTCGACACCCATGTGGCGCAATTCGATCTGCACCTGTTCGCGGTGGACCACTACACCGAGACCGGCGCGCCCGCCGGGCTGGAGCTGACCCTCGGCTATGCCCACGACCTGTTCACCGAGGGCACCGCGCAGCGGTTCACCGCCGCGCTGGCCCGGCTGCTGGAAACCGTTGCGGCGCAGCCGGACACCGTCATCGGCGAGATCGACCTGCTGGGTGCGGGTATGCGCCAGCGCATCCTGCACGACTGGAACGCCACGGCGTACCAGCTCGCGCCGGCCACCCTGGCCGATCTGGTCGACGCCCAGGTGGCGACGAACCCCGCCGCCGTCGCCCTGCTGGACGCCGGAACCTCGCTCACCTATGCGGAATTCGACGCCCGGGTCAACCGCCTGGCCCGGCGGCTCATCGCCGCGGGCGTCGGCCCCGAGACCGGCGTGGTGCTCGCCATGCGCCGTGGCATCGACCTGGTGGTCGCCATGTACGCGGTGGTCAAGGCCGGCGGCGCCTATGTGCCGATCGACCCGGACCACCCGACCGACCGCATCGCCTACATTGTCGAAACCGCCGCTCCGGCAGTGGTTCTCACCACGTCGTCCGATGGCGTGCCCTTCGAGGCCGCGGTCCCGGTGCTCGAGGTGGACCGGCTGGAGCTGTCCGGCCTGTCCGCGGCGCCGGTCACCGACGGTGAGCGGGTGCGCCCGCTGCGCCCGCAGCACCCGGCCTACGTCATCTTCACCTCGGGTTCGACCGGCCTGCCCAAGGGCGTGACGGTGCCGCACGCGGCCATCGTCAACCAGTTGCGCTGGCTGCGCGCCACCTTCGAGCTGGACGCGGGCGACCGCGCGCTGCTGAAGACCCCCGCCACCTTCGACCTGTCGGTGTGGGAGTTCTGGTCCGCGCTGACCACCGGCGGCAGCCTGGTGGTGTCCGCCGCGGGCGACGAACGCGATCCCGACCGCCTGCGCGCCCTGATCGAGACGCACGCCGTCACGATCCTGCACCCGGTGCCCTCGCTGCTCGGCATGCTGCTGGCGGGCGGCCCGCTGCCCGCCTCGGTGCGCGCGGTGCTGGCCATCGGCGAGGCGCTGCCGGCCGCGACGGCCACGGAGTTCCTCGACCAGCACCCCGACAGCGAGAATGCCGAGGGCGCACGGCTGTTCAACCTCTACGGCCCCACCGAGGCGGCGGTCTCGATCACCTCCTACGAGGTGCGCGAGCGGCACCGGCAGGCGGTGCCGATCGGCTCACCCGCCTGGAACAGCCGGGTCTACGTGCTCGACGCCCGCCTGTCCCCGGTCCCGATCGGTGTGCCCGGCGAGCTGTACCTGTCCGGCGCGCAGCTGGCGCGTGGCTACCACGGCCGCCCGGCCCTGACCGCCGACCGCTTCGTGGCGGACCCCTTCGCCGGCGGCCGCATGTACCGCACCGGCGATATCGTCCGCTGGCGCGCGGACGGCGCGCTCGAGTACATCGATCGCGCCGACTTCCAGGTCAAGATCGGTGGTTTCCGCATCGAGCTCGGTGAGGTGGAGACCGCGCTGTACCGGCAGCCCGGCGTGAGCGCCGCGGTCGCCGTCGCTCGCACCACCGCCGGCGCGGGCGCCCGGCTGGTCGCCTACGCCGCGGTCCCCGGCACCTCCGAGGAACGCCGCGACGACGTGTCGGCCGCCCTGCGCGCCGCGCTCGCCGCGGAGCTGCCGACCTACATGGTCCCGGCCGCGCTGGTCGTGCTGGACGCCCTGCCGCTGAACGCCAACGGCAAGGTGGACCGGGCGCGGCTGCCCGAACCGGTCTTCGCCGTGGCGGCCTACCGCGAGCCGGTGACCGCGCTCGAGCAGGCCGTCGCCGCGGGCTTCGCGGAGGTCATCGGCGCGGCCGAGGCCACCCCGATCGGCCTGGACGCGGACTTCTTCGCATTGGGCGGCAATTCGCTCATGGCGACCCGCCTGGCCGCCCGGCTCGGCTCGGATCTCGGTGTGCGGGTGCCGGTCTCGGCCCTGTTCGAGGCCCCGACCGTGGGCGGGCTGGCGGGCTGGATCGCCACCGCCGATCCGGCCGAGCTGCTGCCCGCCCTGACCCGCCGTACCGACGCGGGCCCGGCCCCGCTGTCGCTGGCCCAGCAGCGCATGTGGGTGCTCAACCGCCTGCACCCGGAGTCGGGCGCCTACAACGTGCCCGCCGCCGTCCGGCTCACCGGCGCGCTCGACAGGGCCGCGCTCACCGCGGCCCTGCGGGATCTGCTGGAGCGCCACGAGATTCTGCGCACCCGCTATCCCGAGGTGGACGGCGAGCCCGTGCAGGTGGTGCTGGAGCTGGGCGACCTCCAGGGCGAGCTCACCCCGGTCCCCGTGTCCGAGAGCGAGATTCGGGCCCGCCTGGTCGAGACGGCCACGGCCGGCTTCGATGTCACCGTCGCGCCGCCGGTGCGGGTGACGCTGTTCGAACTCGGCCCGGCCGACCACGTCCTGCTGGTGGTGCTGCACCACATCAGCGCCGACGGCTACTCGGTGCTGCCCATGACCCGGGATCTGGTGCTGGCCTACACCTCCCGCCTGGCCGGGGACGCGCCCGCCTGGGCGCCGCTGGAGATCCAGTACGGCGACTTCGCCGCCTGGCAGCGCCGCGTGCTCGGTTCGGACGCCGATCCGGACAGCCTGCTGTCGCGGCAGCTGCGCTTCTGGGTGGACGAGCTGTCCTCCGCGCCCGAGCAGCTGGCGCTGCCCACCGACCGCCCCCGGCCGGCGCGGCGCGAGATGCTCGGCGAGACGGTCGATTTCGCGGTCGACGCGGAGACCGTCGAGCGGCTCTCGGCCCTGGCCCGCGCGCACGGCGCCACCCTGTTCGGGGTCGTGCACGCCGCCTTCGCGGTGCTGCTGGCCAAACTGTCCGGCCAGCGCGACATCTCGATCGGCGTCCCGCTCGCCGGTCGCGGCGAGCGGGCGCTGGACGACCTGATCGGCATGTTCGTCAATACCGTGGTGCTACGCGCCGAGGTGGACGGCAAGCTCGCCTTCACCGATCTGCTGCGGCAGGTGCGCGACCGCGACCTGGCGGCGTTCGCCCAGGCCGACGTGCCGTTCGAGCGCGTGGTGGAGGCCGTGCTGGCCGCCACCGGCCGGGCCCGCTCGGCGTCGGTGAGCCCGCTGTTCCAGGTGGCCTTCGCCTTCCAGAACATGTCGCCGGTGTCGGCGGCGCTGCCCGGACTCACCGTCGAGGCGCTCGACCCCGAGCTCACCGAGGCCAAGTTCGACCTCCAGCTCACCGGCATCGAGCGGCACGACGAGGCCGGCCGGGTGGTGGGCCTGGACATGCGATTCGGGTACGCCACCGACATTTTCGGTGCGGACAGCGTGCGCCTGCTGGCGCAGCGGCTGTTGCTGGTGCTGCACACCGTGGTGGCCGATCCGGAAGCGCCGGTGCGCGACATCGACATTCGCACCGAGGCGGAACGCACCCGCCGCCCCGGCGGCGCGACGGTCAAGGTCACTGCGGCGGTGCCGCACACGAACGCGGCGGCGGCAGCGCCGCAGCAGCCGGCCGACCTGCCCGCCCTGCTCGCCGCCGCGGCGGCGGCCGCCCCCGAGGCGGTCGCCCTCACCCACGGCGAGCACACCGTCACCTATCGGGATCTTGCCGAGAAGATCGCCGTCACCGCCCGCGCCATGGGCGCCGCCGCGAAGCCGGAGGCGCTGGTGAACGTGGCACTCGCCGGATTGGTACCCGGCATTCTGGCCGCTCTCGGCGCGGCCGGACTCCATCAGGCCCTGAGCACGCTCACCGCGGACGCGCAGGCCCTGGTTCTTCGCTCGGAGAGCACGTCGGAAGGAAGCCTCTGATGCACTACGCAGAGTCGATCGCCACCAGCCGGAACGGACGGGTCACGGCCTTGCGCCGAGCCTACGGCGTGGGCGACCTACCATGTCTGATCGCTGTCGTGGCCGAGTTGGACGCCGACCGCATAGCCCTGCGGGACGCCGGTGACACCGTCGCCTACGGCGCCCTGGCCACCGAGATCGCCATGCTCAGCGAGGCCATGGGCGGCGCGCTGGAGCCCGAGGCGCTCATGCAGGTGGTGGTGTCCGGGCAGCTCCCCGGACTGATGAGCGGCGAGGCCGGTGGCCTCACCGCGGCGTTGGAGGCGCTGGTCGACGACGCCGTGCTGGCCGCCTCCGACGTCCTCGATCCCAAGCTGGCCCCGGTCGAGACCCTGAGCACGCAGTTCCGCGCCCAGGTGCAGCGCACCCCCGACGCGGTGGCGATGGAATTCGAGGGCGTGACGCTCACCTACGCCGAATTCGCCACCCGCGTCACGGTTCTCGCGCGGCATCTGCGCGGTCTGGGTGTCGGCCCCGATGTCCTGGTGGGCCTGTCGGTGCGCCGCTCCTTCGAGCTGATGGTCGGCATGTTCGCCATCCTCGAAGCCGGTGGCGCGTACGTGCCCCTCGATCCGGATCACCCGGCCGAGCGCATCTCCTACGTGCTCGAGGTGGCGCAGCCCGCGGTGGTGCTCACCACCACCGCCGACCAGCCCGCCTTCGCCGTCGAGGCCCCGGTGCTGCGCATCGACGAATTCGAGCGCAACGCACGGGAATACGGCATCGACGGCGATCGGCTGCTGTCCCCGGCCGACGATCCCGAGCTGCCGCAGCCGGGCCCGGACAATCTGGCCTACGTCATCTTCACCTCGGGCTCCACCGGCCGCCCCAAGGGCGTGGCCATCCCGCACCGTGCGGTCGTCGCCTTCCTGCGGTGGCAGCAGCGGCAGTTCCGGATCACCGAGGACGACGCGGTGCTGTTCAAGACCAGCACCACCTTCGACGCGTCGGTGTGGGAGATCTTCTGGCCCCTGCAGACCGGGGCGCGACTGGTCATCACCACCCCGGACGGTCACCTGGACCCCGCCTACCTGGTGCGCGTCATTCGCGAATCACGGGTCACCACGGCCTTTTTCGTGCCGTCGATGCTGGCCGCGCTGGTGGGTGAGGTCATGCGCAGCGGCGAGGACATGCCCGATTCCCTGCGCTATCTGCTCACCGGTGGCGAGACCGTCCCCGTCGGAACCGCCGCTGACTTCCGCAGCGTCAGCGGCGCGACCCTGTTCGACGTGTACGGTCCCACCGAGTCCACCGTGCTGGCCACCGCCCACGAGGTCACCGCGGCCGATGTCGACACCATTCCGATCGGCAGCCCCGGCGACGATGTCGAACTGCTGGTCCTCGACGCGGATCTGCGCCCGGTGCCGGTCGGCGTGGTCGGCGAGCTGTACATCGCCGGCACGCAGCTGGCCCGCGGCTATGTGGGCCGCTCGGGTCTGACCGCCGAACGGTTCGTGCCCAACCCCGAGGGCCCGTCCGGCGATCGCATGTACCGCACCGGTGATCTGGTGCGCTGGGTCTCCGGTGTGGACGGCGGCCCGGACGAGCTGGAATACATGGGCCGCAGCGACTTCCAGGTGAAGATGCGCGGCCTGCGCATCGAGCTCGGCGAGGTGGAGTCCGCGCTGCGCCGCGCCGCCGCGGTCGCGCAGGCGGCCGTGCTGATGCACACCCGCCCGAACGGCGAGCAGGCACTGGTCGGCTATGTCGTCGCGGCCGACGGCGTCGAAATCGACAGTGCCGCAGTACTTTCCACCGCGCGGGCGCACGTGCCCGAGTACATGGTGCCGTCGCTGCTGGTGGTCCTGCCCGAGATGCCGATGAACGTGAACGGCAAGCTGGACCGGCGCGCCCTGCCCGACCCGGTCTTCGCCGACACCACCACCGCCTACCGCGCCCCGGCCACCCCCGCCGAGGAGGCGGTCGCGGCCATCTTCGCCGATCTGCTCGACCTCACGGTGGTCGGCGCGGACGACGACTTCTTCACCCTGGGCGGCAACTCCCTCATCGCCACCCGCGCCATTGCCCGGATCCGGGAGTCGCTCGGCGTCACCGTGGACGTGCGCGACTTCTTCGAGCGCCCGACCGTGTCCGCGCTGGCGGCGCTGGGCGACGGCGCGGGCCCGGGGGCCCGGCCGCCGCTGACCGCCGGGCCGCGCCCGGACCACATTCCGCTCTCGCCCGCCCAGCAGCGCATGTGGTTCCTGAACCACTTCGCGCGCAGCGAATACGACCCGGCCGCCGATGATTTCGATCCGTCGGCGGTGGACAACATGCCGTTCGCGCTGCGCCTGCGCGGCGAGCTCGACACCGCGGCGCTGGCCGCCGCCTTCGCCGACGTCATCGAGCGCCACGAGTCGCTGCGCACCTACTATCCGACCGCCGACCAGGGCCCCGCCCAGGTGGTGCTGCCCGCCGCCGCGGTGGACCTGACCCCGCGCGAGGTGCCCGAGGACCAGCTGGCCGCGACCGTATTGGCGCTGGCCGCACAGGGATTCGATGTCACCGCCGAGGTGCCGCTGCGCGCCCGGCTGCTGCGCTCGGGTCCCGGCGACCACACGCTGGTGGTGGTGGCCCACCACATCGCCGCCGACGGCGCCTCCATCGGACCGCTGGTGCGCGACCTGGTGCTGGCGTACGTGGCGCGGCAGGCGGGTCAGCGGCCGTCCTACGAGCCGCTGGCCGTGCAGTACGCCGACTACGCGCTGTGGCAGCGGGCCTGGATGGGCGACGAATCCGATCCGGACTCGGTGGCGTCCCGCCAGATCGCCTTCTGGGCAAGCGAACTCGCGGATCTGCCCGCGCAGCTCGATCTGCCCGCGGACCGCCCGCGTCCGGCCGTGTCCACCTTTCGCGGCACCTCGTTCGAGACCGTGCTGGACGCCGACCTGCGCGCCGCGGTCGACCGGGTGGCCGCCGCCCACCGCGCCACGCCGTTCATGGTGCTGCACGCCGCGCTGGCCGCGGTGCTGGCCCGGCTCTCGGGCACCGGCGACATCGCCATCGGCACCCCGGTCGCCGGGCGCGGCGACCAGGCCCTCGACGACCTGGTCGGCATGTTCGTCAACACCCTGGTACTGCGCGCCGAGGTGCGCGGCGCGGACTCCTTCGCCGATCTGATCGCCCATGTGCGCGACCGGGATCTGCGCGCCTTCGCCCATCGCGACGTGCCCTTCGAGCGCCTGGTGGAGGTGCTCAATCCGGCGCGCGCCCGCAACCGCCACCCGCTGTTCCAGGTCGCGCTGTTCATGCAGAACCTCGGCGACCTCACCGCCGCGCTGCCGGGACTGACCGCCGAGGAACTGGACTTCGATCCGGGCATCGCCAAGTTCGACCTGCAGCTGACCGTCGTCTCCGACGGCGACCGCTACCGGGTCCAGTACACCTACGCCGCCGACCTTTTCGACGATCACACGGTGCGCGAGTTCGCCGCCAAGTTCACCCGCCTGCTGAGCGCCGCCACCGCGGACGCCGCGGTGCCGGTGGGCGATATCGAACTGCTCGACGCCGGCGAGCGCGACTACGTCACCTCCAGCTGGAACGCCACCGGCTCCCGCGTCCCGGATCAGTTCCTGCACCAGGGTTTCGACACGCAGGCGGCCCGCACCCCGCACGCCCGCGCCCTGGTCTTCGGCGACACCGAACTCACCTACGCGGAGTTCTCCGAGCGCGCGAACCGGCTGGCGCGCTACCTCATCGCCGCCGGGGTCGGCCCGGAATCGCTGGTGGTGCTGGCCATGGCCCGCTCGGTGGAGCTGGTGGTCGCCATGTACGCCGTGCTGCGCGCCGGCGGCGCGTACGTGCCGGTGGACCCGTCCCACCCGGCCGAACGCATCGGCCACATCCTCACCACCGCCGGCCCGCACGCCGTGCTCACCACCCGCCGCGACGGCTTCACCCTGCCCGAAACCGTCGACGTGCCACTGCATCACCTCGACGAGCTGGAGCTGACGGAGTACTCCGCGGCCAAGATCGGCGACCGTGAGCGGCGCGCCGTCCTGCACCCGGACCACCCGGCCTACGTCCTGTTCACCTCCGGCTCCACCGGCAAGCCCAAGGGCGTCGCGGTCACCCACCGCGCCATCGCCAACCAGCTGGCCTGGATGCAGGCCGAGTACGGCGTCCGCGGCCAGGACGTGTACCTGCAGAAGACCGCCACCACCTTCGACGTCTCGCTGTGGGGCTACTTCCTGCCGCTGCGCTCGGGCGCGACCCTGGTGGTCGCCACCCCCGACGGCCACCGCGATCCCCGCTACATCGCCGAAACCATTGCCCGCCACGGGGTCACGCTCACCGACTTCGTGCCGTCCATGCTCGCGGTGTTCGCCGCGCACGCCGAAGCGGGCGAACTCGATTCGCTGCGTGAGGTCTTCGTCATCGGCGAGGCGCTGCCGCCGGAGACCGTCACCGCCTTCTGGGCGGTCAGCGACGCCGGGGTGCACAACCTCTACGGTCCCACCGAGGCCGCGGTGTCCATCACCTTCCGCGAGGCGCACAGCTCCGACACCCTCACCGTGCCGATCGGTGAGCCGGAGTGGAATTCCCAGGTGTTCGTGCTGGATTCGCGGCTGCACCCGGTGGCCATCGGGGTGCCGGGCGAACTCTATCTGGCCGGTGTGCAGCTGGCCCGCGGCTACCACGGCCGGGTCGACCTGACCTCGGATCGCTTCGTGGCCAACCCCTTCGGCCGGCCGGGCGAGCGCATGTACCGCACCGGCGATCTCGTGAAGTGGACCGAGGACGGCGAGCTGGTCTACCTCGAGCGTCTCGACTTCCAGATCAAGTTCCGTGGTCAGCGCATCGAACTGGCCGAGATCGAGAGCGCCCTGCTGCTGGCGCCCGCCGTGGCGCAGGCCGCGGTGCGGCTCATCACCGCCGACTCCGGCGACTACCTGGCGGGCTACGTGGTCGCGGCCCCCGGCATCGACCTGGATCCCGAGACCCTGCGCGACGGGCTGACCCGGGTGCTGCCGCCGTACATGGTGCCGACCGCCCTGATGGCGCTGCCCGAACTGCCGCTCAACTCCAGCGGCAAGCTGGACCGCAAGGCGCTGCCCGTTCCGGAGCTGCGCGCCAAGAGCTTCCGCGCCCCCGTCGACGCCGCCCAGCGTCTGGTGGCGGCCGTGTTCGCCGAGGTGCTGACCGCCGAGCGGGTCGGCCTGGACGACGACTTCTTCGCCCTCGGCGGCAGCTCGCTCGACGCCGCCCGGGTGACCTCCCGCATCGGCGCCGACCTCGGCGCCCGGGTGCCGGTGCGCCTGCTCTTCGAGGCCTCCACCGTCGAGGGCCTGGCGGCCGCGCTGGTCGCCGCCAACCCCGACGCCGCCCGGCCGGTGCTGGCCGCGCGCCCGCGCCCCGACCGCATTCCGCTCTCGCCCGCCCAGCAGCGCCTGTGGTTCCTCAACCGGATCGAGACCGAGGACGGCGAGCACAGCGTCTACAACCTGCCGATCGTCCTGCGCCTGCGCGGTGCGCTGAACATCGCGGCGCTGGAACAGGCCACGCTGGACGTGCTGGCCCGCCACGAGTCCCTCCGCACCACCTACCCGAACTCGGAATCCGGCCCCTACCAGCACATCCTGGATGTGGCGGACATCGGGCTGAGCCTGAGTCCGGTGCCGGTCGCCGCCGCGGAGATCACCGGCGCGCTCGCCGCATTCGCCTCGGCCGGATTCGACGTGACCAGCGAACTGCCCTCGCGCATCGGGCTTTTCGTACTCGACGAGGAGACCGGGGACCGGTCCCCGGAATACGTGCTGGCCGTCGTCGTGCACCACATCGCCGCCGACGCCCTCTCGCTGGCGCCGCTGATCACCGATCTCATGCGCGCCTACACCGCCCGCCTCGCCGGCGCCGAGCCCGGCTGGGAGCCGCTGGCGGTGCAGTACGCGGACTACAGCCTCTGGCAGCACGAATTGCTCGGCGACGACCGGGAACCGGGCTCGGTGGCACACCAGCAGCTCGAGTTCTGGCGCGCGACCCTGGCGGGCCTGCCCCCGCAGCTGGCGCTGCCGACCGACCGCCCCCGGCCCGCGACGCCCGCCAATACCGGTGCGTCCGTGCCGTTCTCGGTGGACGAGACCGTCGCCACCGGCCTGCGGGAGCTGGCCCGGGCCCACGGCGTGACCATGTTCATGGTCGTGCACGCCGCCTTCGCGGCCCTGCTGGCGCGCAGCAGCGGCACCGCCGACGTGGCCGTGGCCTCGCCGATCGGCGGCCGCGGCGAACGCGAACTCGACGCCCTCATCGGCATGTTCGTCAACACCCTGGTGCTGCGCACCGAGGTCGAGCCCGACCTGTCCTTCACCGACCTGCTGGGGCGGGTGCGCACCGCGGACCTGGCCGCCTTCGCCCACGCCGAACTGCCCTTCGAGCGCATCGTCGACGCCCTGGCCGTGGACCGCACCACCGGGGCGCCGCCGCTGGCCCAGGTGATGCTGACCTTCACCGACGCGGCCCGCATGGACGGCGCGCAGGCCTTCGCCCTGCCCGAAGCGCGGGGAGGCGGAGCGCTGACGGTGGCTCCGGTCGAGATCGACGACCCCACCGTCAAATTCGACCTGCACCTGGTGGTCGGTGAGCTGGGGGAGTCGGCCGGGCTGACCGGCAATCTGCGCTACGCGACCGAGCTCTTCGACGCGGACACCGCCGCCGCGCTCGCCGAGCGTCTGGGCCGGGTGCTGGCGGCCGTGGCCGCCGACGCGACCGTGCGGGTCGGGGACATCGACCTGCTCGACGCCGCCGAACGGACCCGGATCCTGCACGAGTGGAACGACACCGCCGCCGCGCTCGACCTGCCCGCGGGCGACACCGCGACGCTGGTGTCGCTGTTCGAGACCCAGGTGGCGCGGACTCCCGACGCCACCGCTCTCACCTTCGAGCACGCCGATACCTCCCAACCGGCTTCGAGCCTGACGTACAGCGAGTTCGCCGTGCGCGTACGGCAGCTGGCGCGCTGGCTGATCGGCGAGGGCGTCGGCCCGGATTCCTTCGTGGCCCTGGGCATGCGGCGCTCCCTCGACCTGCTGGTCGGCATGTACGCGGTGGCCGCCGCCGGCGCCGCATATGTGCCGCTGGACCCGGACCATCCGGCCGAGCGCATCGAATACATCCTCGACACCGCCGATCCGGTCACCGTGCTGACCTCGGGCGAGGACCTGGCGATGGATGTCGCCCAGGTGCGGATCGATCTGCTGGACCTGACCGGCTTCTCCGACGAGCCGATCACCGACGCGGATCGCGTTGCGCCGCTGCGGGCTTCGAACAATGCCTACGTCATCTTCACCTCCGGTTCGACCGGCCGCCCGAAGGGCGTGGCGGTGCCGCATTCGGCCATCGTCAACCGCCTGGTCTGGATGCAGGCCGAGTACGGCCTGACCGCCGGCGACGTGGTGCTGCAGAAGACCCCGGCCACCTTCGACGTGTCGGTGTGGGAGTTCTTCTGGCCGTTGCTGATCGGCGCCACGCTGGTGGTGGCCCGGCCGGAGGCGCACCGTGACCCGGCTCAGCTGGCGGAACTCATTGCCCGCGAACGCGTCACGGTCACCCACTTCGTGCCGTCCATGCTCGCGGTTTTCGTCGCGGAGGAGGCGGCCGCACGCTGCACCGGCCTGCGCCAGGTGTTCGCGTCGGGCGAGGCTCTCCCGCCGAAGTCCGCGCATCGACTGCGCGAGCTGACCGGCGCCGAGCTGCACAACCTCTACGGTCCGACCGAGGCCGCCGTCGACGTCACCTATCACCAGGTCACCGCTGCCGACGTGGACTCGGTGCCGATCGGCCGCCCGGTGTTCAACACCCAGGTGTACGTGCTGGATTCGCGACTGCGGCCGGTGCCGGCGGGTATCGCCGGTGAGCTCTACCTCGCGGGCGATCAGCTCGCCACCGGCTACGTGGCACGCCCGGACCTCACCTCGGATCGATTCGTGGCCAACCCCTTCGGTGTCTCCGAGCGCATGTACCGCACCGGTGACCTGGTGAAGTGGCTCGGCAACGGCGAATTGGAATACCTGGGCCGCACCGACTTCCAGGTGAAGCTGCGCGGCCTGCGCATCGAGCTCGGCGAGATCGAGTCCGCCCTGGCCGAATCGTCGTCGATCGCTCAGGCGGCGGTCGTGGTACGCGGTTCCGGCCGCGCCGGCGTGGAGCCGCAGCTGGTCGCCTACCTGGTGCCGGCCCCGGGCGCGGAGTTCTCGCCCTTCGAGTTGAAATCAGCGCTCGCGCAGCGCCTTCCGGCCTACATGGTGCCCGCCGTCTATGTGCCGCTGGACGCCCTCCCGCTCAATGCCTCCGGCAAGCTCGACCGCGCCGCCCTGCCCGCGCCGGCGGCCGCCGCCTCCGCCTTCCGCGCCCCCACCGGCCCCGAGGAGCGGATCGTCGCGGAGGTCTTCGCCGCCCTGCTCGGGGTCGAGCGGGCCGGCGCCGACGACGACTTCTTCGCCCTGGGCGGCAACTCGCTCATCGCCACCCAGCTGGTGGCGCGCCTGGGCAAGGCCGCGGGCGTGCGGATTCCGCTCCGCGCGGTCTTCGAGGACGCCACGGTCGCCGGGCTGGCGGCCCGGATCTCCGCGGCCGACGCCGAAACCGTGGTCGAGCTGCCGCCGGTCTCGGTGCAGCAGCGCGGCGACCGCATCCCGCTGTCCATCGCACAGCAGCGCATGTGGTTCCTCAACCGCTTCGACATCCGCGACGGCTACACCATTCCGTTCGCGCTGCGGCTCACCGGCTCCCTGAACCTCGAGGCCCTGCAGGCCGCGGTGGCCGATGTGGTGGACCGGCACGAGACCCTGCGCACCATCTACCCCGAGCACGACGGCGAGGCCAGTCAGCTCGTCCTGCCCGCCGGCACCCGCCTGATCGATCTGATGCCCGAGCCGGTCTCGGCCGCCGAGCTGCCCGGGCTGGTGGAAGCGGTGGCGCGCACCGCCTTCGACGTGACCGCCGAGGTGCCCTTCCGCATCCGCCTGCTCGAACTCACCGACGAACCCGGCGCCTACCTGCTGGTCATGGTGGTACACCACATCGCCGCCGACGGCTGGTCCTTCGGCCCGCTCACCCGCGACATCGCCAGCGCCTACGTGGCCCGCTGCGCGGGGGAGACCCCCAACCTCGCCCCGCTGCCGGTGCAGTACGCCGATTTCGCGCTGTGGCAGCGCGCCGCCCTGGGCAGCCCCGACGACGCCGACTCGGTGCTGGCGCGCCAGCTGGCGCACTGGACCCGGCGCCTGCACGGGGTGCCCGACGTGCTGGCCCTGCCCACCGACCGCCCCCGCCCGGCCGTTGCCAGCGGCCGCGGCGCGGGCTTCGGCGGCCGCTTCGACGCCGAATTGCACAAGGCCGTCCTGGATTTCGCGGCCACCCGCCGGGTTACGCCGTTCATGGTGCTGCACACCGCGCTGGCGGTCACGCTGGCCCGGCTCTCCGGCACCGGGGACATCGTCATCGGCACCCCGGTGGCCGGACGCGGCGACGAGGCCCTCGACGACCTGGTCGGCATGTTCGTCAACACCCTGGTGCTGCGCACCGAGGTGCGCCCGGACGCGTCGCTGTCCGAGCTGCTCACCCAGGTCCGCGACACCGACCTGACCGCCTTCGAACACGCCGTGGTGCCCTTCGAAATGCTGGTCGACGCGGTGAATCCGGTGCGCTCCCAGGCGCATTCGCCGCTGTGCCAGGTCACGCTGACCCTGCAGAACCACACCCGGCCCAGCATCCGGCTCAACCGCCTGGCCATCGAGGCGCTCACCGTCGACGCCACCGCCGCCCAGTTCGACCTGGACTGGACCATGGCCGAGACCACCGACGCCGAGGGCGCGGCCGCCGGCATCGAGGTCTACATCACCTACGCCACCGACCTGTTCGACGCCGCGACCATCGGCGCGTTCCAGGACACCTACGAGCGCGTGCTGCGCGCCCTGCTCGCCGACCCGCGCACCACCGCTGGGGACGTGGAGATCATGGCGCGCGCCGAACGCGGGGTGCTGCTGGTGGATCGCAATGCCACCACCCGGGTGCTGCCCGCCGAGACCCTGGCCGAGCTGCTCGACGCCCGCGCCGCGCAGGACCCCGACGCGGACGCGCTCGTCTTCGAGGGCGACCGGGTCGCCTACGCCGACCTGGCGCGGCGCGTGAATCGCCTGGGCCGCCTGCTGATCTCGGCGGGAGTCGGCCCGGACGCCATCGTCGGCGTCACCGCGCAGCGCTCGATCGACATGGTGGTGGCGCTGTACGCCGTCGTGGCCGCCGGCGCCGCCTACGTGCCGGTCGATCCGTCGCATCCGGCCGACCGCATCGCGCACGTCCTGGGCACCTCCGCCGCCACCCTGGTGCTCACCGTCGGCGGCGCGGAACTGCCCGCACTCGACGGCGTGCGTGTGCTCGACGTCGCCGGGCTGACGGAATCCGGTGCCCTGGACGGTCTTTCGGACCAGCCGATCACCGATGCCGACCGGCGGGGCGCACTGCGCCCGGACAATCTCGCCTACGTTCTCTACACCTCCGGCTCCACCGGCCTGCCCAAGGGCGTGGCGACCAGCCACCGCGCCATCATGAACCAGCTGCGCTGGCTCGAGGAGCGCTACGGCGTCACCCGTGCCGACCGCATCATGCAGCGCGCCCCGCTGGCCTTCGACGTCTCGGTGTGGGAGTGCTTCCTGCCCGCCATGGTCGGTGCGCCCCTGGTGATTCCGCGTCCCGGCGGCCACCAGGACCTCGACTACCTGGCCGGGCTCATGCGCGAATTCGGCGTCACCATCGCCGAACACGTGCCGTCGGTGCTGGCGGCCCTGGTCGCCGAGGGCCACGGCGACGCGCTGCGTTCGTTCCGGCACCTGCACACCGGCGGCGAGGCGCTGCCCGTCGAACTGCTCGGCCGGCTGCGCGAGCTGGTGAGCGGCTCGGTACACAATGCCTACGGCCCGACCGAGGCCGCGATCTCGACCATCTACCACGAATTCTCCGACGCCGACCCGGATTTCGAGGTCGCCATCGGCCGCCCGAACTGGAACACCCGCGCCTACGTGCTCGACGCCCGGCTGCGCCCGGTGCCCACCGGCGTCATCGGTGAGCTCTACCTGGCCGGTGCCCAGCTGGCCCGCGGCTACCAGGGCCGGGGCGGGCTCACCGCCGACCGGTTCGTGGCCGACCCGTTCGGGGTGCCCGGCGCGCGCATGTACCGAACCGGCGATCTGGTGCGCTGGAACCGCACCGGCGACCTGGTGTACGTGGGCCGCAACGACTTCCAGGTGAAGCTGCGCGGCCAGCGCATCGAACTGGGCGAGATCGAGGCGGCCCTGCTGTCCGCGCCCGGCGTCGCGCACGCGGTGGTGCTGCTGGCCCGCGACACCGCCGGGACCGACTGCCTGGTCGGCTACGTGTCCGGCGCCGGGCTCGACGCCGAGACCGTGCTCGAGCACGCCCGCACCCAGCTGCCCGCCTACATGCTGCCCGCCCACCTGGCGGTGCTGGCGGAGATGCCGCTCACCAGCGTCGGCAAGCTGGACCGGAATGCCCTGCCTCCGGTCGAATTCACCGCCGCCACCGTCGCCTACCGCGCGCCCGCGCCGGGCACCGAGGCCACGCTGGCCGCCCTGATCGGGGATCTGCTCGGCGGCGTCACCATCGGCGCCGACGACGACTTCTTCGCGCGCGGCGGCAACTCCCTGCTGGCCATGCGCCTGGTGGCGCGCGCCAATGCCGCCCTGGGCGCGGAGCTGAGCGTGCGTCAGCTGTTCGAGGCGCCGACCGTCGCCGAGCTGGCCGCCCGCATTCGCGGCGGCGGGCAGCGCCTGCCGTTGCGGCGCCTGCCGCGACCGGAGCGAATCCCGCTGTCGCTGGCCCAGACCCGGATGTGGCTGCTCAACCGCCTGGACCCGGAATCCGCGGCCTACAACGTGCCCGCGGCCGTCCGCGTCACCGGCGAGATCGACACCGGCGTGCTGAGCGCGGCCTTCGCCGACGTGATCGGCCGCCACGAGACGCTGCGCACCATCTACCCGGCCGACGCGGACGGGGTCGGCTACCAGCTGGTCCTGCCCGCCGACAGCGCGCTCCCGACCCTGGAGATGCGGACCGGCGCCGACGCGGCCGACCTCACCTGGATCGAGAGCTTCGTGGCGCGCGGCTTCGACGTCACCACCACGGTGCCGGTGCGCGCCGCGCTCATTCGAGAATCCGAGCACAGCCACGTGCTGGTGGTGGTGCTGCACCACATCGCCGGCGACGGCCAGTCGGAGGATCCGCTGCTGCGCGACACCATCACCGCCTACCTGTCCCGCGCCGCGGGCCAGGCCCCGGTGTGGACGGAACTGCCGGTGCAGTACGCCGATTACGCGCTCTGGCAGCGGGCCGCCCTGGAGCAGTCCGGCCCGCGCGAGCTGGCGTACTGGACCGAAGCGCTGGCCGATCTGCCCGAGGAGCTGCCGCTGCCGACCGACCGGCCCCGGCCGGCCGTGGCCTCCGGGCGCGGCGCCCGGGTGCAGGCGCGGCTGGACGGTGGCCTGGCCGCCGCGATCAAGCGAATCGCGGAGGCGCACAACGTCACCCCGTTCATGGTGTGGCACGCCGCGCTCGCGGTGCTGCTGGCCCGGATGTCGGGATCGGCCGACATCACCATCGGCACCCCGCTCGAGGGTCGCGGCAATGCCGCCCTCGACGACCTGGTCGGCATGTTCGTCAACACCCTGGCGCTGCGCACCCGCCCGGAACCCGGCCTCGGGTTCGATGCACTGCTGGACCAGACCCGCGAGGTCGATCTGGCCGCCTTCGACCACGCGACGGTGCCGTTCGACCAGGTGGTCGAGGCCCTCGGCGTGCCCCGCACGCAGGCCCGCAACCCGCTGTTCACCGTGGTCCTGAGCTACATGAACCTGGGCGCGCAGACCTACGCGGTGCCCGGCCTGGTGCTGGAGCCGGTCGACTTCGAACACCGGGTGGCCCGGTTCGATCTGCAGTTCACCGTCTCCGACGAACCCGATGTCGACGGCCACCTGGCCATCGAATTGAACTACGCCACCGACCTTTTCGACGAGGCCACCGCAGCCGGTCTGCTGCGCCGCCTGGGCCGGGTGCTCGGCGCGATCGCGGTCGACGCCACCGTCCCGGTCGGCGAGATCGACCTGATGTCCCCGTCGGAACGCGCGGGACTGCTGGATCGGTCCGTCACCCGGCCGGTCGCGCCGCGCTCGCTCGGTGACTACTTCGCCGAGGCCGCCACGACCTACCCGGACAACATCGCCGCGCGGTACCTGGACCGGGAGCTCACCTACCGCGAGCTGGACGCCGAGTCCTCGCGCCTGGCCCGGGTACTCATCGACCGCGGCATCGGCGCGGAAGACTATGTCGCCCTCGCCATTCCGCGCTCGGACACCACCCTGCTGGCGGTGTGGGCGGTCGCCAAGACCGGTGCCGCCTTCGTCCCGGTCGACCCGAACTACCCGGCCGACCGCATCGAGCACATGCTGACCGACTCGGGCGCGACCTTCGGGTTGACCGTCGCCGCGAGCCGAGACCGGCTGCCCGGTGCGGCCGAGTGGCTGGTCATCGACGACGCCGAATTCGTCACGGCCACACTGGAACTCGACACGACCCCGATCGCGCCGGGCGAACTGCGCCGGCCGGCACGAGTTTCCAACCCGGCCTGGATGGTCTACACCTCCGGTTCCACGGGCCTGCCCAAGGGCGTCGTCGCGACCCACGGCGGTGTGGCGGGCGTCGCGAGCTCGCAGCGGGAGCGGTACCGGCTCGCCGCCGACGCCCGAGTCCTGCAGGTGTCCTCGCCGAGTTTCGACGCCTACCAGCTGGAGATCCTCATGGCCACGCCGGTCGGCGCGCGCCTGGTGATCGCCCCCGCCGAGGTGTACGGCGGCACGGAGCTCACCGACCTGATGGCCGCCGAGGGCGTCACCCACGCCTTCATCACGCCGTCCGTACTGCAGACGCTGGATCCGGTGCGGCTGCCGGACTTCCGCGAATTGGCCATCGGCGGTGAGGCTTTCGGCCCGGAGATGGTGACCCGCTGGTCCACCGGCACCCGTGCCGTGCACAACGCCTACGGTCCGACCGAGACCACCATCACCTCCAATATCGGCGCGCCGATGCTGCCGGGCGAGCCGGTGGAACTGGGCGCCCTCACCGCAGGCATGGCGGCGGTCGTGCTCGACTCCCGGCTGCGGCCGGTCCCGGTCGGCGTGACCGGTGAGCTGTACCTGAACGGCCCGGGCGTGGCGCGCGGATACCATGCGCGGCCGGGACTCTCGGCCGAACGCTTCGTGGCCGACCCGTACGGCGCGCCGGGCGAGCGGCTCTACCGCACCGGTGATCTGGTGCGCTGGACGGCCCGGGCGGACGGCCGGCGCGGGCTCGAATACGTCGGCCGCGCCGACCATCAGGTGAAGGTGCGCGGCCTGCGCATCGAGCTCGGCGAGATCGACGCGGCCCTGACCGCCCACGAGACGGTCGAATTCGCCGTCACCCTCGGCCACACCGACGCCGCGGGCGCGGTCGCGCTGGTGTCGTACGTGGTGGCCGCGCCCGGTCACGTCATCGACGTCGACGAGCTGGTCGCCCACGCGGGCCGCTCGCTGGCCGCGTACATGGTGCCCGCATCGATCATGGTGCTCGACGCAGTCCCGCTCACCCCGGTCGGCAAGCTGGATCGTAAGGCCTTGCCGGAGCCCGTCTTCCGCACCGTCGAATTCCGGGCCCCGCGCACCGACGCCGAGCGCACGGTCGCCGGGGTGGTCGCCGCCGTGCTCGGCACCGTCGACGCGGAGCGGGTCGGCCTCGCCGACGACTTCTTCGCGCTCGGCGGAAACTCGCTCACCGCGACGCAGCTGGCCGCGCGCCTGAGCGCCGCGTTCGGCGTGCCGGTGCCGGTACGGGCGGTGTTCGAGCATTCGACCGTGGAGGCGCTGGCCGCCGCGGTGCTCGCGATCGACTCGGACGCCCCGGCCCGCCCGCCGCTCCTGCCCCGGACGGTGACCGGCGCGGTCCCGGTTTCCCTTGCACAGCAGCGCATGTGGTTCCTGAACCGCCTGGATCCGGACTCCACCGCCTACAACATCCCGCTTCCCATCCGCCTGACCGGACCGCTGGACGTGGCGGCGCTGACCACCGCGATCACCGACGTGGTGGTCCGGCACGAGGTGCTGCGCACCGTCTACCCGGAAACCGAGTCGGGTCCGGTGCAGGTGGTGCTGCCCGCCACCGCGGCCACGGATCTGCCTGCGCTGGAGGCGATTCCGGTGACCGAGGAAACGGTCATGGCGGCCGTCCTCGAGGTGATCGGCCAGGGATTCGACGTCACCGCGACCGTGCCGCTGCGGGCGGCGCTGTTCCAGCTGGCCCCGGAGGACCACGTCTTCGTGGTCGTCATGCACCACATCGCGGGTGACGGCAGCTCGCTGGTGCCGCTGGCCCGCGATGTCATGACGGCCTACGCGGCGCGCAAGTCGGGCGTTGCTCCGGCCTGGACGCCGCTGCCGATCCAGTACGCGGATTACGCGGTCTGGCAACGCGAACTGCTCGGCTCCGAGGACGATCCCGCCTCGCTGGTCTCCCGGCAGCTGGGCTTCTGGACCGAGACGCTGGCCGGACTGCCCCCGCTGCTCACCCTGCCCGCCGACCGCCCCCGGCCGGTGGTGCTGGACACCGACGGCCGCCGCGTCGATTTCACCATCGACGCCGAAACCCACACGGCCCTCGCCGAATTGGGCCGATCCAGCGGTGCGACCCTGTTCATGACCGTGCACGCGGCCTTCGCGGCCCTGCTGTCCCGGCTGACCGGTTCGACCGATATCGCGGTCGGCACCCCGGTCGCCGGGCGCGGTGACGCGGCGCTGGACGATCTGGTCGGCATGTTCGTCAATACCCTGGTGCTGCGCACCGAGGTCACCCCGGCCGCAGGCTTCACCGACCTGGTGCGGCGGGTCCGGGCCCGCGACGTCGCGGCCTTCGACCACGTGGACGTGCCCTTCGAGCGGCTGGTCGAGGTGCTCAACCCGGAGCGTTCGACCGCGCGTCACCCGCTGGTGCAGGTCGGTTTCTCCTTCCACAACCAGGACCGGGCGGCCTTCGATCTGGACGGGCTGCGGGTCGGCGCCATCGAATTCGATACCGACGTCTCGCAGTTCGACCTGCACCTGGTGGTCGTGGACCGCTACGACGCCGACGGCGCCCCGGCCGGGATGACCGCGACCATGACCTACGCGACTGCACTGTTCGACGAGGTCACCGTCGCCGGATTCGCCGAACGCCTGGAGCGGCTGCTGGCGGGCGTGATCGCCGACCCGCACGGTCCGATCGGCGACGTGGACATCCTCGGCGAGAGGGAAAGCGCACGCCTGCTGCGGTCCTGGAACGCGGCCGACAGCGGCTTCCCCGCGCGCGGGCTGCTCGACGAGTTCGATGCTCAGGTGCGACGCACTCCATTCGCCCTCGCGGTCGTCGAGGACGGGCGGGCACTGAGCTACCGCGACTTCGCCGAGCGGGTCGACCGGCTGGCCCGGGTGCTCATCGGCGCGGGCGTCGGCCCGGAAACGCTGGTGGCGCTGGCGCTTCCGCGCAGCATCGAACTGCTGATCGCCATGTACGCCGTGGTGCGGGCGGGCGGGGCCTATGTCCCGCTGGATCCCGCGCACCCGATCGAGCGCACCGCGATGGTCCTCGGGACGGCCGCGCCGGCCGTGGTGCTCACCAGCTCCACCCGGACCATGACGCTGCCGGACGACCTGCCGGACGCCACGACCGTGCTGGACGTCGCGGTCGCCGACGATCGGACCCTGCCGGGCACCGCGATTCGCGACGAGGAGCGCCGCGCGCCGTCCTCGCCCGCCGATCCCGCCTACGTGATCTTCACGTCGGGTTCGACCGGCAAGCCCAAGGGCGTGGCCGTCCCGCACGCGGCGGTCGCGCACCAGCTGGACTGGATGCAGTCGGAATACGGTCTCGCCGAGGGCGATTCGGTGCTGTGGATGACCTCCGCGGCCTTCGACCTGTCGGTGTGGGAACTCTGGTGGGCGCTGCGCACCGGATCACGGATCGTCCTGGCTCCCGAAGGCGCACAGCACGACCCGGAGGGACTGCTCGATCAGATCCGCCGGGAGTCCGTCACCACCCTGACCCTGGTGCCTTCGCTGCTGGCGATGCTGGCCGATGTCGCCGGCGCGGACGGTCTGCCGGCGTCACTGCGCCGCCTGCTGGTCATCGGCGAGGCGCTGCCCGCCGAGACGCTCCGGCGCGGCCGGTCCGCGACCGCCGCGCGCATCGACAACCTGTACGGCCCGACCGAGGCGGCGGTGTCGGTCACCCGATTCCGCACCGACGCCGACCTGCGCCAGGCCGTGGTGCCGATCGGCACCCCGGAGGCGGGCAACCGGGTGTACGTGCTCGACGACCGGCTGCGACCGGTGCCGGTCGGCGTCCCCGGCGAGCTGTACCTGGGCGGCGCGCAGCTGGCCCGCGGCTACCACGACCGCCCGGAGCTGACGGCGGAGCGGTTCGTGGCCGATCCGTTCGGCCCGGCCGGTTCGCGCCTCTACCGCACCGGCGACCTGGTGCGCTGGGTGCGGTCCGCCGATGCCGGCGTGCTGGAATTCGTGGAGCGCCGCGACTTCCAGGTGAAGGTGCGCGGCTACCGCATCGAGCTGGCCGAGATCGAGCACGCCCTGCGTGCGCAGCCCGGCGTGACCGACGCGGTCGTCGTGGTCGACGGCACGGGCGACGCGGCGCGGCTGGTCGGATACTTCAGCCTCGACGCCGGCGCCGACCCCGCGCAGCTGCGTTCGCGGCTGGCCGGACTGCTGCCCAGCTACATGGTGCCCGAGGCGCTCCTGTGCCTGGACGCCGTGCCGCGCAACGCCAATGGCAAGGTCGATCGTGCCGCGCTGCCGGCGCCGGAGTTCGCTCCGCGCGAATACCGCGCACCCGCAACCGAAGTCGAGGCCGCCGTGTGTGCGGTGTTCGCGGAGGTCGTGGGCGTGGACCGGGTCGGCCTGGACGACAACTTCTTCGAGCTGGGCGGCAATTCCCTGCTCGCGGTCCGGCTGGCCACGCGGCTCGGTGAAGCGCTGGGCCAGCAGGTTCCTGTCGTCCTGGTCTTCGCCGCGCCGACGCCCGCCGAGATCGCGGGGCCGCTGAGCGCTCCGGGCGGTGTCGACACCGAGGCCGCGTTCGCGGTCCTGCTGCCGCTGCGGCCGTCCGGTAGGGGCGCACCGCTGTTCTGCGTCCACCCGGTCGGCGGCATCTCCTGGTCGTTCGCCGGTCTGGCGCCCTACCTGGCGGAGGACCGCCCGATCTACGGTCTGCAGTCGCCGACCCTGGCCGCCGATGTGCCGCTGCCGGATTCGATCGAGGAGTGGGCGGCGCGCTACGTGCGCGAGATCCGCGCCGTGCAGCCCGAAGGGCCGTACCACCTGCTCGGCTGGTCGCTCGGCGGTGTGCTCGCCCACGCCATGGCGGTGCAGCTCCAGGACGAGGGGCAGGAGGTCGCGGTCCTGGCCATGCTGGACAGCTCGCTCGAGAGCGACGTCGATCCCGAGTCCGCCGTCCCGGTGGCGGAACTGCTCGGCGAGGTGCCGGGACTGGTCGACGCCGAATCGGAGGTCGGCGCGGACCGGATCGCACGGATCGTGGACGGCGCGCTCGCGGCCTTCCCGCTCATCGGCGCCTACCGGCCCCGCCGCTTCAAGGGCGACCTGGTGTATTTCCATGCGGCCCTGGACGATCCGAGCGGCAGCTGGGGCATCTCCAGCTGGACTGACGCTGTTGACGGCGTGCTGGAGAACCACGCCGTCCCGGCTACTCACTGGCGGATGACCTCGCCCGACGCGCTCACCCACATCGCCCGCGTGCTGAACGCCCGCACTCCCCGGACTTAGGAAGGCAACCCGAATGAGCAATCCCTTCGATGACGAAAACGCGCAGTTCTACGTACTTGTCAACGAGGAGGCCCAGCATTCGCTGTGGCCGGTGTTCGCCGCCGTCCCCGGTGGCTGGACCGTCGCGCACGGTCCGGCCCGCCGGCAGAGCTGCCTGGACTATGTCGAAGCGCACTGGACCGATATGCGGCCGGCGTCGCTGGTTCAGGCGATGGCGGCCGATCCCGAATAGCCCTGCGGTACACCAGTTCCGCAGCCAAGACCCGGGGTCATATCGGCCCCGTGCGGCGGTCCCGAGAAGAAACCACACATCGAGGGGGTCTGTCCGCGTCGTGAAAGAAAGGGAAACACCATGACCACCACTCCTCCCCCCACCGGTGGCGGAACCACCGTCGACATCGGCGCCCTGATGACCCAGGTGCTGCAGTTCCTCGGCGCTGGTTCCACCGCGAGCTACAACCCCAAGGGCCCGAAGGCCAAGCGCCGCAACGCGAAGTAATTCGCACTGCCGCTACGCGAAGAGATTCGCACTGAAGAAAACAATCTCGAAAGGATTCACCCCATGCCTATCTACACGGGCAGTGGCTTCACCGACCTCCTGCTGGCCTTCGCTCACCTCGTGACTTCTGGATCGTCGACGTCGATCACCCAGCCGGGCGCGGGCACCACCACGCCGCCGGTCGTCTAGGAGGCGCGATGTTCAGCGGCAGTGCAATCAACGACCTCTTCGCGATGATGGCGAAGGCGTTGGGCACCGGCTCCTCGTACACCTTCCCGCCGCAGACCACTGCGTAGCGGTCGGCCAGGTGTGAAGGCCGCCAGGACATTCCGGTCCTGGCGGCCCCGGGGTCATGACTCCCGGCCGTCGGCGCTCAGTCGACGGCCGGCCAGTCCCAGCCCAGCTGAAGAAACATGCCCAGCCGGTCGCTGACCGCGCGGATCTCGCTGATGCGCGAGTCGGTCAGGGTGAAGATCCAGATCTGCTCGACGTCGCAGGTGCGTCCGGTCGGCTCCGGCATCCGGGCATGCGCGCCGGTGTGGCGGCCGATCACCCGTAGCCGCGCCACGATCCGATCGTCCTCACCGATCAACTCCTGCACCAGGATTCCGCTCTCCTGCTCGTCGATGGCACTGCCTTGTGGCTTGTCGATGGCACTGAAGGCCGCGAGCTGCTGACGGAAGCCCTCGATGGCGGCGCCCGGTGCGTCCTCCTCCCCGAAGATCACCCTGTTGTGGTCGATCACCTGCGGGGACAGGTAACGGACCCACTCGGTCCCACCCTCGAGGCCGTGGTTGAGCGCGTCGATGAACGCGGTGATGACGGTCTTGTTGTCGGCGACGGTGGTGGTGGTCATGCGTTTCCTCCCTTTCCGATGACTCTTACGTCGTAAGAGTTCGTTGCTGTGGACTATGATTCACTTACGACGTAAGAGTTGTCAACGCTGAAAGGAAGACCGATGGCCGCCAAGCGCACCCGGGCCGAACGAGCAGGCATTTCCCGCGAGCAGGTGCTCGACGCGGCACTCGCCTTCGCCGATCGGGACGGCCTGGCCGCGCTGTCCATGCGTAAGCTCGGCGCCGAACTCGGCGTGGAGGCCATGACCCTGTACCACTACGTCCCGAACAAGGACGCCCTGCTCGACGGCATGGTCGAGCGCGTCATGTCCGAGGCCGACGCCGGATTCACCGACGGCCCTTGGCAATCGGTCCTCGTCGACTACGCCCGCGCCCTGCGGACCGCACTGCTCGCGCATCCCGGCGCGCTGCCGCTGATCGCGACCCGGCCCGCGGTGACCCCGAAGACCCTGCAGACCGCCGAACGCGGCCTGAAACTATTGGTGGAGGCAGGTTTCGACCTCGGCCCCGCCCTCGACGCCCTGAACGCGCTCACCCTGTTCGTGGTGGCCCACGCCAATTCCGAAGCCCGTACGGCCCTCGTCAACGAGGCGGGCGATCCCGGATCGGTCGACTACCTGAAAAGCCTCGAGCCCGAGGAATTCCCGCTGATCCTGCAGGCGGCACGCACCGGCGCGGGCACCGATGATCACACCCGTTTCGAGTTCGCCATAGCGGCCCTCGTCCACGGCTTCGCCGCCGCGGGACTACCGGTGAATCACCAGGTGTGAGAGCGATACCCGGAATCGCAGCCGGTCAGCGTTGCAGTTGCTACAGGACCCGGCCCGCGGTTTCGGTGCTGGATCGGATCAGCGAGTGATCCACCGGCTCCGGCGCCGCGTAGCGCCCCGACCATGGTGTCCCATTGCGCGGCGGTCTGTTCCGGACTGCCGTCCCCGCCGGGCAGCACCACCACCGGATCCGGGTGCGCAGCGGTCGGCGCGCAATCGATGGCCGGCTCGATGGTGTCCCCGGCCGGCAGTGTCCGGGTTCCGGGCCCGGTATCCGGCGCAGCCTGCGCCGTTCCCATCGACGGCACTGCCGCCCCCGCGACGACAGCAGCGATCTTCGCCATAATTCTCATGGGCACAACGCCTTCCGGCCCGATTTGTGTAACCCGCCCGAAACCTCGTTAACCGGCAGTTTCTGACCTGCGGGCCCTTGGGGGCCGACGCTGCCTTGGGTACTATTCTGCCGCAACCGATTCCAAGGAGACTACGTGTATCCGCAGCACACGCAACAGGGTGCTACCGCCAGCTCGAAGTCGCCGGTCGAGGACATGGGTCCGCGAATCCCGATCTACAGCCCGGAATTCGCCGCCGATCCCCACGGGTACTACCGTCGGATGCGCAGCGACTATGGCGCGCTGGTGCCGGTCGAGATCTGGCCGGGAGTACCCGCGACCCTGGTCGTCAAATACGCGACCGCGGTGCGTATTCTCAACGACTCCACTCATTTTCCGGCCGATCCGAGTGCCTGGCAGCGGTCCGTTCCCGCCGATATCCCGATCATGCCGATGATCGAGTACCGGCCCAACGCGATCCGCACCAGCGGCCCGGTGCACACTCGCTACCGCAAGGCGCTGAGCGACGCCCTGGCCGGGATCGACCTGAACTCGGTGCGATCCATGGTGGAGCGCACCGCGGTCCCCGTGGTCAACACCTTCTGCGAGGACGGACGGGCCGACGTGCTGAGCCAGTACGCCCTCCCGCTGGTCTTCTCCGTCTTCTGTCAGTCACTCGGCTGTCCGCCGGACATCGGTGAGCGCGTCGCGGCCGCCAGTGCCGCGATGTTCGACGGCGTGGACACGGAGACCGTGAACGCGAGCATGGGCGAGGCATTGCTCGACCTCACGGCGCTGAAGCGGGTTCAGCCCGGCGACGACGTCACCACCAGACTGGTCCAGCATCCCGCCGGGCTGTCCGACGAGGAGATGGTGCATCAGCTGGTCCTGCTGTTCGCGGCAGGTGTCGAACCGCCCCTGAATCTCATCGCCAACACCCTGCTGCTGATGATGACCGACAGCCGCTTCACCAGTGCCGTACAAGGGATTCCGCTGCCGACGAGCACCGCGATCGGCGAGCGGCTCGCCACCGACCCGCCGATGGCGAACTACTGCATCACCTACCCGCGGCAGCCCACCCTGATCGAGAACGTGTGGCTGCCGGCCGATCAGCCGGTCATCATCAGCATGGCCGCCTGCAATACCGATCCGGAGTTGAACCCGGGCGAATCCCTCGGCAACGCATGGAACCTGGCGTTCAGCTCCGGCGATCACGCCTGCCCCGTGCACGCCCAGTCGTACGGGCGTCTGCTCGCGCAGGAGGTCATCGATCAACTCCTGGACTTCCTCCCGGAAGTCCAATTGGCGGTCGCCGCAGACGATCTCGTGTGGCGGCCCGGCCCGTTCCACCGGGCGCTGACCGAGTTGCCCGTGGTGTTCCCGCCTACTAGGCCGTTTCCCGCTGTGTAGGTGTAGCTTCCGGCGCCTCGGACCCATGGTGGCCCCGGTCTGTGATTGTTCACCGTGAGCCGCGACACGATTTGTGTAACAATACAATCCATGACACGGTCGGTCGAAGGTAGTTCTGCGGCAACGGTGTTGCCGCAGTCCGACGCGGCCGCAATGTGGGCTCATCAGCGGGTATGCGCTGCTACCCAACCGGTACGAACACACCTACCACCCCGGCGACAGGACCAGATCGGGCGACCGTCGCCGCGGGGACGTCACGTGAAGGTGTGTGGTGCGTCGAACTTTTGACAGGTGATCGCCCGGCTCCCTTCTTCCGGTCCCCGCGGTGCCCGTGTGAGCGTGCGCCAACGGTGGCCCCCGGTGCATCGAAGTTCGGCAGCGATCGTCTCGCATGCCCAGTGGTGGACGAATCGCCGCTGGGATCGTGAATGAGTAGGAGGCGGTTATGGATACGCACGGGCGCAAGGAAGGGACATCGCTGGCCGAGCTGCTTCGGCACGGTGACCTGGCATTCGACCAGCGGTTGCAGAAGGTGCTCAGCAACCCGGACTACTTCGTCACGGAGCGGCAGAGCCAGGCGGAGCGCCGGCAGAACGCCTACGACCAGCTGCGATATCTGGTCCAGGAGATCGGTAGTACCAGCGATGTCGCTACCCGCCTCCCGCAGCTGTTCGCGGTGTTCGACTGGGCGGCAGTGCTGGCGACGGACCTGATTCCGCTGATCTCGGGCCACTACAACCTGGCCTCGGGCAGCCTCGCCACCCTGACCGATTCCGATTCGGCCGCACCGTATCTGGAGGATCTGGACGACGCCTCCGCGATCGGCGTCATGCTGCTGACCGAGTACGGGTGCGGCTCCAATATCCAGTTCATGCAGACCCGCGCGACCTGGGACGGCGACGGGTTCGTGATCAACACCCCGAACCCGCGGGCACGCAAGTTCATGCCGAGCGTCGGTATCCCGGTGTCCCGGGTTTGCGTCGTCGGCGCCCGCTACATCGACTCGGCGGGCGTCGACCAGGGCGTGCATCTGTTCACGGCGCGCCTGCGCGGCGCCGATGGCGAACCGGCGCCCGGCGTGACGATCACCCAGCTGGACCACCAGCCGCTGGTCATCATGGACAACTCGGTGATCAGCTTCGACAATCTCCGGGTCGAGCGCAGCGCCTGGCTGAGCAACGACCTGGCCACCATCGACGACGACGGCGTGCTGACCTGGCGCGACGAGACCAGCCAGAAGCGGGCATTCGCCTCGGCGATCAGCCAGCTCACCGTGGGACGCTTGGCGCTCTCGTCCTGCCTGAACGCCTCCGCCCGTGCCGCGCTCTACATCGCGCTGCGCTACGCCTCCAAGCGGGTAGTGCCGCTGACACCGTTCGACAGCCCGCTCATGGCCGATATCCCGCACGTGCGCGATACCCTGCTCACCGATCTGGCCGGTACCGTCGCCCGCACGATCTACGGGAACGCGATCAAGACATCGCTCGCGGGCAGCGATCTCACCAGTCGTGACACCGTCGTCTCGGTGATGCTGGCCAAGCACTACATCCAGCCGCACGCCTTGCAGTCCGTGACCAACAGCCGCCTCAAGATGGCCGCCCAGGGCATGTTCAGCGCCAACCGGGTCGCCGACTATCTCGGTGTCTGTCATGCGGCCATCACCGGCGAGGGCGACTGCCATGTGCTCGGCTCCGTGGCCGGTCGCGTCCTGGCCAAGCACCTGGCCGGGAAGCCGGTCCCCGAAGTCCGCGTGCACGATGGCGCGGATCCCGGCGACCGCATGAGCCTGTTCAGCGCACGCACTCTGACGATCGTGGAGGAGGCGCAGCACTATCTGACGACGCCGGGGCTCGAAGCCCGGCTGGCGATCATTCCGGAGGCGTTGGAGCTGGCCGAGGCATACAGCGCCGAAGAGGCGCTGCAGCTGCTCCACCAGTATTCCGATCATCCCGAGATCATCGCCGTGCGTGACGTTTTCGCACTGAGCTACCTCGATCAGCACGCCACCTGGTATCTCACCCGCGGCCTGCTCGACATCGACGCGGTGAAGACGATCAAGCAGCAGCTCCGCCTGGCCCTCGACAACCTCGCCGACAAGCTACCGACGCTGCTGGACGCGTTCGGCCTCGACGATGAAATTCTCGGCGCACCGGTCCTTTCCGACGATCTGCCGGCCGCGTGGGTCTCCCGCATCGACGATCGACGACGTCCCTGATCCTGTCCGGTAGGACCCGGCGGCGTGGTGGGCTGCGGCCCGCGAGGTCTCGCCCACCGCGCTGGACTGGGGTCGATGCTGTATTCGGCGACGCCCGGATACAAGTACGCAAGCGCGGCCGGCGCAAGGGCCTGCTGCCCGGCCCGGTATAGCGCGGTCGCGAGCACCCGGGCGATTTCCTCGCGTTCGGGATGCGCGTCGAAGATGGTGCGCAGTTCGATGGCGACCTCGGTCGAGCCGATTGCGTTCCAGTTCCACCGCCGTGTGCATTTCCGCCGCAGTGAGCCGGAGATCTGTAAGTCCCTCGTATAGCGAATGTGCACTTGCAGCATCCACAGGCCGTTACGCGGCGGATTGTCTTCCCGCAGATCGTCGATGAGCCGATCGGCGCTGGTGGCGCGGTCGCCCGCAGCGGCGAGGCGGGCCGGCGAAGTCCGTAACATGATGGCCCCCAAACCAACCGACTGGTCTTCTATGCTGAGTTGGATCGGGCCGAGTACATGAATCGGTTCGACCATAGGACAGCAATTATTCCGCCGCGACGCGGCCGCAAACGGCGGAAACCGGTGAGTGAATTCGACTCGCGCGTGCAGCTTCAACCATCGGCGAATGTTTGGCAAATATATTTGCTCAGAAGAGAAGCCCTAATCACCACGAAAGAGTCCCGGAAGCGTGGCGGCGAATACTTTTCGGCATGACGGCTACACCGGGATTGCCAATGGTGACCGCAATGAGCAGGAGCGAGGACTACGAGGCCGTGCCTGGCGGCGATCATGCGCGCCGCAGCCTGGCCGCCCGGAGTCCCGCAATCGCTGACGGGTAGCTATGAGAGGAAGACCATGAGCCGGAGTGACACGGTCGAACCGAACACCATCGGCCTCTACTGGGACCGCGACGGCGACATCTGGCAGCGGGAGGACGCCGGCTGGCGGCTCATCCTGCAGAGCGGCGTCGCCGTCGATCCGATCTCGCTGTGGGACTGGGACAAAGGGCACGTGTGCGATTACGCGCCGTTCACCCCGCTGAAAACCCTGGCCGGTTAGCCCTCAGGACTCCGGCGTCCCGGCTCCGAAGAGGGTGACCTCCATGAGCCGGATCACCCTGGGCTGCGGGCAGATCGCCGGATACCCGCCGAACTCCCGGCTCAGGTCCACCACCAGACCGAAAGCGGCCTGCACCAGGATGCGCGCCTCGCCCTCGGACAGTTCCGGGCGCACCGCCACCAGCAGCCGCACCCACTCGGTCACGATGAGCCGCTGCACATTGCGCAGCATGGTGCGCTCCTCGGCCGCGACGTGCCCGAACTCGGCGTAGTACACGAAGGTCAGCTCGCGCTCGGCGAACGACCCCGCGACATACAGGTCCACCAGCTTGCTCATCGCCTCGGCCGGACTCGACGAGGACGCCACCGCCGGCCCGATCGCTCCCGACACCCGATCCGCCGCCCGCCGGAACGCGGCGGCCAGCAGATCGCCCTTGCTGCGGTAGTAGCGGTACACCGCCGAGGCCGCCGACAGATCCGCCGCCGCCGCGATGTCCTCCACGCTCACGTTCGGATAGCCGCGCGCGTGGAACAGCTCGACGGCCTTCTTGAGCAGCAGCTCATGCTTGAAGCTCTGCGGAATCTCCACCGCCCGCGGCGGCTCGGCGACAGTGCCCTCGGGCGGCAGCTCGGTCGCGATGATGGCGTCGCAGGCCGAATGTAGCAGGGCCGTCAGCGATTTCGCGGGCAGCGTGGCGTGATGGTCGCCAATGCTGGAGATGACGCTGAGTATCGACACCGCCCGCACCGCGCGACTGTGCCCGTCCAGTTCGGGCCGCACATCCGCGATGAGCCCGCGCAGGGTGGTCAGCGCCGCGGTGAACTGCTCCTCGAGGGTCTGCCGGTCGGTGTCGTCGAGGTAGCGGCGCTCCCAGCGCACCAGGGTGACCGTGGCGCGATTGGCGATGGTCTCGGCGATCAACCGGTCCAGCACCCGGTCCAGCCGCTCGCGCGGGGACAGGCCCTCGGACTCGTCCGGCGGGGTGGCGGCCTCCGCGGTCAGCCGCGCCAGCCGCAGCAACTCCTCGCGGAAGAGCGCGTATTTGCTCGGATAGTGGCGATACAGTGCGGCTGAGGAAATGCCGAGCCGCGCGGCGATGTCCTCCATGCTGACGCCGTGATAGCCCAGCGAACCGAAGGCGGCGGCCGAGGTGGCGGCGATCTGGGCGCGCCGGTTCTTCGGGCGGCGGCGGATCACGCGCTGCGGCTGCTCCTCGACGGTCATATTCGCAATGGTAGTCACCAGGCATTTCCGTCCACGCCGCGCCGCCGATCTCGTAGGCTGCCCACAGGATCCGCGTCCATCAGAACGGAGCCGGCATGCGCACGGTCGATGTCGAACGCACCATCGCGGCAGCACCGCCCGACGTCTTCGACTGGCTCACCGATGTCACCAATTACCAACGGGTCCCGATGGTTCGCCGCGTCACCCTGGTGCGTCCCGGCGATACCGCGGGCAACGGCGCGGGCGCGGTGCGCCTGGTGGTGACCCCGCTGCTGCGCCTCACCGAGGAGATCGTGGAATACGATCCGCCCCGCCTCATGCGCTACCGATTGCTGAATTCCGTTCCGCCGCTGCGGCATCAGGAGGGTTCCATCACCTGCGCGCCGGTCGCGTCCGGCACCCGGGTGCGCTGGTCGTCCACCTTCGAGATCGCCGCGCCCGTGCTCGCGCCGCTGTGGACGCGGATCTTCCTGCCGGTGGTGCGCGGTGGCTTCGTCATGGTGTTGCGAACCGCGGAGCGCGAGTTGGGCGGGCGGTGACGCGGGTTACCATCTGGGCCATGGCGGAGATCAAGGTGGAGCGCCTGAACTCAGTGGCGCTCGTAACGGTGCACGACCCGGACAAGCGGAATGCGTTGACGCTGGACCTGTCCGCCGATCTCGCGGACGCGGTGGCGGACGCGGAGGCCGACGACTCGGTACACGCGCTGGTGGTCACCGGCACGCCCCCGGCCTTCTGCGCGGGCGCGAACCTGACCGCCCTGGGTGAGGCGAAAGAGGAGGGCCTGCGGGCCATCTACGAGGGCTTCCTGGCGGTGGCGCGCTGCAAGCTGCCCACCGTCGCGGCGGTCGGCGGCGCGGCGGTCGGCGCGGGCCTGAACCTGGCCCTGGCCGCGGACGTGCGATTCGCGAATCCCAAGGCGCGCTTCGATGCTCGCTTCCTGCGTCTGGGCATCCACCCGGGCGGCGGCATGACCTGGATGCTGCAGCGTGCGGTCGGTCCGCAGCAGGCCACGGCCATGACGCTGTTCGGTGAGGTGCTCGACGCGCAGGCCGCCGCGCAGGCCGGTCTGGTGCACCGCGTCGTCGACGGCGATCATGCCGCCCTGGTGGCCGCCGCCGTCGAATTCGCCTCCGCCACCGCGGAAGTCCCGCGCGAGCTGCTCATCACCACCAAGCGCACCATGCGCGCCACCCGCGCCCTGGCCGCCCACGCCGAGGCGGTGAACACCGAGGTGGTGCCGCAGCTGGCCTCCCTCGAATCCCCGGAATTCGCCGCCCGCCTGGCCGCGGCCCAGACCCGGATCACGGGTTCGAAAAACTGAAAAACACAGTGGCGGGGGGGGGGGGGGGGGGGGGCGCCCCCCCCGCCCCCCCCCCCCCCCCCGCCCCCCCCCCCCGGCCCCCGCCCCCCCCGCCCCCGGCCCGCGGGGCGGCCCCAGAAAAAACAACCACCGGGGGCGGGGCGCCCACAACCCCCCCCCCCCGCCACCGTCCCCGCCCGCGCTCGGGGAGATTCGGCCCGCCACCGCGAGTGCCCGCGCCGGGACGTGGTCGCCTGCGCCACATCTGTACCGCGCCAGCGGAATTCAGCTCAGCGCTGGTTTCGACCTGGTGCCGACCTCACCCCAGAGCCGCGAGCGCCATGCGCCGCAGCACCGGCCGCGCGCGGGTCGCGCTGGCCGGCGCGCTGTGCGGCGTGGAGTTGATCAGGCCGAAAGTCGCGTGCGCCTGCACACGCGCCGCCTGCTCGGGTAGCTCCGGCCGCAGTTCACGCAGCACCGCCACCCAGACCTCCACGTACTGCCGCTGGGTGCGCCGCACCTGACGGCGCGCGGACTCCGGCAGGTTCTCCAGGTCGCGATCCTGGATCCGGATGAGCTCGGGCTCGCCGAGGGCGAAGTCGAGGTGGAAATCCACCAGCCCGCTCAGCGCCTCCCGCGGCGACGCCGCCTGCTCGGCCACGGCCTGGCCGCCGTCGAGCAGCCGCTGACTGATGCCGACCAGCAGCTCGACCAGCAGCGCCTCCTTGTTGGGGAAGTGCCGATACACCGCGGGCCCGCTGATCCCGGCCGCCGCGCCCAGGTCGTCGAGCCGCATGCCCAGGAATCCGCGATCGGCGATGAGCCGCGCCCCCGCGTCCAGCAGCTGCTGCCTACGCTGGGCTTTGAGCTGCTCACGACGGGTGAGCGTGACGGTTTCCGCAGTGTTCACCGTGGCTCCCTCTCGCCGGTGCTGGACAACTCAGTTAGTGAAGATTATCTTATTTTCCAGTTATTGGTGACTAACCGAGCGGCCGGATCGGCCGCACGGGGAGGCGGAGCGGATGACGCTGACCGAAGGCACACGGACCGGGAACCGGGCCACGCATCTGGCGCTGGTCGACGAGCTGCGGGAGCGGCTGGCCGGCAGCGCGCTGGGCGGGCCGGAGCGGGCCCGGGAACGGCACCTGGCGCGCGGCAAGCTGCTGCCGCGCCAGCGGGTGGACCAGCTGCTGGACACCGGCAGCCCGTTCCTGGAGCTGTCGCCACTGGCGGCCAACGGCATGTACGACGACGAGTCACCCGGCGCGGGCGTGATCGGCGGCATCGGCCGCGTCTCCGGGCGCGAGTGCGTGATCATCGCCAATGACGCGACGGTCAAGGGCGGCACCTACTACCCGATGACGGTCAAGAAGCACCTGCGCGCCCAGGAGGTGGCGCTGCAGAACAACCTGCCGTGCATCTACCTGGTCGACTCCGGCGGCGCCTACCTGCCCCGTCAGGACGAGGTGTTCCCCGATCGCGAGCACTTCGGCCGCATCTTCTACAACCAGGCGAACATGAGCGCCAAGGGCATCGCGCAGATCTCCGCGGTGCTCGGCTCCTGCACCGCCGGTGGCGCGTACGTGCCCGCCATGAGCGACGAGACCGTCATCGTGCGCAATCAGGGCACCATCTTCCTGGGCGGCCCGCCGCTGGTGAAGGCGGCCACCGGTGAGGTGGTCACCGCCGAGGAGCTGGGCGGCGGCGATCTGCACTCGCGCACCTCGGGTGTCACCGACCACCTGGCCGAGAGCGATCAGGACGCGCTGCGCATCGTGCGCAATATCGTGGCCACCCTCGGCCCGAAGACCCCGACCCCGTGGGATGTCGCGCCGACCGTGGATCCCATTGCGCCGCAGGACGAGCTGTACGACGTGGTCCCGGTGGACCTGCGCACCCCGTACGACGTCCGCGAGGTCATCACCCGCATGGTGGACGGCGGCGAATTCCAGGAATTCAAGGCCGAATACGGCAAGACGCTGGTCACCGGCTTCGCCCGCATCCACGGCCACCCGGTCGGCATCGTCGCCAACAATGGCGTGCTGTTCAGCGAATCCGCCATGAAGGGCGCGCATTTCATCGAACTGTGCGACAAGCGCCAGATCCCGCTGCTGTTCCTGCAGAACATCACCGGGTTCATGGTCGGGCGCGACTACGAGGCGGGCGGCATCGCCAAGCACGGCGCCAAGATGGTGACCGCGGTGGCGTGCGCCCGCGTGCCCAAGCTGACCGTGGTCATCGGCGGCTCCTACGGCGCGGGCAACTACTCCATGTGCGGGCGCGCGTATTCGCCGCGCTTCCTGTGGATGTGGCCCAATGCCCGCATCTCGGTCATGGGCGGCGAGCAGGCGGCCTCCGTGCTGGCCACCGTGCGCGGTGACCAGTCCGAGGCGGACCTCGAGGCGTTCAAGGCCCCGATCCGGGAGCAGTACGAATACCAGGGCAACCCGTACTACTCCACGGCCCGCCTCTGGGACGATGGCGTCATCGACCCCGCCGACACCAGAACCGTTGTCGGCCTGGCCCTCTCGGTCTGCGCGCAGGCCCCGCTCGAGCCCGTCTCCTACGGCGTCTTCCGGATGTGATGACCTTGATGAACACGATGTCCTCCTTTGTCTCCGACAAAGCGCAACCCGTCGCCTTCGACACCGTGCTGGTCGCCAATCGCGGCGAGATCGCGGTGCGGGTCATTCGCACCCTGCGCGCCATGGGGATTCGATCGGTCGCGGTCTACAGCGACGCCGACGCCGACGCCCGCCATGTGCGTGAGGCCGATACCGCGGTTCGCCTCGGCCCGGCCCCCGCGCGCGAGTCCTACCTCAGCATCGACAAGGTGGTCGCGGCCGCCGTGCGCTCCGGCGCGCAGGCCGTACACCCGGGATACGGCTTCCTGTCGGAGAATTCGGCCTTCGCGGCCGCACTCGAGGCCGCGGGCATCGCCTTCCTGGGCCCGTCCGCCCGCGCCATCGAGGTGATGGGCGACAAGATCACCGCCAAGAACGCGGTGGCCGAATACGGCGTGCCGGTGGTGCCCGGCATCGCCAAGCCCGGCCTCACCGACGCCGAATTGATCGACGCCGCAACGGAGATCGGCTACCCGGTGCTGGTGAAGCCGTCCGCCGGTGGCGGCGGCAAGGGCATGCGCCGGGTCGACGATCCGGCCGACCTGCCCGCCGCCCTGGTCAGCGCCCGCCGCGAGGCCGGCGCGGCCTTCGGCGACGACACCCTGTTCCTGGAGCGCTTCGTCACCCGCCCCCGGCACATCGAGGTGCAGATCCTGGCCGACCAGTTCGGCCACGTGCTGCACCTGGGCGAGCGCGAGTGCAGCCTGCAGCGCCGCCACCAGAAGGTGATCGAGGAGGCGCCCTCGCCGCTGCTGGATCCGCAGACCCGCGCCCGGATCGGCGCGGCCGCCTGCAATACCGCGCGCAGTGTCGACTATGTCGGCGCGGGCACGGTCGAGTTCATCGTCTCCGCCGACCAGCCGGACGAGTTCTTCTTCATGGAGATGAACACCCGCCTGCAGGTCGAGCACCCCGTGACCGAGCTGGTCACCGGTGTCGATCTGGTGGAATGCCAGGTGCGCATCGCGGCCGGGCAGAAGCTGGCGGCCGCGCAGGACGACATCCGGCTCACCGGCCACGCCATCGAGGCGCGCGTCTACGCCGAGGACCCGGGCCGCGACTTCCTGCCCACCGGCGGCACCGTGCTCGCACTGTCGGAGCCGGAAGGCCCCGGCGTGCGGGTGGATTCGGGCCTGCGTGCCGGCACCGTGGTCGGCAGCGACTACGACCCGATGCTGTCCAAGGTCATCGCCCACGCCGCCGACCGCACCGCCGCCATCGCCAAACTCGATGCGGCCCTGCGGGACACGCAGATCCTGGGCGTGCGCACCAATACCGATTTCACGCGCTTCCTGCTCGCCGACCCGGATGTCCGTGCGGGACAGCTGGATACCGGTCTGCTGGACCGCCGCGCCGTGGACTTCGCGCCCGAACCGGTCAGCGACGAGCAGTTCATCGCCGCCGCGGCCGAACTCTGGCTGCGCCGCTGGCCGGCCGCCCCGGTCGATCCGTGGCAGCAGCCCACCGGCTGGCGGGTCGGCGCGCACGCACCCGTCGGCATCCGCCTCATCGGCGGCGACCGCACCGCCCACGTGTACCTGTCCGGGACCCCGGAGCAGGCGACGGCCTGGGTCGAGGGCGGCGAAAAGCACGTCTTGACAGTGGAATCCGACGGTGACTCGCTGATGCTGGCCCTCGACGGCCTGCGCACCCGCTTCCGCGTCGCCACCGGGTCCGGTCAGATCTGGGTCGCCGACCGCACCGGCACCGCGCTGCTGCGCGAGGTCGCCGAGGCCGATGTCCGCGGCGGTGACGCCCATGTCGGCGATGCCGAGATCCAGAGCCCCATGCCGGGTTCGGTCATCGCCACCCCGGCCGCCGACGGCGAGATCGTCGCCGTGGGCACGCCCATCGTGGTCGTGGAGGCCATGAAGATGGAACACACCCTCACCGCACCCATTGCCGGCCGCGTCGAACTGCTGGTCGAGCCGGGCACGCAGGTGAAACTCGAACAGCCGCTGGCTCGCATCATCGCCGAGGAGAACACCCAGTCATGACCGATTTCCTGTCCACCGGAACCCTGCCGGACGAGTACCGCGAACTCGCCCTCACCGTCCGCGATTTCGCCAACCAGGTGGTGGCCCCGGTCGCCGCCAAGCACGACGCCGAGCACAGCTTCCCCTACGAGGTGGTCTCGGGCATGGCCGACATGGGCCTGTTCGGCCTGCCGTTCCCGGAGGAGTTCGGCGGCATGGGCGGCGACTACTTCGCGCTGTGCCTGGCCCTCGAGGAGCTCGGCAAGGTCGACCAGAGCGTGGCCATCACCCTGGAGGCCGGTGTCTCCCTGGGCGCCATGCCGATCTACCGCTTCGGCAACGACAAGCAGAGGGCGGAGTGGCTGCCGCTGCTGGCCAGCGGGCGCGCGCTGGGCGCGTTCGGCCTCACCGAGCCCGGCGCGGGCAGTGACGCGGGCGGCACCCGCACCACCGCGCGGCTGGACGGCGACAGCTGGATCATCAACGGCTCCAAGCAGTTCATCACCAACTCGGGCACCGACATCACCCGGCTGGTGACGGTCACCGCGGTCACCGGGGGAGTGGACGGCAAGAAGGAGATCTCGACGATCATCGTGCCGACCGACACTCCCGGCTTCACCGCCGAACCCGCCTACAACAAGGTCGGCTGGAACGCCTCCGACACCCACCCGCTCAGCTTCGACGACGTCCGGGTGCCCGCCGAGAACCTGCTCGGCGAGCGCGGCCGCGGCTACGCCAACTTCCTGCGCATCCTCGACGAGGGCCGGATCGCCATCGCGGCGCTGTCGGTCGGCGCGGCGCAGGGCTGCGTGGACGAGAGCGTGCGCTACGCCAAGGAGCGCGAGGCCTTCGGCCGCGCCATCGGCAGCAACCAGGCCATCGCCTTCAAGATCGCCCGCATGGAGGCGCGCGCCCACATGGCCCGCACCGCCTACTACGACGCGGCCGCGCTCATGCTGTCCGGCAAGCCTTTCAAGAAGCAGGCCGCCATCGCCAAGCTGGTCGCCAGCGAGGCCGCCATGGACAATGCCCGCGACGCCACGCAGATCTTCGGCGGCTACGGCTTCATGAACGAATATGCTGTGGCGCGGCACTATCGCGACAGCAAGATCCTGGAAATCGGTGAGGGCACCACGGAGGTGCAGTTGATGCTGATCGGTCGGGAGCTCGGCCTGTGAGCGAGCGACAAATGGGCACCGCCGAGGTGAAGCGGGTCGTCCAGCGCGGCTTGTGGTTCGACGAGTTCGAGATCGGCGTGGTGTACGAGCACCGGCCCGGCCGTACCATCACCGAGGCCGACAATGTGCTGTTCACGACGCTGACCATGAACACCCAGGCCCTGCACCTGGACGCGGCGTTCTCCGACGCGCTGCCACCGTTCCACCAGCGGCTGGTGAACTCCATGTTCACGCTGTCCACGCTGGTGGGCCTGTCGGTGGCGCAGCTGACCCAGGGCACCATCGTGGCCAACCTCGGCTTCTCCGAGATCGCCTTCCCCAAGCCGCTCTTCCACGGCGACACCCTGTACGCCGAGACCGTGGTGACCGACCTGCGGGAATCCAAGAGCCGCCCGGGCGAGGGCATCGTGACCTTCGCGCACACCGGGCGCAATCAGCACGGCGACATCGTGGCCACCGCCGCCCGCAAAACCCTTGTCCGACGGAGTCCGACATCCAGCCCGCTGGAGGCGCCCGCATGAGTTGGGAAATGCCCGGCCCCGCTTGGCTTTTCTGCCCCGCGGACCGGCCCGAGCGCTACGGCAAGGCCCTCGCCGCGGCCGACGTGGTCATCCTCGACCTCGAGGACGGCGTCGCCGAGGCCGACAAGGCGGCGGCCCGCGAGGCGCTCATCGCCACCCCGCTGGACCCCGAACGCACCGTCGTCCGCGTCAATGCCGCGGGCACCTTCGAGCACATGCTCGACCTGGACGCCCTGGCGCGCACCGAGTACCGGCGCATCATGCTGCCCAAATGCGAATCCGCCGAACAGATCACGCGGCTGACCGACTACGAGGTGATCGCGCTCATCGAATCCCCGCTGGGCGCGCTCGCGGTCGGGCGGGCGGTCATGGTGCGCAATGCCATCGGCGTCATGTGGGGCGCGGAGGATCTGGTCGCCGCGCTCGGCGGCAACTCCAGCCGGCACGCCGACGGCGGCTACCGGGATGTGGCGCGGCACGTGCGTTCCCAATCCCTGCTGGCCGCCAAGGCGTACGGCAAGTTCGCGCTGGACTCGGTGTACCTGGATATTCCGGATCTGACCGGGCTGGCGGCCGAATCGGAGGACGCGGTCGCCATCGGCTTCGACGCCAAGGTGGCCATCCACCCCAGCCAGGTGCCGGTCATCCGGACCGCCTACGCGCCGACGCCCGGCGAAGTCGACTGGGCGCGCAGACTATTGGCGGAAGCGCCGAACCATCGGGGTGTCTTCACCTTCGAGGGGCGCATGGTGGACATGCCGGTCATCCGGCATGCCGAGCGAATCGTGCAGCGGGCCGCCACGGCCGGCAGCGCGGGATTCGCGTCGTAGGAGGTATTGCGGTGGAACCACAGTGGGTGCCGAGCGATCAGGACATCGCCGAGGCACAGGTGACCAGCTTCGCGCTGTTCGTCGAGAAGCGCACCGGGCTGTCCCTGCCGGACTATCGAGCCCTGTGGCAGTGGTCGGTGGACGACCTGCCCGGCTTCTGGGGCGCGATCTGGGACTACTTCGATCTCGGCGAGCGCTCCGACGAGGTGCTCGGGAGCACGGAAATGCCCGGCGCACAGTGGTTCCCGGGCACCACGCTGAACTACGTCGAGCAGGTGATGCGGCAGGTCCGCGACGACCGGCCCGCCATCCTGTCCGTCGACGAGACCGGCGAGATCACCGAGATCTCCTGGGCCGCACTGATCGCCACCGCCGCCGCCTTCGCCCACACCCTGCGCGCGCAGGGCGTCGGACCCGGCGACCGGGTCGCCGGGTACCTGCCGAACATCCCCGAGGCCGTCATCGCCTTCCTGGCCACCGCCAGCATCGGGGCCGTCTGGAGCGGCTGCGGCCAGGACTACTCCGCCCAGGCCGCGCTCGACCGGCTCGGGCAGCTGGAACCGAAGGTGCTGGTCACCGCCGACGGCTATCGGTTCGGCGGCAAGGCGCACGACAAGACCGCCGATATCGCCGCCCTGCGCGCCGGACTGCCCTCGCTGGCCGCGACCGTGCTGGTGCCGCGCCTCGGCCTCGAGGTGCCCGGCACCCTGGCCTGGGAGAGCGTCGATCCCGGTGACGAGTTCGTCGTGCTCCCGATCGAGGAGGTGGATTTCGCGCACCCGCTGTGGGTGCTGTACTCCTCCGGCACCACCGGCAAGCCCAAGGGCATCGTGCACGGGCACGGCGGAGTCCTGCTCGAGCACCTCAAAGCCGTTGCCGTGCAATCGGATATCGGTCCCGATGACACGTTCTTCTGGTACACCAGCCCGAGCTGGATGATGTGGAACTTCCAGGTCGCCGGACTGCTGGTGGGCGCGACCATCGTCTGCTACGACGGCAGCCCCGCCGCGCCGACGCCGGATGCGCTGTGGCAGTTGGCCTCCCGTACCGGCGCGACAGTCCTCGGCACCAGCCCCGGCTATGTGCTGGCCTGCGCCAAGGCCGGATCCGTGCCGCGCACCGACCACGATCTGTCCGCCCTCCGGCTGGTCGGCATCACCGGCTCCTCGCTGCCCCCGTCGTCCTCGCTGTGGCTGCGCGACAATGTCGGCGAGCAGGTGCCGGTGGCCTCGATCAGCGGTGGCACCGATGTGGTGTCCGCCTTCATCGGCGGCGTCCGCACCGTGCCCGTCTGGCCCGGCGAGCTGTCCGCCCCGTACCTCGGTGTGGCCCTGGACGCCTGGGACGAGCAGGGCAATCCGGTGCGCGACGAGGTCGGCGAACTGGTCATCACCAAGCCGATGCCGTCCATGCCGGTGTCCTTCTGGAACGATCCCGACGGCTCCCGCTATCGCGACGCCTATTTCGAGATGTTCCCCGGTGTATGGCGGCACGGCGACTGGATCACCATTACCGAACACGGCAGCATCGTGGTGCACGGCCGCTCCGATTCCACCCTGAACCGGCAGGGCATCCGGATGGGCAGCGCCGATATCTATCAGGCGGTGGAACGCATACCGGAAATCGCCGAGGCACTGGTCATCGGCGCCGAACAACCGGACGGCGGCTACTGGATGCCGTTGTTCGTGGTGCTGACCCCCGGGACCGAATTGACCGACGAGCTGCGATCCCGCATCAATGCGACCATTCGCGCCGAAGTGTCCCCGCGACACGTGCCGGACGAAATCATCGCGGCACCCGGCATTCCGCATACTCGCACCGGCAAGAAACTGGAAGTGCCGATCAAGAAACTGTTCCAGGGCGCCGAGGTGTCCACGGTGGTGGCCCCCACGGCCGTCGACGTCCCCGAACTCCTGGACTGGTACGCCGCGCGCAAGCCGAAGTGAAGCGGGTCAGTGTGCACCGGGTAGACGACGACGCCCGGTGCACACTTCCGATGCCAAGTCCTCATATCCGACCGCCAATTCGGCCAGATGCTCCCAGGCAATGGTGAGTTCCCGGCCGGATTCGCGCGCCAGCGCCGCATAGGCGGTGGCGGTGAACCGGGCCAGCCGATCGATGACCGCGCCCAGGGTTTCGGTGTGTACCCGGGCCGCGCCGTGTGACGGCGGCAATTGCGCGGTCACCCAGCAGTCGATCTGATGCACCAGATCCGTTCGGATGGTGTCGAGTTCGATCAGCTGGGCCGGTTCGGCACTGAGCAGGCGCTCGTGCAGCGCGGTCAGATCTTGCGCCGCGCGTAGTAGTGGATGACCGGGCTGACGTGAACCTCGACAAGCCTCAAGGACCTGGTTCTTGGATGGCAGTGTGTCCCTCATCGCGACTCCTATAACGCGACCTGCGAATTCCCAGCACGTTAGTCAGCGCAGATGACAGGGACGTGTCTGCCGGTTCAACACCCCACTTCGATTCCGCTATTGGAAGCTCGCCGTACCCGTTGGATAAACGGTGAGATCACGCCGTCGCGCCGCCGTCGATCACCAGATCGTGGCCGATGACGAAAGCGGATTCCGGGGAGGACAGCCACACCACGGCCGCCGCGATCTCCGCCGGATCCCCGACCCGGCCCAGCGGAATTGCCGACGCCATACGCGCATCGCGATCCGCGCGAGTTTCCCCCGGGCGGAAGGACATTCGCGTATCGGTCGCACCCGGGCTGACCGCATTGATGCGAATACCGTCACCTATATGGTCACGCGCGGCGGTCTGGGTCAGCACGCTGACCGCCGCTTTGGATGCCGCGTAGGCCGCCAGACCCGGACGGCGGCCGTGCGCGCCGATATTCGAGGCCATATTCACGATGACGCCGCCGCCATTGCCGCGCATATGGGCGATCTCGTGTTTCATCGACAGGAAGACACCGGTCAGGTTGACATCCAGCACCCGGTGCCAGTCGGCATCCTCCAGATCGCCGACCGGGGCGGGCGTGCCCAGAATTCCGGCATTGTTGAAGGCCACATGTAGGGCGCCGTGCCGGCGCACAACCTCCTCGATCATGGCCGCGACCTGGTAGCCGTCGGTGACGTCGGCGACCAGGTGGTCCACCGCGCCGCCGACCGGCCGAACTCGTCCGGCCGCGTCGGCCAGCTGCTGCGCATCACGGCCCGCCAGCACCACCGTGGCGCCGAGATCGGCGAAGGCCTGGGCGGTCGCGCCCGCGATCGTGCCCGCGCCGCCGGTGATCAGCACAGTTTTGTCATCGAATCGGGTGCTCATGACGGTTCGTAACTCCTTTTTAGAATGATCGTTCTCGAATTTGGGCAGTGGGGAAGGCTGTGGATGAATGGGAAACCTGTTCAGCCGAGCACGGATACGGCCACGCGGGCCGCATCCTGCAGGCGTGCAGCCGAATCCGGCGTGCGCTCGATGACGCGGACTCCCTGGAAGAAGACGAGAAGGAATCGGGCGAGTGCGCGCGGGTCCGCGTCCGCGGCCAGTTCGCCCTGTGCGCGGGCGCGCAGCAGCGCGGAAGTCAATGTCGTCTCGAGGTGCGCCCAGCTGGACTCCACGAGCCGCGCCACCGCCTCGTCGCAGTGCGCCAACTCGACGGCGCTGTTCACGACCAGGCAGCCCAGAGATGAATCAGGACTGGATGCTTCGCGCACGAACCGCTGCACGAGTCCGCGCACCGCGGGCAGGACCGGACCCGGCTGCGACAGCTCGTCCATGATCACCGGATCGGTGGTCTCGAGGTAGCGCTGGAGGGCCTTCAGGTAGAGGTCGCGCTTGCCGCCGAAGGTCGAATAGATGCTCGCCCTGGCAATTCCAAGATGCTCAACCAGATCCGACATGGACGTCGCCTCATAGCCACGCTCCCAGAACAATTCGAGAGCGCGGCGGAGCATGGTGTCCGGATCGAACTCCTTGGTCCTCGCCATGGCGAGGACACTACGGCTTTCAAGACCAATCGGTCAAATATGGCGGGCTCGGTGGACCTTGCCGAAGCAGGCCTGAATATCGGCCACATGCGCCCGGGGAACGTCCATGGCCAGGAAGTGGTTGCCGGTGTTGCCCTCGGGCCAGTGCACGATGGTGTTGTCGAGGTCGGCGAGCCGGCGCATGAGCGGCGAGCCCCCGGCGTACACGCCGACCGGGACCAGCTTCTGGCCGGTCGGCCATGCGAAACCATGGTCGCCCAGTCCGTTGTACATGGGCCAGGACGAGGTGGCGGCGGTATCGGAGAACCAGTAGACGCTGACATTGGTCAGCAGCTGGTCGCGGTCCACGGCGTCCTCCAGTTGGTCGGCCAGCGGGGAGAACTCGTCGAACTTGTGGACCAGCCACGCGAGCAGGCCGACGGGGGAGTCGGTCCAGGCGTGCGCGAAGGTCTGCGGCGCCTGGCGGAGCAGGACATGGTGATTCACGCCGGACTGCCACTTCTGCATGAGATCCCACTCGGCGCGTTCCTCGGCCGTCATGGTCGGGACGTCCGCCTCGGTGGGCAGGCCGATGCCGCCGTCGATGTGCACGCCGACCAGGTGGCCGGGGGCGGCGATCGCCATCTCCTGCACCACGTACGCACCCAGATCCCCGCCCTGCGCGCCGTAGTGGTCGTAACCCAGGCGGGCCATGAGCTCCACCCACATGCGGGCCACGTGCCGCGGCCGCATGCCCGGTTCGCGCGGCGCCGCCGAGAACCCGAAACCCGGCACCGAAGGGATCACCACATGGAACGCCTGCGCCGACTCCATGCCGTGCGCTCGCGGATTCGTCAGCAGGGGAATGGTTTTCGCGAATTCTACGAAGCTGTTCGGCCAGCCGTGGGTGAGGATGAGCGGCAGCGCGTCCGGGTCGTCCGAGCGCACGTGCAGGAAGTGCACGTCCAGCCCGTCGATCTCGGTCAGGAACTGCGGGAATTCATTGAGCGCCGCTTCCTGTGCGCGCCAGTCGAATTCGGTGCGCCAGTATTCGGACAGCTCGCGGAGATAGGCCACCGGGACGCCGCGCTCCCAGCCCTGCCCCGGGAGTTGCCGGGTCCAGCGGGTCCGCGCCAGTCGGTCGAGGAGGCCATCGAGATCGGACTGCGGGATGGCGATGCGGAACGGTCGGATATCGGTGCTGGTCATCGTGTCTCCTGACGTCGGGCGGACGATCCGCTGACCACGGTAGGAGTCATATAGGACTATTCTCGTCCTACTTCGAGCGGAGGATGGCGGGTATGAGCGACACGTCGGCACGACTGCTGCGGCTGCTGTCCCTGCTGCAGACCCCGCGCGAATGGCCCGGCAGCGAACTCGCCGAACGTCTCGGCGTCACCGATCGCACCGTCCGCCGCGACATCGACCGCCTCCGCGATCTCGGCTACCCCGTCGCGGCCACCATGGGCGCCACCGGCGGCTACCGCCTGGTCGCCGGGGCGGCCATGCCGCCACTGCTGGTCGACGACGAGGAGGCCGTCGCCATCGCGGTCGGTCTCCGGGCGGCCGCGGGCTCCGCCATCGCCGGCATCGAGGAAGCGTCCGTCCGCGCGCTCGCCAAGATCGAACAGGTACTGCCCGCCAAACTGCGCCGCCGGGTGCGAGTCCTGGGAGCCGCCACCGTCCCGCCCCGCTCCGGCGCGACCCCCGTCGACCCGGAGCTCCTCACCGCTCTGGCCGGGGCCGTGACCAACAGGGAGCGCATCCGCTTCGCCTACGAGGCAGCCAACGGCACCGAAACCCGCCGCAACACCGAGCCCGTCGGCCTGGTCCCCCACCGGCACCGCTGGTACCTCGTCGCCTTCGACCTCGACCGCAACGACTGGCGCGTCTTCCGCGCCGACCGAATCCACCGCCTCCACCCCACCGGCGCCCGCTTCACCCCACGTGACCTCCCCGCCGCCAACCCCGCCGCCTACGTAACCGGCGAGCGAACCGACTGGGGCACCCCAACCCTGCACTTCCAGGTCGACATCGCCGCCCCCGCCGAAGCCGTAATCGGCCGCCTGGGCGAAGGCCCCGGCGACATCGTCCCGCACGGACCAAACACCTGCGCCCTGAACATGTCCCGAGACGACCTCCCCGAATGGGTAGCACACCGCCTCCTGGAGCTGGGCGTCGAATTCGAAGTGCACAGCCCCCAGCAACTAACAGACGAGCTGCGAAAGATCCGCGATCGCGCCGCCCGCGCAATAGAAGCCAAAAGATAAAAGCCAAAACCCAAAAGATCAAAAGATTAAAAGACAAAGACGCCTGGAGAAGGGAGGGGGCCGGGCTCACGTCCGCGCCTACACCTTCCAGCCCCCCTCACCTTTGAAGCCGCATGTGGGGTTGCTGCAGGAGGTATTGCTTCAGATCACGGAGTTGGGGTAGCCCCATGATGGTTGTCGGCGTCGTGGTGGCGGCGGCAGTGGCGGTTGGGATCGGAGAAGCAGTGGCAGCAATGCCGGTGCGGGCGTTCGGCGTTCGGTGAGGACCGGTGAGCAGGCGGGGCGCGGGGGCGTGGCTGGCGGTCCCGTGCGCGGATGCGGTGGTGGTTGCGGTCGGAATCGCGGTCGCTGGGTTTGGCCGCGGTGGCGATGGCCGTGCCGATCCTGGCGGCGGGTATATGACTGTGGGCGTTGGCGGTTCGGGGATCAGCGGTGAGGTAGCGGTGGGGGTGTCTGCAGGACACGAGCAGCCGGGATTCATGCGGCCCGTGAACCCCACCTCTGGCAACTGGATTCGATGGCAGCGGCGACCCACTCCCCAACGTGATGTCTGTCGTTCACGCGCGGAGTGCCTGTGGGGTCGAGACGTTTCGGAGCAATCCATCCGGTGCGTCCCCGATAGGGGGAATCTTTGCCCATGACAACAGTTTTCCAACCCCCAGCACTGTCATTGACCAGCGCATGGCAGTGATCGCACACCAAGGTCAGGTTGTTGAGATCCGTGGGGCCGCCCCTGGCCCAGTCGGTGACGTGGTGCACCGCGCACATCGACGCGGGCGCGTCGCATCCCGGGCGGGTGCAACCCTTGTCGCGGGCGATAAGGGCCAGGCGCTGAGCCGGGGTGGCCAGTCGCTGGCAGCGCCCCAGGTACAGCGGCAGCCCGTCCGCGTCGAGGATCACCAGCACCGGCTTGGTTCCCTCGGCCAGCTTCAAAGCCTCATTGATGGAGACGTGGCCACCGGAGGCGGTGGTCGCGACTCCGGCCCCGCGCTCGAGGTCGGCGAGGTTCATGGTGAGGATGGCCTGCACCGGCAGGCCGCGGTGGTTACCGAGCTTGGCGGGGTCGACGCCTGGCTGCAGCAGCGCGAACAGCGCGTCGTGGGTGCGCTGACCGGCGTCGCGGCGGTCGCGGCGGGCGGCGGCCTCGAGGACCTTCGAATCGACGACAGCGGCAGTCGTGGTGGGGCTTTCGGGGTCTTCGAGGTTGCACATGCCTGGACGGGCGAACTTCGCGAACACCGCATCGAGCAGGGTACGCAGTTCGGGGGTGATCCAGCCTTCGATCCAGGACATGCCATCGATGCCGGGGCGGCACAGCATGATTCCGCGCTTGCGGCGGCGGTCGGTGTCGGAGATGACCTTGCCGTCGGGGTCGATGCGGGCGAGGATGTCGCGGCCGATCTTGGGCAGGTCGTCGGGCCAGCCGATGCGGGAGTGGTCGACGAGGATCGGTTCGGCTTCCGCGCGAGCCTCGGTGGGGGTGTCGGCGGGCAGGTGGTTCATGACGTCGATGATGTTGCGGACATGGTCACGTGAGATGTCGCCTGCCTCATAGGCTTCGGCGGTTTCGGCGAGGGTGGGCGGGCGCAGGTGTCCGGTGGGTTCGAAGAATTCTCCGCACTGGCGGGTGATCTTTACTCGCATCGACGCGTCGTACTTCGACAATCCCAACGTCCGGCGCAGGAACGGCACCAGGTCCCCTGCCCCGCTGGTTTCGTGCAGGGATCGATCCGCAGCTTCGATGATCAGGCGTGAATCCAGCGCGGACAGTTGACGTTTGCAGGTTTCCAGGCGCTGCATCAACTCCACGACATCGGCATCGGAGAATTGCTTCAGGTTGGTGTTCGAAAGGGTCTGGACTGCGGTCGCCAATTCGGCGATACCGCAGCTCTCCAGCGCTTCCCCCTTCGAATTCATGCCTCTATTCTATCGCTGCCGTAATAACCTAGGAACCCGAATTGTCCGGTATCCCCGAATGTTTCAAGCGGCCAATGCCGTATTTTGTTGTGTAAGAATGCCATCCACCATTCGATACACGCTGTCCATCTGATCCAAATGCGACAGATCGTGCGTCACCAGCAACGTCGACGCTCCATGCTCCCGAACGATCCCGACGATCAGATCGATGATGGCCGCCCCACGCTCCTGATCCAACGCACTGGTCGGCTCGTCGATGACCAGCAGCGACGGGTCGTTCATCAGGGCGCGCGCGATGTTCACCCGCTGCCGCTGTCCGCCCGAGAGCTGAGCCGGCCGCTTGTTCTCGTGCCCCGAGAGCCCCACGGCCGCCAGCAGATCCCGTGCGCGCGACCGGGCTGCGCGCCGCTTGGCAGGCGAGACGAACCAGCTCTGCCCCAGGTGCACCATGGCCTCGAGCTGCTCGACGGCGGTCAGCGCCGGGACCAGATTGGACTGCTGGAACACGATGCCGATCGAGTTGCGACGCAGGGTCGCGGCGTCGCGTCGGCTCAGCAAGGCGAGATCGATGGTGCCCGTGGCGGTTTCGAGGTCCACTCGCCCCGAATCCGGGCGCAGCAGGGTGGAGACGGTGGCCAGCAGGGTCGACTTGCCGGAGCCGGACGGCCCGGTGATGGCCGCGATCTCGCCGCCGCCCACGCGCAGGTTCACGTGGTCGAGGGCGGTGATGCGGTCCGTGCCGTCCGGGAAGGTGAGGGTCAGATCGGAGACGGTCAGTGCGTTGGTCATCGCAATGCTCCTGGGAGGCAAGGGGAGTGTGGTCATCAGCGGGCCTGGTTGAGGGCGGTGAGGGGATCGGTGGTGACGAGGAAGCGCAGCGCGAAGGCCGCGCCGAGCAGACCGAGCGCGATCAGCGCCGCGGCCGGGAACAGCGTGGTGCTCGCACTGAGCACGAAAGGCACTGCGCCGCCCATGAATACGCCCGCCACGGCGGTCAGGCCGACACCGACGCCGACACCGAGCAGCAACACGATCAGCGCCTGGCTCAGGGCATCCCGGATCAGGGAGCCGGTGGTCGCGCCCAGCGCCTTCAGGGTCGCGATGTCCGGCTGCCGCTGCACGGTCCACACCGTGAAGAACGCGCCGATCACCAGCGCCGAGATGGCGAACAGCATGACGGTCATGAGGGTCAGCGACCCGTTCTCGGCCTGGTACGACGCCATCGCGGACAGCGAGTCCTTGCTGCTGGTCGTGGTGGTGTGCGCCGTCGCGTTCACCGCGGACTGATCGCTCACGCCGGACACCGCGAGGATGGTGGCCGCGCCCGCGTGGGGGTTGAGGGACTGCCAGTCCGCCAACGTCATCCACACCACGGGGGTGTGCGCGTACCAGTCGTCATCGGTCACGCCCTGCACTGTGTAGGAGGCCGCGCCCAGCTCGACGGTGTCGCCGCTCTTGGCGTCGAGGTCCTTGGCGGCGGCCTTGGACAGGATCACCGAGCCCGGATCGGTTGCCACGCGCTTGCCGAAAGGCGTGCCCTGCACGCCGAACAGTGCCACCTGGGTGGGCGACGCGCCGTCGAGGGTGGCGCGGGTGCGGCTGATGCCGATCGGATCGACGGTGCCGCCCGCCGCCTGCCACGTCTGCACCTGCTCGGTGCTCAAGGTGGAGGCGTCGAAGGAAGGGGAGGACCCGGTATCGGAGAAGACGACCGTGTCGGTGTCGAGGGACTGGATGGCGGAGATGTTCTGGTGCGCCAATCCGGCCGTCAGGCCGCTGAGAAAGCTCACCAGCAGCGCGACCAGCGTGACCACCAGGGAAATGAGGAGGAAGCGGCCGCGGGCGGCCCGCAGATCTCTGAGTGCGACGAACATGATTCCACTGTGTCGTCGCGGGCCTCGAAAACCATCGTCGAGCAGGACGGTTCCCGGACCAGCCAAGGGTGGGGCGGCGTTTCCTACTTTCGATGGATGCCGCGGCAATAGCCGGGCATAAGCTGGTCGCGTGCACCGCTCGCCACTCACCCCGGTCTTCTCCGCCCTGCAGGCGGGACTGCATGTCATGGTGGTGGCGCTCACCATCGTGGTGGCGGTCCAGGAGTTCCTGACGGGTTCGCATCGGGTGCCGGTCGTGGTGCTCGCGAGCGTCTTTCTCGGCGTCTACTTCGCCGGCGGCCGGTTCCGTCGCGATCTTCCCGCGGCCCGGGTGTGGCTGGGCCTGTTGACGCTGCTGTGGCTGGGCCTGGTGATCGTGGCTCCGCTGGCGGTGTACCTGGTGTTCGGACTGTTCTTCCTGTATCTCCATCTGCTGCCGCGCAATTGGGGGCTGCTCGCGGTGACCGCGGCCACGGTGGTGTCGGTGGTCGGATTCGCCGCGCACCGCGGCTGGACGGTGGCGGGTGTGATCGGCCCGCTGCTCGGCGCCCTGGTCGCGGTGGCCATCGGGCTCGGCTACCAGGCGCTGTTCCGGGAGGCCGCCGAACGGCAGCGCCTCATCGACGAATTGCTCGCCACCAGAAACACTCTCGCCGAACAGGAACGCACCGCGGGCAAGATGGCCGAGCGGGAACGCCTGGCCCAGGAGATCCACGACACGGTTGCCCAGGGCCTCAGCAGTATTCAGCTGCTGCTGCACGCCGTCGAGCGCGCCGCTCCGGAGCATCCGGCGCTGGAGAAGATCCGGCTGGCCCGCGAGACCGCCGCCGACAGCCTGGTCGAAACCCGCCAGCTCATCGCGGAACTCACGCCCGCCGCACTCGAGGGCCAGTCCCTCGCCGGTGCGCTGCACCGCGTTGCCGAGCGGGCCGCCGCGCCCGGCCTGGACGCCCAGGTGCTCGTCGAAGGGGAGCCGCAGGCGTTGCCCATGTCCATGGAGGCCGCCCTGGTCCGCATCACCCAGGGCGCGGTCTCGAATGTGGTGCGGCACGCCCACGCTCACCGCATGCGGGTCACCCTCACCTACGCCGATGACGCCGTGCACCTGGACGTGGTCGACGACGGCGTCGGCATCGATCCCGCGGTGCTGGCCGAATCCCCTTCCGGCAGTTTCGGTCTCAATGCCATGCGCAGCCGGGTGGAGCAGCAGGGCGGCACCATGGATGTCGAATCCGAGCCCGGCCATACCGCGGTCACCGTCTCCTTCCCCCTGGAGGAGCAGCCCACCTTCCCCTCGGAGCAGAAATGATCCGCATCCTCCTCGCCGACGACCACGCCATCGTCCGCGCGGGCCTGCGCGCGCTGCTGGACTCCAGCGTCGCCGAAACCGATTGCGACGATATCGAAGTCGTGGGCGAGGTGGCGACCGCCGAAGAGTCCGTGGCCTTCTGCTCCACCACCCCCGTCGACCTGGTCCTGATGGATCTGCGCTTCGGCCCCGGCAAGTCCGGCGCGGACGCCACCGCGGCCCTGCGCGATCTCCCGAATCCGCCGAATGTCCTGGTGGTCACCAACTACGACACCGATGCCGACATCCTCGGCGCGATCGAGGCGGGCGCGGTCGGCTACATCCTCAAGGACACCCCGCCCGCCGAACTGCTGGCCGCCGTCCGCTCGGCCGCCGAGGGCGAGAGCGTCCTGTCGCCCTCGGTCGCCTCGCGGCTCATGACGCGAGTCCGCAAGCCCGACACCACCTTGAGTCCCCGCGAGATCGAGGTCCTCCGCCTGGTGGCCGACGGCCATTCCAACCGGGAGATCGGCAAGCGCCTGTTCCTCTCCGAGACCACCGTGAAATCCCACCTGGTCCACATCTATTCGAAGCTCGGCGTCAAATCCCGAACCTCCGCCGTGGCCCGGGCTCGCGAGCGCGGGGCCATCTGAGGTCGTACGGTGTCGCCCATGGCCTCACTGTCCGATCAGCGTGTACGCGACTTCCTGACCGAGGGCACCCGGACCGGCAAGCTCGCCTTCGTGGCGAGCGACGGCCGCCCCCTGGTGGCGCCCGTCTGGTTCATCCTCGAAGGCGACGAGATCGTCTTCAACACCGGCAAGGACACGGCCAAGGGCCGCTCGATCCGGCGCGACGGCCGCCTGAGCCTCTGCGTGGACGTCTCCGCACCCCCGTACTCCTTCGTTCAGGTCCAGGGTGTGGCCGAAGTCTCCGAGGACCCGGACGAACTCCTTCGGACCGCCACCGACATCGCCGCCCGCTACATGGGTCCCGACCGCGCCGGCGAATTCGGCAAGCGCAATGCCGTCCCCGGCGAACTCGTGGTCCGCCTCCGCCCCACCAAGATCGTCACCGACTTCTCGGTCAGCGGCTGATCGCGGTGCTGGTGGCGGCCGGGCGGTTCGCCTGAGCGGGTGTGCGAGACTCGGCCGATGACAGTGCACTTCATCGGGGCCGGGCCGGGGGCGGCGGATCTGCTGACCGTACGGGCGGTCGAGTTGCTGCGGCGGTCGCCGGTGTGCCTGTACGCGGGGACCTATCTGGATCCCGAGGTGCTGGGGCACTGCGCGCCGGATGCCGAGCTGATCGATACCCAGCGGCTGGATCTGGACGAGATCGTCGCGCACTGTGCGCGGGCACACGCCGAGGGCAAGGACGTCGCACGGTTGTGCTCGGGCGATCCCTCCTTATATTCAGCGCTCACCGAGCAGAAGCGCAGACTGGACGCCCTGGGAATCCCCTGGGACGTGACGCCCGGGGTGCCGGCGTACGCGGCCGCCGCGGCGCTGCTGGGTGCGGAGCTCACCGTGCCGGAGCAGGTGCAGTCGGTTGTGTTGACCCGCACGCAGGCGCGGTCGACCGCGATGCCGGAATCGGAGGCGCTGGCAAATTTCGCGCGCACCCGGGCGACCCTGATCCTGCATCTCGCCATCACCCGGATCCGGACCCTCGCGCGGGAACTGGTTCCCGACTACGGCGCGGACTGCCCGGTGGCGGTGGTCTACCGCGCGACCCAGCCTGAACAGCAGGTTCTCCGGGGCACCCTGGCCGATATCGCCGATCGCGTGGAGGCGGCCGGACTGCGGCAGGCGGCCGTGATTCTCGTCGGTCCCGCATTGGCCGAAACCCTGAACTGTGCCCAGTCGCATCTGTACGATCCTGCTCGCGATAGGTCGCACATCACTGGCTGAAGGTACGAAATGCGATGATAGTTAAGGGCTATGGCCCTTTCTTATTGTCGCTTGCGCGCTGACGGTAGATTGGACCGAGTGTCCGTCACCAAGTTTGCGACTGTGGCTGCCCTGCAGCGGCCGACGGGTGTGGTCGCGCCCATGTAACAAGATCGGCCAGCTGGGGGGATACCCCAGGGAGTCTCAATTTACGGTGAAGTGAGCCCCGAACACCGGACGCCACGCTGAAGCAGGCGTGGCGTCCTGTTCGGGTTTTCGGCGGGGAGCGCTGCGTGTCGTGGTGTTCCGGAAGCGAGGTTTGGGTTGGACCGGCTGGATTTCGGCGGCATCGGCGAAGCTGGCAGCGAAATCGCACCGGGATCGGGCGAACTTTTCCCGCTGTCGCCGGCGCAGCTCGGCATCTGGTATGCCCAGCACCTGGACCCGCAGGTCCCGATCAATATCGCCCAGTACGTGGAACTGCGCGGCGAACTCGACCTCGAGTTGCTGGAACGCGCCATGGTCCACGGCTCGGAGGAGTTCGGGTCGGGCTTCCTGCGCATCGTCGAGCGTGACGGCGAGCCCATGCAGATGGTGGACCACTCGCTGGACCGCACCATCTACCACGTCGATCTGAGCGATGAGGCCGATCCGGCCGCCGCGGCCCGGGCCTGGATGCGCGCCGACTACAGCGCCCCGCTGGACCTCACCCGGGACCGCCTCATCCGCACGGCCATGCTGAAACTGGCCGACGGCCATTACTACTGGTACGCGCGCATCCACCACATCGTGCTGGACGGCTTCGGCGCGGTGACCTACATGACTCGCGTCGCCGAGCTGTACACCGCGTACGTCCGTGGCGTCGAGCCCGCGCCGCACAAGCTGACCGACCTGCCCACCCTGGTCGAGCAGGAATTCGCCTACCGCGAGAGCAGTCGCTTCAAGTCGGACAAGGAGTACTGGGCCGAGCGGGTCGCCGGGCTCGAGGACGGCACCAGCCTGGTCGGCCGCTCCGCGCCGCCGGCCGCCATCAACCGGATCGCCACGGGCGCGCTCAGCGAGGACCAGAGCTCGCTGCTGGACGACGCCGTGGCGCGCCACGAGTCGTCGCCCGCGGGTCTGCTCATCGCCGGTTTCGCCGCCTATCTCGCGCAGTGGACCGGCAGCGAGGACGTCATTCTCAGCCTCCCGGTGACCGCGCGCACCACCGCGATCATGCGCCGCTCCGGCGGCGCCGCCTCGAACATCGTGCCGCTGCGCCTGCGCGTCGGCCACGGCGTGACCGTGACCGATCTGCTCAAGCAGGTGCAGGTCGAGGTCTCGGGTGCGCTGCGTCACCAGCGCTACCGCGCCGAGGACATTCGCCGCGACTCAACTGGCGAGTTCACCGGCGGCGAGGTGGGCTCGCAGTTCTTCGGCCCGTGGGTCAACATCATGTTGTTCCACAACGAGGTCGTACTCGGTGACATCACCGGTGAATACAGCGTGCTGTCAACCGGTTCCATCGAGGATCTGGGCGTCAACTTCTACCAGTCGGTGAAGGGCACCCGGAATCACATCGATTTCGAGACCAACCCCAACCTGTACTCCGAGGACGAGACCGAACGTCACCACACGCGGTTCCTGGAGTTCTTCGACCGCTTCCTGGCGGCGGGGGCGGAGCAGCCCGTCTGGGGTCTGCCCATCACCACCGCGGCCGAGCGCACCCGCACCCTGGTGGAGTGGAACTCCGCCGCGCACGAGGTGCCGGTCACCACGCTGCCGGCGTTGCTGGACAAGCAGATTCCGCTGACCCCGGACAATGTCGCCGTCGAGTTCGAGGGCGAGCAGCTCACGTACGCCGAGTTCGGTGCGCGCGTCAATCGCCTGGCCCGCTTCCTCATCGCGGACGGCGTCGGCCCGGAATCGCTGGTCGCCCTGGGCATGCGCCGCTCGCTCGACCTGGTCGTCGGCATGCACGCGGTGCTGCGCGCCGGTGGCGCCTACGTGCCGATCGACCCGGACCACCCGGCCGACCGCACCGCCTACATCCTCGAGTCCGCGGCACCGGTCTGTGTGCTGACCACCGCCCGCGACGAGCTCGAGCTGCCGGACTCAGTGCGGCGCTTGGAGATCGACACGCTCGACGTCTCCGGCTTCTCCGCGGAGCCGGTGACCGATGCGGATCGCCTGGCCCCGCTGCGCCCGGACAACACCGCCTACGTCATCTACACCTCGGGTTCGACCGGCCGCCCCAAGGGCGTCGCCGTCACCCACCACGCCATCGTCAACCAAGAGCTGTGGATGCTCGACGAGTATCCGCTCACCGAAGACGATGTCTACCTGCAGAAGACCGCCACCACCTTCGACGTGTCGCTGTGGGGCTACTTCATGCCGCTGCTGGTGGGCGCGAAGCTCGTCGTGGCGACCCCGGACGGCCATCGCGATCCGCTGTACGTGGCGGAGATGATCGAGCGCCACGGCGTCACGGTCACCGACTTCGTGCCGTCCATGCTGACGGTCTTCGTCGCGCACGCCACCCGGGCCCAGTGTGCCTCGCTGAAGTACGTTTTCGTGATCGGTGAGGCGCTGCCGCCGGAGACCGGCGCGGGCTTCCGCGAGATCACCTCGGCCGGCCTGCACAACCTGTACGGCCCCACCGAGGCCGCGGTCTCGGTCACCTACTGGGAGAACACCGCCGCCGACACCGTCACGGTGCCGATCGGTCTGCCCGAGTGGAATGTCGAAGTCTACGTTCTGGATTCGCGGCTGCGGCCCGCCGCCATCGGCGCCGCGGGTGAGCTCTACCTGGCGGGCCGTCAGCTGGCCCGCGGGTACAAGGGCCGTCCGGATCTGACCTCGGACCGCTTCGTCGCGAACCCGTTGTCGCCCAACGGCGAACGCATGTACCGCACCGGTGACCTGGTGCGCTGGAACGATGCCGGGGCGCTGGAGTACATCGGCCGCACCGACTTCCAGGTGAAGTTCCGTGGCCAGCGCATCGAGCTCGGCGAGATCGAGACCGACCTGCTGGCCCACCCGACCGTCAGCCAGGCCGCCGTCCTGGTCATGGATACCGCCACCGGTCAGCAGCTGGTCGCGTACGTGGTCCCGGTCCCCGGCCAGTCCATCGATCCGGCCGAGCTGACCCGTTTCGCCGCCGAGAAGCTGCCGTCCTACATGGTTCCGGCGTCGATCATGGTGCTGGACGCCTTCCCGCTCAACACCTCCGGCAAGCTGGACCGCAAGGCCCTGCCGGAGCCGGTGTTCAGCGCGGATGCCGCGGGCTACCGCGCGCCGCGCACCGCCGCCGAGGAGATCGTGGCGGGCGTGTTCGCCGATGTGCTCGGCCACGACCGGGTCGGCGTCGACGACAACTTCTTCGATCTGGGCGGCAACTCGCTGGTCGCCACCCAGGTGGTGGCCCGCATCTCGGCCGCGTTCAGCACCCGCCTGGGTGTGCGCGCGCTGTTCGAGACCCCGACCGTGGCGGGCCTCGCCGCGCGGGTGGAAGCCGCTGGACCGTCCGATGTTTCGCGTACTCCGCTGGTGGCGCAGGAGCGCCCCGACCGGGTGCCGCTGTCGCTGGCGCAGCAGCGCATGTGGTTCCTCAACCAGTTCGACCCGAACGTCCCCACCTACAACCTGCCGTTCGTGGTGCGGTTGCGCGGGCAGGTCGATATCGAGGCCCTGCAGCTGGCGCTGGCCGATGTGGTCGCGCGCCAGGAGTCCCTGCGCACCATCTTCCCCGAGTCCGGCGACGGCGGCTTCCAGCAGGTGCTGCCGATGTCCGAGGTGGAGCTGGGCATCGAGGTCATCGATCTCGCCGAGGCCGAATTGCCGTCCGCGCTGGCGGAATTCGCCTCCGCCGGTTTCGATGTCTCGACTCAGCTGCCGATTCGCGTGCGCGTGTTCCGGGTCACTGGTGCGGCGGCGCTCGATGCCGGCGAGGTCGATCTCGCGGTCGCCTTCGTGGTGCATCACATTGCGGCGGACGGCTTCTCGTTCGGACCGCTCTCGCGTGACATGACCGCCGCCTACCTGGCGCGCGTGGCCGGTCAGGAGCCCGCGTGGGCGCCGCTGCCGGTGCAGTACCAGGACTTCAGCATCTGGCAGCGCGAGGTGCTCGGTTCGGAATCCGATGCCGAGTCCATGGCCGCCCGCCAGATCGCCTATTGGCGTGGGGCGCTGGCCGGGCTGCCGGATCAGCTGGACCTGCCGGCCGACCGTCAGCGTCCGCCGGTGCAGAGCTTCCACGGCTCCCGCGTCACCTTCGACATTCCGGCCGAGCTGCACACCCGGCTGGCGGGTTTGGCGCGCGCCCAAGGTGTTTCGCTGTTCATGGTCATGCACAGCGCGCTGGCCGTGCTGCTGGCCCGGCTCTCGGGCACCAGCGACATCGCCATCGGCACCCCGGTCGCCGGTCGTGGTGAGCAGGCGCTCGACGACTTGATCGGCATGTTCGTCAACACCCTGGTGTTGCGTTCGGAGGTGGATGGGGCCGAGCGCTTCACCGACTTCCTGGCCCGCACCCGGGAGACCGACCTGGCGGCCTTCGCCAATACCGATGTCCCGTTCGAGCGGCTGGTCGAGGTGCTCAACCCGACCCGTTCGCAGGCCCGGCACCCGCTGTTCCAGGTCATGCTGTCGTTCCAGGAGATGTCGCACGGCTCCATGGAGCTGCCCGGCCTCACCGTCTCCGCGGACGAGCTCGAGGTCGACATCGCCAAGTTCGACCTGCAGTGGACGCTGACCGAGCAGCGCGGCCTGGCCGGTGAGCCGGCCGGGCTGGCGGTGGTGCTGTCCTACGCCACCGATCTGTTCGACGCCTCGACCGTGGCCGAGTTCGGGCAGCGCTATCTGCGCGTGCTCGAAACCGCCGTCGCCGCACCGGACACCGTGGTGCGTGACATCGACGTCCTCGATGCCGGTGAGCGCGAGACCGTGCTGCACGCGTGGAACCACACCGCGCGTGAACTCCCCTCCGCCGCAACCGTTCTCGACCTGTTCGAGCGGCAGGTGCGGATCCGTCCGGACGCAACCGCGCTGATCTTCGATCCGGGCGAGCGCAGCGGCAGCATGTTCGGCCCCGCCGAGGAACTGTCCTACGCCGAGTTCTCCGCGCGCGTGAATCG
>NZ_JBHZAK010000025.1:0-118000 GCF_042754165.1 Nocardia sp. NPDC059229
TGTACCCCGAAGGGCCTTACCGCTCGACTTGCATGTGTTAAGCACGCCGCTAGCGTTCGTCCTGAGCCAGGATCAAACTCTCCGTTGAAGACTCTCGATCCACTCCCGAAGGAGCCAATCAGAAGAATGTTCGCAGAGTCCGAAAACCTAGCGATATAAACGCCAGCTGGAAATTAGCTGACTTAAATGTCCGACCCCAGCACACGGGGGGTGTGAGGCCGGAACCAAATTAAATATTTGGCACTGACATTCATCGACACACTATTGAGTTCTCAAAGAACACACGCACAAGCAATCGATCCAAAGTTGATTGGATGTCCTGCGAGGCAACTTTTCCAGCCTAGCCGCGAGACTCCGTAGAGTCAAGGGCCAATTTTCTGGCTGGCGTGTTCATGTCCGGCGCTCCTCGTCCAACCTCGTATCCGCTTCCGATGATTTCCAGCCTCTGAGCTGGGCGTTTCGGTCCCGGTCGGTGTCCGTGTCGCTCTGACCTGGACTAAGTTACGCGGCGGATAACGCGAGGTCAAATCCGCTGGTCGCGAAGTCGTTTGCGCTGGTAAACGGGCTGCTGACCGGGGCGATCGGCGACCTGGGCCACTGGTTTGTGACCCAGGTCATTTCGATCTTGTTTCGGTATCGGCGAACCGGTCAGTCGGCCGCGCGGCGCACGCCGGCGAAGTTCTTCTTGCCGCGACGCAGCACCAGCCAGCGTCCATGCAGGTAGTCGGCGTCGGACGGGGTCCACTCCGGATCGGACACCTTCTCGTTGTTCACCGCGGCGCCGCCCTCGTTGACCGCGCGACGGGCCGCACTGCGGCCCTCGCACAGACCCGAGTCGACCAGCAGATCCACGATGGTGGAGGTTCCCGTCGCTTCGGCGACCTTGCCGTCGACCGCGGATTCGGCCAGGGCGGCCGACAGCGTCGACTCGTCGAGTTCGCGCAGATCGCCGCGGCCGAACAGGGCCTGGCTGGCCAGCTGCACCGCATGGGTGTTCGCCTCGCCGTGCACGAGCGTGGTCATCTCGGCGGCCAGTCGCTTCTGGGCCTCACGGGCGAAGGGGCGCTCGGCGGTCGCCTTCTCGAGTTCGTCGAGTTCCTCGCGGGAGAGGAAGGTGAACCAGCGCAGGTAGCGGACCACGTCGGCGTCGGCGGTGTTCACGAAGTACTGGTACCAGGCGTAGGGGCTGGTCATATCCGGGTCCAGCCAGAGGCTGCCGCCGCCAGTGGACTTGCCGAACTTCTTGCCGTCGGCCGAGGTCACCAGCGGGACGGTGAGGGCGTGCACGTGCTCGCCGTCGACCCGGCGGTTGAGCTCCACGCCCGCGATGATGTTGCCCCACTGGTCGGAACCGCCGACCTGCAGCGTGCAGCCGTATTCGCGGCGCAGCTGCAGGAAGTCGTTGGCCTGCAACAGCATGTAGCTGAACTCGGTGTAGGACATGCCGTCCGACTCCAGTCGGCGCTTGACGGTGTCGCGGGCCAGCATGACGTTCACCGAGAAGTGCTTGCCGATGTCCCGCAAGAACGAGACCGTGCTCAGCGACCCGGTCCAGTCCATGTTGTTGGCGATGATCGCCGCGTTCGGGCCGTCCAGATCCACGAATCGCTCGAGCTGGGAGCGGATGCGGCCGGCCCATTCGGCGACGGTGTCGGTGGAGTTCATGGTGCGCTCGCCGACGTCGCGGGGGTCGCCGATGAGACCGGTCGCGCCACCGGCCAGCACGATCGGGCGGTGGCCGGCGCGCTGGAAGCGCTTGAGTGCCAGCAGGGGAACCAGGTGTCCGGCGTGCAGGCTGGCCGCGGTCGGGTCGAACCCGGCATACAGGGTGATCGGGCCCTCGGCCGCGGCCGCACGCAGGGCGTCCAGGTCGGTGGACTGCGCGATCAACCCGCGCCAGGTCAGTTCATCGATGATGTCGCCGCTCACGGTCCCCATCTTTCCATTCCGCCTCTCCGCGACTTTTTCGCCCGGCCTCGGTTCCGTCGCCAGTACTGCATGCGGCCGCCGGTGGAGAGCCGAAACAATTTGGCCGTCCCGACGAGTTACCCCGGTCGCAACGAAATCAGTTGGCGCGTGACATACGAGGAAACCCGTCGCCGAGTTTCGTCGGCGACGGGCTGCGGGTCGAGCGACTATCCGGGGTCACTTCACCAGGTTGGTGAAGGTGGAGAAGGAGGCGCGGCGCTCATAGGCGATCCAGGCGAAGACGCCGACCAGGATGAGCGGGAACACCGCCAGGGCCGGGGAGCCGAGGACGAAGGCCTGGGTGGCGGCGGCGCACACCATGGTGATGGACAGGCCCGCGGCGGCGGGTCCGTTCAGGCGGGCGACCAGCAGGCCGATGCCGCCGGACACCTCGACCAGGCCGGTGAAGTAGCGGAACCAGTCGCCCCAGCCGATCTGGTGGAAGACGCGGACGGCGTCGGCCTGGCCCGCGAACTTCGGCAGGCCGGAGGCGACGATGAAGAACAGGCCGAGCACGATCTGCAGGGTCCACAGCACGCGGTTGCGGAGCTTGCTCGGGGTGGCGGTGATGGCGACGGTCGGGGTGGCGGCGATGGCGGTCATGTCGAATGTCCTTCCGGGGCTTGTCGGTTCGGTGTCGAACTCGCTTGCTCACTAGGACGGGGGCCGTCGCGGAAACTCATCGCCGCTCGGGAGAATTTTTTGGCTAGGGCTCGAAGGCGGCTTTGAGCGCGGTCAGGTGGACGCGGCTGGCCGTGGCGGCGGCCTCGGGATCGCGGGCGCGGATGGCGTCGTAGAGGTGCTCGTGCGCGTCGTGGTCGGTGGCCGGATCGCGCATGGGGCGGATGCGGAGCATGTCGATCATGGCGTGGCGCGAGCGCGGGACGAAGGCATTGAACAGCTCGAGCAGGATGTCGTTGTGGGCGGCGGCCACGACCGTGCGGTGGAAGGCGGTGTCGGCGTCGACCAATCCCTCGACGGAGTCACCGCTTTCGGCGCGGGCGGCCAGGGCGCGGAGCATGGCGCGCATGTCGGCGGGGGTGCGGCGGCGAGCGGCCAGGGCCGCGCCCTCGGCCTCGATGGCGATGCGGGCCTCGATGACGGTGACGATGTCCGAGCGGCGCAGCACCGTGTCCCAGTCCTCGGCGACATCCAGGGCGGTGACGAAAACGCCCGCGCCCTGGCGGCTTTCGAGCACGCCCCTACCTGCGAGTTCGCGTATGGCCTCGCGGAGCGTCGAGCGGCCGACGCCGAGCTGGGCGGCGAGCGTGGTCTCGCCGGGGAGACGGTGGCCCAGCTGCCACTCCCCCGCACGAATTCGCGAGAGCAGGACCTCGGCGGCCTGGGCGGCGAGCGGATGCCTCTGTACCTGCGCCACTATTGCTCGGCCTCTCTACTTGTCTGAGGAGTGAATCCCCTCTAGTCTAGTCCCCATGCTTCTGGGTGCCCTGCTTCTCCTTCACCGCCGCGGCGGGGTCTGACCGACCGGCACCCCGCTAGCGGGCTCGCTGTGCTGCGCCGGTCACCTCCTCCGACGCGAAAGCGAATCTCCCGTGAGCACTCCCCCGAGCTGGAATCGTCAGCAGCCGTCCGTCATGCCCTCGCATCGGTATCGCGATGTGTACCAACGGGTTTCGGTGCCGCTGACCGAACGTTCCTGGCCCGCCAACCGGATCACGACCGCACCGCTGTGGGTGCCGGTGGATCTGCGCGACGGCAATCAGGCCCTGGCCGAGCCGATGGATCCCGACCGCAAGCGGCGGTTCTTCGAACTGCTGGTGGCCATGGGCTACAAGGAGATCGAGGTCGGCTATCCCAGCGCCTCGCAGACCGACTTCGATTTCGTGCGGTTGATCGGGGCCGAGCGGCTGGCTCCCGAGGACGTCACCATCGTTGTCTTCACCCCCGCGCGCCGGGATCTGATCGAGCGGACCGTGGAATCGGTACACGGCATTCTCAATGATGTGGTCATCCACATGTACACCGCCACCGCGCCGACCTGGCGGAATGTGGTGCTGGGCAAGACGCGCGACGAGCTGGCCGAGCTGATCACCGCCGGCGGGCGCGACGTGCTGGAACTGGCCGGGGACATGCCGAATGTCCGGTTCCAGTTCTCGCCCGAGGTGTTCATGCTGACCGAACCGGATTTCGTGCTGGATGTCTGCGACCGCATGACGACCCTGTGGGACGCCACGCCCGAGCGGCCGGTGACGCTGAACCTGCCCGCGACGGTCGAGGTGGCGACGCCGAATGTGTATGCCGATCAGATCGAGTACATGCACCGGAACCTGGCGCGTCGCGACAGCGTGATCCTGTCGGTGCATCCGCACAATGATCGCGGCACCGGGATCGCGTGCGCGGAGTTGGCGGTGCTGGCCGGGGCGCAGCGGGTCGAGGGGTGCGTGTTCGGCAACGGGGAGCGCACGGGCAATGTGGATCTGGCGACGCTGGCGTTGAATCTGCATGCGCAGGGCGTGGATCCGATGATCGACTTCTCCGATATCGACCACGTGCGGCGGACCGTCGAGTACTGCACGCGGCTGCCGGTGCACGAACGCCATCCCTACGCGGGTGATCTGGTGTACACGGCGTATTCGGGGACGCATCAGGACGCGATCAAGAAGGGGTTCGCCGAGCATCGCGAGCGCGCGGCCCGGTTGGGGCAGCCCGAACGTGAAATCGCCTGGGAGGTACCGTATCTGCCCATCGATCCCGCCGATGTCGGCCGCTCCTACGACGCGGTGATCCGGGTCAATTCGCAGTCCGGCAAGGGCGGGATCGCGTACCTGCTGGAGACCGAGTACGGCCTGGAGTTGCCGCGCCGCCTGCAGATCGACTTCGCCCGCCACGTGCAGCACCACACCGACCGGACCGGGACCGAGGTGTCGGCGCGGACGCTGTGGGAGCTGTTCACCGCGACCTACGCGGGGAGCCCGGCCGATTCGGGTATCCCCGCCGACGCGACGGTCGAGGACGCCATCGGTCTGCTGGGCCGGCGTGGGTTCTCGGTCGAGGTGTTGTCGGTGACACATCAGAGCGTGGACCGCGCCGGAGTCGATCCGGCCGTCGCCTACCTGGAGTACCGGACGGACGATGGCGTGGCCTGGGCCTTGGGTACCGGTGAAACCTCCGCCCGCGCCACGGTTTCCGCAGTGCTGGCGGCCGGGGAGCGAGCCGCCCGGGCGGTACCGCTGAGCGTGTAGCCGGAGCTACCCGATGATGTCGCCGAGGACGGTCCCGGTGCCGGGGCCGTCCAGGCGGCGTTCGAGTTCGGCCACCCGGTGTTCGAGTTCGGTGATGCGCTGGCGGAGTTCGGCTTCGGCCGAGGGTGCGCCGGTCGGGCCGGGGCTCGCGGCCATGCGGGCGTCGATCCGGTCACGGAGGTCGTCGGTCGTGGCGCCCTCGCTGATGAGGACCTGCGAGGCCACGCCGGAGCCCTCGGCGACCAGGGCCAGCAGCAGGTGTTCGGGGCCGATATGGTTGTGCTGCAGGCGCATTGCCTCGCGCAGCGACATCTCCAGCACTTTCTTCGAACGGGGTGTGAAGGGAATGTGCCCGGCGGGGGCGCTGTTCTCCTGGACGCCGACCGCCTGGTTCACCCGCTCGCGGAGGCCGGAGAGGTCCAGGCCCACGTCCGCGAGGGCCTGCCCGGCGATCGGATCACCGCCGTGCAGGATGCCGAGCAGCAGGTGTTCGGTTCCTATCCAGTCGTGCCCGAGCAGGCGGGCCTCCTCCTGGGCCAGCACGATGGCGCGGCGGGCAGTGTCGGTGAACCGTTCGAACATGGGCTATTCCACCTAGGGTGAGCTGTCGATCCGTTCACCGTAGTCCTCCGGTCCGCCCGCCGATACGGACTCCGGTGCGCCGCATTCCGCCCGGCGCGCGGACGATCCGGACTAGGCGGAACGATCCAGCTTGGGAGCGCGCGGGCTGCGGCGGTAGGTCGACACCGCCGGGGAATCCGGCAGCCACAGGCGCCACGGACGATCGGCTGCCAGGCTCACCCCGACCCGGGGACCGGCGGATACGGCAGCGGGATCGGTGATCTCGGGGCCGAGTTCCAAGCGAATCGGCGCGTCCGGGTCGAAGAGGTGAGTTCCGTAGTCGTCCAGGCGAATTCCGAGGGCGCTGCCGACATTGCCGGGGCCACGCGCCAGGTCGGCGTCGGTTTTGGCGGCGGGGCGGCGGGTGCGGGCGAGATCGTGGCCCGCGATGATCTCCCCGGCCCGGACGAGGACGGCACTGGCGACGCCGTCGGGACCGCTGGTGACGTTCACGCAGGTGTGCATGCCGTAGCTGAAGTAGACGTACAGCACGCCGGGCGGGCCGAACATGACCGCGTTGCGCGGGGTGCGGCCGCGGCCGGAATGGGCGGCCGGGTCGGGCCACGGGCCGGCGGGGTCGCTCCCGTAGGCCTCGGCCTCGACGATGCGCAGGCCCACCGCACCGGACCAGAGCGTGCTGCCGAGCAGGCGCCGCGCGGCGCACAGTGGTTCGACGGCAAGCTCTTCGGCACTCACGCCGACCTATTGTTCCGCACGGCCGTCCCGCCCGGAGTGCCGGGACGGCCGTGCGGGGCCCGTTACCGCGTCGCCGGAGCCGAAGCGGTGGTCAGAGCCAGGTTGCGACGCCGCCGTGGTGCGAGCAGGTGCCGCTGCGGTGCTGACTGAAGCTGTAGGTGCCGTCCTTGCAGCGGGCGGTAGCCCCGTCCGGGACCGTGGGAGACTGCTCCGGGCGCGGCACGCAGGCGCCGCTCACGTTCTCGTATTCGCTGGCAGCGCAGGCGGTGTGGAGCACCGGCGCGGCGACCGCGGGACCGGCGAGCGCGCTGCTCGCACCGATGAAGGCCGCGGCGGCCCAGGGCAGAATGTGTCGCGCCGCACGGCGCTTGGTATAACCGATCACTACGAAATCCCTTTCAGAATAGCGGTGTCGAAACGGGAGCGGATGCCCCCGACGAGCGCCGAACAGTACGGGACCGCTATCGCCGCGACACCGGATTCCTGTCGACCGACCGATTCGGTGACCTATTCGCCGCCACCCTGTTGCTGAATACCGGCCAGTTTGTCCGGATTCACCTGGAAGCGAATGTTTTCGATGTGACCATCGCGAATGTCGTAGGTCAGAGCACCCACGCGGTAGTCGCCGATCATGGCCAGCACGCCGAGTTCACCATTGATGTAGGCGGATTCGAGGCGGATGCCCGCGCTGATCGGTTTGGCCATGGCGCCGAGCATCCAGCGAGCCACATGGTCGGGACCGTAGAGCGGGCGGCGGGCGGCGGTGACCTTGCCGCCACCGTCGTTCCACAGCGTCACGTCGGGGGCCAGCAGTTCCATGAGCGCGTTGACATCTCCGCCCTGGGCCGCGGCCATGAACTTCTCGGTGATCTCCGAGCGGATCGAAACATCGGTGTCGAAGCGCGGGCGGCGCGAGTGCACATGGGAGCGGGCGCGATGCGAGATCTGGCGGACGGTGGCCTCGGGGCGGCCCAGGAAACCGGCGATCTCGGCATGCGAATAGCCGAAGACCTCGCGCAGCACGAAGACCGCGCGCTCGACCGGGCTCAGGGTTTCGAGGACGACCAGCATGGCGGTCGACACGGTGTCGGCCATCTCGGTCTCCTCTGCGGCGTCGGCCGTGCTGGTGAGCAGTGGTTCGGGCAGCCACGGCCCGACATAGGTCTCGCGGGTGGCGCGCGCCGAGGTGAGGCGGTTGAGCGCCAGATTGGTGACGGTGCGGACCAGATAGGACTTGGGGTGGGTGACCGTGTCCCGGTCCACCTCGTGCCATTTGATCCAGGCGTCCTGCAGGACGTCCTCGGCGTCGGTGACGGTGCCGAGCATCTGGTACGCGGTGCCGAACAGCAGCCTGCGGTGGGCGACGAAGGGATCGATCGAATCGTCCTGCCGGGCAGCGGGTACGGGCTGGTCGGGCGTGTGGTCCTGCATGGGACTCATACCTACCGGGTCTTGCGAAATGAATCCATCGACGGGCCGGGATGTCGCATCGACATCCCGGCTACCTGGGCGGACGCGAACCGGAGAGAAGTTCGGGTCGTTCTCAGCATGCGATCGCGCGGGTGGCACGGCCGCCGTTGGCGAACTGCACCTGCATGTTCATGTGCCTGCTCATCTTGTACACCGGCACCGGGCTACCGCTGACCTGCTCCTTGTATACGACGGCGGCGCGGCCCTTCAGGTACCAGCGGCGCGGGGTGTCGTCGGCCTCGGTGAACTGGATGACCGCGTCCTTGCGGCCCAGGCTCACCGGCTGGTGGATGTAGCCGAAACGGAAGGGCTTCACGGTCTTTCCGCGCAGCCGGCGGGCCAGGCTGTCGGCGGCGTAGGCGGCGGTGGGCATGCCGCTCTGGCAGGTGCCGTGCAGGACGCCGAAGGGCATGCGCACCGCGGCGGCGTCGCCGATGGGCAGGATCTCCGGGTGCGAGACCGAGCGCAGGGTGGTGTCGGTGACGATCGATCCGCGCTCGTCCACGGCGATTCCGGCCTGGGCGGCCAGTGGCGACACCTTCACGCCCGCGGTCCACAGGGTCAGGTCCGAGGCGATCAGGTCGCCAGTGGTCAGGCGCACGGCATCGGGCAGCACCTTGGCGACCTGCACACCGACCTTGCGGACGATGCCGAGCCGGTCCAGGGCGCGGTTCAGGTGCGCGCGGGCCTTGTCGCCCATCATGTGTCCGGGTTCCTGGGCGCTGATCAGGGTCACGGTCAGGCCCGGGTGCGATTCGGCGATCTCGGTGGCCGCCTCGATACCGGTCAGACCGCCGCCGACCACGGTGACAGTGCCTGCGGCAGCGGCGATTTCGGTGAGCCGGTGCGAGAAGCGGCGGGCCTGGCGCGGATCGTTGAGGGTCCAGGCGTGGTGGTCGGCGCCGGGCACGATCGAGGTGTCGGTGGTGCTGCCGAGGGCGTAGATCAGGGTGTCGTAGGGCAGGTCGGTGGCGTCGTCGAGGGTGACGACGCGGGCTTCGGCGTCGATGGCGACGACGGCCGCGCGGTGGAAGACCACTCCCGAACCGGCCAGCAGCTCGGGGATGCGATGGTCGGCCAGTTCCTGCCCGGCGGCGATCTGGTGCATGCGCAGCCGCTCGGTGAAGCGCTCCGAGGGGTTCACCAGTGTGATGTGGGCGTCCAGCTTGCGGGTGCGGCGGGCCAGGCGGATGGCGGCCAGCATGCCGGTGTAGCCGGCGCCGAGGACGACGATTCGGTGAGTGTTGGTGGTGGCGTTCATGGTCGGCTCCGTGGGGCTCGTTCCTGCTGGGTCGGGCATGAGACAGGACAGCCCCGCGGAACGTGACAACCCGCCATTGTGAACTGGGTCACAGCGGAACATTCGGGCCCGGTCGCCGGTTGGCAGAGGGGTGGCCGGACCATCCGGCCTGCGGAAACAGCGTCGGAGTGTGAGGTGTGATGGCCGTACAGGTCGAGATCTGGACCGATATCAACTGCCCGTTCTGCTATCTGGGCAAGCGGCGTTTCGAGGAGGCGCTGGAGGCGTTCCCGCATCGGGATGCCGTGTCGGTGGTGCACCGGTCCTTCGAGCTGGACCCGACACTGCCCCGGGATCACAGCGACGCGGTGGTGCCGCACATCGCGGAGAAGTACGGCATCAGCGAGGCGCAGGCCGCCGCCAATGAGCGCGGCATCGCGGCGCAGGCCGAGGCGGTCGGGCTGCCCTACCTGACCTCGGGACGGGACTTCGGGAACAGCTTCGACATGCATCGGCTGCTGCACTTCGCGCTCGAGCAGGGCAAGCAGGAGCAGCTGCTGGATGCCTTGTACACGGCCAACTTCGCCGAGGAGGAGCCGCTTTTCGGAGATACCGAACGACTGGTTCGGGTCGCGGTGGCGGCCGGATTCGACGAGGCCGCCGTACGCGAGGTGCTCGCGGATCCCGAGGCCTACGCCGACGCGGTGCGTGCCGACGAGGCCGAGGCCGCCCAGCTGGGCGCGCGTGGCGTGCCGTTCTTCGTGCTCGACCGCAAGTACGGGGTGTCGGGCGCGCAACCGTCGGAGGTGTTCGCGCAGGCGCTGGAACGGGCGTGGAGCGATCACGCGCCGGAGCTCGAGATCGTCGCGGACGGCGAGGCCTGCGGTCCCGACGGTTGCGCGCTGCCGCAACGGGATTGAGCGCGGCTAGCGATCGCCGTCGCGAATGATCCGGTGCCCGAACCCCGAGATGTCCTGCAGGTACGCGCTGCGCTCCCCGGATCGGAGTCGGAGCAGGTCGTCTGCGATCACGAAGCCGTAGGCGACCAGCATCAGGATCACGAGCTGTCCCCAGGCCACCCAGGCGATGCCGATCGGCGCGGTGGCCAGGACGGCGATCGCGGCGATGAATCGCAGACCCGGGCGGGGAATGCCCAGGGCCAGCCGGAACAGGCACTGGCCCAGCAGGAACAGGGCCACGCCGCCCGAAAGCGCCAGTGCCGCGGCCTTACTCGCGGGCTGATTGCCGTGCCCGATGGTCATGGAGATGCCGGCCGCGGTCAGGATGATGCCGAGCACCAGCACGAACAGTGAATAGCCGTAGGCGAGTACCGCGGTGCGGATCTGCGCCGGGCCCCGCAGTGCCCGCAGCCGGTGCTCGCCGCGCTCGTCGTCGAAGCCGAAATAGGCCCACCACAGCACATATCCGAGGGTGAGGCCGAGGCCGGCGGTCGCGACCAGGCCGACGGTGAGGTCCATACCGGTCAGGTTCGCGCCGATGGCCACCACCGATTCGCCCAGCGCGATGATCACGACCAGACCGTGGCGTTCGCAGAAATGGCTGGGGCGGATGACGAATCCCTCGGTACGGGCCAGGTACGGCGAGACCACCTGCACCGCGACCGCGATCATCCACAGCACGGCGCGCACCCAGCCCTCGGCGATGCCGCCCGCCAGTACCAGCGCCGCGGACACGGCATTGAGCGGCGCGAGACGCAGGATCGCGGAGCTCGCCCCCCGGCTGCCCGACCTCGCGAACATGACGCTGTGCACCGTGTTGATCACGAAGTACCCGAGCCCGAAGGCCAGCCCGGAACCCTGGAACGCACTCGGAATCGCGAGGGCGATGACGAAGAAGCCGAACATGCCGATGAGCAGGAACGTGCGGCGCGACGAATTGCTCGGGGCGACCTCATTGGTGAGGAAGACGTACCCGCTGTACATCCACCAGATGATGGCGAACATGAGCGCCACATGCCCCAGCTCGGACCAGCCGGGATGGTGGGTGAAGGCGTGGGCGAGCTGGGTGATGGTGAAGACGAAGACGAGGTCGAAGAACAGTTCCAGGGTCGAGGCCCGGACCTGTCCGCCTTCCGCTTCGACCTCGCCGGCCGGGCCGGACATATCGCTGGTCACGTCCAGAGCGTAGAGCCGCCCGGCTCCGGCCGCCGCTTGCGCCCGGCCGCCGGCCGATCCCGCGCTCGGTGCGCCCAGCACCGCGCCAGCCAGGCGATCGGCCGCCCCGATACCGTGACCGCGGCGACCACGCGGAGCTCGGCGGCCGCGGCCGGCTCGGGGCGCGTTCGATGCCCACTCGCACCCATCGCACGGGCGTTCCGGGCGCCGTCGCGCGGGGTGGTGACGAAACTGTGACGGCGACTGCGGGAATGGCTCGGACCAGGTGATTCGCGGTTCGACGCCGCCTAGGGTGGGGAGATGCGGATTCTGGTGGCGGATGACGATCCCGTGGTGCGCGAGGTGGTGCGGCGGTATCTGGAGCGGGACGGGCTCGAGGTGGTCGAGACCGCGGACGGGCCTGCGACCGCAGCCGTGCTGGCCCGGAACGAGATCGATCTGGCGGTGCTGGATGTGATGATGCCGCCGCCGGATGGGATCGATCTGACGCGGGCCGTGCGCGCGGGCGCGCATCCGGAGACGCCGATCATTCTGCTGACCGCGCTCGGCGAGGAGGACGATCGGGTGGTCGGGCTGCAGGCGGGGGCGGACGACTATGTGACCAAGCCGTTCAGTCCGCGCGAGCTGGCGCTGCGGGTGGCGTCGGTGCTGCGGCGCACGCATCCGCAGCCGGTGGCCGACGAGGTGCTGCGCGGGGACGGGGTGGAGTTGAACCGGGCGGCGCGGACCGTGGTGGCCGGTGGGATGCCGGTCGAATTGACCGCGCGCGAATTCGATCTGCTGGCCTTCCTGCTGGCGCACCAGCGGCGCGTCTTCAGCCGGCAGGAGTTGCTGGCCGAGGTGTGGGGCTGGAACTTCGGCGACCTGTCCACGGTCACCGTGCACGTGAAGCGGTTGCGCGCCAAACTCGGCGCCGCACATCGGATCGAGACGGTGTGGGGTCGCGGATATGCCTGGGGCCGCGCCGATCTCGGCACCGATCCAGGAACCGAGGAGGTGTCCGGTGCCGACTGATACACCCGGGCTGATCGGGTACGCGCTGGCGGGAACGCTGCCGGTGGTGGTGATCGGCGCACTGCTGCTGCGCTACACCCGCAATCGCGCGATGACCACGAGCATGGCCGTGCTGGTGCTGATTCCGACGCTGGCCACGCTGTGCGGGGTGGTGGCGGTGAGCGGGCTCATGTTCGGGGCCGAATTCGAGCGCACGGCAGTGGTATTGGCCGTCGTCACCGCCGTCACGGTGCCCGCGGCTATTCTGCTCGGCCGCGAGCAGGCCCGCGCCACGGTGTGGGAGCGCGAGATGCTCGAGCAGGAGCGCGCGGCGGAACGGTCCCGGCGCGAGCTGGTGGCCTGGGTCAGCCACGATCTGCGCACCCCGCTGGCGGGGATTCGCGCCATGGGCGAGGCGCTGCTGGACGGGGTGGTGTCGCGTCCCGAGGATGTGCAGCGGTACGCGGACCAGATTGTGCGCGAGACGAATCGGCTCTCCGCGATGGTGGACGACCTGTTCGAGATGTCGAAGATCAATTCGGGGGCGCTGCGGCTGCAGATGGAGCCGGTCGATCTGCGCGAGCTCATCGACGAGGTGCTGGCGGCCAACCGGCCGACGGCCGAACGTGCTCGGATCACCCTGGCCGCAACGCAACCCGAGGACAAGATCGTGGTGGCGGGCAGCGATCGGGCGCTGGGCCGGGTGCTGACCAACCTGGTCGCCAATGCCATCGCGCACACCCCGCCCGGCGGGCGCATCGACATCTCGGCGGGCGCCGACGACGGGCACGCCTGGACCCGGATCGACGACACCGGGCCCGGCATCTCCGAAGCCGATCTGCCGCGCATCTTCGAGGTCGCGTACCGCGGCAGCTCCGCCCGCTCCCCCGGCGCGGCCGAACTCGGCAGCAGCAGCGGCATGGGGTTGGCCATTGCCGCCGGGCTGGTGGCGGCGCACCACGGGGACATCACCGCGCAGAATCGTTCCGACGGTGCGCGATTCGAGGTCCGGCTGCCGCTGCTGACCACCGACGGGCGGTGAACAGCAGGTAGGCGGCTACCCCCGCCCAGACTACAGCGAGCGCGACCAGCAGGCCGACGGTATAGTCGCGGTCCAGGATGGTGGCGTTGCCGGGGACCGCGCCCTCACGGCCGAACACCGGGACGGCGATGAGTATCAGGGCCAGGCTGATGAACGCGCCCACGGCGTAGGCGGGCCACCAGCGGGCGGGCAGCACGAGGCGGCCGAGCGCGCCGGCGAGGGCCGCGGCCGGGCCGAAGACCAGGTTCTCGGCGAGGATGACGCCGATGAACCAGACCGCGACCGAGCGCAGGTCCGGGGTGCTCATCTTCAGCAGCAGTTCGACGCCGTACGCGGCCAGGCCGATGCCCAGCGCGCCCAGCAGGATTCGGGTGATCATCATGACAGTTCCTCGATCGATTTCAGCCATTTGGTCTGCAGGACGCCCGGGCGGCTGGGTGCGATGAGGCGGCAGGGGTAGCCGTGGTCGAGGGCCAGGTCTTCGCCATTGAGGCGCAGGGCGATCAGCGTGGCGGCATCCACCACGTGAGTGCGGGGCAGGACGGACGAACCGTAGATGCCGGTCGTCTCCAGGGACACGAAACGTACGTCGCCGCCCCCGTATTCGCCCACCCGGGCCAGCAGGTCGCGCAGGCGGACACCGGACCAGTGGCCCTGCGCACTCCAGCCTTCGACGCAGGCGATGGGCAGTGCGCTGTCGGCCTGCGGCAGGGCCTCCAGGTCGGCGCGGGAGAAACTGTGTTCGCGGCCACCGACTTTCACCGTCAGCGCGTACTGCGGCGAGCGGGCGGTCTCGGCAACTCCAGCGGCTGTGGCAGTCCGGTTGATCGGAACACCTTGCGGGCCTTCGCCACTGCGTGGCGCGAGCAGGGAGACCCAGCGCAGGAACGGGATCGACTGGCCCGCCACCGCCAGGCCCGCCACGATCGTGCCCAGCCCGGCCGCGGCGAGCACCGCGCGCCGCGATACACCCGGCTGCGCGCGTTCCGATTCTCCGGCCTGTTCGGTATTCGGGACAGGGTCGTCGATCGGGCGCGAAAGCGCCTGCCGCACAACGGGAAGCTTGACCGCCAGATGCACCAGGACCGCACCGAAGGCCACGTACGCCATGGCGTGATGTGTGGTGGTGAAGAAGAACTTCCACGGGTAGAACTGCGCAGTATTGAAGAGCCCGGTCACGATCTCGAACAGCACCGCGCCGATCAGCACTGCCACCGACAGCCGCTCCAGCGCGTCCGGAAGACCCCGCCGCAACGACGGTTTGATGAAGAACCGCGGATACACCGACCAGAACTTCACCAGCAGCAGCGGGATCATCATGACCCCGACCGTCACGTGCGTGCCCTGCGTGAGCCGGTACAGCCACACCGGATGCGCGGGCCACCAGAACCAGTCCGGCGGATGCTGGATCAGGTGGCTGATCAGGCCGGTCACGAACAGGATGGTGATGCCGACGCCGAGGGCAATGCCCGTCCGCGCGGCCACGGCCGTGGAGCGGGCAGGACTCAGCCGATCGGAAAGCGCGACCGGCAGCAACAGTTGGAGCGGCCCGGTCCCCTCGATCCGGCCGGCCCCCTCGACCGGGTCACGATGAGCTGTCCCACCAGACTGGGCCGTCCCGCTGGGTTTAGCTGCCCCGCCGGACTGAGCTGCCCCGCCGGACTGAGCTGCCCCAGCGGGTTGAGCTGCCCCAGCGGGCTGGGCCGTCACGCCGGGCTGAGCTCTCCCGCCCGACTGGACTTTTCCGCCGGGTTGGACTGGCCCGCCGGGCAGTACGGGTTTATCGGGCGGTGCGGTGGGTTCTGACATGGCGTCCGCGGCGGGGCCGGTTCGGGCGGCCACCGCGGGCTCCTTTCCAAGCTCGAATCTCAGAGTGGGGCGGGGGTTTTCGCGGTCACCAGGTCGGCGACGGCGCATTTGAAGCGGCCGCGGGACACGGCCGCTACGGAGACGGCGTCGGCGTAGGTGTCCACGTCGGTGAGGGTGGGGAGGGAGTGCACCCGGAATCCGCTGTGGCGCAGGGCTGTTGCGGTGAGCTCGCCGGTGCGGGGGGTCGACATGGGGACGTCGGTGAGCAGGTGCGCCGGGCGCGGCTCGGGGAGACCGAGGGCCCACCAGCCGCCGTCCGCCGCGGGGCCGAGGACGGTGTCGCCGGTGGCCACCAGGCGCGCGGCCGAGCGGTTCAGCAGGTCGGCGTCGACCTGCGGGGTGTCCATGCCGATCTGCAGCACCGGGACACCGAACTCGGCGGCATCGACGTGGGCGTTGGCGAGGCGTTCGCCGAAGCTGTCGCCGCGCTGCGGCACCACGGTCACCTCGCGCAGGGCGGCGGCCAGTTCGACCGAACGCTCGGCGCGGTCGAGGTCGCCGGTCCAGGCGACGACACTGTGCCGGATGCCGCTCTCGCGCACCGCGTCCAGCGTGTCGAGCAGGGCGCAGGCCGCCAGGTAGGCGGCGTCGACCGGCGAGAACGGCGGTGTGAGACGGGTTTTGGCGAATCCGGGGATGGGCGATTTGGCCACCACGAGCATGGTGGCGGGGACATCGGTCGGGTTCATCGCACGCTCCAGAAGTCTCGGGCGGCACGCACGGTGCCGAGCCAGGAACCGGAGACCTTGGACTCGCCGTGAGTCCGCGGCCGATAGGTGATGTCGCGCTCCAGCACCAGCCAGCCCGCGCGGGCCGCACCGGTGAGCAGGGCCAGTGGATAGCCGGAGCGGGCGTGCAGGTGGCCGAGCGCCTGCAGGCGGTCGCGGCGGGCCACCCGCATGGCGGCGATATCGTGCACCGGCAGGCCGTAGCGGCGCCGCAGCCGGAAGGCGAAGGCCCAGTTGCCGATTCGCGCATGCAGGGGTTGCGCACCGGGTACCGCCGCGCGGCGGCGACCGACCACCATGTCGACGTCGGGGCCGAATTCGGCCACCAGCCGTGGAAGTTCGCCGGGATCGAGGGAGCCGTCGCCGTCCAGGACGGCGACCAGTTCGGTGCGGGCGGCGTCGACGCCGGCGTGCACGGCGCTGCCGTAGCCGGGGGTCGATTCGGTCACCACGGTCGCTCCGGCGGCACGCGCGACCTCGGCGGTGCCGTCGGTGGAGCCGTTGTCCACCACGATCACCCGGTAGCCCACCGGAATTGCTGACAGTACGCCGGGAAGCGCTTCCGCTTCGTCCCGGCAGGGGATCACCACCGTGACCCCGGGTACGGAGTCCAACTCGGTCATGGCCTCGACCGTACGGCCAATCGGGGTCTTCCGGCCCCGGGACACGCATGACGAAAGTATGACAAGACCAGGAGAAATGGCGATCCGGACAGTTCCGGCGGTTTTCGGAGCCTAGGGTTTCCGGCATGGCGAACGCTTCCGCGACCCGGGTCGCGCGCTACGTCTCCACCCGTGTCGACGGCTATTGCGCGCTCGCGGCTCTCCTGTTGGTCTTTGCCGCCTTTGCGTTTCCGCGAATCGAGGGCAAACCCTGGCGGGATCGGCTCTACGCCGGGGCCGCGCCGATCTTCGGTAACTGGCTGCCGCATCTGGGGTGGGGCACGGTGCCGGCCGTCGCCCTCGCCGTGGCCGTGGTGCGTTTCGGCCCCGATCTGGCACGGCGGCTGTCGTGGGGACGACTGCTGCTGGCGGCGTGGGCGACGGCGACGGCGTGGGCGTTCGCACTGGCCATGGTGGACGGCTGGCAGCGCGGCTTCGCCGGGCGGCTCACCACCCGCGACGAGTACCTGCACGAGGTCGGCGGAGTGCACGACATCGGGGCCATGCTGCGCGGATTCTCCGGGCGCATCCTGGATTTCCAGCCCGATTCGTGGACCACCCACGTGTCCGGGCATCCGCCGGGCGCGCTGCTGGTGTTCGTGCTGCTGGACCGGATCGGATTGGGCGGCGGAGCCTGGGCGGGACTGCTGTGCGTGCTGGCCGGGACCAGTGCCGCGGCGGCGGTGCCGTTCGCCATCCGGGCGCTGGGGTCCGAGCATCGGGCCCGGGCCGCAACGCCTTTCCTCGCGCTCATGCCCGCGGTCATCTGGATCGCGGTCTCCGCGGACGGGCTCTTCGCCGGGGTGGGCGCCTGGGCGGTGGCATTGCTGGCGTTGGCGACCCGGCTGGAGCGCGGCTGGCCCCTGCTCGCGCTGGCGTCCGGAGTGCTGTTCGGGTTCACCATTTTCCTGAATTACGGCCTGGTGCTCATGGTGATTCCGGCCGCGGCGGTGCTGCTGGCCCGGTCGCTGCGGCCCGCGCTGCCGGCGCTCGCGGGTGCGCTGGCGGTGGTGGCAGTCTTCGCGGCGGCGGGATTCTGGTGGCTGACCGGCTATCACCTTGTGGTGCAGCGCTACTACCAGGGCATTGCCCGCGAGCGGCCCTACTCGTACTGGGTCTGGGGCAATCTCGCGGCGACGGTGTGCGCGGTGGGGCTGGCCACCGCCGCCGCGGGCAGCCGGGTGCTGGTCGAACTGGAGATCCTGCCGGTGCAGCCGTGGCGGAACTGGCTCTCGCGCTGGCGCTCCCATGTCGATCCGGCGGCGCTATTGGCCGCCGCCGGGATCACCGCCATCCTCATCGCGGACATCAGCGGGCTGAGCAAGGCCGAGACCGAACGCATCTGGCTGCCGTTCGATGTGTGGGCGCTGTCGGCGACCGCGCTGCTCCCCCGCCACAGCACGCGCTTCTGGCTCGCCGCGCAGGCGGCGGGGGCGCTGCTCGTCAACCACCTGATCCTGACGAATTGGTAGTCGCCGCAGCCGAATTCACCGCCAGGTGGGGGCTCCGTTCCCGGCGGCGGAGCGTAAAGGCGCGGTCGCGAATTCGGCGAGCCCCAGACTCGGGGTGACGGCGGCGACGAAACCCAGTGAGCGGCGTGCGCGTTCGGGACTCGCCACGATGTGGCGGACGTCGCCGGCGCGGTAGTCGCCCGTCACCACGGGCTGTTTGCCGCCGCAGGCGCGGGCCAGGGTGGCGGCCACCTCGCCGATGGTGATGGGGGTGCCCGAGGCGATATTGAGCGGGGTGAACGTGCCGAGCGGGTGTTCGAGGGCGGCGACATTGGCCTCCGCGATATCGCGGACGTGAATGAAATCGCGGGCCTGCGTGCCGTCTTCGAACACGCGCGGGGACTCACCTGCCTCGAGTGCGGAGCGGAAGATGGCGGCGACCCCGGAATATGGTGTGTCCCTGGGCATATCGGGTCCGTACACATTGTGGTACCGCAGTGCGGTGACGGTCCCGCCGGTGGTCGCGGCCCAGGCGATGGCGTAGTGCTCCTGGGCCACCTTGGAGGCGGCGTAGAGGCTGCGCGGACGCAGGGGCGCGTCCTCGTCGATGGGCGCCCAGGTGAGGGGACGGCCGTCGGGGCCGCGGTAGTCGAAGCGGCCGTTGTCGAGATCGGTGCGGGTGCGCGGGGCCGGCTCAGCGAGCACGCCCGCGGAATCGACGTAGCGGCCCTCGCCGTAGACCACCATCGAGGAGGCCAGCACCAGGTGGCGGCAGTGGGCGCGGTGCATGGCCGCGAGCAGCACGGCGGTGCCGAGGTCGTTGTGGCTGGCGTAGGCCGGGGCGTCCTGGGCGCTGACGCCCGCGCCGACCACGGCGGCCTGATGACAGACGACGTCGATGCCGTGCAGGAGATCGCCGAGGGCGTCCGGGTCGCGCACGTCCACCCGGGCGATGCCGGGCGGGGGCACGGCGGCGGATCCGTGGGCGGCGGCGAGCATGAAGTCGGCCGCGACGACCTCGTGTCCGGCGGCCAGTGCCGCGCGGTGAATGTGCGAGCCGATGAATCCGGCTGCGCCGGTCAGAAGTACACGCATGCGGCGATTCTGGATGGACCGCCGCCGGAATGCGCCCGGACTGGCCGACCTCGCGTGATTCGTCACGATTTGGTCAGCGGAATCGGTCAGATACGACCGGATCGCCACGCCGGAAAACGACACGCAGCGGGGTCTTGCCCCCGGGCCCCGGATGAGCGCACAATTCATCACGTAGTGAATTCAACACTCGATGAATTGAGGGTGACCCGTGACGGCACCAGCGACGACAACCGACGCCATCGCCATCGAGCACCTGGAAGTGCGGCGCGGCGGGCATCAGGTTCTGCAGAACATCTCCCTGACCGTTCCCCGGGGCAGCATCACCGGACTGCTGGGGCCGTCGGGGTGCGGGAAGACGACGCTCATGCGCAGCATCGTCGGGACACAGATCATCGAATCCGGGTCGGTGTCCGTGCTCGGTGAGGAGGCCGGATCGCGCGGGCTGCGGCGGCGGGTCGGGTACGTGACCCAGGATCCGAGCATCTACGACGACCTCACCGTGGCCAACAATGTCGCGTATTTCGGTGCGCTGTACGGGGCTTCGTCCGCCGACGTCGAAACGGCGCTGGCCGCCGTGGGTTTGAGCAGTCATGCGGGGTATCGCGGCAACGAGCTGTCCGGCGGGCAGCGCACCCGCGTGTCCCTGGCCTGTGCACTGGTGGCCGATCCGGAGCTACTGGTCTTGGACGAGCCGACGGTCGGCCTCGACCCGGTACTGCGCGCCGACCTGTGGGAGCAGTTCCAGGCGCTCGCGAAGCAGGGCCGGACACTGCTGGTTTCGAGCCACGTCATGGACGAGGCCGAGCACTGCGACCGGCTGCTGCTCATGCGGGAAGGCCGGCTGCTGGCGCAGCTCACGCCCGCCGAATTGCGGTCCGACACCGGCGAATCCAGTCTGGAGAACGCCTTCCTCAAGTTGATCCGGATGGGAGAAGAGCTGTGACCGCGACACTTTCACGCCCCGCGGGCCCACGGCCACTGGGCTGCTACACCGCCACCACCGTGCGCATCCTGCGCCAGCTGCGCGCCGACAGGCGCACGGTCGCCATGATCGTGCTGGTGCCCGCGCTGCTCATGACGCTGCTGTATTTCGTGTACAAGAACTATCCGACCATGCCGGGCGCGCCGCGGCTGTTCGACCGGGTCGGCATCACCATGCTCGGCATCCTGCCGTTCGTGGTCATGTTCCTCATCACCGCCATCGCCATGCAGCGCGAACGGGTTTCGGGCACGCTGGAACGGTTGATGACCACGCCGCTGTCCAAGATGGACCTGCTGGCCGGGTACGGGACCGCGTTCTCCATCGCGGCCGCGGTGCAGGCGGCGGTGGCCTGCCTGGTGGCGTTCTGGCTGCTCGGATTGAACGCGGCGGGCAGCCCGGGGCTGGTGGTGCTGATCGCGGTGGTCGACGCGGTGCTCGGGGTCGCGCTGGGCCTGCTGGCAAGCGCGTTCGCGCGCACCGAGTTTCAGGCCGTACAGTTCATGCCCGTGATCGTGCTGCCGCAATTCTTCCTGTGCGGCCTGCTGGTGCCACGCGGTCAGCTGCCGAGCTGGCTGGAGGCGATCAGCAATGTGCTGCCGCTCAGCTACGCCGTCGACGCGCTGGAGCAGGTGTCCACGCACACCGGGGCCACCTGGCAGATGTGGCGGGATGTGCTGATCGTGGCCGTCTTCGCCGCCGTCGCACTGGGATTGGGCGCGGCCACCCTACGCCGGCGCACCGCATGACCGGGAGACACGCGGCGTGAGCGGAGGCAACGGGACCCGCAGCGGTCGGCGTCCGGGCAATTCCGGCACCCGGGAGGCGATTCTGGACGCCGCCCGGGTGCGCTTCGCCGAAGTCGGCTTCGACCGCGCCTCCATCCGTTCCATCGCCACCGCGGCCGGAGTGGATCCCGCACTGGTACACCACTACTTCGGCACCAAACACCAATTGTTCGCCGCCGCCCTGCAACTCCCCGTCGACCCCCAGACCATCCTCGCCGGCTTCGCCGCCGTCCCCGTGGAAAACCTTGGCGCCCATATCATCCGCACCGTCGTCGGTATCTGGGACTCCCCCGTCGGCATGCCCGCCGTAGCCGCCTTCCGCAGTCTCCTCGCCAGCGACGACCCCACCCTGGCACGCACCTTCATCCTGGAAATAGTCCTGAAAGAGATTCGCCCCCTGGTCGATTCACCCCCCGGCACCGGCGCCCAACGCGCCGCCCTCGCCGCCTCCCAGCTGGCCGGCCTCCTGGTAACCCGCAAAATCCTCCGCCTGGAACCCATAGCCTCCATGCCGGTCGAAGACCTCGCCACCATCATCGGCCCCACCCTGCAACGCTATTTCACCGGCGATCTCCCCCAGCAGGGCTGACCCCGCCCGAGACATCCACCGGCAGTACCGAACCCACCACTACTGGCCAGCGGTCCCCCTTCTTGCTGCGGCGGTGTCCCCTGTTGCGGCACCGCTACCCAACCCTGCTGCTGCCCTTGCCATCCCTGCGGCTGCGGTACAACGCTTGGGGCCGAGCGACCCACCTTGCGGCTGCCCCGCCATGACATGCGACTGCGGTGCCCCCACGGCCACAATCGCCGCAACGGCGAAAACCCAGAAACCAGGACCCAGCACCACGCTGCGCGAGCCTCGGGCATGCATCAGCTTGGAGCCGATATCGACCAGCAGGGTCGCGGCCGATCCGGTCGCCATACTCGCGGCCGCCACCGCGACCGCGCGAGCCGGCCGACGGCGGGACGCAGCCCGGTCAGCGGGCCGTCATGGAAGGGGCGGCGGGGGGATCAGGATTGGGTGAGGAAGAGGGTGTGTTCGTCGTCGGAGACGTCGCGGGCCTCGTCGACAAGGAGCACCGGGATGCCGTTGTCGACCGGGTAGGCGCGGCGCAGGCGGGGGTTGTAGAGCACGGTGTCACCGGTGGCGGTGTGGACCAGCTGCAGGGGGCCCTTGTCCTGGGGGCAGGCGAGCAGACTCAGCAGGGTGGGGTCCAGGATTTCCTCCGACATGTCCGACAACCTACCGGTCGGCGTGGGCGGGAGGGGAATCGGCGGGGCGGCGGAAGCTGATGTGGCGGTGGCCGAAGTAGCTGGCCACCGCGACCAGGCCCATGACCACCACGGCAGCCGGTTTGGCGGGGGCGTGCAGCAGGGAGACGGCGAGTTGCAGCAGCACCATGTTCAGCACCATGCCGACCGCGTTCACGCCGACGAAGGCCACGAAGTCGCGCAGCAGGTGGCCGCGCACCCGGAACACCAGGGTGCGGTGCAGGACGAAGGCCACCACCATGCTGACCGCGTAGGCCAGCGCCACCGACAGGGCGGCGGCGACGTCCTTGGACACCACGCCGCCGAGGACGGTCAGCCACACGATGGTGAGCACCATGCCCATCAGCGTGTTGAAGCCGCCGACCAGGGCGAAGGCGATCTCCTGCCGACGCACCAGCCGGAGCAGCGGCCCGGCCGGGGCGGGCTCGACGCCGGTGAGCGAGGGGCGCGTCTCGGTCACTTGGCGGTGCCCACCAGTTCGCGGTCCGGATCGTCGTCGAGCTGTTCGGCGGCGGGCACGTCCTGTCCGCGCCGACGCGAGCGAACGTACAACCACTGGAGCAGCCCGAGGCCGACGAGCCCGCCCGCGGCACTGCCGATTCCGATCTTCCAGCCCGGCGGCCGCCAGCTCACCTCCAGCACGGCCTTGTCGGTGCCGGCCGGAATGTCCACGGCCACGAAGACTTTCGCGACGGTGTGGAACGGGACGGTCTTGCCGTTGAGGGTGACGCGGTAGCCGGGCCAGCCCAGGCGCGCGAAGGTGACGCGGCCGCCGGTCTCCGAGGAGACCTGTACGCGGCTGGTGGTGTCGGTCTCGTCGAGCGAGGTGGCGGTGACGTCGTGGGCGTCGCCGACGCGGCCGTTGACCGCGGAGATCGGGCCGTTGTCGCGCTCGAGCACCCAGATGTACTTCTCGTGCCCGGGCACGTCGACGAAGTGCCAGCCCTCCGGGGCGGGTTGGTCACCGGCGTCGGGGAACATGGCCTTCTGCAACACAACCCGGTCGATCAGCATGAGGTCGGCGAGGGTGCGGCCGGTGGTCGGCTCGGCGCTGAACAGCCGGCGGTACGCGTCGGGGCAGACGCTGGAGTCCCAGCGCATGCAGAGCATTTCGCCGAAATAGAAGTGCCCGTTGGGCGTATAGCCGTTGACGTAGTCCTGCTGCAGGTCCTTGGCGTAGTTGCCCCACACCAGCGACCCGTACGCGCCCTGCAGGTTCTTGTCGGCGGGCTGCAGCAGGCCGCGGTCGGAGAGCTGAAGGGTGGTGCCGGCCTGAAACTTCGGGAAGGCGGCCATGGCCTCGTTGCGGTCGGCGGGCAGGTTCCACGACATGGGCGTGGGCTGCACCCACCACACCTGGAACCAGGCGATCGGCACCATGGCGGCGATGACCAGCGCGGTGGCTCCGGTGGCGCCGCGGGTGCGGCCCAGCCACACCGCGCCGAACCCGAGGGCGATCACCACGGCGGCCGAGCCCAGGTGCCACAGCACCTGGTGCGGGTCGGCGGAGAAGGTGCGCACCCACAGGGCCAGGACCAGCACCAGTGCCGAGATGATCCGCGTGTTGCGGTCCCGCAGCGTGGCGAAGCGGCCCAGCAGCACGCACACCAGCACGAGCAGGCCCAGCGCCAGCATGGGCAGCACGCGGGCGGGCCAGCGCAGCGGGCCGACGGTGCCGGGCCCTGCGGTCCACATGAGCGCCATCAGTGCGAACAGGGCAATCGCGACGAGCTGCTTCCAGTGTTTCTGCGCCGCTTTCCAATCCACGAACGCCAGCGCCGGGATCAGGAACCAGGCGATGTAGGTCATGGGCAGCGGCTGGACGTAGCCCCACCACGAGGTGAACGCCGGCATGGTGGTCGGCAGGCTGGCGTTCAGCGATTCGGACCACGGCACGGTCAGGAACTGGTCGTTATTGATCTGCGAATTGCCGCGCCAGCTCACCTGCGCCGACAGCATCGAGGGCAGGAAGGTCAGCAGACCCGCCGCGCCCGCGCAGGCCGCCGCAGCGGCCAGGCGCAGCAGCGGGCCGAACGCGTCGCGCCACTGCGGCCAGGCCCGCGGCCCCCGGCACACCAGGTAGCCGACGGCCACCGCGATCAGCATGAGCACGGCCTCGACCGCGGGGAACACGTACTGCACCGAGATCGCCAGGTACAGGTACACGAAGACCGGGATCGGACCGCCCTGGCCGCGCAGGTAGCGCTCCGCGGACGCCCAGGCGTGGATCATCCAGGCGGTGCCGGCCATGGCGGTGAACCAGCTGGCCGAATCGAAGAACAGGAAGAAGCCGGTGAACGGCATGGCCACCCCGGCCACCGCGGCCCACTGCGGGCGGGCGCCGTACACCAGGCACACCCGGTACACGCCGAGCCCGGTGATGATCGCGAAGGCCAGCTTCACGATGGTCGCGTACACGGCAAGGTTGGGCACCGAAGGCGCGATCAGATCGATCAGCAGCTGCGGCGGGTTGAACAGTCCCGCTTCCTCATTGGTGTAGTTGCCCGTCATCCACTGGTCCGGAATCAGCAGCGGGAAATGGCCGTCACGGAAGGCGCGGCCGAAGAACACCCACAGGCCCGTGTACTGGGATTCGGAGTCGTCGGTGAAGAAGTGGCGGGAGTTGGCCAGGATGACAGCCAGATACCCCAGGGTCACCCCGATCGAAGTGACGATGCCCCAGCGGTACACCTCACGCCGAGCCGCCTTGTCGTCCTGCCCGGATTCGGCGGCCCCGACCACCTTGGAAACTGAGCTTTCCACCACGAGTTCCAGACCCTACAGGGCGGCGATGTCGATGGCACTTACGCCGGTCCGTTGCGGGATGGACATAGGGAATGATGGCCGGGTGTCGACACTTCGCCCCGAATGCCGCGCCGAGCAGCGTGTTAGAGTTCAGCGCGGCTCGGGCTCCGGTTTCCGGGCTGGAGTTCCGGCGCATACCGTCATCGAAAGTACATTCAGCTGATGCCGATTCCGTCCGCCCGCACCTACGCGAGCGACCCCAGCGTGACCTCCGGCAGCGAGCGCCCGGCGCGGGTGCACGCGGTCTCCGTCGTGGTGCCCGTGTACCGCGGCGAGGAGACGATCGCCGCACTGGTCAGTGAGCTGGACAAGCTCGGGGAGCCGGTCACCACGCCGCAGGGCGCCACCTTCCGGGTCGAGGAGATCGTGCTGGTGCACGATCACGGGCCCGACCGCTCCGACGTGGTGCTGCAGGAGCTCGCCGAAACCTACCCGCAGGTGCGGGTGGTGTGGTTGAGCCGCAATTACGGCCAGGATGCCGCCACCATCGCCGGTATGGCCGCCGCGCAGGGCGACTGGACCGTCACCATGGACGAGGACGGCCAGCACGATCCGGCCTTCATCGCCGACTTCCTTGACGCGGCGCTCGAGCAGCGCGCCGATCTGGTCTATTCCAAGCCGGTCAACACCCGCCCGCACGGCTTCCTGCGGAATGTCACCTCGCGCGGCGCGAAGATCGTGCTGGCGACGGTGTTCGCGTTCCCGGACTCCACTCGCTTCGAGAGCTACCGGCTGATCCGCGGCGATATCGCGCGGCAGCTGGCGCAGGTCGCCTCCAATGGCGTGTACCTGGATGTGGCGCTCACCTGGGTGGTGGGCGAGGCGGCGCAGGTGCCGGTGCAGTTGCGCGCGGAGGGCCGCGAGGAGTCCGGTTACAACTACCGGCGGCTGTTCTCGCTGTTCTGGAAGATGGTGCTGTGCAGCGGAACTCGCGGCCTGCGGCTGGTGAGCATGCTGGGTGTGACGCTGGCGCTGGGCGGGCTGGCCATGGCGGGGTGGGTGGTGTACCACCGGCTGACCGACAGCGGCACCGACCCCGAGGGCTGGGCTTCGCTCATGACAGTGCTGCTGCTGTGCTCGGGCGCGGTGCTGTTCTCGCTGGGTCTGATCGCCGAATACCTCGGTGTGGCACTGCATGTGCTGGTCGGCAAGCCGCTGTATCTGACGGTGGATTCGCCGACGCCGCGGCCACAGCAGTTGCGCGGCGAAATGCGCTACGACGGTGGAAATCACCACAACGGCACGACGAATCGGTTCGCCGAAGACATCGAGGGGGAGCTCCGCGCGTGAGCAGTGACCGCATCATCTTCAGCCGCCCGTTCCGCGCCGCGCGCGAGCTGCCGAATGTGGAGGCCGTGCTGTCCTCGGACCACAGCCACGGCGATGGTCCCTTCACCGCGACTGCCACCACGAAACTGCGTGACATCACCGGCGCGCGGCACGCACTGCTCACCACCTCGTGCACGCACGCGCTCGAAATGGCCGGGCTGCTGCTGGAACTCGGGCCCGAGGACGAGGTGATCGTGCCGAGTTTCGCGTTCACCTCCAGCGCGACGGCCATGGCGCTGCGCGGCGCGACCGTGGTGTTCGCCGATATCGACGCCGCCACCGGCAATCTGGATCCGGAGTCGGTGGCCGCGGCGGTCACCCCGCGCACCAAGGCCGTCATGGTCATCCACTACGGCGGTGTGGCTGCCGACATGGAGGGCCTGCAGCGGCTGGCCGACGCGCACGGCTTCGCCATCATCGAGGACAACGCGCACGGCCTGGGCGGCTCCTACCGGGGCCGCCCGCTGGGCACCATCGGCACCGTGGGCGCGCTGTCCTTCCACGACACCAAGAACGTGCACTGCGGTGAGGGCGGCGCGGTGCTGCTCACCGACGAAATCCTCATGGCGCGTGCGGAAATCATTCGCGAGAAGGGCACCGACCGGGCCCGCTTCCTGCGCGGCGCGGTGGACAAGTACTCCTGGCAGGACATCGGATCCTCCTACCTGCCCAGCGAATTGAACGCCGCCGTCCTCGACGCCCAGCTCGCCGAGTTCGACACCATCCAGCGCAACCGCCACCGCGTGTGGGACACCTACGCCGCCGCGCTCCCGGACTGGGCCGCCCGCAACGACATTCGCCTCATGACGGTGCCGTCGGACCGCGAGCACACCGCGCACCTGTACTACCTGCGCGTCCCCACCGAACACCGCCGCGACGACCTCATCGCGCACCTGTCCCAGCGCGGCATCGTGGCTCCCTTCCACTACGTCCCGCTGGACTCCTCCCCCGCCGGCCTCAAGCTCGGCCGCACCCCGTTCCCGTGCGTGCGCAGCGCCGAGTTCTCGGCCACCCTGGTGCGGCTCCCCCTGTGGCCGGGCCTGACCGAGGAGCAGCTGACCCGCGTCGTCGACGGCGTCACCAGCTTCACCGTCTAGTAGCCGCGGGCCCGGCGGCATCGCGGATGCCGTTGCCACGCAAGGGGTCCGCGTCAGGGGCGCGCGGAAATACGATTTCGGTAGCGGTCGATGTCGGCGTTCAGGCGCGCGAGGGAGTCGGCGAGGACGGTGACCTCCTCGTCGGTCCAGTCGGCGACGATCTCGTCGAGGTGGCGGATGCTCTGCGCGCGTTCGCCGTTCAGGCGGGACGCGCCTTCCGGGGTGAGGCGGAACTTGCGGGCGATGCCGCCGTCGGGGTCGGGGATGCGGTCGGCGAGGCCGGCGCGGAGCAGCGCTGCGGTCTGCCGGTTCAGGGTGGAGACGTCGAGGCCGAGGATTTCGCTGAGCCGGCCGATGGACATCGGGCCGTCGGCTTCGAGCAGGCTCAACAGCAGGTAGGCGCTGCGATCGAGGCTGGTGTCGGTCGCCTTGCGTGCGATGAGGCTGAAACGGCCCATCAGCATGGTCTGGAATTCCAGCAATTCGGTGGGCTTCGGCACGTCCCGTCCTTCCGCGATCCGCATCGACCTGCGGGTTCAACCCCTGTTCACCCACACCCTAGCGTTGTGCATCCGCCACTGCATGTGCATCTTGCACTTTATGTGTACAGTACACATGGTTACGCATCGTGAGGAGATCCCATGACCCAACCCGATTCCGCTACGGCGTCCGGCTCGACGCCGGCGCGCACGGGCGCGGGCCGCACCCTCGCGGTGCTCGCCTACGCCGGTGTCATCGCGTCGCTCATGCAGACGCTGGTGGTGCCGCTGCTGGGTGAGCTACCCCGCATTTTGAATACGTCGGCCTCGAATACCAGCTGGGTCGTCACCATCACGCTGCTCGTCGCGGCCGTCGCCACTCCCGTCGCGGGCCGGCTCGGCGACATGTACGGCAAGCGGCGCATGATGATCGCCTCCACCATTCCGCTCATCGTCGGGTCGATCGTGTGTGCGGTGTCCGATTCGCTGGTGCCGATGATCGTCGGCCGCGGACTGCAGGGGCTCGGCGTCGGCATCATCCCGCTCGCCATCGCCCTGCTGCGCGATGTGATGCCCGCCGAACGGCTCGGCTCGTCGATCGCGCTGATCAGCTCGTCGCTGGGCATCGGCGGCGCACTGGGCCTGCCGATCGCCTCGGCCGTCACCCAGTACAGCAGCTGGCGTGTGATGTTCTGGGTCGCAGCGGTTCTGGTGGGCATCGCCACCGCGTTGATCGTGACCCTGGTGCCCGAGGGCAGCTCGGAAGGACCGTCGGGACGTTTCGACGTGCCAGGTGCGGCGCTGCTCGGCGCCGGTCTGGTGTCGTTCCTGCTGCCCGTGTCGAAGGGCGCGACCTGGGGCTGGACCAGCGGTACCACGCTGGGCTTGTTCGCTGCGGCGGTCGTCGTCCTGCTCGCCTGGGGTTGGTGGGAGCTGCGGTCGCCCGAGCCGCTGGTGGACCTGCGCACCACCGCGCGTCCGCAGGTGCTGGTCACCAACCTCGCGAGTATCGCGATCGGTGTCGGCATGTACGCACTGCAGTTGAGCATGCCGCAGCTGTTGCAGCTGCCGACGTCGCTCGGTTACGGCCTGGGCCAGTCGATGATCATGATGGGCCTGTGGATGGCCCCCGGCGGCATCATGATGATGCTCGTCTCACCGGTGGGCGCCCGCCTGTCCGCCGCGCGCGGCCCGAAGATCACCCTGTTCACCGGCGCGTTGACCATGGCGGCCGGGTACGGGGTGGCACAGCTGACGATGGGCTCCACCTGGGGCCTGGAGCTGGTGAACATCATCTGCAGCACGGGTGTGGCGCTCGCGTACGGCGCAATGCCGGCGCTGATCATGAGTGGGGTTCCGCTGTCGGAGACGGCCGCCGCCAACAGCTTCAACACCCTGATGCGCTCGGTCGGCACCTCCGTCTCCTCGGCGGTCGTGGGCGCGGTGCTGGCACAGCTGACCATCTCGGTTGGCGGCCATGCCATTCCGACCGAGAACGGCTTCCGCACGGTGTTCCTGATCGGCAGCGCAGCCTGCCTGGTGTCCGCGGTGATCGCGCTCGCGATCCCGGTCCGCAAGGCGGCCGCGGCCCGCACCACCGCAGCAGCCGAGCCACAGAAGGTGCTGGCGGAGAACTGAACCGGAGCGCACGGAGCACGGCCGATTTTCGAAAGCCCGGTCTACGACCGGGCTTTCGTGCGGTGCGAGCTCAGGCGGGCTGGTCGCGCAGCTCCGGGGGCTGCCAGCCGGGCGGGGCGAAGATGTAGCCGAGTTTGTTGCGGTAGCCGTCGGCGGTGCGGACGTCCCGAATGATGTTGCCGTACTCGTGGTATTGCAGCTTCAGGAGGTTGTAGGTGCCGACCGGTTTGGTGAGACCGTAGGTGGGGCGGTGCATTTCGGGCTGAAAGGTGCCGAACAAGCGGTCCCAGATGATGAGGATGCCGGCGTAGTTCTTGTCGAGGTATTCGGGATCGCTGCCGTGGTGGACGCGGTGGTGGGACGGGGTGTTGAAGACGAATTCGATGGGGGCCCACAGCTTTCCGATGGTCTCGGTGTGGGTGAAGAACTGGTAGATCAGGTTGAGGGTGAAGGCGATGTAGATCGTCCAGGGGGCGAAGCCCAGCAGCGGCAGGGGCGCCCAGAAGATGGCCTCGGACCACGGATTCCACTTCTGCCGCAAGGCGGTTCCGAAGTTGAAGTACTCGCTCGAGTGGTGGGCCTGATGGGCGGCCCAGCCGATGCGGACGCGGTGGGAGAAGCGGTGGTTGAGGTAGAAGAGCAGGTCGAGGACCACCTTCAGCAGCACCCAGCTCCACCAGGCGCCGGTCGGGAGGTGCCACGGCGCGAGGTAGGTCCACATCAGGACGAACAGCACCAGGCTGGCCGTCTTGAAGACGAAGGACGAGACCATCGAGCCCATGCCCATGCTCAGACTGGTACGGGTGTCGGGGGTCAGGTACCCGGTCACCCGCTCGCGGTCACTGTCGCGCAGTGTCACCGCCTCCGCCGCGATGCACAGCAGGAACACCGGGATCGCGTAGAGCAGCGGCGTGTTGATCTCGTGCCAGACCTGCGACAACATCGAACCTCCATGAATTGACCGATTCGTAAGTTACCAATCGGTCAATTCAATGGCAAGAGCCCGAACCGAACCGCTCCCGGTCGGATCAGGTGAGCGCGGCGAACAGGCGGGCGCTGCGCGCGATCATGGCCTCGGCCGTCTCGTCGGGATGACCCAGCCACCAGTCGACCAGGGCGGCGACCAGCCCGGTCCATACCGCGATCAGCGCCGACAGATCCTGCGGGTCGGTCAGCCCGTGCCCCGTCACGAACGCGCCCACACCCTGATCGGTCTGGGCCGCGATGCGTGCGCGCGCGGCCAGCGCGGCGTCCGCCGCGGGCCCCTCGGCCGGATGGGACTGGTCGTGCACGACCTTCCAGTCATAGGGCCGCGGCTCCAGCGCGGTGAAGATGGCGGCCAGCGTGCGCTCGGCCATCTCCAGCGAGGCCGTCCCCGAGATGGCCTCGTCGATCGCGTCCCCGAGCACGCCCGCGGCCCGCTCCACGCAGGCCACGTACAACCCGTCCTTGGACCCGAAATACCCGTACACCAACGGTTTCGACACCCCGGCCCCCGCCGCCACCACCGCCGGCGACAGCCCCGCGTACCCGACCCGCGCGATCTCCGCGGCCGCCACATCGAGGATCTGCGCCTCTCGCTCGGCTCGCGGCACCCCCTTGGTCCCCGCCGTGCCGACCCGCTTCACGGTTCCGCTCCCACCTCCGACATCCGATCGCATGCTCGAAAATTACCATTCGGTCAATTCGATGGATCGCAGGCGAAATGCGAACGCGCCCCGGCCCTGCCGTGTCTTCTCCGGTACGACACGGTGGCGGGGGCGCGTTCGAGGCGATCAGCCGAACAGGCGCGCGGCGAGGTCGGGGGTGAGGACCTCGTAGGCCTCGGTGGTGCGGTTGTACCACCAGGTGCGGTCGTCGGGTTCGGCGCGGCCTGCGGCCTGCACCGCCCGCGTCGAGGGACGGTAGGTGGAGCTGCGGGGGATGTCGTCCACGACATAGACGATGTCGGGGCGCTGATCGGGGGCCAGGGCCCGGACCGCCTCGGTCACATCCTTGGGAGCCAGGCCGAAGCCCGCGCGGACGCTCACCGCGGCGACCGCGAGGATGCGGTCCCCGGCGGGGAGGCCGAAGGCCACCTCCATGTCGACGGCGGTGATGTCGTTCAGCACATCGACGATCGGCTGGGTGTAGACCGGGCCGCGCGGCGTCGGGATGACGGTGTCGCGGCGGTCCATGAGCCAGTAGTCGCCGTCGCTGTCGCGGCGGAAGAGGTTCTCGGTGGGCATCCAGGCGTCGCCGGGTGCGAAGACGCCGCGGAGTCCGCCCGCGGAGAGGTCGACGAGGTCGGAGACGGTGCCGATGAGCAGCCCCACCTCGTTGTCGGCGCAGCGCCGCGCGAAACCGCTGTCATCGACCAGGATTTCGTCGGTCAGCGGGTCGTAGGCGATGAGTTCGACCTTGGCGGTGCCCGGCACCGGACGGCCCTTGGAGCCGATCTTGGCGCCGGAGACGTTGGCCAGCACCACATCTCCCTCGATGGAAGCGTAGAACTCCAGCACCTTGGCGGGCGCGAAGCGCTCCTCGGTGCGCCGCCACAGGCCCCTGGGCATTCCGGACCCGATGAACAGGCGGATCGGATGCGCATGCCCGTCGGCGAAGGTGTCGGCGTCGAGGATGTCGCGCAGCATGGTCCAGGTGTAGGTGACCACGGTGACGCCGTAGCGGTGCACCTCCTCGGCGAACCGCGCCGGTTCCAGCGAGCGGGCCAGCGCGATGCGGCTGCCACCGGCCACCGCGCCACCCAGACTCACCAGTAATCCGGACGAATGGTGCAGCGGCGCAAGGCAGTACACGGTGTCGTGGCGGCTCAGGTTCGCCGCCGACGCGGTGCCGAAGGCCGACAGCGCCCAGCGGTGATTGGTGACCTGCTTGACGTCGAACTTGTCGCCGGTACCGGTGACCAGGATGAAGGCCAGCTCGCGCGCCAGGCCCGGATCCGGCCGGTACCAGGCGGGCAGCTCCACCTGCGCCGGGTCGATCTGTTCCAGGTCGACCACATCGGCGCCCGGCGGAATATCGAGGACACGGGCATTGCCGCCGCCGAGCACCAGCACCCGGTGACCGGTGGCGGCCGCGCTGGCGAGGTTCTCCGGATCGGCGATGAGCAGCCTGGTCCCGGTCAGGTCCGCGACCTTGGAGAGTTCGCTCCCCGGCGCCAGCAGCACCGCGACCGCGCCCAGCCGCGACAGCGCGGCGATGGAGGCCAGCGCGCTCGGCCGGGTCTCCATGACCACGCCGACCCGGGTGGCCGGCCGCACCCCGACGGAGATCAGCCCGCGCACCACATTGTCGATGCGCTCGTTGACCGCCTCCTGGGTGTGCACGCGGTCGTCGAACACGAACAGATCGCGCTGCGGCGCGCGCCGCGCCTGCTCGGCGACCAAGCGGCCCAGCGAGATTCGAGTGTGCGGCTGGATCATGCCCAGCCGGGTCAGCCGGGGCAGCGCGCGGGCGGCCTCGCCGGTGAGTTCGACCGTACCGCGCAGCGTCTGCCCGGCCACGCCCTCGATGGACTTGCCGACGCTGGTTCCGGCCTCGGCCAGCGTGCCGAGGGCGTGCACGACCCGGGTGAGCCCGGTGCGCGGGCCACTGCGAACCACCTCGGTGCTCATGCGCTCGACCTGCCCGGGCAGTTCGCCGCGGCCGCTGAGGTAGTTGACCCAGTCGCGCACCACCGGCCAGGTCTGCTTGGTGGCGGTGGAGCCCGACACCAGTCCGAAATGCCCTGCCACAATGCTGGTCTCGTACACATCGGCATTGGGCGCGGCGTGCACGATGCCGCGCACGGCGGCGGGCTGGCCGATGTCGTCGACCTCGCCGACGAAGGCCAGGATCGGGCACTTGATCTCCGCCAGCGAGATGAGCTGATCGCGGATCACGAAGCCGCCCAGCATCATTCGATTGTGCTTGACGAACTGCTGGAGCAGGTCGGTGAGCGCGGGACCGGGGTAGCCGAGCCAGCCGTCGACCTCGAGGAAACGGCGCTGACGCTCCTTGGGCAGCAGCGCCTCACGGTTGTGCAGCTGGCGCAGGAAGTCGATGCGGGCGCGGGCGGTCTTGACCGGATCCAGTGCCTGGAAGCCCAGGCGCACCATGGAATCGGTGATGGGCAGCCGGTTCAGCACGTGATCGGTGAGGAAGTCGGCGGCGTCGGAGACCAGCCCGTGCGGTAGGCCGAAGGGCATGCCCGCGACGGCGTCGACCGGGCTGCCGAAGGTCACGATGGACTCGACGCCCTTGCCGTAGCGGTAGGCCGCGGCCTGGTAGGCGAACATGCCGCCCTGCGAGTACCCCATGAGATGCACTGCGCGGCCGGTGATTTCGGTGACGGTGTCGATGGCGCTCGAGACCGCCAGCACGTGGTCGGCCAGATCCCGGTCCCAGCCGCCCTCCTCGGTGGCCGGTGAGCCGAAATCGACCACCCAGCAATCGATTCCACCCTGGTGCAGAATGCCGACCGCCCCGTCGGCGGCATTCACGTCCCAGATCTCGGCGGTCACCATGATGGGCGGCACCAGCACCACGACCGGACGCTCCGCCCCGGTGTCGTCCGGGAAGTAGTGGCGCAGGCGGTACATCCGCTTCCGCTCCACCACCTCGTACGGCGACGATTCCATGTCGTGAACCAGTCCCCCGAACCGGATCACCTCGAGCCCGTTCTGTGCGGTCGCGACGAGTCGCTCGATCGGACCCACCACGGACCTCATATTGAATTTCACGGCTTCTCTCCCAGACATTTCCTGGCCTTGACCAGCGTCACCCGCCCCGACGCGTCGCGATGAGCTTGCCATACGTCCACCCTACTGCGCTGGCGCTGTGACCAGCACCATGCGGGCTACGCGTCGCGGAGCGATCCGGGCCCGCGCCAAAGCAAACCGGCCGTTCGGGGTTTACGGGATGCAGCAACATTCCAGGCATCATGTTTTGGCATTTCGGCGCGCCGGGTGATCCGGAGCTCTACCATCGGAATCGCTGGAATCGCACTGTCGCGCTTGTCAATTCACTCACTTGACTAATTCACGCAGGCCCCGCTCGGGTCTGCTGTTTCGCCGTGGACTCCACCGCCTTCCGTCGCGGTGACCCTTCGAGGTGAGGACCGCAGCATGACCATCGAAATGCCCCTTCAGACCGAAAACGGCCAGCGCAAGTCCCTCAGTACCGCTGCCGCCCACCAGCTGGCACACACCACCAAATCCGAACCGCAGATGCAGGGCATCAGCTCCCGCTGGCTGACCCGTTCGCTGCCCTGGAGCCAGGTGAAGGGCGGTATCTACCGCGTCAACCGGCGCCTCACGCACACCGTCGGCAACGGCGAGGTGGAGTACGTCATCAACGGCCCGCACGCCCGGGTCATCCCGCTCGAACTGCAGGAGCTGCCGCAGCTGCGCGGCTTCGCGGACGAGGAGATCCTGGCCACCGTGGCAGGCCGCTTCGAACAGCGGGATCTGCCCGCCGGCACCGTGGTCGCCGAGTTCGGCAACCCCATGGACCAGGTGCTGCTGATCGTGCACGGCAAGCTCTCCAAGATCGGCACGGGCGAGTACGGCGAGACCACCAAGCTGGGCATGCTGGGCGGCGGCGACTACTTCGGCGATCAGACCCTCACCGATCCGGACGCCATCTGGCCGGTCACCATCAAGACGGTCACGCCCACCACCATGCTGGTGCTCGCCCGCTCCACCGTGAACCAGCTGACCGAGAACATTCCGGCACTGGCGGAACACCTTTCCGCCGTGGCACACGCCCCGGCGCTGCCGCAGAACAAGTACGGCGAGGCCGAGATCGTCATCTCCTCCGGCCACTCCGGGGAGCCGATGCTCGAGGGCACCTACGTCGACTACGACGATCAACCCCGCGAGTACGAACTCAGCCTGGCCCAGTCGGTGCTGCGCGTGCACACCCGTGTCGCCGACCTGTTCAACGACCCGATGGATCAGATCGAGCAGCAGCTGCGCCTGACCATCGAGGCCCTCTACGAGCGCCGCGAGTACGACCTGGTCAACAATCCGGACTTCGGCCTGCTCAACAACTGTGATCTCAAACAGCGCATCTACACCGAGTCCGGCGCGCCCACTCCGGACGATATGGACGAACTGCTCTCCATGCGCCGCAGCACCAAACTGTTCTTGGCGCACCCCAAGGCAATTGCCGCGTTCGGGCGCGAATGCTCCAAGCGCGGAATCTATCCCGACCCGGTGGAGGTGGACGGCCACCGCGTGCCCGCCTGGCGCGGGGTGCCGATCTTCCCGTGCGGCAAGATCCCGGTCAGCGACACCCAGACCACGTCGATTCTCGCCATGCGCACCGGCGAGAAGGACCAGGGCGTGATCGGCTTGCACCAGACCGGAATTCCGGACGAGTACGAGCCCAGCCTGAACGTCCGGTTCAAGGGCATCGACGATCAGTCGATCATCTCCTACCTGGTCAGCTGCTACTACTCGGCCGCCGTCCTGGTCCCCGACGCGCTCGGCATTCTCGACAATGTGCTGGTCGCCCGTCAGTCCGACTGAGCGAGGTGTCCCGTCATGTCGGTGCTCTCACGCGCCGCGGCCCCGCCTGCCACCCATGAGGTGGCGGCGGCCGTCGCCGCCCTGCTGACCAACCTCGACACCACCGCGCCCCAAACCCTGCTCGCGGCAACCGAAGCCCTCTCTGCCCTGGAATCCATTGCCGCCCTCGGTGATGATCCCCGCCTCGGCGCCTCCGACGCCGCCGAGGCGCACTCCCCCCGACGGCTGCTCGGCCCCTCCGGCCTCGGGGCCCCGAGCCTCCGCGTGAACCTACCCACCCCCCAGGTGATCACGGAGCTCGCGGGACAGGCATCGCGTCCGCCGTCGCCTGCCGGCGGCGCGATGCCGGCCCCCAGACCCCCGACCTCTCCACTCGCCCAACCCCTCCGCCCCATCCCCCGCACCCTGGGCTCCGGCCGCCTCCCCTCCCCACCGGCCGAAACCCATGCCGCGAAACAGAGCTCGCCCGGCCCGGCCCGGCCGATCGATGCCACCACTCGGCCCGGACCCGGCGCCGGAACCAGCCGAACAAACAACGGCCACAACGCAATCAGCGGAGCCTCCGCCGCAAGACCGGGCACCGCCACGTCGGCAACCCCGGTAAGTCCGACCGCCATCGCCGCCGCGCCCGAAAGCCCGTCGCGGCCGGGCACCGCTGCGGCGCCGGGCGCGGGTCTTGCACGGCGAGTTGCGAGCGGCCCCACCGGAATCGGTACGAACTCGACACACCGCCGGGCCGGGGTACCGGGTGGCTCCACTCCGGTCGCGCCTACTTCACCTGCCGCGCGAGCGGACACGGTGGTGCAGGCCGATGCGGTCGCTCCGGCCATCGCCACCTCGGTCGCCGCCGCTCCGGGCGGCGTGGGCCCGGCCGATGCGGCGGCTATCCTGCCCGAGCCGAAGCCGGCCCCGGGCGAGATCGCGGACGTCATTACGGCGGCTCCCACACGGACCCTCGATCCGGCGTGGGATCTCGGCTCAATCACCGAGCTGACATCGGCGGCACCGAGTTCCACTGGGGCCAAGCGGGTTTCGCATGGTCCGAGTGGCATCGGGACCAGATCGGTGCGGCGGGCGGAGGGGGCGGCGATTCCGGCGCTCTACTGTCCGCCGCCGGTGCGGGACAATCCGGCGCTGGCGGAGGCGGTGAATTTCGGGATCATCGCCTGGGCCGAGGAGATCCGGCTGTACGAGGGGCGGCTGGATGATCTGCGGAAGGCCGACTTCGGGCGGCTGATCATGCTGGCGCATCCGGATTGCGATGATGCGGATCGCTTGCTGGCGGCGGCCAAGTGCGCGGTGTCGGAGTGGTCGGTGGACGACTACTACTGCGAGGAGGACGCCAGCGATATCGCGCCGGACGGCAGCAGGTCCAGCGCGGAGGCCGAGCTCGGGCCGCGGCTCGAATTGGCCGCCGCCGCCATGGATCCCGTGCACCTGCCACCGCGGTACCAGGTCAAGGTGCAGGAGGCCATGCAGAGCGATCCGATTCTGCGGGCATTCCGGACCTCCTTCGAGCATCTGTCGCGATTCGCCACCCCGACGCAGGTGGCGCGGCTGCGCACCGAGATCGCCGGCTGGTTCATCGCTTTGGGCGCCGAGGCGGGGTGGCGCGCGGCGGGCCGCATGCCGCCGGTCTGGGAATACCTGCTGAACCGGCAACCGCACAGCTTCCTGCCCTGCATGGCCCCGATCGACGCGGTCGGCGGCTACGAGGTGCCGGCTGCGGAGTACACCGATCCGCGGGTGCGGCGGGTGGTCACCACCGCCGCGCTGGCCAGCCAGATGGTCAACGACCTCTACTCCATGGCGCGCGAAGACCTCTCCGGCGGAAGGGAATTCAACCTCCCCACCGTGCTCGCCGCCGAGGAGCAGTGCTCCCGCCGCCAGGCCGTCCAGCGCACCGCCGAGGTCCACGACGAACTGGTGCACCGCTTCGAGGCCGAGGCGGGCGCTCTCGCCGCCGCCGGCTCCCCGGAGCTGCGCCGCTTCCTGACCGGCCTGTGGGCCTGGATGGGCGGCAACCGGGCCTGGCACGCGGACAGCCGCCGCTACAACGAAACCCCGTGAATCACCTCACCCTTCGATGCGCGCAGTACTTCCAGCGTCATATCACCCATTCGAGAGGATGACCTGCCATGACCGCGCTCCACCCCCGGCCGGATGCCGTGCTGAAGACCGAATACCAGAAATCGGTCGCGTCCTACTGGAACAACAATCCCAATGACGATCGCGTCAACACCAAGCTCGGCGAGGTGGACGGGCTCTATCACCATCACTACGGCATCGGCGAGCCGGACCTGTCGGTCCTGGAAGGCCCCGAGGAGACCCGGCAGGAACGGATCGTCAAGGAACTGCACCGCCTGGAGACCGCGCAGGCCGACGTCCTGCTCGACCAGCTCGGCGACGTCCGCCCCGGCGACCGGCTCATGGACGGCGGGTCCGGCCGCGGCGGTACCAGTTTCATGGCCAACCAGCGCTTCGGCTGCGAGGTGGACGGCGTCACCATCTCCGAATACCAGGTGGGTTTCGCCAATGAGCAGGCCCGCGAGCGCGGCGTCTCCGACAAGGTGCGCTTCCACTTCAAGAACATGCTCGACACCGGTTTCGACTCCGGCTCCCGGCGCGGCATCTGGACCAATGAAACCACCATGTACGTGGACATTCTCGAGCTGTTCGCGGAGTTCTCCCGCCTGCTCGAGCCGGGCGGCCGCTACGTCTGCATCACCGGCTGCTCCAATGACGTGTTCGGCGCCCGCTCGGCCTCGGTGAGCTGGATCGATGCCCACTACGGCTGCAATATCCATCCGCGCAGCCGCTACTTCCAGGCGCTGGCCGCCAATGGCCTGGTCCCCATCGCGGTCACCGACCTCACCCCCGCGACCATCCCCTACTGGGAGCTGCGCACCCGGTCCGAACTCGCGACCGGCGTCGAGAAACCCTTCCTGACCTCGTACAAGGAGGGCAGCTTCCAGTACCTGATGATCACCGCCGATAAGGTGGTTAGGTGACCGGCACCCTCGACGCATCCGACACCACCCCGGTGGTGGACCGTGAGACCCTGCTCGTCGAACTGGTCGACGAGCAGGGCCGGGCGCAGGGTTCGCTGTCGGTGGCAGCCGCCCACACCGCGCCCGGGCGGCTGCATCGCGCCTTCTCGGTGCTGCTGTTCGATGCCGCCGGACGGGTGCTGCTGCAACAGCGGGCGGGCGTGAAGACGCGCTTCCCACTGCTGTGGACCAACACCTGCTGCGGGCATCCGGCGCCGGGACAAGCGGTGGTGGAGGCGGCCGCCAAACGGCTCCACGAGGAACTCGGCATCACCGCCGAGCTGTCCGAGGCCGGCACCTTCACCTATCAGGCCACCGATCCGAATACCGGCCGCGTCGAGTTCGAATTCGATCACGTCCTGATCGGACGGCTGGAAGACACCGCGCCGCACCCGAATCCGGACGAGGTCGCCGATACCGCGTGGATCCGGCCGGACACCCTCGCCGAGAACGTGGCGGCGGAACCCGCGCGCTACACCCCGTGGCTGAGCGGAGTGCTGCGGATCATCGCGGCGCACGGCTAGCCGGTCGATCGCGGCCAGGGGGTCGATTGCCGCCCGCGGTCAGGCGAGGGCGGGCTGCTGATCGGCGTCGAGCAACCAGTCGTTCGGCGCGAAGAGCTCGAAATGGACTCGGTCCGAAGGGATTCCGGCGGACATGAGCTGGGCGCGGACGTACTGCAGGAATCCGGTGCCACCGCACAGGTAGTAGTCCGCGTCCTCGGGCAGATCGACCTGGGTCACGTCCAGCAGGCCGTGACCGTCGGCCTCGTACCAGGTGCGGAAGTACACGTCCGCCAGCCGGTGGGTGAGCGCGTCGACCGTCTCGCGCAGGGGGTGCGCCGTGGTGGAGCGGTCCGCGTGCAGGATCACCGCCCGGCGCGTGGGAGTTTCGGCCGCCAGGTATTCCAGGATTCCCGCCATCGGGGTGACGCCGATGCCCGCGGAGATGAGCACGACCGGCGTGGTGGCCTCGGTGTCGATGGTGAGATCGCCGAAGGGCAGCGTGATTTCGAGGGTGTCGCCCGCGCCGACGGTGTCGTGCAGCCAGTTCGAGACCTCACCGGCCGGCGTGTCCGCGTCGGCGAGCACCTTGCGCACGGTGAAGGCGAGCCGGCCGTCGCCGCCGCGATTGATCAGGCTGTACTGACGCAGCTGGCGGGCGCCGTCGGGCAGCCGCGCGCCGACCGAGATGTACTGTCCCGGAACGAATCCCGGCAGCGGTTCGGACGGATCGGCGGACTCGACCACGAAGGTGGCCACACCCGACGGGTCGTCGAGGCGCTGCACCACCCGGGTCTCGCGGAACACGTCGCCGGGCGCGACGCCCGCGGCGTCGTAGAGCTCCCGCTCGAAATCGATGAGCGTGGTGGCCATCAGCCAGTACACGCGATCCCAGGCCGCGGCGATCTCCGGGGTCACCACGTCCGCGCCCAGCACCTCGACGATGGCGGCGAACAGATGCTCGTGGACGATGCGGTATTCGGGCTCGGTGACGCCCAGCGAGGCGTGCTTGTGGCCGATGCGGGCCAGCAGTTCCCGCGGGTGCGGCAGGCCGGGGTCGACGAGGTGGGTCGCGAACACGGCGATGGAGGCGGCGAGCGCCTTCTGCTGTGCGCCCTGATGCTGGTTGCCGCGGTTGAAGCGGTCGCGCAGCAGCTCGGGGTGGGCGGTGAACATCTTGTTGTAGAACAGCGGGGTGATCTGGTCGATGTGCGCGGCCACCAGGGGCAGAGTCGCGCGAATCACCTCGGCGTGCTCGGCCCCAAGACCTTGGGTAGTGGATTCAGCCAGCTCGGGGAAGGTGTTCAGCGTGGAATCCGGCGCGAGCCTCATGAGGTCTCCTAGGTGTCGATGAGTGAAGCCGCCGGGAATACCGGCATATACAGCAGCTCCACGGTGCGCTGATCCACCAGATCGGACAGGACGTACCGATCGAGTTCGGCGTAGAAGGCGTTCCGCGCAGTGGCGAGGACGCCCCGCAAACGGCACGCATTCGCCAATGGGCACGGATTGTCGCCGCCACACTCGATGACTTCGTTATCACATTCGAGGTGCCGAACAATAGTGCCGATGGTGGTTTTTCTGCCCGCCTCGGTCAGGAAGATCCCGCCGGTGCGTCCGCGCTGGGACTCGACGTAGCCCAGTTCGGCGAGCCGGGAGACGGCTTTGGCAACGTAGTTTTCGGAAGCATTCACCTGTCGCGCAATGAGTTTGACGGTGACTCTTTCCTCGGCATCACTGCTGACCGCCAGGCGCATGAGCGACCGCAAGCCGAGATCGGTGAACCGGGAGAGCTGCATGGGCCCAACGGTACTTATTCCGATTGGGAAAAGCAGGTTTTCCTGCTGTGTGCTTTAATACGTGGATCCGTGCGGAATATGTTACGCCGGACACATTTTCAGGAGACGGTTTATCACTGGTCCAGCAAATCCCTGGCAGCGACCGGTATCGCTGCCAGGGATATCCCCTCAGGCTTCGACCATGAGCGTGGTGCGTGTGGCCAGCGCGTAGTAGATGACCAGCGCCAGACCGCATCCGATGAACCAGCTGTACTGGGCCGCGGTGTGCATGCCGTAGACGTCCTTGGCCAGCACCGGGAACACCGCCGCGATGGCGCCGATCACGGTGGCGATCACCGCGACCGGATTGAACCCGTTGCGGTACCAGTACTTTCCGCGCTCGGCCATGGTGAACAGGTCGTCCACCACGATGGTCCGCTTGCGCACCAGGTAGTAGTCGGCGATGAGCACCCCGAACAGCGGGCCGATGAACGCGCCCAGCACCTCGAGGGTGTAGTGGATGACGTCCGGGTTGTTGTACAGGTTCCACGGCGTGATCAGCACCGACCCGACCGCGGCGATCATCCCGCCCATGCGCCAGCTGATCTTCTGCGGGCTCACGTGCGAGAAGTCGAAGGCCGGGGAGATGAAGTTGGCGACGATATTGATGCCGACGGTGGCGATGGTGAAGGTCAGCGCGCCCAGCACGATGGCGAAGGTGGAGTCGATGCGCGAGACGGTCTCGACCGGATCGGTGATGAGCTCGCCGTACACCGGGATGGTCAGCGACGCGGTGATCACCACCAGCAGCGAGAACGCCAGGAAGTTGACCGGCAGGCCGAGCAGGTTGCCGCGCTTCACCGCCGCCATGGACTTGCTGTAGCGGGAGAAGTCACCGAAGTTCAGCATCGGGCCACAGAAGTAGGACACCACCAGCGCGATCGCGCCCAGGACCACGGGCAGCGCGTCCCAGCCGTGGTACTTCACCGCGCCCAGCTGCAGGTCGATGGCGCTCCAGCCGGCCTTGTAGATCAGGTAGCCGCACAGGAAGAACATGACGACATACACGGCGGGACCGCAGAAGTCGATGAACTTGCGAATGGACTCCATGCCCTGCCAGAACACGGCCGCCTGCACCACCCACAGCACGAGGTAGGCGCACCAGCCCAGCAGCGACAGGCCGAGGAAACCGTAGTCGCCGGACTTCGCGTACGGCGCCAGGCTCGGGAAGAGCTTGACCGCCACCACGATCAGCGCCGCCGAGGCCAGGTAGGTCTGAATCCCGTACCAGGCCACCGCGATCAGGCCGCGGATGATGGCCGGGATGTTCGCGCCCTTCACGCCGAAGGCGCTGCGGCACATGACCGGATACGGCACACCCGCCCGCTGGCTGGGCGCGGCCACCAGATTGCACAGGAAATATACGATCGTGATGCCGATGAGCAGGGCGGCCAGCACCTGCCAGCCGGCCAGGCCGAGGGCGAAAAGGCTGCCCGCCGTGACGTATCCGCCGACGCTGTGCACATCCGACATCCAGAAGGCGAAGATGTGGTACGAGCCCCAGGTCTGTTTCTTCAGGGGGGCGAGATCGTCATTGGTGAGCCTGGGGTCGTAGTCTGGAGCGGGTGTCGCCGCGGCGGGCTCCGCGCCCGCCGACGCGGGGGTGACGATGTCGGTCATGGGGTGTATCCGATCCGAAAGCCGATGATGGTGGGCTCAAGGTAGGAACGAGCCGTTCCCCGTGGATTGCTTTTCGGTTTCCGGGTTATTGCGTGATCCATATATCTTTCGCGAACGACAGGCGCGTGAATACCTGGCAACATGGCCCGTATGGAGCTCATGGCGCGGATCGAAGCGGCGGCGACCCTGCTGACACCGGTGACCCGGCGGACTCCCGTGGTGGCCTCGCGGGTGCTGTCGGAGCACATCGGGCACGACGTCTGGCTGAAGTGCGAGAACCTGCAGCGCACGGGATCGTTCAAGCCGCGCGGCGCCTACAACCGGATCGCCAATCTGTCCGCGGCCGAGCGGGCACGCGGGGTGGTGGCGGCCAGCGCGGGCAATCACGCGCAGGGGGTGGCGTGGGCGGCGACCTCGCTCGGGATCGACGCCACGGTATTCATGCCGGTGGGTGCGGCGCTGCCGAAACTGGTGGCCACCAGGGCCTATGGCGCGACCGTGCATCAGGTGGGCGACACCGTCGACCAATCCCTCGCCGCCGCACGGGATTTCGCGGAACGCGCCGGGGCGACGCTGGTGCACCCGTTCGATCACATCGATATCGTGGCCGGGCAGGCGACGGTCGGGCTCGAAATCCTCGACCAGCTCCCGGATGTCGGCACGGTGCTGGTGCCGACGGGCGGCGGCGGCTTGCTCGCGGGGGTCGCCGCGGCGGTGCAGCGGCTGAAGCCGCAGGTCCGGGTGATCGGTGTGCAGGCTGCCGAGGCGGCCGCCTGGCCCGCCTCGCTCGCGGCCGGGAAACCGGTGGCGCTGGAGCAGATGTCCACCATGGCCGACGGTATCGCGGTGGGCCGGCCCGGTGAGGTGCCGTTCGAGCACATTGTGGACAGCGCGCCCACCATCGTCACCGTCGACGAGGACGCGCTGTCCAAGGCGCTGCTGCTGTGCATGGAGCGGGCCAAGCTGATCGTCGAGCCCGCGGGCGCGGCGGGCGTCGCGGCGCTGATGGCCTGCAGCCCAGCCGAACTCGCGCTGGAGGGCCCGGTCTGCGCCATCCTCTCCGGCGGCAATATCGACCCGCTGCTGCTGACCCGCGTGATCGGCCACGGCCTCAGCGCCGCCGGCCGCTACCTCGCAGCCCGCGTCACCATCTCCGACCGTCCCGGCAGCCTGTCCCGCCTGCTCGCCGAGCTCGGCCGCACCGGCGCCAACGTCCTGGACGTGGTCCACTCCCGCACCGGCGCCTGGCTCGCCATCGACGAGGTCGAGGTGCTGCTCACCCTCGAAACACGCGGCCCCGCCCACCGCGCCGAGATGCTCACCGCCCTCGCGGACGCTGGATACCTGGTGCGCGTACAGGATTGACGACGGCGGAGGTCGCACTACCCAAGGTCAGTGCGCCCCACCGAGTTCCAGCGCCAGCACCCCCGCGATCACCAGGACGATCCCCCCGATCTGCACCGCCGTGATCCCCTCGTCCAGGAACAACGCCCCGATCGTCGCCACCGCCACCACCCCCACCGCCGACCAGATCCCATATGCCACCCCGATCGCCATCCCCCTCTTCAGCGCCTGCGACAGAAAATAGAACGCAGCCCCATACCCGATCACCACGATGATCGAAGGCACCAGCCTGCTGAACCCCTCCGAGATCTTCAGCGAAACAGTCGCCGTCACCTCACACGCAATAGCCAACGCCAGCAACAACAAGGTCATATCGCACTGTAACCACCCTTCACCCCGCTTCCGGAGTGCCTGGGCGACATGGAGCGCGCATGCGCCGAGCTGCGACGGGTGCTGCGTCCCGGCGGCCGGGTGGTGGTGGGTGTCGGCGAGCCGGAGGCCATGGCGAGAATGCCGTTCGCCCGCTACGGGATCCGGCTGCGGCCGGTGGCCGAGGTGATCGGGGCACTCGAACGAACCGGTCTGGTCGTCGAGCACAGCGTCATCGAACGCTGGCCGATCGACGGCCATTTGCTGGCCGGTCGCTGAGGCCGGCGCTGGGTCGCGCCCGCTCCGACGCCCTGGTCACCCGCGCTCGACACCGTTCCGAAGCGGGGTCTAGAGCGGGCGTAGTGCCAGGTCACGTCGTCATCCGGGGCGGCGAAGCAGAATACTTCGCTGCTGAACTGTTAGAGGTGCACGAGTGCTGTCATCGGGGACAGGCCCAGGGTCGTGAGCATGGCGGCGCCCTCGTTGGCGTCCGCACCGCCGGCCAGGATACGGGTCCGGGCCGACTGGTAAATGCAGCCAGCGGCGTCGAACGTGGTTGCGGTGGAGAGCAATCGGGCGCGGTCCTTGGCCGACAGGGCCTCGGACCGGTCGATGATGGCCGTGGCCACCGGGTTTCCGGTGACCTCGGCGCGTGCCTGTGCGAGATCGCCTGATGTGGTGGTGTTCCCGGTCAGGGCGGCGGCTTCGGCGTGCAGGGCCAAGTACCAGGGCAGCCACGCGCCGGACACCCGGGTGCGCGCCTCGGCCGGGGTCAGTTCGGTGCGTTCCAGCGCGTCCTCCGGCTGGCCGTGGTGCAGCATGAGCAGTGCGTCGAAAACGGCCTGGTAGCCATCGGCATCCGTGGCCGGGGTGCCGAGTTGCTGGAGTACGCCGGTCCATTCGCGTTCGGCGTCGTAGTCGTCGCGCAGGCCGTGGATCATGCGCACCCCGGCCACGGCCGCGCCGAGCGCCGAGCGGGCCGGGCGCTCCTCGCGATGCCAGGCCTCGAGGAAGCGCGCGCTGTGCGCGAGGACGTCATCGACATTGCCCGCCAACGCATCCGCCACCAGCAGGCGGCTGGTCGCGGTGTGTCCGACCTCGGCCAGCATCGGATGCTCGGCAAGCTGCCGTCCCCAGCGGCGCGCTCCGGCCAGATCGCCGGCCCCGAGACCGAATTCGGTGGCCTGGCCGAGCGCGTCGATCAGTTCGTGGGTACCGACCGGGTTGTCCGGTGTGGTCGAGAGCAGCCGGATGCGCCGCCGTGCGGTGGCCGCCGCGGCGCGCAATTCCCCGGCGCGGCTCTGAGCGGCGGCGAGAGCATCGAGGGCAGCGGATTCGGCGAACGGGTCACGGGTGCCGTGCGTGAGCTCGACAGCTCGCTCCGCACTCGAAACCACCTCCGGCGCAGGAACATCGGTAACGCCCTGCGGCGCACCGAAGGGATTGGCGAGAACAATGGCCTCGGCCAGTGCGATGGCAGCCCGAGCAGCCTCCGCCCGAGCAGCCTCCGCCCGAGCCGGATCGACCGTGACAGCCCCGGACCGAGCGATATCGGCCGGAGCAGCGGAAGCCGGCACGGTATCTGCCCCCGCCGCAACGGCCGACGCGATATCGGCCGGAGCGGCGGACGTTGGTGCGGTAGCGAGGCGGCGCGCCTCGGCGATGAGCGCGACCAGGTCTTCGCGGGCCGGGATGTGCTCGAACTTGCCCCAGAATCGGTAGGCAGATGCTGCCGCGGTCGCCAGTTCGATGGATGCGCCGACGGAATCCCCGGCGCGCTGGGCGAATTCGGCGGCGGCGTGGTGCAGGCGGTACATGTCGTCACCATTGCCCTGGCAGCCGGCGGCGGCCGCGGCGTGCCGCAGCAATTCCGCGGCGGCGGCCGGGTCGTCGGCGAGGTAGGCGGCCTGCTCGTAGCGCCATTGGGATTCGCCGGTGAGGTGCCGGGTGAACATCAGGGGAGCCAGTAGCCGCGCCAGGCCGTAGGCGTCGCTCCGATGGTCGGGTTGTTCGCCGGCCCAGCCGAGTGCCGCGCGGAAATCGTCTGCGGCGGCATCGAATCGGGCCCGCCAGTCGGCACGCACCACCGAGAGGTCGCCCGCCTCGGCCAGGCACCAGCGCAGATGACCGGCGCGGGCGTCGGTGACCTCACCCGCCGCCTCGAGTTGTTCGAGCCCGTACTGCCGGATGGTCTCCAGCGCGCGGAATTGGGTACCGGTCGGCGTATCGGTCACCACGAGCAGGCTCTGTTCGACCAGTCGCGCCAATCCGGCTGCCACCGCGCCCTTGTCGAGGCCCGCCGCATCGGCCGCCGCCTCGACGGGGAACGAGGTCATGAACACCGAGACCCGCCGCAGCAGCATCCGGTCCTCGGGCTCGAGCAGGGCGTGGCTCCAATCCAGGGCCGCGCGCACCGAGCGGTGCCGGTCGTCGGCGCGGGCGCCGCCGGAGAGCATGCGCAGCTGATCGTCCAAACCGGCGGCGAGACCGTCCAATCCGAGCGTGGTCCAGCGGGCGGCCGCCAGCTCGATGGCCAGCGCCACGCCGTCCAGGCGTTCGCAGAAGGTCGCAACCTGGTCGCGCATGGCGTGGTTGGGCGGCCAGCCGCCCGCCGCCGCGCGATCCATGAACAGGGCGACCGCGTCCGAATCACCGTCCCCGGCAAGCGACATCGGCGGGACCGTGTACACGCGCTCGAATGGCACCATCAGCCGGGCGCGGCTGGTGGCCAGCACGCTCATACCCGGGCACGCCGCCAGCAACTGCTCCACGAAGGGAGCGACGCCGTCCCGCACGTGTTCGCAATTGTCCAGCACCAGCAGTGCGTTCCGGTCGGCGAGCGCGGCCAGCACGGCGCGGTCGAAGCCGCGGCCCGGCTGCTCACCGATGCCCAGCGCCATGGCGACGGTGCCCGCGACCACACACATATCCGGGCTGGTGATCGGCACCAGGTCGACGAACCACACGCCGTCGGCGAAGTCGGCGGCCACGTCCGCCACCACCGCCAGGGCGAGCCGCGTCTTGCCGACGCCGCCGGGTCCGACCGCGGTCACCTGCCGCTGCGTCTTGATCAGTTCGGTGAGCTCGGCCCGCTCCCGCGTGCGACCGATGAACGAGGTCAACGGTTTCGGCAGCGCCGGCGCGGGTCGCGGGCTCGCGGCCCGGGTCGCGGCGGCGTGCAGGGCCAGCGCCCGCCGGTCGGGCATGTCCAGTTTCCGCAGCAGCGAGGACACGTGGCTCTCCACCGTGCGCACCGAGATGAACAGTCGCGCACCGATCTCGGCATTACTGAGGTGCTCGCCCACCAGGGTCAGCACTTCCGCCTCGCGAGTGGAGATTTCCGACGTCACAGCCATGAATTCAGTCTGCCCCATCGGTCGCCGGAAGACGGTACCGATGGGTTCGGTGTGGCTCTCCGTGGTGGATTCCGTGGTCACCACGGATGTGACCGAGGGGCCCCGGGAGCGAAGCTGAATGCACACCGGGTTCGCAGGAGCCAACCGGACCACAGGGTCGCTTCGGACCCCCACTCACCAGGAGAAATCATGACCACGCTGGGCATCAGGACCGTGCTGCACCCCGTCTCCGACCTCGCCGCCGCCAAGACCGTCTACACCGCGCTGCTGGGCATCGAGCCCCAGACCGACTCGCCCTACTACATCGGTTTCGAGTCCGAGGGCCAGCACATCGGCCTGGTCCCCGCGGGCAGCCCGCAGAGCCCGGCCGCCCCCGTCTCCTACTGGCACGTCGGCGATATCGAGGCCAAGGTCGCCGAGCTCACCGCCGCCGGCGCGACCGTCCAGCAACCCGCGCGCGAGGTGGGCGGCGGCCGCCTGGTCGCCACCCTCACCGATGCTGACGGCAATGTCCTGGGCCTCATCCAGGACCGCTGACCGCAACCCCGTCCAGCCCTCTCCCCCACTCCCGCAAAGGAATCCAGCCATGGCCACCGAAACCACCACCAAGAAGACCACCGTCGGCTTCAGTGCCGAAGAGCGCGCCGCCATGAAAGCCCATGCCGCGGAACTGAAGACCGCCGCCCGCCGCAGCTCCCGCTCCGCCAAGGCCGACGGCGAACAGGACGTCCTGGCCAAGATCGCCGAAATGACCAGCACCGACCGCGAGATCGCCGAACGCCTGCACGCCCTCATCAAATCCGTGGCCCCCGAACTCACCTGCAAAACCTGGTACGGCATGCCGTCCTACATGCGCGACGGCAAGATCGTCTGCTTCTTCCAGACCGCCGCCAAGTTCAAGACCCGCTACGCCGTCCTGGGTTTCAACGACATCGCCAACCTCGACGACGGTGACCTGTGGGCCGTCAACTACGCACTGAAGGCAATGACCCCTGAGACCGAATCCCGCATCACCGACCTCCTGAAGCGGGCCCTGAGCTAGTGCCGCCTCCGGGACGGTTGATGGTGTAACCCCCCACCCGCGGTGGCGGGTTACACCATCGGCCATCGACCCGGTGGTGCCGCGTCAGGCAATGCGGGTAGGTTGATCCGTTGGAAAGCAATAGGATTGGAAAGAAAGCCACTCCCCACTTCGCCGGAATTCTACTGAATTACCTTGGCATACTGGACATTTCGGATTCCCATGCATTGTTGACAGCGGTAGAATTAGCACATGGATTCGAAGAGGACAACACTCGACACCTGCGGCATCGCCGAATTGGCGACCGCGGTCGAGACCTTGTTGAATTCGATCCTCCACGGCAACCTGGATCAATTCACGGACGGTGATGTCGTGGAATTGATGCGAAAGCTGGAAACCTGCAAACGGCAACTGTCCGCACTGGATTCGCGATTGATCATCGAAACCTCCGATCGTTCGCTGCCGCAGAAGAATGGGGACAAGGATCTGGTGCCGTTCCTGCGCCACACCCTCGGCTTGTCCCGCTACGACGCCTCGGTGCGGGTGAAGATCACCGGTGCATACGGAGAGTTCTTCGACCGCACCGGGCAACTCTCCGCAGCGACTCTGGCCGCGACCGCCAAAGCCTTTGAGACCGCCGACATCTCCCGCGACCACGTGCGCGGCATCGTCGAGATCATGACGCACCTGCCCTCCGATATCCCCACACAAGCACGGGCCGAGGCCGAGGAACTGCTGGTCGCGTTCTGCCACACCGGCTCCCCCGATGACCTGCCCAAGATCGGCCGCGAAATCCTCGCCCGCCTCGACCCCAACGGGACCGTGATCTCCGATGCCGACCGGCGTCGCCGTCGCGGCATCGTGATCGGCCGCCCCGGCGTGGACGGCATGTCGAAGATCGAAGGCTGGCTCACCCCCGAACTGCGCGCGTCGCTGGACGCGATCCTCGCCAAGCTCGCACGGCCCGGCATGTGCAACATCGACGACACCGAAATCCTCGCCGCCACAGCTCGAATCGATTCCAAGGTCCTCGAAGCCGCCGCACGCCGCGACCGTCGCGATGCCGCGCAGCGCACCCACGACGCGCTCCACGCGCTGCTGCAGCCGGATATCAACATCGGCAAGGCTGGCGTCAACGCCACCAAGCCCCATGCCAGCGCGGCCGAGTCTGGCGTCAACACCGCCGAACTCGCCGTCAACACCGGCAAGCTCGGCATCAGCGCTGCCGAGCTCGGCTCCCACCGAGGCATGCGCGTACAGCCGGTGCTGACAATGAGCCTGGCCGATGTGGAGCGCGGCGCGGGTGTGGCGACCACCAGCACCGGCGGCCACGTAAGCATCCATGAGGCCCTCGAGATGGCTCAGGGCACCCGCCCGGTGCTCGCAGTGTTGGACACCAACGAGATTCCGCTCTACCTGGGCCGCTGCGAGCGCCTTGCGACCTCCGGTCAGCGCCTCGCCCTCATCGCCCGGGACAAGGGCTGCACCCGCCCGGGCTGCGATGCACCAGCGAGCATGTCCGCCGCCCACCACATCACCGACTGAGCCGGCGGCGGACCCACCGACCTGAACAACCTGGCGTTGGCATGCGATCACTGCCACGCACTCGTCAACAACAGCCGAGACGGGTGGAAAACAATTGTGATGGGCCAGGATTCACCACACCCCGGACGGTGCGGATGGATCGCACCGAAGCACATCGACCCCACCCAAACCCCACAGGTCAACGAGCGTCATCACGTGGCGGAGCGGCTGGCCGCCAGGATCGAATCCAGTTGCCGGAAGTGGGGTTCACGGGTGGCGTGAGCCCCGAGGCGGCCGGTGTCCCACCATGTGTGCGCAGGGACGGGGAGGTGTAGTTACGTCGCCCGCCCTGCCGCACTGGAGCTGACGCCCAGCCGGGAGCCACACATCACCTCCCAGCCCACCGGTTGCACGTATCACCTCTACCGACAACTCGAGACCGCCAAGGATTTCCCCAGCTCGTGGTTCTTTGACAACTACATAGAGACGATGAACGGCCGAGCCGTAATGGGGCTGGTAGGTGAGGGGGCCTCCAAGCTCGGCCACCCTCTCTCCCTCCTCCAGGCATCTTTTATCTTTTGTCTCTTCAGTCTTTTGGCTCTATCGTCCTACTGTGATCTTCTTCGATGGAAAGGGCGCCAAGCGCCCCTGCCGGTGATCCCCGGCCAGTGGCCGACCTCCGAGAACACGGATGGCCGGACCACTTTTCTTGCTCACGCCCTCAGCCTCGCAGCCATGCACGGTGCGGAACCCTGGCCACACGGTGGCAATCCGCTCCCAGATGACGATCCTGGCGAGCGAACATTCCTCAATTCGACTGTCCTGGACGGCGTCCGAACCCATCACTTCGCTATGGACTCCGAATCACCGCCCGCCACTGCCCTTGCCGACCTGATCACTGAGGTCGCCACCCTTCCAGAGACAAATACCCCAGCGGTGCTTCATGATCGGCTCGCCGAATACCGAGCCCTCGATGTGGCCGACGATCTCGCCCGGGAACTGCGGACGCGGGAAGTCCCCGCCGCGGACCTGCGATCGCTGGCCCGCCGACTTCTGGAGAACGGCACCCGCCGCAATGCCGTCGCACTCGGCATCGTCATGCTGGGCATTGCGGGTGATCACCGCGACCGTGAACTGCTCCTACTCCTGGGCAGTTTGGAAGACCTCACACTGTATGCGGCCGTCGCGCTGGCCAATTCCCAGCCGGACCGTGATGCGGCGGTTTACGAGCTGGCCCAGCGCGTGGATGGCTGGGGACGGATCCATGCCGTGGAACGCCTGGCGGGGACCCAGAATCCGGAGATCAAGAATTGGCTGCTACGCACCGGGTTCCGCAATCGCATACTGAACGAATACCTCGCACATCTCGCGGCGACCACCGGGGATCTCCACAGCGCACTACTCGCACCCGATGTCGACGCCGAACTGCTGAACAGCACCGCCGATCTCCTCGCGGCTCTCACCGGGTGGGGCGGACCAGCGCAGGACATCCGTCATTACCCTGATGCGCTACCCGTGCTGGCTCGATTCGCCGAACTGCTCCACGAAGCGCCCCCGACCCTCCGTATCGTCTGCGCGGTCGGATCGTTCCCCCAGCAGCTGAAACGTGCTGCCCCGAAAGCGGACTGGGAGCCCACTCGAATATCCGCCGTCATCGACCAGTACTCGGCACTGCTCGAGCGTCCCGACTGGCGTGAACTGGTGATGGCCGAACTCCTCGACCCCGTAGATGATTTCGCCTTGAACCAGGCCCTGCGAAGCTCCGAGGCCGTAGGCTTCGACGCCTACCCACATGCACTGGCACACCTCCGCAAGGGTGTACTCAGCGTTTACGCGTGGCAATGGGTCGCCAAGCGGACACCCGACCACGAGGTCGCAGGACTCGCCAGGCTGACACAGGAGCAGTTGCCGCTGGATGAGATGGCGAGCGGACCGCTCTCACGAAATCAGAGCCGCTCCCTGTGGCAACCCGAAGACCACATCCTCTCGGTTGTACTCGCTCGTCTGGACCACAGATCGGGTGACGTGGGAGCGCCCTTGCTGCGGGCCGGGATTCGCGGCCGCACCGTGCGATTGCGCAACGTGGCCATCCGCAAGCTTGCGGAGGTGTTCGGGCCAGATCTGCCGGCCGATGTCCGCGAGTGGGTCGGCGCGGCCGCCGTCGCGGAACCCGACGATGTTGTCCGCGCCGAGCTGGTGAAACTCCTGGAGCGGGCGACCTTGGACTTCGAGCAATAAATGGGATGCGTTGAATGCCCAGGCCCGGTTACAGTGCTCCGCATGTGGCTGCAGCTGTTCTCCTGAGCACGATTCGTTTGTGACGCCCGGCGGTCTGCCGATTTGACCGTGCCTGTGGCATTCCCGATTCCGACCGGCGATCGAACCCGGTCCGTCGGTCACGCATACCCATAGGAGGACTCATGCCCGAGCGCTTTCCGCTGCCCGAAATCCCTGCCGAGGACCCCGCCGAACGCCCGTTGTCGCGGCGCGAACGGCGCGGGAAGGGCGACAAGAAGCAGCAGACCACCGCGAACGGAAAGGTGCACGACGCCGGTCGTGCCGCGGTGCCCGCCGCGAAGCACATGAATTATCGACGCGGATGACGAAAGCGGCCCGTTGGATTTTCAGGTTGGAAATCCAACGGGCCGTTACCGTTTCGAGTATCAGCTGAGCCAGGCGCGCTGGGTGGCGGCGGTGCCGCGCACCTCCTCGAGCTGCTTGGCGACCTGGGTTCCCGCGGTCCCGCCGCGCGCATTGCGGGAGGCGATGGAGCCTTCGACGGTGAGGACCTCACGGACACCTGGCGTGATGGCCGGGTCGACGGCGGCGAACTCCGCGTCGGTGAGCTCGTCCAGGCCGACGCCGCGGGACTCGGCAACACGGACACATCCGCCCGCGGCCTCGTGGGCGACGCGGAACGGAACACCCTGGCGGACAAGCCATTCGGCGATATCAGTGGCGAGGGTGAAGCCAGCGGGGGCGAGCTCGGCCATGCGGTCGGTGTGGAAGGTCAGGGTGGAGACCAGACCCGCGATGGCGGGCAGCAGCAGTTCGAGCTGGGCGACCGAGTCGAAGACCGGCTCCTTGTCCTCCTGCAGGTCACGGTTGTAGGCCAGCGGCTGAGCCTTCAGGGTCGCGAGCAGGCCGGTGACATTGCCGATGAGGCGGCCCGCCTTGCCGCGGGTGAGCTCGGAAACGTCCGGATTCTTCTTCTGCGGCATGATCGAGGAGCCGGTGGACCAGGCGTCGGCCAGGGTGATGTAGCCGAATTCCGGTGTGCTCCAGATGATCACCTCTTCGGCCATGCGGCTCAAATCGACGGCGATCATGGCCAGTATGAACGCGGCCTCGGCGGCGAAGTCACGCGAGGAGGTGGCGTCGATGGAGTTCGCGGCGGAGGAGTCGAAGTTCAGTTCGGCGGCAATGGCTTCCGGATCCAGGCCCAGAGAGGAGCCCGCCAGCGCGCCGGAACCGTACGGCGACACCGCGGCCCGCTTGTCGAAGTCGCGGATCCGGTCGATGTCACGCAGCAGCGGGTGGGCGTGCGCGAGCAGGTGGTGGCCCAGCAGCACCGGCTGGGCGGCCTGCAGGTGGGTCTTGCCCGGCATGACCGCGTCGGGGTGCGCCGCGGCCTGCTCGACCAGGGCGTCCACCACGTCCAGCACGCCGGAGGCGATGCGCCGCACCGCATCCCGCAGCCACATGCGGAACAGCGTGGCCACCTGGTCGTTGCGGGAGCGGCCCGCGCGCAGGCGGCCACCCAGCTCGGTGCCGACTCGGTCGATCAGCCCGCGCTCCAGCGCGCCGTGCACGTCCTCATCGGATTCGAGGGGGCCGAAGGCGCCCGATTCCACATCCGCCGCAAGCTGATCCAGGCCCGCGAGCATGCCCGCCAGGTCGGTCTCCGACAGCAGCCCGGCCTTGTGCAGCACGCGCGCGTGAGCCTTGGAGGCGCGAATGTCGTACGGCGCGAGCGCCCAGTCGAAGTGGGTCGACTTGCTCAGCGCCGCCATCGCCGCGGCCGGGCCGGACGCGAAGCGTCCACCCCACAGCGCGCCTTCATTGGTGCTGCCGCCCTGGGTCATAGCGTGTCGTCTCCTCGCGGTTTCGTCGCGGTCATCAGAATGTGTTGGGTCATAACGGCCCGGACCGCCTCGGGAACGGCCCGGCCGCGGTCCTCGAGCAGGGCGACCGGGTCGCCCTCGGTGACCAGCCAGCGGTGCATGGCGAACCAGCTGCGGGGGTCCTCGCGGCCCTCCCACGGGTAGAACAGATCTTCCAGGTCCAGCTTCAGCCCGGCATCCGCCATCACCTTGCGGCGCCGCTCCCGGAACTCGTCGGCAGGTCACCGGACCCGGTGCCGAGGTTGATCGCCATCCGGCTGCCCGGCGCGCTGAGTTCCACCACGCGCTCGAGCAGTTGAGTCTGGGCGTGTCCGGGCAGGTAGCGCAGCAGCCCCTCGGCCAGCCAGGCGGTCGGCCGATCCGGTTCGAACCCCTTGTCCAGCAAGGCTTTCGGCCAGTCCTGCCGCAGATCGACCGGCACCTCACGGCGATCGGCCACCGGCTCGTCATCGGCGAGCGCCCGGGCCTTGAACGCCAGCACCTTCGGCTGATCCAGCTCGAAAATCCGGGTGTCCGAGGGCCATTCGAGCCGGTAGGCCCGCGCGTCCAGGCCGGCGGCCAGGATCACGATCTGCCGGATCCCGGCCCGCACGGCCGCGGCGAAATATTCGTCGAAGTAGACGGTGCGGGCCACCAGGACATTGCCCAACGACCAGGCCTGGTAGTCGCCGTCGCTGATGCTCCGGCGGCTCAGCGCCCCGGACATCATGGCGTTCCAGCCCTCGGACCCGACCGCGGCTACCAGCTTCGCCGCGTACGGGTCGTGGAACAGGGCGTCCTCGCGGCTGGTCTCATAGGCGCGAATGGCCGACACGCCGATGGCGGTCGCGCCCACGCTCTCCGTGATGTCCCAACTGTCGTCATCGGTTCGCATGGACGCGTCTCCTTCGGCCGGCGCTTGAATGGAATCAGCTCCGGTCGCAGGCTACTACTTGCTGTTGAGATCCCGCCGCGCCGCGACCTTGGAGGACAGGCCGTGGATCTGGACGAAGCCCTTGGCCAGCGACTGGTCGAAGGTGTCGCCCTCGTCGTAGGTGGCGAGGTTGAAGTCGTAGAGCGACTCGTCGGAGCGACGGCCGTTGACCACGACGCTGCCGCCGTGCAGGACCATCCGGACATCACCGGACACGTGCTGCTGGGTCTCGGCGACGAAGGCGTCCAGCGCGCGCTTCAGTGGCGAGTACCACAGGCCGTCGTACACCAGCTCGCCCCAGCGCTGCTCGACCTGCCGCTTGTAGCGGCCCAGCTCGCGCTCGATGGTGACCGCTTCCATCTCCTGGTGCGCGGTGATCAGCGCGATGGCGCCGGGGGCCTCGTAGATCTCGCGGCTCTTGATGCCGACGAGCCGGTCCTCGACCATGTCGAGGCGGCCCACACCCTGGCGGCCGGCCCGCTTGTTCAGCTCGGTGATGGCCTCGAGCATGGTGACCGGGCGGCCGTCGATGGCGACCGGCACACCCTTGTCGAAGGTGACGATGAGCTCGTCGGGCGCCTCGAAGTTGACGGTCGGGTCGACGGTGTAGTCGTAGACGTCCTTGGTCGGGGCGTTCCACAGGTCCTCGAGGAAGCCGGTCTCGACCGCGCGGCCCCACAGGTTCTGGTCGATGGAGAACGGCGACTTCTTGGACACGTTGATCGGCAGCTTGTTCTCGCCGGCGAACTCGATGGCCTTCTCACGGGTCCAGGCGTAGTCGCGGACCGGGGCGATGACCTTCAGGTCGGGCGCGAGCGCGCCGATGCCGACCTCGAAGCGGACCTGGTCGTTGCCCTTGCCGGTGCAGCCGTGCGAGACGGTGTCGGCGCCGTGGTACTCGGCGGCCTCGACCAGGTGCTTGACGATCAGCGGCCGGGAGATGGCCGAGACCAGCGGGTAGCGGCCCATGTAGAGGGCGTTGGCCTGGATGGTCGGCAGGCAGTACTCGTTGGCGAACTCGTCGCGGGCGTCCACGACGATGGACTCGACGGCGCCGCAGTCCAGCGCGCGCTGGCGCACGTCGTTCATGTCCTCGCCACCCTGGCCGAGGTCGATGGCGACGGCGACGACCTCCGCGCCGGTCTCCTTACCGATCCAGCTGATGGCGACTGAGGTGTCCAGCCCGCCGGAGTAGGCGAGTACGACGCGCTTGGTCATAGTCCGTGTGCTCCTCGATTGTTCGTATAGGCCCTCGACCGGTGTGCTGCCCCGCGGTCCCGTCCCGGTCCCTCTGGCGCGCTCCGTCGTCCTGCAAATGATTATGCATGACGATGCAATCCCATTCATAACCGGGGCCCTCGCCTGCATGGATCCGGCCGCCGGTGACCGTCACATCCTTGCACCGGAACCCACCGAGGAATACAGTACGAACGTACGGTTTGGGAAATTCGACGTTCATACGGAGGGGCCCATGTGGGATCCGGACAAGTACCTCGCCTTCGACGACCTGCGCGCGCGACCGTTCTTCGACCTGGTCGGGCGGATCGGCGCGGACAAACCCCGGCGGGTGGCCGATGTCGGCTGCGGCCCGGGCAATCTCACCGCGGCACTCGCGACCAGGTGGCCGGGGGCGGCCCTCGAGGCGTTCGACTCCTCGCCCGAAATGGTCGCCGCGGCAAGGGAACACGGCATCGACGCAACTGTCGCTGAGGTCCGCGACTGGCGGCCCGCACCGGACACCGACGTGGTGGTGACCAATGCGGTACTGCAGTGGGTACCGGATCATCTTGCGCTGCTGCCGGATTGGGTGGCGGCCCTGCCGGACGGCGCCTGGCTGGCGATTCAGGTGCCCGGGAACTTCGATGCGCCTTCACATCTCGCGATCCGGGAGCTCGCGTCGTCGCCGCGGTGGCGGGAGCGACTGGGGGCGGCGGGGATTCTGGATCGGCAGGCGGTGCCCGATCCCGCCGGATACGCCGGGGTGCTGACCGCGGCCGGATGCCGGGTGGATGCCTGGGAGACCACCTATCTGCAGCCGCTGACCGGGGATGATCCGGTACTGGAATGGGTGACCGGAACCGCACTGCGTCCGGTCCGCGACGCGCTCGACGATGCCGCGTGGCAGGACTTCCGGGCCGAGCTCGCGCCACTGCTGCGATCGGCCTATCCGCAGCAGCCGGACGGTGTCACCTGGTTGCCGTTCCGTCGCGTGTTCGCGGTCGCGCACAAGCCGGAGTGAGAGGAACCGGTCACCCCTCAGAGCGGCCAGTCGGCACCGAATCCGGCAAATGCCCGAAACCCACCCTTCGATGCGATTCACGATCACGGCGTACGCCGCTGTGCCACGCTGGAAGTCGACACTTCCGGGTCAACCGAAGGATTCCGCCATGTTCTCGACACTCGCTCAGATCGTAGGCACCCTCGGCCGCGACATCCTGTCCATCGGAGGAGCGGCACTGCAGCTCGTCCAGGATCTCATCTCCTCCGGCGCACAGGGCCAGGGCGGCGCGGTTCCGCCCGGCCAGTACCCGTTCAACTGATCTCGATCGGCATCAGCACCCCGTCGGTGGCGGCATCCTCGCGATGCTGCCACCGATTTCTCTGTCCGCGAGGCTTTCCCCGGTGAGCATCGCGCACGCAGTAGCCCGCATCGTCGGCGAGCCGCACAACCTGGGGCTCACGCACCGGCAGGCGCAATCCGGCGCGATCCAGGCCACGCGGGTCGGGTGGGCGCAGGCGGGCGGCGCGGCCGCCGGGCTCCAGGGGTGGGGTGGGCGGCTGCGGGGGTCGGTCCGGCAGCCGAACCGGTTGCGGCACAGTGATATCCGACCAGGTGATCACGGTCTGGCGTTCGGCGCGGAAGAGCAGGCCGCCGCGAATCCAGTGCGAGGCCAGGATCCGCCCGGAGAGCGCGACCTCGAGGACGGTGAAGCGGCCGCCGTAGGGTTCCGGTGCGGCTTCGGATACGGCGTGGAAACCGCAGCTGCAGTCCTCGTCCGGCACCGCGTGACTCCGGCCGCGCCGGCACTCGGCGATCGCGTCACGCGGGTAGGGCGCGCCGCCGGTCGCCGGAATGAACCGATCCCCGTCGATGTGCCGGGCCACCTTGCGGGCCATGACCACCCAGACCCCGTCGTCGGTCCGGCGCAGGCTGGGCCGGACCACCTCGGGAACGTGAGGCCGCTCCCGCGTCCCGGCTTCGAAGGATCCGATCAGTCCATAGCCTTCGCACATGTGCGTTCCTTGCTCGGGGATGTCCTTCCTACCGAGCGTACGCCCGCACTCGCACCCCAATACCGCAATTATCCTGCGGCACAGTCCGATTCAGGCCAGCTGTTCGATCTTGGCAGCCAGTTCCGCGCCGGTCATGGGCTCGCGGGCGATGACGGCGATGGTGTCGTCGCCCGCGATGGTGCCGACCACCTCGGGCAGGGCAGCGCGGTCGAGGGCGCTGGCCAGGAAGTGCGCGGCGCCCGGCGGGGTGCGCAGGACGGCGATATTGCCGCTGGCGTCGGTGGAGACCAGCAGGTCGCCGAGCAGTTTCGAGAGGCGTTCGGTGCCGCCGGTGACGCCACGGACGGGGCTGCCGTCCTCGGGGACCACGTACACGCCGGCGCCGCCGTCGGCCGCGCGGAGCTTGACCGCGCCGAGTTCGTCGAGGTCGCGGGACAGTGTCGCCTGGGTGGTCTCGATGCCCTCGGAGGAGAGCAACACGGCCAGTTCCGACTGGCTGCGCACCTCGTGCTGGGAGAGGATGGCGACGATGCGGGCCTGCCGGCCGGCGCGGGTGCGGGCGATGGCCGCACCGGACTTGCTCGACACCGGCGCGGCCGTGCGACGTTCGCCGCTGCTCACCTCTCGCCTCGCTGGTATCGCTCCAGCAGCCACACCAGCAGCGCCTTCTGCGCGTGCAGGCGGTTCTCGGCCTCGTCCCAGACCGCGCTGTGCGGGCCGTCGATGACCTCGTCGGTGATCTCCTCACCGCGGTGCGCCGGAAGGCAGTGCAGCACGGTCACATCCGCGGCCGCTCGGGCCAGCAGCCCGGCATTGACCTGGAAGGGGCGGAACGGGGCGACCCGGTCGCGGCCGTCGTTCTCCTGGCCCATGGAGGTCCAGGCGTCGGTGACCAGCGCGTCCGCGCCCTCGGACGCGGCCTGCGGGTCGTGGGTGATGGTGATGGTCGCGCCGGTCTCGGCGGCCCGCTTCTGGGCGGCGTCGACGATCCAGCCGAACGGCTCGAAACCCTCGGGGGCGGCGATGGTCACGTTCATGCCCGCGGTGACGCCGCCGAGCATGAGCGAGTGCGCCATATTGTTCGCGCCGTCGCCGAGATAGGTGAGGTTGCGGCCGCTCAGGTCGGAGCCCTTGCGCTCCTTCAGCGTCTGCAGATCCGCCAGCACCTGGCAGGGGTGGAACTCGTTGGACAGCGCATTGACGACGGGAACCGTTGCGGCGCCGGCCATCTCGTCCAGGCGTGCCTGCTCGAAGGTGCGCCAGACGATGGCGTCCACATACCGAGACAGCACGCGGCCGGTGTCGGCGAGGGTCTCCTCGCGTCCCAGCTGGGTGTCGCGGCCGTCGACCACGACGGCGTGCCCGCCGAGCTGGGCGATGCCCATCTCGAAGGAGAACCGGGTGCGGGTGGAGTTCTTCTCGAACATGACCGCGACGCCGCGCGGGCCCTCCAGCGGCCGCCGCGACTGCGGTGCGGCCTTCAGTTCCGCTGCCAGCGCGAGGATCTCGGCCTGCTCGGCGGGGGTGACGTCGTCGTCACGCAGGAAATGCCGGATGGTCACTTGTTCTCCTTCTGGGCCTGGGCGGCATCGAGGATGCCGGGCAGGTCGGACAGGAAGTTCTCCGCCTGGGTCTCGGTGAGCACCAGGGGCGGAGCGAGGCGAATCACATTGGGCTTGGCCGGATTCAGCAGGTACCCGGCCTCCCGGGCGGCCAGCTCCACGTCCGTGGAGGCATCGGCGGTCAGCTGGATGCCGATGAGCAGACCGGCACCGCGCACGTGGTCGACCAGCGGGTGGCCGAGGTTCTCGATCCCGTCGACGAGGATCTTGCCCACCGTCTCCACGTGCGAGAGCAGGCCGTCTTCGTCGATGGTCCGCAGCACGGCCAGTGCCGCCGCCGCGCACACCGGATTGCCGCCGAAGGTGGTGCCGTGCATGCCCGGCTGCAGCAGCTCCGCGGCCGGGCCCTGAGCCAGCACGGCGCCGATGGGCAGGCCGCCGCCCAGGCCCTTGGCCAGGGTGATGACATCGGGCACGATGCCCGCGGCCTGGTGCGCGTAGAACGCGCCGGTGCGGCCGATGCCGGTCTGCACCTCGTCCAGGATCAGCAGCGCGCCTTGCTCTTTGGTGATGGCGCGGGCCTTGGCCAGGTAGTCGGCCGGGGGCACCACGACGCCGCTCTCCCCCATGATGGGTTCCAGGAACACCGCGGCGGTGTCCTTGTCGACGGCGGCGGCCAGCGCCAGCACGTCGCCGTAGGGCACGTGGATGACGCCGGGCGGCATGGGCTCGAACGGTTCCCGCTTCGAGGGCTGGCCGGTCAGTGCTAGCGCGCCCATGGTGCGGCCGTGGAATGCCTCCTCGCAGGCGATGATCTTCCGGCGCCCGGTGAGCCGCGCCATCTTGAAGGCGGCCTCGTTGGCCTCGGTGCCGGAGTTGCAGAAGAACGCCTTGCCGTGCCCGTCGCCGAAGTGCGCGAGCAGCCGCTCGGCCAGCTCGATGACCGGTTCGCTGGCATACAGATTCGAGACGTGGCCCAGGGTGCCGAGCTGCTGGGTGACCGCGGACAGGATGGCCGGGTGCGCGTGGCCGAGGCTGTTGACCGCGATGCCGCCCAGGAAGTCGAGGTAGCGCTTGCCGTCGGCGTCGTAGACGACCGCGCCGGCGCCGCGCACCAGCGCCACCTTGGGGGTGCCGTAGTTGTTCATCAGCGCGGTGGTCCACCGCTGCTGGATGTCGGCTGTGCTCATGAGATCTCCTGTGCGGGGGTGACCATCGTGCCGATGCCTTCCCCGGTGAACAGTTCCAGCAGGACCGAGTGGGCGACGCGCCCGTCGATCACGTGCGCGGTCGGGACGCCGCCCGCCACGGCGCGCAGGCAGGCTTCCATCTTGGGCACCATGCCCTCATCCAGCGACGGCAGCAACTTGGCCAGCTCGTCGGTGTCGATGCGGCTGGTCAGCGAGGACCGGTCGGGCCAATTCGTGTACAGGCCCTCGACATCGGTGAGGATGACCAGCTTCTCCGCGCCGATGCCCTGGGCCAGCGCGGCCGCCGCGGTGTCGGCATTGATGTTGTGCACCACGCCGTCGGCGTCCGGGGCGATGGTGGAGACCACCGGAATCCGGCCCGCCGCAATGAGATCCAGCACAGCGTCGGGATTCACCTCGGTGACGTCGCCGACCAGGCCTATATCGGTGGCCGCACCGTCGACCTGCACGGTACGGCGGGTGGCGGTGAACAGCCGGGCGTCCTCGCCGGAGATGCCGACCGCGTACGGGCCGTGGGCATTGATGAGCCCCACCAGCTCCCGGCCGACCTGACCGAACAGCACCATGCGCACGACGTCCATGACCTCGGGCGTGGTGACGCGGAAGCCGCCGCGGAATTCGCCCGTCATGCCGAGCTTCTTCAGCATGGCGCTGATCTGCGGGCCGCCGCCGTGCACCACCACCGGGTGCACGCCGACGGTGCGCAGGAACGCCATGTCGGCCGCGAAGGCGCGCTTGAGCTCGTCGTCGATCATGGCGTTGCCGCCGTACTTCACGACCACGATCTTGTCGCGGAACTTCTGCAGCCACGGCAGCGCGTCGGCGAGGATGTGCGCCTTGTCGAGGGCCGAAAGCTGTTTCACCACATCGCTCATGAGCTGTAGGCCGAGTTCTCTTCGACGTAGCCGTGCGAGAGGTCGGTGGTGCGGACGGTGGCCGCGCCGTCGCCCAGACCCAGCTCCACCAGGACCTGGATGTCGGGGCCGGACAGGTCGACCTCGCGGGCGCCCGGCGCGCCCGCGCCGTCGATGCACACCGGAGATCCGTTGAACGACACCGAGACCCGGTTCGGATCCAGTTCGATGGGCGCGATGCCGATGGACGCCAGCACCCGGCCCCAGTTCGGGTCGGAACCGAAGAAGGCGGTCTTGACCAGGCTGTCGCGGGCCAGCGCTCGCGCTCCGATGAGCGCTTCCTCTTCGCTGACCGCGCCCTGCACGGTGATGTGCACGCGCTTGGTGACGCCCTCGGCGTCGGACATGAGCTGCTCGGCCAGGTCGTCGCAGACCGCGAGCACGGCCGCGTTCAGATCCGCCTGGCTGGGGGTGACGCCCGAGGCGCCGTTGGCCAGCAGCAGCACGGTGTCGTTGGTGGAGCAGGAGCCGTCCACGTCGAGCCGGTCGAAGGTGTACTTCGTGGCATTGCGCAACGCCTCGTCCAGCTGCTGCGGGGTGGCGACCACATCGGTGGTGAGCACCACTAGCATGGTGGCCAGCGACGGCGCGAGCATGCCCGCACCCTTGGCCATGCCGCCCACGTTCCACTTGTCCCGGTGGTGGAAGGCGGTTTCCTTCGGCACGGTGTCGGTGGTCATGATGGCCCGCGCGGCCTCGGCGCCGCCGGACAGGCCGCCGCCCATCTCGTGCACGATCTCGGTGACGGCCGGGATGAGTTTGTCCATGGGCAGCCGGTCGCCGATCAAACCGGTGGAGCAGACCGCGATCTCGCCCGCGCCGGTCTCGGTTCCCCAGTTGCTCAACGCCTTTGCCAGTTCCTCGGCGGTGGCGTGGGTGTCCTGGAAGCCGCCCGGGCCGGTGCACGCGTTGGCGCCACCGGAATTCAGGATGACCGCGCGCAGCCGGCCGCCGGTCAGCACCTGCTGCGACCACAGCACCGGCGCGGCCTTGACCTTGTTGCGGGTGAACACGCCGGCGGCCGCGTACTCCGGGCCCTCGTTGAACACCAGCGCCAGGTCCGGCTTGCCGCTCTTCTTGATGCCGGCGGCGATGCCCGCGGCCCGGAAGCCCAGCGGTGCGGTGACGCCCTGGGTCCGCACCAGCTTGCCGTTGTCGATCGTCACGGTGCCACTCCTACGGTGGAAAGTCCTGCGGTCTCGTCGATTCCGAGAGCCAGATTCATCGATTGCACCGCGGCGCCCGCGGTGCCCTTGGTCAGGTTGTCGATCGCGCCGATGACCACCAGCAGCCCGGCGTCGGTGTCCACGGTGACCTGGAGGGTGACGGCATTGGAGCCGAGCACCGAACCGGTCTGCGGCAGTACGCCTTCCGGCAGCAGGTGCACGAAAGGCTCGTCGGCGTAGGCCTTCTCGTAGACGGCGCGGGCGGTCGCGGCGTCCACGGTGGTGGGGGCGGTGCAGGTGGCCAGGATGCCGCGCGGCAGCGGGGCCAGCACCGGGGTGAACGACACGCTCACGTCGGCGCCGGATCCGGTGGCGGCCTTCAGGTTCTGCACGATCTCGGGGGTGTGCCGGTGCGCGCCCGCGATGCCGTAGGCCCGCAGCGAGCCCATCACCTCCGAGCCCAGCAGGCCCACATCGAGTTTGCGGCCCGCGCCCGACGTGCCGCTCACCGCAACCACATTCACGCGCGGTTCGATGATCCCGGCCGCGACGGCCGGCGCCAGCGCCAGGCTCGACACGGTCGGGTAGCAGCCGGGGACGGCGATCCGGGTGGCGCCGCGCAGCTTCTCGCGCCCGCCGGGCAGCTCGGGCAACCCGTAGGGCCAGCTGCCGGCGTGCGGGGTGCCGTAATACTTCTCCCACGCCGCCGGATCGGTCAGCCGGAAGTCGGCGCCGCAGTCGATGATGATCGTGGATTCCGGCAACGCCGTGGCGATCGCCGCGGACTGCCCGTGCGGCAGGCCCAGGAAGACCACATCGTGGCCGGAGAGCTCCTCGACGGTGGTGGGCGCGAGCACCCGATCGGCCAGCGGCAGCAGATGTGGCTGCAGCTCACCCAGGGTGGTACCGGCATTGGACCCCGCGGTCAGCGCCCCGATCTCGAGGCGCCCGCTTCGGTAGGCTGGATGACCGAGCAGCAGGCGCAGGACTTCACCGCCCGCGTACCCGCTCGCACCAGCTACCGCGACCCGCAGGGGCCCGTTCGAGGTATCCACCATGTGATGATTATGCATGACTGTGCAAGCTCATTCACAACCGGGCGGAAATCTGACAGAGAGCGCCGCTTACGGCACACTCGACAGCGCCATGTACGACGACGCCACCCAACCGTTGCCGGTCGTCGGCCCCCAGCCGGGCCGCACCCGCCGGGCACCGGAGACGCCAAACCCGACTCCCCGCCGTTCCCGGCGTGCCGAGGCGGACTCCACCAGCCGGCGCGCGGACAAGCGGCGCACCGCTGGTAAGCGTGATGACACCGATGGCAAGCGCGATCGCAGCGGCGGCAAGCCCGAGCGCACCGCGGCCCAGCGCGAGCGCGACAAGCGCCTGCGCCTCGCCGGACGCGGCATCACGGCCCTTGTAGCCGCGGGTGTGATCGGCGTAACAGGTCTGGTCTGGTACGGCCGCAACGACTTCGATTCCGGCTTCGTCCGCTCGGGCGCGATCGCGCCGGAGGACGTCAATCTCGACGGCGACATCAATATGCTGCTGATCGGCCTGGACACCCGGAAAGACCTGAACGGCAACGATCTACCCAAGGAGATCCTCGACCAGCTGCACGCCGGTGACGGCTCGGAGGGCGGCTACAACGCCAATTCGCTGATCCTGGTGCACATTCCGAAGGATCTGAAGCACATCATCGCGTTCTCCATCCCGCGCGACGACTACGTTCCGGTGCAGGGCATTCCGGGTTACGACCACGCCAAGATCAAGGAGTCCTACGGCCTCAAGAAGTACACGGTCGAGGAGAAGCTCAAGGCGAAGGGCATGGCCGACGGGCCCGACCTGGAGCGTCAGGGCCGGGAAGCGGGACGCGCCAGCATCGTTCAGACTGTGAAAGCGCTCACAGGCGTGCCCATCAACCGGTTCGCGGAGATCTCCCTGGCCGGCTTCTACGACCTCGCGACCGCGCTCGGCGGCGTCGACGTGTGCCTCAATCACGCCGTGGACGACAGCTACTACTCCGGCGCGCAGTTCCCCGCCGGACCCCAGCACCTGGACGGCTCCGACGCGCTGGCGTTCGTGCGGCAGCGGCACGGGCTGGAGAACGGCGACCTCGACCGCACCCACCGGCAGCAGGCATTCCTGACCTCGGTGGCCAATTCCATGAAGAGCTCGGGCACGCTGGCCAACCCGGGCCGGCTCAAGGCGCTGATGGATGTGGCGCACAAGGACGTGGTGCTGTCGGACGGCTGGAGCCTCACCGATTTCGCCACCACGCTGGGCCGCGCGGAGAACCCGACAGTGGAGTTCCGCACGCTGCCGGTGCTGCGCTACGACACGGTCGACGGCCAGGACGTGAACGTCATCGATCCGGTGGCGATCAAGAAGACGGTGCGCGAGGCGTTCGGCGTCTCCACCCCGGCTGCGCCCAGCGCGCCGGCCACCACGCCCACCTCGACGCTGGACGTGGCCAATGCCAGCGGCACGCCCGGCCAGGCCGCCAAGGTGTCGAAGTTGCTGACCGCCAAGGGATTCCCGGCCGGTGACGTCGCCAACGCCACCTACGCCGACGGCACCACCTCGACCGTCTACTACGGCACCGGCGCCGATACCGACGCCAAACAGCTGTCGGAGATGTTCGGCGGGATCCCGGTGAGCCCGTCCACCGAGGTGTCCAGCGGGCACGTGAAGCTGGTCGTCGGCGCGGATCTCGAGATTCCGGCGTCGCTGGACCCGACCGCCGCCACCACCAGCCCGACCACCACCGCGGGCGGCTCCTCGACCAGCGCCGCGGCCACCGACACCACCACGGACGCACCCGATTCCGGCAAGCCCGTCACCACCCAGATCGGTTCGAAGATCCCCTGCGTGAACTGATCCACCTGCGGCCGGTCGCCGAAATCCCCAGTCACACAACGGTTCAGCGGCCGGGTCACCGTTCCAGGGCGCGGGTCAGTTCAGCGGTCCCCAGCTTGTCCGGGTTGCGGATGGCGTACAGACCGGTGATGCGGTCGCCGGAGGTCTCGATCAACTCGACGGTGTCGAGGCGTCCGTCGGCGGTGCGCAGCAGCAGGGCGGGCAGTGCGTTGTAGGTGCCGACCTCGACGGTCATGTCCGCCATGGCTTTCCGGCTCAGCCCGATCAGATAGTGCGCGACACGCTCCGCGCCGATGACCGGGCGGCGCGCCGCACTCACCTTGCCGCCGCCGTCGGAGATCTGGACGACATCGGGGGCCAGCACATCCATGAGGGTCTGCAGATCACCGGTTTGCGTGGCCCGCAGGAACCGGTCGATCACCTCGCGGCTGGTCTCGGAGTCGGGTTCGAAGCGCTTGCGCCGGGACCGCACGTGCGCGCGGGCCCGATGCGCGATCTGACGCACGGTGGCATCGGATTTGCCGACCATGCCGGCGATGTCGACGAGGCTGTGGCCGAACACCTCCGACAGCACGAACACGGCGCGTTCGGTGGGTCCGAGGGTCTCGAGCACCAGCAGCATGGCCATCGAGACCGATTCGGCCAGCAGCACATCGTGACTGGCGTCGGATTCGGTGCGGATGGGCTCGGGCAGCCAGCTGCCGATGTAGTCCTCGCGGCGGCGGCGCACGGCACGCAGGTGGTTGAGCGACTGCCGGGTGACGATGGTGGTGAGGTAGGCGCGCGGATGCTCGATCCGCGCCGGATCGGTCTCGCGCCAGCGAAGATAGCTGTCCTGCAACACATCCTCGGCGTCGGCGGCGCTGCCGAGCAGCTCGTAGGCGATGGTGAACAGCAGCGGCCGCAGCCGATCGAACGCGTCCACCCCGCTCATCGGTCCGGTGTCAGCGCCGATGCTCATATCCGAAGCCTAATCACGAAGCGGGCGAGCACGACACCATCCTTCAGGAGCCACTACGTCAACTCACTGGACACCATGTACATTGAGCCCGTACGACCGCCGACCCGAGGGGACCCCCAATGCCCGGCACCGATTCCGGCCCGCTGACCCTGGCGGGTCGCTTCAACTACTACTCCAGCACCCACCTCGGCGCGGTCGCCCGCTTCTACGCCCGCCTGCACCGCCGCCTCTTCGACCGCTTCGGCGGCACCCGCTTCGCCACCCTCTTCGGCCACCCGGTCCTCGAATTGACCGTCCCTGGCCGCAAATCCGGCCAACCCCGCCCCGTCATGCTCATGCTGGTCCGCTCCGGCGACACCCTCCTGGTCTGCGGCTCCAACGGCGGCAACCCCGGCGCCCCCAACTGGTGGAAAAACCTCCTGGCCGCCGACCACGCCGAGGTCCGCATCGGCCGCGAAACCTTCCCGGTCACCACCCGCGTAGTCACCGACGACACCGAATACGCCACCCACTGGCAAACCCTCACCGCCGCCTACCCCCACTTCACCACCTACCGAGCCCTCAGCCCCCGCCACTTCCCCATCGCCGTCCTCGCCCGCGCCGACGCCCGAACCAACGACCTGGGCGGTAACGGCTGATAATCAGTTCTTGAATCTGGTTCAAAAAGTTGGCTGGGCTGCGGGGGTAGCCGAAGTTGAACGGGGTTCAAAAAGTGGGGCCCGGGCGGTTCAGGTGAATCGGCGGGGGCGGGAGTCTCGGGCGGCGTTGCTGGAGGCGGGGCGGAGGGCGTTCTCGGACCGGCGCTACGAGGAGGTGTCGATCGCGGAGATCGCGGCGGCGGCGGGGGCCGCTGTGGGGTCGATCGGATATCACTTCGGGGGGAAGTACGAGTTGTATCTGGCGGTGCACGAGGCCGTGTTCGAGGACTTCTGGGATCGGCTGCAGGAGTTGCGGGGGTCCGCGATGGAGCGGCTGACGCTGGGGTTCGGGATCTATCTGGATTTCGTGCAGCAGCACGGGACCGCGCTGATCATGACGCCGCGCGCGGGGGCCGACGAGCGGTTGCTGGCGCAGCACGAGCGGCATCGGGACCGGCTGGTGGCGGCGCTGCTCACCGAAATCGTCTCCGCGGGTGAGAGTTCCGCCATCCGGATCGCCATGGACGGGTGGCTGGCTTTCGTGGAGGGCGCCACGGCGCGCTGGCTCACCGAGCCGGAGCCGGATCGCGCTCAGCTGCAGAGCCTGGTGCTCGCCGCCGCCTGAATCTGGCCGAGCCGGAATCGATCTCGGCCTTCGCCGAGGACATTCTCGCCCGCTTCGACCATGTCGACTATCTGATTCACAACGCGGGCAAGTCATTACGCCGCTCGATCCACCTGTCCTACGACCGGCCGAAGGATCTCACCGCCACCTCGACCGCCAACTACCTCGGCCCGATCAGCCTCACGCTGGCCCTGCTGCCGAGCATGCGGGCGCGCCGCAGCGGCCACATCGTGAACATCTCCACGGTCGGCGTGCTCTTTCCGGTGGTCCCGAAGTGGGGTTTCTACCTGTCCTCCAAGGCCGCCTTCGATGTGTGGATGCGCGCGGTGGGTATGGAGGCGCGGCCGGACGGGGTCACCCTCACCACCATCTACGCCGGGCTCATGCACACCCGGATGAGCGCGCCCAGCCGCTGGATGTCCGCGATGCCGGGCCAGTCCCCCGCCGAGGCCGCCACGGGCGTGGCGCGGGCGCTGATCACCAAGCCGCGCATGATGATTCCCGCCTACGGGTATGCGACCTCGATACTCACCCCGATCCTGCGCGTGCCACTGGAGATCGCCTTCACCGCCGTCTACCAGCGGCTCGGCGACACCGACGCCGCTCTCCGCGCGGTGCACGGTAAGGGCACTGGCGATGCGCACTAGTACGCTCTTCGATTGGGGCACGGCCCTTTCCGCGATCACCACCTCCGGCGCACTGCACCCGATCGGCCCGGCGGCCGCGGTGTCGATCGCCCGCGGGTACCACGCCTACGGCCCGTCACTGGGTCTGCTCATCGCCGTCTCCGCGGCCCGCCACCCCGATCGGATCGCCCTGATCGACGAATCCGGCGCGGTCACCTACCGCGAGCTCATGCGCCGCTCCGAAGCCTTTGCCGCAGCGCTGCATTCGCTCACGCCGGACCTGCGCACCGTGGGCATCCTGTGCCGCGATCACCGCGGTTTCGTCGATGCGGTGATCGCGGGCAGCCGTCTGGGCTGCGAGCTGGTCTTCCTCAATACCGAACTCCCGCCGCCCTGGCCCGCATCCTGGAACGGCACGCGCCGGACATCCTCGTCCACGATGACGAATTTCTTGCGGCGCTCGCGGAGGTGGGCTACTCCGGCATCCAGGTGCGCGGCTGGCACGACGCCGAGGCCCGATCCGAGCTGCCGACGCTGGATCAGCTTGCCCGGCAACGGCATCCGTCCCCGCCCCCGGCCCGGCAGCCTGCCCGGATCACCCTGCTGACCTCGGGCACCTCCGGCATGGCCAAGGGCGTCGCCCGCAAGATCGGCCTGTGTCCCGCGCTGGAGGCGACCGCCTCGCTGGCCGCCGCCGCACGCCTGTCCGACCGCGATATCGCGCGGTGTCTCCGTACGCATTCTGCGCGCCGACCGCACCCCGGCCGCGGTCGGCGAGACCGGCACGGTCTTCGTGCGCGGCGGCCTGGGCTTCAACGGCTACACCGCCGATCGCGGCGGTTCCGCCCCCATCAAGGAGGTGCGCGACGGCTACGTCAATGTCGGCGATATGGGCCACCTGGACGCGCAGGGCCGCCTCTACATCGACGGCCGCGACGACGAGATGATCGTCTCCGGCGGCGAGAACATCTATCCCCGCGAGGTCGAGAACGCGCTGTCCGAGCATCCCGCCGTCACCGATGTCATCGTGGTCGGCATCGCTGATCCCGAGTACGGCCAGGTGCTGCGGGCCTATCTGGTGACCACCGACGCCGACCCCGGCGACGACGCCCTCAAACAGCACATCCGGACTCGCCTGGAACGCTACAAGGTGCCCAAGCAGTTCGTCCGTCTCCCCGAGCTCCCCCGCAATCCCAGCGGAAAAGTGCTGCGCCACAAGCTCGGCGAGCAGGCCGCCTCGTGACGCGTCGCTTGCGGCCGCCGGTCCGCGTTGGTACCGTGCCGTGGACCGTGACATCGCGAAGGAGGTGAGACCCATGAACGACGTATCGAGGTGGGTGCTCCCCATCGTGGTCGCGGTTGGGCGTACGAAGTAGCTGTCGCCGGGAGCGCCTGTGTTGCAAGGCATTCCGAGAGGCAGAACATCATGCACCTGAACTTCACCGCGGAGACGTCGGAAAACGGCGTCCATGAACGCGATTTCCTCCTGGGCGAGATCACCGGCGTACTGTGGTCGCCCGAATCCGCGTCCGAGAACGCACCCCTGATCCTGCTGGGTCACAGTGGCGGCGTGCACAAGCGCGCCCCGAACCTCGTGACGACGGCGCGTCACTTCGTGACCGAATCCGGTTACCGGGTGGCCGCCATCGACGCCCCGGGGCACGGCGACCGGCCACGCAACGAGCAGGACCAGCGGTGGGCCGACGCGCTGCACGCGGCGCGGGCCGCCGGGGAACCGATGGACTCGATCATCGCCGAATTCAACATGTCCCTGGCCGAGCGGGCCGTGCCGGAGTGGCAGGCCACCTTGGACGCGCTGCAGGCGCTGCCGGAGATCGGCCCGGACGCTCCGGTCGGCTACGGCGGCATCACCCTGGGCACCGTCATCGGCATGATGCTGGTGGCCGTCGAACCCCGCATCCGGGCCGCGACCTTCAACAGCGTCTTCATGTTCGACGCGCTGTTCGAGGCCGCACGCAAGATCACCATCCCCCTCACCCTCCAGGTCGCCTGGAACGATGAGGAAATCGACCGCCGGCCCAGCTTCGACCTGTTCGAGGCGTTCGCGTCGGAGGAGAAGACACTGCTGGCGAATCCGGGCCGGCACAACCAGATGGCCAGGACCCAGCCCGATTTCGCGGCGGCGTTCATGCGCCACCATCTGGGCCAGTAGCCGAAAGAGTCCATCCGGCAACGGATGACGATCGACAAGGGGAAGCGGTGATCCGCTTCCCCTTGTCAACATATATCGCACCCCCGGGCTTGCGGCAAGACCCCCGGTATGCCGCAGAATCGCTGGCCGTAGCCGAAATCCGTGGAATGGAGTAGCGCGAGTGCGTGTGACGAGTGCCGACGTGATCATTGCGGGCGCGGGCCCGACGGGTCTGATGCTGGCCGCCGAACTGCTGGCAGCCGGGGTGCGGCCGGTGGTCCTGGAGCGCAGTCCGGTGCTGCGGACCGTGCCGAAGGCCAATGGATTCAGCGGGCAGATCCTGCAATTGCTGAGCTATCGAGGCGTGCTGGACCGGTTCGAATCGGCCGGCGCGGCGGTCGCCCCCGCCGCGGCCTTCCCGTTCGGCGGACTGCACGTCGACCTGAGCCCGCTGCCCGATCCCCCGCTGCGCGCACTGCACCTCGCGCAGCCGCGACTCGAGCAGCTGCTCGACGAACTGGTGCGCGAGCGCGGTGGCGAGGTTCGGCGCGGGCACACCGTGACCGGGATCGAGCAGGACGACGCCGGGGCCATCGTGGCGGTGTCGGGCCCGGACGGCCCGTACCAACTGACCGCCCACTACGTCGTGGGCTGCGACGGTGCGCGCAGCAAGGTCCGGGAGCTGGCGGGAATCGCCTTCCCCGGCATCACCTATCCGGAGGTCAACCGCCTGGGTCAGGTCGCCGTCGCAGCCGGGGTGACCGTGCTGGACAACGGCGATCTCGACGTCGCCGGGCACGGTGTCGTCCCCGCCGGTTTCACCCGCACCGAGCGCGGCGTGTTCGCGGTCGGCTCGCTCGCCGCCGGCATGCTCATGGTGCAGACCACCGAGGACACCGCCACCGAGACCGATGACAACGAGCCGATGACCCTCGCGGAGCTGAGCGACAGCATCCGCCGCGTCCTGGGCGTCGACCTGCCGCTCGGTGATCCGATCCGGTTGTCCCGCTACCAGTTCCAGGCACGACAGGCCGAAAGCTTCCGCGCCGGAAGGATTCTGGTGGCCGGCGATGCCGCGCACACGTTCCCGGCCACCGGTGTCGGCCTCAACGCGGGCATGCTCGACGCGGTCAACCTGGCCTGGAAGCTGGCCGCGGACATCGACGGCCGGGCCCCGGACGGGCTGCTCGACAGCTACCACGCGGAGCGCTCCTTCGCGGCGGCCCGCACCATGGTGCACACCCAGGCGCAGGCGGCGCTGCGCCGCGGCGACGATCCGGCGGCCGAGGCACTCCGGACACTGTTCCAGGAACTGCTCACCGATGCACCGGCCCTGCAGCGGCTGGGGTCCATGATCGCGGGCGCCGACATCCGCTATCCGCTGCCGAATCCCAACGGGCACCAGCTGACCGGAGCCTTCCTCCCCGATCTGCACCTGCAACCCGGTGTCGCCCAGTCCCTGCACGGCGCCCGCCCGGTGCTGCTCGATCTCGCCGACCGCGCGGACCTGCGCGAGATCGCCGAGCTGTGGGGCGACCGCGTCGACATCCGGACGGCCGCCACCGACAACAGGCCCGCCGATGCCGTCCTGATCCGCCCGGACGCCCATATCGCCTGGGCCGCAACGGTCGGCGAATCCCCCGCCACCGCCGAACCCGGGCTGCGGGACGCACTGACCACCTGGTTCGGCGCACCGACGCGGGTGACTGTCCCGAGCGCGGGAAACACGGTCAGCGACTGACCGGATCGGCCACACCGCTGATCCGTCCGGCCCGAGCCCTCGGCCCGGATCGATTTCCGGCGTTCAATTCCGGCATGCCGCAAACGCGGCCGGAACGAAATCGCTTGGAAGGACCGGGAAATGACCGAGTTCGTAACGCTCGAGCACGGGCGGATCGCGTGTGATGTGGCCGGGGACGGACCGCTGGTGGTGCTGTCGCACGGCATGGGAACCTGGCGGCAGGAGTTCCGGCACCTGGTCGGGCCGCTGGTCGCGGCCGGATACCGGGTGGTGAACGCCGATATGCGCGGGCACGGCGAATCCAGCCCGAACTGGCCCTCGGTGACCGGGAAGGACGCCATCAGCCGCACCGACGTGGCCCACGACCTGCTGGGTGTCATCCGGCATTTCGGGGGTCCCGCGGTCATCATCGGGCATTCGCTGTCGGGCGGCTCGGCCACCATCGCGGCGGCGGAGGCCCCCGAGTTGGTGAGCGCCATCGTCGAAATCGACCCGTTCACCCTCACCCAGCAGCTGCACATCGGCACGATGATCACCAGCCGCCGGTACCGCCGCGGCATGGTGCGCCTGCTCGCCACCCAGGGATTGCGGTCGTTCCGGTGGTGGTTCCGCTATCTGGAGATCGCCTACCCGACCAAGCCCGCCGACCACGAGGAGTTCCTCGCCGGCCTGCGGACCATCCTGCGGCAGCCCGACCGCTGGGCGGAATTCATGAAGACCGGCGCCACCACCCCGGCCGACGCGCATGCTCGCATCGCCGACATCGGCTGTCCCGCACTGGTACTCATGGGCACCCAGGATCCGGACTTCGCCAACCCGCGGGCCGAGGCCGAGGCGATCGTGGCGGCCATGCCGGCGGGACTGGGCCGGGTCGCCATGGTGGAGGGCGGCGGCCACTACCCGCACGCGCAGTGCGCCGAGCGGGTGGCCGAACTGGTCATCCCGTTCCTCGACCGGCACATCGCCCGCCGCACATCCGAATCGGTCAGCCACTGACCATGGCAGCCGAGCCCGGCGACTGCGATGATGGCGGGATGCCCGCACCCCGCACCATCGTTTTCGTTGTCTACCAGGGCATGCAGCTGTCCGAGCTGGCCGGGCCACTGGATGTGTTCGCGCTCCTCAACGGTGTCCGCGAGCGGCCGCCCGCGCTCCTGCCGCCGGTGCTGCAGGAGCATCCCATCAGTTCGGCGGGCGGCCAGGCGGATTCGGACGGCGCAGCCCTGCCCTACCGCCTGCTGACCGCCTCGCCCGGGGGCCGCCCGATCACCGCGGACGGCGGCCTCACCCTCTCGGTGGAGCATTCGCTGCACGACATCGCCGCCGGCGACGACTTCGACACCCTGATCGTGGTGGGCGGCATGGCCTCCGGGGCGGCCGGGGCGGAGGTGGTGCGGGAGCTGCCCGCCCTGGCCCGCAAGGCGCGGCGGGTGACCTCGGTGTGCGCGGGCGCGCTGCTGCTGGCCGCGGCCGGATTGCTCGACGGCTACCGGGCCACCACCCACTGGGCCTCGACCGACCTGATGGCCCAGCGCTATCCGCGGGTCACGGTCGAACCGGATCGCATCTACGTCCGTGACCGCAATCGCTGGACGTCGGCGGGCATGTCGGCGGGTGTCGATCTGGCGCTTGCACTGGTCGAGGACGACTACGGCCGCGAGGTCGCCGCCATGATCGCGCGGCTGTACGTGGTGTTCACCCGGCGTCCCGGCGGGCAGACCCAGTTCAGCGCGCAGCTGCGCACCCAGCCCGCGCGCACGCCCGCCATCCGCGCGGTGCAGCAGTGGCTGCCCGATCATCTCGACGCGAACCTCGGGGTGGCCGAGCTGGCCCGCCGCGCGGGCATGAGCGAACGCAACTTCGCCCGGGCCTTCCGCATCGAAACCGGCAGCACGCCCGCGGCTTTCGTGGAGGATCTGCGCGTCGAGGCGGCCCGCCGCCTGCTGGAGTCCACCGAGCTGACCATCGGTGCGATCGCCCGCCAGGTCGGCTACCGCCACGGCGAGACCCTGCACCGGGTGTTCGGCCGACGCCTGGCCACCACGCCCGAACGCTACCGGCAGCATTTCGCCACCGGCGCGGCTCAATTGGCGGGGACCAGCGAGTAGATCCACCAGGGGCGTTGCGGCAGTTCGAATTTGAATATCTGCATGCGGTAGCTCACCCACTCACCGGTCTCGGGCGAGCGCACCCGCACGGGCCGGCGGGCGACCTTCTCGGGCGGAACCTCGGTGGACCAGAAGCGATCCCACTCCGGGGCCGCGCGGCAGCGGTCGACGATGGCCGCCAGTCGTTCGGGTGCGTGGGTGGCGGAGGCCATGTAGCGGAATCCGTACACCATGAAGTGCGCTTCGCGTTCCCAGTCGTCGATGACCTCGCGCGCCCGCGGGTCCAGCAGCATCCATTCGACGATGACGTCGCCGGGCTCGAGTCCCGGAAACGCCCGCAGATAGGCGTCATTGGCGGCGACCAGGTCTACCGCGGGCATGGTCTGGAAGCAGGCTGGGTGCGGCATGGCGCGCAGGAAGTCGAGTTCGTAGGGCTCCGGCGGCGTGATTTCGGTTCCGAAGCTGGCCAGTTCGGGCTGCAGCAGGGTGGCGACGTGCTCGCGCACCTGCGCCGGCACCTGCAGCGCGGTGAACAGCGCGCCGAGGGCGACCGCGGTGGGCTGGCGAGTGCCCTGCTCGATCTTCTGGATCAGCGCCTCGGAGACACCGGCTCGCCGGGACAGCTCGGCTCGGGTCAGGCCGGCTGCCTCGCGACGACTACGCAAATAGTCGGCAATCTCCGAACGCGCCGCGGTCACCGATACCTCCAGAAGCCATAAAACGTGTTGTTCCGTCGCACAAGGTACCGGAACACCCGCGGTCGACGCAGCCAGTGAACTGGCGGCCGAGGAATGAGGCAACCCAGCCGCTATTTTCACTGGGACAAATTGGGACAGGAGTTCACCTTGACCCGCACCCGCGCCGATCGGGATGCTTGCCACGCCGTGCGGCGCACCGCACGGCGACACCGGGTGTCCGCGAGGGGACGGCACGAACGCGGACCGCATCGCTGTCGCCGATGGATCGCGCCCGCGCCGCGAGGCATCCGTCGTCGCGGCGGTGGACCGGACCTCGAGGTCCACCCGCCGCGGCCGCAGCGGAGCGGCTGCGACATCCCGCTCAGAAATACGTGTGCAGAAAGTCGACGATCCGCGGCCGCTCGGCGTCGGCGTCATCGATCACCGGGATGAGACGCCACTTGTCGAACGCGGTGCAGGGATGCGAAAGCCCCAGTCGCACCACACTTCCCACCGGCACCTGGTCGTCCGAAGCACCCGGCAGCCGCAAGAAGGCGTGCTGATCGTTCAAGGCCGAGACATGCGCGCCGGCCGGCAGCGAAGTGGTCGCAACCGCCGAGAGCCCGCTGTTCACCGGTCCGGTGATCCGCTGCGGAACAGGTAAACCCAAGTCGTACGGAAGATCACGCTTGCCCGCATCGAGCAACGCGAGTTCCGCTTCCGGACGGGACACACAGCGTGCCCATCCGTGCATCGCCGACCGCAGCGGACGCTCGGCGCGACCATCGGCCAGTGGTGAAATTCCGGAGTAGAACCCGTCATCGTGCACCAGATACGCGCCGGACCGCAGCACCACCACAGTCGGAACTCCGTGCACGCCATCCTCATCCGCAAGTCCGGCCAGTCGCTCCACGACGAGGTCCGGATATGCGCTGCCACCGGCGGTCACGATCACAGGACGGCCGACCCGATCAGTCCGGGAATTCGATCCATCCAGGGCGGGGCCGGCTGGCGCGGACGAATCGGCCGCGGAATCCGCCGACGGAAGCGAGGCTTCCTCCCCGCGGCCGGCTGACCCCACCGGGCGGCCGACCACGGGCTGGAATACGAACTCGTCGTATCTGCCCGCGGCCATCAGCTCCTGGTGCAGGATCGTGAGCTCGTCCAGGTAGTGCCGCACGGCCGCAAGGGCTTCCGGAGAGCGATCGTGGGCGAGTGCGGCCTCGTAACCGCCGACCCCTGCAAGTCGCAGGCGCGGTGACTTGTGGACCGCCTCGGCTACGGCGTGGGCGGCGGCCAGCCCGCGGGCGCCGGTACGGCCGTGCGGGCCACCGAGTTCCACGACGACGTTCAGCTGGACGCCATCGGGCGCGGACTCGAGATGGCGCTCCATCTCCCGGACCGCGTCGACGCCGTCGACCCAGCTGTAGAGCTCGAAATCGGGGTCACACGCTATTTCCGTTGCCGCCCAGTGCAACCCGATCGGATCCACCAGGGTGTTGGCCAGCACGATGCGGTCGAGGCCGAACGACCGCCCGACCTGGGCCTGCCAGCCGGTGGCGAGGGTGATACCCCAGGAGCCGGTCTCGAGCTGTTCGGCCCAGAGCTGGGGCGACATGGAGGTCTTGCCGTGCGGAGCGAGCCGGACGCCGGCGGCGCGCGCCCAGTCGGCCATGACGGCCCGGTTCGTGTCCAGCGCGGAGCGGTCCATGGTGAGCACCGGCGTCTGCAGGTCGTCCAGGTGCGGATTCGTGGCCAGGTATTCGCGGACGGTCAGTCCCCAGGCGGCCGGGGGCAGCGATTTGTGCCGCGGGCCCATGACAGCGTCGCCACAGGTGCGGACGCTGTCGCTGAGGGCTGCGGCGACTTCCTTGTCGAGGGCCACGACGCTCCTTTCGGTCGAAGCAACCTTGCATTGCTCGAGTCGAAGCAATCATGCATGGCACGATCCGCGACGTGTGCACCCGCTCGCGGGCTCGAGGCCCTACTCGACGCCGATGTGCTGGTGGTCGGTGCGGATGCGGCCGTCCTCGTCCAGCGCGAGGACATCCATTCCGCCACCGACCACAGTGCCGTCGGTGGTCACCATCGACCAGGTGAAGGCAATCACCTGCTTCAACAGCACCGTCGCTTCCCCAAGCTGGACGAAGCGGTGTTCGCCCGCTGCCACGAACATCTCGTAGGCCCGCTCCACCCGCCGTTCCAGCGCATGATGCCCCCGCACCTCGAGCGACGGGATCGGAAAGTTCAAGCGAGTGGCGGCATCTCGCATGTCCTCCGGCGGATCGACGAGAATCTGCGCGCCGTCCTCGGCCCACAGTTCGCGAATGAGTTTGCGCCGCGGCCCCGGGTCGGGTTCGTTCCACATGGCCAGGTAACGGTCGGCGAGTTCGTTGATGTCGATGTTCGTCATGGCCTCGAGTCTGCGCGGATGCGATGCGCTGCGCGATTCCCTCCAGGGAATGATCATGTTCTCCCGTCAGGGAATGAAACAGGGCCGCACGCGGTTTCAACATGCGGCCCTGTTCGCAGGACTCGGTCAGTTCCCGGCGAGCACCGCCAGCACCGGCTCGGACAGGAAGAACGGCTCCAGCCGGTCGCGAATCAGCTTGGCCAGCACGCCGTTTCGCTTGGCGGCCTCCACCACGGCCGGGCCGTAGCGCAGGATCTCCTCGGCGATGACCGCCTCGGACAGGCCCAGCTCGGGCAGCATGGCCGCCAGGGTGTGGTCGCCGTACTTCTCGAAGAACACCTCGACGCCCTGGTCCACCAGCACGCCGACGTATTCCTTGTTGCGGGTGGTCAGCGCGATCCGGTGGATGATCAGGGCCAGGTCGCGGAGGTCCTGCTGGGACAGGTACTCGCGCAGGCCGCTGACCGGCTCACCGGCGTGCAGGTCCCAGAATTCCATGGCCGCGTCGTGCACCGGGGCGTCGCGCAGCATTTCGCGAATGGCGTTGTTGGTGCGTTTGAGCGCGAATTGCGCGCCCTTGCCTGCCATTTCGCCGATGAAGGTCCCGCCGGCCTTCTCCGCCGCCTTGCGCGCGGACTTGGCGGCATTGGTGCCCATGGAGACCAGGGAGCCGACGCCGGGAATCTTCGAGGCGATCTGCTTGTTGGTCTCCATCAGATCGTCGACCAGCTTGTCCACGAACTTGGCGGCCACGGTCGCGATGAGGGGGCTCTCGGTCAGCCGCTCCAGGATCCGTTCCTGCGCCTGATGCATGCCGAAGAGCTTCTCCAGCAGCTGCTCGACCGGCTCGCGGTCCACCACGTCACCGAGGGTGTAGTCATGATTCCCGGCGATGTTCTCGTACAGCGAATCGGCCAGCGTGGCGACCATTTCGCCCAGTACCGGGCTGCCGCCGATCAGGTCGATGACATTGGCGACGGTCTGCTTTGCTTGATCGATCTCCACCACGTCGCGGAAGATGATGGTGTCGGCGACACCGATCACCGCTTCCACGTCGCGGGCGATCACTTCGGCGAAGCGGTCACCGCTGACCTCGGCGACAATGAAGTCGACCTGGAGATCCAGGAGCTTCTCGGCGATTTCGCGTGGCGTCCGCGACGGCGTATCGGACTCGGTCAAGGTTCCACCCATCAATTGAAGACGGAACGCCTGATCACTCGGAATCGTTGCCGTGCACCGATTTTCGAATCTGTTCCAGACGTTCCCGCGCGGCCTTCGCCCGCGCATCCCACTGTTCCTCGACGCTACGGCCCACTGGTGTCTGCCGATCGAGTTCGCCCATCCCCTGCGATGTCCCGTAGCGCTGCTCGACCTTATCGCGAACTGACTCGAAAGTAGGGACGCCGCCGGAGGTATACCCGCCAATCGCCGGACCTGCGGGGATACCCGCAGGCGGTACCGGTATCCCGGTGACCACGGGACCCGCTCCCACCTGCCCGGATGCTGGGGCCGTCTCAGACTGCGGATAGCTTTCCATGGGCAGCGTGTCCGGAGTCACATCGATGACATCGGGTGCATGACCCAGGGTGGCCGCCAGTGACTGCGCCACCGCGTGCAGCGCGGCCAGCCCGGCCTTGCCGTCGGTGGCGGCCTCGACCACCGCCGCGAGTTCGGCGTCCGGCAGCTGCGCCAACAACGCCACGAGTTCCTTGGCATCGCTCATGGGTTCCAGGCTACGCATCGCGGGGACCGCGGGGGCCTGGCCCAGCGCGCCGGCATCGGAACATTGCGCGGGATCCTGGGACGGCGTACGGTGGGGGCGTCGCGATCCCGTGGATGCAGGTCGACGCCGAGTCCCTCCCACGCGATTTCTTCCCTCCCCGAGCCGGTTACCCGGTGGCGCTGTGGCTCCCGACCGATGCTGTACCGCCACTTGCGAACCACTCGGATTCACCGGCGGTTTTCTACCGCCCTCGGCCGCATCCGGCCACACCAATCACTCACTCCCGGTGCACAAGTCACCTGATCCTTACAAGGAGAACACTCATGACCACCATCGATCCCACGCCGCGGGTCGCCCACAGCGACGCGACCCCGGCCCTCGAACTCATCGAAACCCTCACGCCCGCAACGGGAATCCTGGATATCCATGGCCAGAGCGGTGTGCTGCGCCGCAGCGGATACCTGCCCGGCCCCGAGGACATCCACGTGCCCACCCGATTGATCCGGAGCCACGGCCTGCGCCGCGGCGATGCCCTCACCGGCCTGGCGCAGCCGAATACCAAGAACGGCAAGCTCGCTCCCCTGGTGCGGGTCGACACCGTGAACGACCTCCCGGTCGCCGAGATCTCCCCGCGACCGCACTTCCAGGACCTGACCCCCATCCATCCCAATGAGCGGCTGCGACTCGAAACCGGGCCGCACCAGCTCACCACCCGCGTCACCGACCTGATGATGCCGATCGGCAAGGGCCAGCGCGCCTTGATCGTGGCACCACCCAAGGCGGGCAAAACCTCTGTGCTGCAGGCGATCGCACACGGCATCGCCGCCAACCATCCGGAGGTGCACCTGATGCTGGTACTGGTCGGCGAACGCCCCGAGGAGGTCACCGACCTCTCGCGCGGGGTACCCGCCGAGGTGATCGCCGCGACCTTCGATCATTCCCCCGCCGAACAGACGGCCCTGGCCGAACTGGCCATCGAACGTGCCCAACGGCTGGCCGAACAGGGCCGTGACGTCGTCGTCCTGCTCGACTCCCTGACCCGGCTCGCCCGCGCCTACAACATGACCGGACCCGCCTCGGGCCGAATCCTTTCCGGCGGTGTGGATTCCATGGCATTGGCGCCGCCGAAGCGGTTCCTGGGCGCGGCCCGCAATATCGAACACGGCGGATCGCTGACCATCATCGCGAGCGCCCTGGTCGAAACCGGTTCGCTCGCCGACACCGTCATCTTCGAGGAGTACAAGAGCACCGGCAATGCCGAGCTCAAACTCGACCGCGGACTGGCGAGCCGCCACGTCTTCCCGGCCGTGGACATCGCCAAGTCCAGCACCCGCCGCGACGAACTGCTGTTCGCCCCCGACGAGCGGCTCGCCGTGGACAGACTCCGCCGCACCCTGGCCGAACTGGACGATCAGCGCGCCCTCGACCTGCTCCTCGACGGCCTGCGCAAGACCGGCAGCAATGCCGAATTCCTCGCCAATATCATCCGGAAGTGAGGCGCTTGGGCGGCAGCACCCCGGCCGCCCAGGTCGCCACCGTCTCCGCCCAGCCCGGGAATCCGATGAGGTCGTTGTGCATGCCGCCGGGGTAGATCACCAGCTGTTTGGGCTCGGGCGCGGCGGCGTACAGGTCGCGGCCCATCTGTACCGGCAGGAGTTCGTCCATGTCGCCGTGCATGATCATGACCGGGCAGGTCAGAGTGCGAATTCGCGGCAGGCTGGGATAGGCGTTGGGCACGAACAGCTTCGGCAGGAACGGATATACCGCGACCGCCGCGTCCCGCATGCCGGTGAAGGTCGACATGAGCAGCAGCGCGGCGGGCGGAAAGGCATTCGCCAGCTCGAGCATCACGCCGCCACCGAGCGACTTTCCCAGATACACCAACCGGTTGGCATCCACACCGGACTGCGCGAGCAATGCCTCCCGCGCCGCCCGCACGTCCAGATACGTCCCACGCTCGTCCGTCCGGCCGGTGCTGCGCCCATACCCGCGGTAATCGAAAATCATCACATCGAACCCGACCGCCGCGAGCATGCCCAGCATCGGCGACCGATCCCCGATGTTCCCGCCATTCCCGTGCGCGAACAGAATGTGCCCCAGCGGCTCCCCCACCGCCGGCACGAACCAGGCCTCGACGGTCTCGCCATCCGCGGTCCGCAGCGACATCTCCTCATAGTCGAGGCCATACGTCTCCGGAGTCTCCAGAATCCGCCGGTCGCCCGGCTGGTAGCTGAGCGCATTGAGGATGGGGGTCGCCGGATGCCACATGGTTCTTTCTTACCTCCCTGCCTCCCCGCCCGCCGAGAGACCTCACCCCCAATTCCCGATTCGACCAGTTCGTCACCTTCGATTCGGACGATGAATTCGAACCGGAAGGTTCTGTCAGTGACTCGAGATATGTTGCGGCACATGACATTCGACGAGTACGACCTGATTCGGACAGACACCCTCGCCGGTCCCGAATCCCCCGACGGCGTGGTCATCCGGTCCGACCTGCCGCCGCCCGGCACGCACGGTTCCAATATCCGCGGCCTCGTGGACCGGAAGATCTCCGGGTAAAAGGCCGGGAGCAAGAGGTCATCGAGCGACTGTGCCGCCTGAACCGCTGGTCCCGCCGGCAAGCAGAACTCGACCTGAACCGCTCGACCGCCCGATGCACCCACCTCAACCGCTTCAACTGGGACCTCGACCTGTCAGCACTCCGCGGCCGCCTGATCATCCACAGCTACCCGACCCTGCACATACCCGCCGCCGACCGAGCCACACTCGGCAATTCCTTCTTCGGACTCCCGCCACGCAGATCAGCTCACCTGAATCGAGCCGATTGCCTGAAACATATGACATTCTGAAACACATTGCATCACAATAGAATTCGCCTTCTACCGTGATCATTTAGGCGGTAGAATTAGCACATGGATTCGAAGGGGGAAACACTCGACACGTGCGGCATCGCCGACCTGGCGACCGCCGTCGAGACCCTGTCGAATTCCGTCCTGCACGGCAACTTGAACCCGTTCTCCGACGGTGATGTCGTGGAGTTGATGCAGCGCCTGGAAACCTGCAAACGTCAACTGTCGGCACTGGATTCACGCCTGATCATCGAGGCCTGCAACCGCTCACTGCCCGAAGGTAGTGGGGCGAAGGACGTGGTGCCGTTCCTGCGGCAGACCTTGGGCCTGTCGAGGTACGACGCGTCGGTGCGAGTGAAGATCACCCGCCAGTGCGGGGAATTCTTCGAACCCACCGGACACCTGCGCCCGGCCACCTTGGCCGAGGCCGCCGAAGCCTATGAGACAGGCCAGATCTCGCGCGATCACGTCCGCAACATCATCGACGTCATGCACCACCTGCCCACCGACATCCCCGCCGAGGCTCGCGTGGAAGCCGAGCACATCCTGGTCGATCACGCCCGTGTCGGTTGGCCCGATGACCTGCCCAAGATCGGTCGCGACATCCTCGCTCGTGTCGCCCCCGACGGCAAGGTCGTCTCCGACACCGACCGCCGTCGTCGCCGTGGCCTGATCCTGGGCCGCCCCGGGGTGGATGGCATGTCGTGGATCGAGGGCTGGATCACTCCGGAGCTGCGGGCCCTGTTGGATGCGGTGTTCGCGAAGTTGGCGCGTCCGGGTATGTGCAACATCGACGACGCCGACAGTGTTGCCGCCACGGTCAGGGTCGTTGATTCGAAGGTGTTGGAGGCCGCCGCCCGTCGTGACCGTCGTGATGCCGGGCAGCGCACCCACGACGCGTTGTTCGCGTTGCTGCAGCCCGGTGTCGACCCCGCCAAGCTGGGGTCGCACCGGGGTTTGCCGGTGCAGGCCATCCTGACCATGAACCTCGCCGACCTCGAGCGTGGGGCCGGGGTCGCGACCACCGCCTCCGGCGGGCACGTCTCCATCAACGAGGCGTTGAAGATGGCCGAAGGCACCCGCCCGGTGCTGGCGGTCCTCGACGCCGACGGGCTGCCGCTGTACCTGGGCCGCTGCGAGCGCCTGGCCACCCCGGCACAGCGCCTGGCACTTATCGCCCGCGACCTGGGCTGCACCCGCCCCGGATGCGACGCACCCGCCTCGATCTGCGCGGTCCACCACATCACCGACTGGGCCAAGGGCGGCCCCACCGACCTGACCAATCTGACCTTGGCCTGCGATCACTGCCATGCGCTCGTCAACGACAGTCCCGAGGGTTGGAAAACCGTTGTCATGGGCAAGGATTCCCCGTATCGGGGGCGTACCGGTTGGATTGCCCCGAAACGTCTTGACCCCACCGGCACGGCGCGGGTGAACGATAGACATCACGTGGGGCAGCAGGTCGCCGCTGCGATCGATTCCAGTTGCCGGAGGTGGGGTGCTCGGGCGGCGTGATCCCCGGACACCCCTCCCATACACGCCCTCCTCTCCGCGCGCCCGTCGGCCGGGTACTGCCCCACCCGGCCGCACCCCGCCACACCGCCTACAACGTCGCACTGCGCAGTGACACCACCGGCGCGGCAACGAGCGGATCGCGCTGCGCCAACGAGACCGTGTCGACCGACCACATCCACAGGGACCCAACGGCACTGGGACTCGCCAGATGATCGGCGGTCGCAGCGAAGGGTGAAGCCCACCAGGCGATGGTCCGATCTCGGACAGCACACCCGCCTCAAACCCTCACCCCGACATCGGCCCGCCCACGCTCACCACGCTGCGCCTGCTGGGAAGTCGATCCCCGGCTTCACAACCGATCAGCACTGTCCCCAACGAGCGCAAGCCATCACGTCGCGACACCAACCCCGTGATCCGAGGGAATACCTCCTGCAGTAACCCCACATGCGGCTTCAAAGGTGAGGGGGCTGGAAGGTGCAGGCGCGGACGTAAGCCCGGCCCCCTCCCTTCTCCAGGCATCTTTTTTCTTTCAATCTTTTGATCTTTTGGGTTTTGATTTTTTATCTTTTGGCTTCTACTGCGCGGGCGGCGCGATCGCGGACTTTTCGCAGCTCGTCTGTTCTTTTGGTTTTCGTTCCGGGCCGAGGCGCATACCTTCGGACTTGTGATCGACGATGCTGTGCTGCAGGCGATGAGTGCTGAACAGCGCCGGGAAATCCGGCGGCGAATCACCGCTATCTACGGGTCGAAGCTGGAATGACGGTGGGGTGCAGACGATATCGGGTTGCGAGGTTCACCTAATCGGCCGTACCACTCGCATCCTGACCGCTGTCGGCGCGGAGATCCCGCTCCGCCTGCCCCTGCTGATCGAAGCCATCGACATCCGGGCGAGCAACACGGCCGAGCTGAACGAACCGCGGAAATGACAACGGAGGCCCCTGGTTCGGAGCCTCCGTTGTGTTTGCCGGTTCGGGTCAGGCGCGGATGACCGCTCCTACCGCGGAGGATGCGGCGGCGACGGCTGCGTCGCGGGCGGCGCTGGCCTCGTCCTCGGTCAGGGTGCGGTCGATGGCGCGGAAGCGCAGGGCGTAGGTCAGGGACTTGCGGCCCTCACCGGCCTGGGCGCCCTCGTAGACATCGAAGAGCGAGATGTTCTCGAGCAGTTCGCCCGCGCCGGTGCGGAGGGCATCCTCCACGGCGGCGGCGGACACCGCCTTGTCGACGCTGATCGACACGTCCTGCAGCACCGCGGGGAACGCGGAAACCACGGGGGTGGGCCGGATTTCGCGCAGCGGCAGTGCGTCGAGGTCGAGTTCCACGGCGCAGGTGCGCGGGGGCAGGCCCGAGCGCTCCAGGACCGCGGGGTGCAGTTCACCGGCGTGGCCGACGACCACCCCGTCGACGACGAGTTCGGCGCAACGGCCCGGGTGCCACGGAAGGTATTGCGCGGCACGACGTTCGATCGCCAGGCCCGAAGCATCGGCGATCGCGTCCACCAGGGCGAAGGCGTCGCCCGCCTCGACCGCACGACCCGCACCCCACGGGCCCCGCGGCTCGCGGCGACCGGTGAGCACGGCACCGATGTGGATCGGCTGCTCGGGCAGCGACTGCAGCAGCACGCCGATCTCGTCCTCGGTGGGACGGCGGTCGACGGGCAGCGGGCCCACCGGCACGGTCTGCTCGGTCGGCAGCGTGACCTGGCCGATGCCGTAGATGGCGAGATCCCGCTCCCCGCGGGAGATATTGCGGGCGGCGATCTCCAGCAGGCCGGGCAGCAGCGTGGACGACAGCTCGGCGCGTTCGACATCGAGCGGGTTGAGCACGCGCAACGTCTTGCGGCGCGAGTCATCCGCATCCAGACCCCAGGTGTCGAAGACACCGCCGGGCATGAAGACCGGCGCGGGCACCTCGACGCAGCCCTCGAATGCCAGCGCCTTGCTCACCGCGCGGCGGCGACGCTGCTGGGCGGTGAGGCCGCGGCCGGCGGGGGCGGTGGGCAGCACCGACGGGATCTTGTCCAGACCCTCCAGGCGCAGCACCTCCTCCACCAGGTCGGCGGGCTGGGTGAGGTCGGGCCGCCAGCTCGGCGGGGTGACGACCAGCTGCCCGTGCCCGGACTCGCTGACGCCGACCTCGATGGCGCAGCCCACCTGCTGCAGGCGGCGGGTGGCCGCGCCGGGCGCGTAGTGCACGCCGGCAGTGCGGTCGGCCAGGTCGATGTCCATGACGATCGGCTGCCGGGCCGGCGTGGGCACGCGCACGTCGGTCAGCACGGATTCGACTGTGCCACCGGCGATCTCGGCCAGCAGCGTGGCGGCGCGATCCAGAGCGGCCACATTGACCTCGGGGTCCACGATCCGCTCGAACCGGCGGCTGGCCTCGGAACCGAGCTTGTGGCGGCGCGCGGTGCGGGCCACGGCCACCGGGTTCCAGGTGGCGGCCTCGAGCAGGATGTCGGTGGAGGTGCCGGACACCTCGGTGCTCGCGCCGCCCATGATGCCCGCGAGCGAGATGACGCCGCTGTCATCGGCGATCACCACGTCCTCGGAGTCGAGGGTGCGCTCGGCCTCGTCGAGGGTGCGCAGTGTTTCGCCCTTGTGCGCGCGGCGCACCACGAAGCCGCCCTGCACCTTCGTGGCGTCGAAGGCATGCAGCGGCTGGCCGAGCTCGAGCATCACGTAGTTGGTGACGTCGACGGCCGGGGAGATGGGCCGCACGCCCGAGAGCAGCAGGCGACGCTGCAGCCACCACGGGCTCACGGCCTCCGGGTCGATGCCGGTCACCCGGCGCACCGCGAAGCGCGTGCACAGCGAATCGGGCTCGAGCTTCACCGACCAGGCATCGGCCTCGTCGTCCGGCAGCAGCCGCACGGCCGGATCGCCGTATTCCAGGTCGAAGCCGCAGGCCAGTTCACGCGCCAGGCCGCGCGCCGAGAAGGCGTAGCCGCGGTCGGGGGTGATGGCCAGCTCGATGACCGTATCGTCGAGGCCCAGCAGTTCATTGGCGTCCGCGCCGGGCTCGGCGGTGCCGGGCTCGAGCACCAGGATGCCGCTGTGATCCTTCCCGATCCCCAGTTCGGCGACCGAGCAGATCATGCCATTGCTGGTGTGGCCGTAGGTCTTCCGCGACGCGATCTGGAAGCCACCGGGCAGCACGCCGCCGGGGAGCACCACGACCACCAGGTCGCCGACGGCGAAATTCCGTGCGCCGCAGACGATCTCCTGCAGCTCGGGATTGCCGACGTCCACCTTGCAGAAGCGGATCGGCTTCTTGAACTCGGTCAGCTCGGTGATCTCGGCGACCCGTCCGACCACCAGCGGGTGCTCGATGTCACCCTGCACCTGGTGCAACTGGTCGACCTCTTCGACCTCCAGCCCGACCCGGACGAACCCCGCGTCGAGCTCCTCCGGCGTCACCGACCACCCGGGGGTGGTCCGCTGCAGGATTTCCGTCAGCCAGGACTGCGCTACTCGCACTTGACGTTTCGCTTCCTCGTATCGGGGTCAGGTCAGGACTGGATGCCGAACGGCAGCGTGAAGCGCACGTCGCCCTCGACGATGTCACGCATGTCCGGCAGGCCGTTGCGGAACTGCAGGGTCCGTTCCAGACCCATGCCGAACGCGAAACCGCTGTACACCTCGGGATCGATGCCGCTGGCGATGAGCACCTTCGGGTTCACCATGCCGCAGCCGCCCCACTCGACCCAGCCGGGGCCGCCCTTCTTGTCCTCGAACCACACGTCCACCTCGGCGGACGGCTCGGTGAAGGGGAAGAAGCTCGGCCGCATGCGCGTGGTGGTGTTCGGACCGAACAGCGCCCGCGCGAAGGAATCCAGGGTGCCCTTGAGGTGCGCCATGGTCAGGCCCTTGTCGATGGCCAGACCCTCGATCTGCGAGAACACCGGGGTGTGGGTGGCGTCCAGCTCGTCGGTGCGGAAGGTCCGCCCTGGGCAGACCACGTAGATCGGCAGCTCGCGAGACAGCATGGAGCGCACCTGAACCGGCGAGGTGTGCGTGCGCAGCACCTGCCGCGAACCCTCCGGCGCGATGTGGAAGGTGTCCTGCATGGTGCGGGCCGGGTGGTCCGGCAGGAAGTTGAGGGCATCGAAGTTGAAGTGCTCGGTCTCGACCTCGGGACCCTCGGCGACCTCCCAGCCCATGGCCACGAACACATCCGCGACCCGCTCGGACAGCACCGAGATCGGATGCCGGGCACCCTCGGCGTGCCGACGGGCGGGCAGGGTGACGTCGATGGTCTCGGCGACCAGGACCGCCGCGTCGCGCTCGGCGAGCAGCTCGGCCTGGCGGGTCTCGTACGCCTGCGACACCCGGCCGCGCGCGACATTGACGCGCTTGCCGGCGTCGGCCTTCTCCTCCTTGGGCAGCGTGCCCAGCGAGCGCTGCGCCAGCGAGATCGGCGACTTGCCACCCATGTACTCGGTCTTGGCGGCAGCCAGCTCGTCCAGGGTCGAGGCCGAGGCGAACGCCTTCTCAGCAGCTTCCGCGGCGGCGGAGAGCGACTCCTCGCTCAACGCAGCGGTCTGCTCGGCACTGTTGTCATCGGCCACGATGGTTCGTCACTCCCCAGGCTGGTTACGGGTCGGGCGGATACTCTTCGGCAGCATCGGTACTGCGTACCCATTCTTGCTGGTCGCATCGTAATCCTTGTAATCAGGCCACCTCACCCGGATTTTCCCAGCTCGAGACCACCCTGTCGGCGCGGTGGCGAGGCCGGCGGTGGTACGAATGAACGTGTGAAGTCCCGGCCGCTGACCCTCATCGACGACACCGACAGCCTCATCGAGTACTCGGCGGCGATGGACCGCATGCAGGAGATGTGGGAGGAGCGCGTCGCCGACCAGCGGCCCGACACCCTGTGGCTCCTGAGCCACGAACCCATCTTCACCGCCGGGGCCCGGACCCCCGAGGCCCACTTCCCCGCCCCCGAGACCGATATCCCGGTCCTTCTGACCCGCCGCGGCGGCCAGCTCACCTATCACGGGCCCGGCCAGCTCGTGGGCTATCTCATCGTCAAACTGCAACCCGGCGAGGGCGTCGTCGACCTCATCCGCGATGTCGAACACCGACTCGTCACGGCCCTGGCCGAGCTCGGGATTCCCGCCGAACGCCGTGACACCCCACCGGGTTCCGAGCTTCTGACCGGCGTCTGGACCCGCGACACCGGCCGCAAGATCACGTCCATCGGTATGCGCGTCGGCCGCAATGTCTCCACACACGGCTTCGCCCTCAATGTCACCGGCGACCTCACCCCCTGGAAGCTCGCGGTCGCCTGCGGCATGCCCGATGTCGACATGACCTCCGTCGAGCGGGAACTCCCCGGGCAAGAGCCGCCGACAATGGACCAGGTGGTCGCCGCCATCACCACCGCCTTCGAGGCCGCCGCTGCTCCGAGCCCGGCTCCGTAGCCGGCGCCAGCTCCCGAGCGCACCTGAATGCGTTGCGCCCCTTCCGGACCGGTCCGGAAGGCGCGCAACGCGGTTCGTGCCGGCGTTACCCTGGCGCACCGGTTGCCAGAGAAGCCGTTCGAGGGGCGGATCGGATCGTCGACGCCGATCCGAGGGTGGCGAACAACGCTACGCCGATGTAGACCAGTTGTTCGGGGATGCGGAACCACAGCGTTGTGGCCGCTTGACCAGCGAAGGGGATGTTGTCCACTGCCGCATGAATGCTTGCGAGGAGCAGCACGACGGACAGCAGGAGCAGCGTCTCGTACATGTGGCACCTCCATTGGGGACGAACCCGGTCAGTGAGCGACAGCCGGTGCACCGGTGGATGATTCGGCGATCGCCTGCCGACTGGGCAGCAGCAATGCGACCAGCGCACCGACCGCGACGATGGCCGCGCCCACCTTGACCGCCGGGATGAGGCCGTCCACGTATTCCTGCGGGCTCAGATACGAGCCGTGCGAGGCGAATACCGACGCCAGCACCGCGACACCCATGGCGACACCCACCTCACGGATGGTGTTGTTGGCGCCGGAGGCCATGCCCTGATCGGCCGGGGCCGCGCTGGCCATGACGGCGGTGGCGGTGGGCGCGAAGGTCAGGCCCATGCCGATGCCGCCCAGCACGAAGGGCAGGACGAAGGAGCCGTAGGAGACGTCGACCGTCGTGATCAGCGCCATCCACAGCAGCGCCGCCGACAGGAACACCTGGCCGATGGCGATCAGCGGCCGCACACCCACCCGATCGACGATCAGCCCGGCGAGCGGAGCCACCACCATCGGGGCCATGGTCCACGGCAGCGTCCGGATACCGGACTGCAGCGGCGTGTAGCCCTGCACCACCTGGAAGTACTGGGCCAGCAGGAAGATCGAGCCGAAGACGCCGACGGAGAAGGTGAAGAGCACGGTATTGACCGCGGTGAAGCTGCGCGACCGGAACAGCCGCAGCGGCAGCATCGGATCGGCCGAGCGGTTCTCCCACAGCACGAACGCCGCCAGCAGCGCCGCGCCGCCGATCAGTCCGGTCAGCACCTTGGCCGAGGTCCATCCGTCGTCCGCGCCGTGGATCACGCCCCACACCACCGCGAGCACGCCACCCGCCGAGAGCAGCAGGCCGATCGGATCCAATTTCCGTGCGCCGCCGAAGGATTCGTTCAGGATCCGGGCGGCCAGCGGAACGGCGACGATGCCGATCGGAACGTTGATCCAGAAGATCCACTGCCAGCTGAGTCCGTCGACGACCGCGCCGCCGACCACGGGCCCGAGCGCCACGCCGAGCCCGGAGATGCCGCCCCAGATGCCGATGGCCGCACTGCGCATCTTCTCCGGCACCGCCGCCGACAGCAGTGTCAGCGACAGCGGCATCACCGCCGCCCCGCCGAAGCCCTGTACCGCCCGCGAGGCGATGAGCATCCACGGCTCGGTGGCCAGCGCGCACGCCGCCGAGGCCGCCGTGAACAGCGCGATGCCCATGACGAACATCCGCCGGCGGCCGATCCGGTCGCCGAGCGCGGCGGCGGTGAGCAGCAGCGAGGCGAAGGACAGCGTGTAGGCGTTCACGAACCACTGCAGGTCGGTGAGCGACGCGTGCAGTTCGGTGCGGATGACCGGCAGCGCGTTGGTGACCACGAGATTGTCCAGCGTGACCATGAACATCGGGATGCCCACGGCCGCCAGGATCGCGCCCAGCGGCCGCTGCCGGGCGGCATCGACGACCTTGTCGGCGAGGGTTGAGGTTTCGAGTGTTTCAGCCATGACCAATCCTTGTTGTTATCGACTGATAACTAGAGAGTATGCATTGACTGATAACATGTCAATAGCACACTGGATCGCCGACGACGAGAGGCACGACAGCCATGACCAGGACCCGGATGACGGCGACCGAACGCAGCGCGGAAGTCCTCGCGGCGGCAACCGCCGCCTTCGCTGAATCCGGTTACGCCGCAACGAAAACCGACGATATCGCGCGCCGAGCGGGGGTCTCGCAGCCCTATGTGATCCGACTGTTCGGCACCAAGCAGCAGCTGTTCCTGGCAGTGCTGGACCAGGTGTGCGGGCGCATCGAGGAGCTCTTCCGCACCGGGGCCACCCAGGCCGCACCGGACGCCTCCCCCAAAGACCGCCTCGATTCTCTCGGCAGCCACTTCGGCGACTATTTCCTCACCGACCGCGATCTGCCCAGGGTCTTCCTGCAGGGCATCGCGGCGGCGAGCGCGCCGGCCATCGGCGAGAACATCCGCGATCACTTCGGACGCCTCTACAACCTGGCCAAAGAGCTCACCGGCGCGACGACCTACGAGGTCGGCCGCTTCTTCGCCACCGGCATGCTGCTCATCGACCTGTCTGCGCTCCAGGTCACCGATAGCGACGACGCCGACACCCCGCCGTGGGCCACTGAGATCCTCGCCAACCTCAGCGAGGACGGCATCTGATCAGATCCGGACCGGCTCGCCGGGTTTCGGCGCCGCACCGGCCTCGACGATGGCGTCGGCAGACTCGGCCGGCGTCACTTGGCGTGCTGGACCCGAGAGCTCGCATAGAGGCAAATGGCCGCCGCGGCAGCGAGATTCAGGCTTTCGGCGCGGCCGTGAATGGGGATCCGGACCCGGTGGGTGGCGCGGGCGGCGATGGCCTTGTCCAGGCCGTGCGCCTCGTTGCCGAACAGCCAGGCGACTGGGCCGCGCAGGATCTCGTCGGCATCGTCCAGGTCGACCTCGCCTTTGGCGGTGGTCGCCAGCACGGCGATCCCGGCGTGCTCGAGGGCGTCGAGGGTGGCATCGATATCGCGGGAGCGGGCCACGGGAACGTGGAAAAGGCTTCCGGCACAGGCGCGCACGCATTTGCCGTTGTGCGGATCCACCGAATCACCGGCCAGCACCACGCCATCCGCGCCGACCGCGTCGGCCACCCGGATCAGGGTTCCGGCATTGCCGGGGTCGGCGATCTCGACCGGGACGGCCAGCATGCGCGGAGACGCGTCGATGATCTCCGACAGCGGCACATCCACCTGGCGGCACACCGCGATCAAGCCGGGCGGCGTCACGGTCTCCCCCAGCATCTCCGCGGCACGGTCACTGACCAGCGTGGTCCGCACCCGTTGCGCCGCAGCGCCGGCCACCAGCTCGTGCTCGCGTTCGGCGGCCTTGGAGGAGTAGAACAGCTCCTCGATCCGCCCGGTATCGAGCGCGGCCTCCACCGAATTCGCGCCCTCGGCCAGGAACAGGCCGGTCTTGCGGCGCACCGGCGCGCGATGGAGCTTGACCGCAGAAACGACCCGCGGGTTGTGCTCGGAGAGCACGTCCGCGGGTCGTTTCGAGTGTTGCGTCGTCACGCAGGCCGAATCAGGCGGCCGGGGCGTTGACGTCGGCGGGCAGCGCGGCCTTGGCGGCGGCCACCAGCTGGGCGAACGCCTCGGCGTCGCTCACCGCGAGCTCGGCCAGGATCTTGCGGTCCACCTCGATGCCGGCGGCCTTCAGGCCCTGCATGAAGCGGTTGTAGGTCATGTCGTTCAGACGCGCGGCGGCGTTGATACGAGTGATCCACAGCTGGCGGAAGTCACCCTTGCGCGCCCGGCGGTCCCGGTAGGCGTAGGTGAGCGAGTGCAGCTGCTGTTCCTTGGCCTTGCGGTACAGGCGCGACCGCTGGCCACGGTAGCCCTTGGAGGCCTCGAGAACGGAACGGCGCTTCTTCTGAGCGTTGACGGCCCTTTTGACGCGTGCCACTTGTCAGTCCTTGATCGAATAAGGGGCGCCGGGTCTTTCGCGTGAACCCGGTGAGTGCGCCCGAGGTTGGTCGATGGTGCGTTCCGCGAACGGATCGCGAGCGGCTGGCTCAGCCGAATTACTTGGCGAGCAGCTTCTTGACGCGAGCGACGTCCGCCTTCGCGACGACCTCCACGCCGTCCAGACGACGAGTCCGGGTGGACGGCTTGTGCTCGAGCAGGTGGCGACGGTTCGCCTGCTGACGCAGCAGCTTGCCGCTGCCCGACACCTTGAATCGCTTCGAGGCGCCGCTGTGGCTCTTCATCTTCGGCATGGATTCCTCAATCTGTCGTGCCGGAGGCGCGCGTCAGCGCGCCACCGGAGCTTCTCGTTATTACTGCTGCGGGGTGGCCGGTTCGGCAGCCGGGGCTGCGGTCTCGACCGGGGCCGGAGCCGGGGTCTCGGCCGGGACGGTGCCGCCCTGGGCCGCAGACTGCTGGGCCTTCACCCGCGTCTTCGCACCCTTGTGGGGCGCGAGGACCATGGTCATGTTCCGGCCGTCCTGCTTGGCCGAAGTTTCGACGAAACCGAGGTCGGCGACGTCGGCGGCCAGTCGCTGCAAGAGCCGGAAGCCGAGTTCCGGACGCGACTGCTCGCGACCGCGGAACATGATGGTGACCTTGACCTTCGACCCGGCCTCGAGGAAGCGCATCACATGGCCGCGCTTGGTGGCGTAGTCGTGGTCATCGATCTTCGGCCGGAGCTTCTGCTCCTTGATCACGGTCTGAACCTGGTTCTTCCGGGACTCACGCGCCTTCTGCGCGGTCTCGTACTTGAACTTGCCGTAGTCCATGATCTTGCACACCGGCGGGCGTGCATCCGGCGCGACCTCGACCAGGTCGAGGTCAGCTTCCTGAGCGACGCGTAGTGCATCTTCAACACGCACGATCCCAACCTGCTCGCCACCCGGTCCGATGAGTCGGACCTCGGGAACGCGGATGCGATCGTTGATGCGGGTCTCAGTGCTGATGGGGCCTCCTAGGTCAAGCGGTTCGTCAACGACCGCAAGCAATAACTGCAACCCCAATTCCAACACGAAAGCCCCGTGCTGGTATTTCACCACCACGGGGCCCGAGTCGACCGATCCGCAATGCAAACAGCTCGCATCGCACCACACGCAGGACAAACCCACGTGCAGAACCCATCAGGCAAATGATGGGCGACCGGACCGCCTGATCTGACCGGAAGGGCCGATCGACGGTGGGAGTCGGGCTCCACTTGATGCCCCGAGTCGGTTGCAGGAACCAGTCCGGGACGGTCGTCGCGGAAGAGTCTAACACTCATAGCCGTGAGCTCCGAATCGACGGCCCCCGCGACCAGCGCCGACCCGCGCGATGGAATGCTCTACCGCATGAGCGAGGCAATCACCAGCGACGAATCGGCCCTCATCGACGGCGAGGTCGTCCGCGAACTGGCCGACATCCCTGCCGTCGAGGTCATCAGCCGCGCCGCCGTCATGCTGATGAGCTCCGCCGCCGAGAAGCTCGGCCTCGGCGAAGCCGATCCTGCCACCAGCCCGCACCTCGACCTCGACGAGGCCCGCCGCGTCATCACCGCCCTCGCCGGCCTGATCACCGCCTCCGTCGAATACCTCGGCCCGCACGCCGGCCCCCTCCGCGAAGGCCTCCAATCCCTCCAGCGCGCCTTCCGCGAATCCTCCGCCTACCCCGACGCCCCCGGCGCCGGCCCGGGCGAGAAGTACACCGGCCCGGTGTACTGAGCCGGCGTTCACCCGATTCAGCAGCCGCCTCACCTGTCGGCCAAGGTGTTAGCCTCCGATCGTGAGCGAGAAGACGGGGGCAACCCTCGCTGCAATCGTGAGAATCGCGGTCGCCGCAACACAATTCGACTGGACCTGGACGATCGCTGACGCCGAGCGCTTCGCCGAACATCTCGGCTGGGGCGCAGCGAGCGTCCAGTACGGCGACAGGCTCGAGGAGCGGCGGCAACGTGGACGGGTGCCACGTCACGTCGAACTCTTCGCGCAGCTGAACCCGCAGTGGCGCACACTGTCGCACGGTGACGCACCCGACGTTCGGCTGATGGCGCTCCTCGGGAAGTCCAACGGGGTCGCGGTTGATATCCCGACCCCCATATCCGACAACGACCTCAACGTCCTCGACTTGATGTTCGAAGAACTCGGCGCCCGGTTCCGGGCGCTGTGGGGCGAGCCTACGGGTGTTTCTCCGGGCACCCCGCAGGTCTGGGTCCATCAGCGAATCGTGGTGGACCTGGCGACGAATGGCAGCAAAACCTTTCTGCGGCTGCAGAATCCGGCGATCTACCAGCGAACGATGAAGAGCCTCATCGACTCTGCCACGAAGGCCGAACGGCTCACCGACTGGAGCGCCTTCCTCTCCGCGATCCCGCTGGTCACGCAGTCGGACCTCGGAACCTGGTCACGTGCCGATATCACCCGGATAGCCGAAACGACGGGCTGGCAGACCAGGGAACTGGAGGGTCTACTCCGGAATCACCTCAGGGTCGCACTGGAGTCGGATCGGGAATGGATTTTTCTCGACGCATCCGACACATCGGACGACCCGGATCTCGCACGATCCGGATTCGGCGAATTCAGCGGCCTGCTGCTGATGCAGCGACTATCCACAGAGGTCGGCGACGCCGCGTATCGGGCAGCACTGGCGGAATGTGTGCGGCTGCTCGGAGTGCCTGCGCGTGTAGGAGGCCCGAGCGCGAGGGCGGTATGGCGTCGACCCGACGTCACAATCACGCTGTTCCGCCACATCGGCAACCTGACGTCTCTCTATCTCCAGCTGGAGCCGACCGCCGCTGTCGAGGACTACAGGCGCAGGGTGCTGGACAGCGACGACGAGCGCAAACCCCACGGCAGTTGGCTCGCCACGCCAGACGACGCCTTGGGCCACCGATGGGGCAACGGACGGCCCGACGTCGAACGCGAAGCGACCACATGGGCCGTGTTCAAGGCCTGCCTGCAGCCGGTCTTCGAGTCACTCGCCGCGGATATACCTGTCCTGCACCCTTATGCGGGCCGCGTCCAGTGGACGGTCGGCCGTCGCGGCGAGCCCGACGGCTGGCTCGTGCGGGGATGGTTCGGGAACAGCGGCTCTCGACTGGAACTTCCAGAGGTTGAAGGTCGGACGCGGATGATCGACTATCTGCCGGGCCGACAGTCCGGGCGCGACATCGCGATGGCGGTATTGACGACACTGCGCGACGAGGGACTCGGTTCACCAACGCAGTTGTGGTGCAACGCCTCCATGCCCGAGCGGCCACCCCAGCTGTCGAGTCTCCAGCTGGGCTTGAACCACCAGCAATGATCAGTTCCGCGCTGGGCTCCTCGGTCCGGTTCCGCCCAGCAGAGTTGGAATGACGGCGTCGACGTCGATTGAGCGTGCCCGCGTGCGGCCATCCGTGGCGACCTGGCCATCGACGCGATCAGTCGGCGGACGGGGCTATTCCGGACAGGAGAGTCGTGACGACTGCCTCCACATCGACGTGGGAGCCGGACGCACCCGGGAGCAGTGCGGTGAGGACGGTGTCATGGCAGATGCCGACCAATACTGCGGTTGCGGCATCGATGTCGGCGGTGGGGGCAATCCGTGCCCGGTCGCGTTCGGCGCGGAGGTAGGCGGCGAGTAGTTCGCGCCAGTCGGCTTCGCGGGCTTCGGATTCGGCGAAGCGGGTCAGGACGGACGGGCTGGACAGCAGGCCGGCGAAAACCGGGAGGACCGCACGGTGCAGGGCCAGACCTGCACGGAGGTAGGTGGCGAGGTTTTGCCGCACCGTCGCGGTGCCGGGGGCCGGTAGGGGGCCCAGGGCGGCGTGGGCGGCGGTGACGTGGGCGCCGAGGGCTGCGGCCAGGAGGGCGTCCTTGTCTGGGAAGTGGTTGTAGAGGACGCCGTCGGCGACGCCTGCGGCGCGGGCGATGGCGCGGACGGTGAGGCCGGGTGCGCCCTGGTCGGCGAGGAGGCGCTGGGCGGTGGTGACGAGGTGGTCGCGGAGGTTGCGGTCGTCGTCGGTGCCGCGCAGCGCCGCTGCCTTTCTCGGGGACATGGGTGGTTACGGTAGCGGGCGGGTCGCGGTGACCAGGTAGGCCGCATTGCGGAGGCGGACGCCGCCGGGGGTGACGAAGGGGGCCAGGGCGGTCGAGATGGCTGCGCGGACTGCGGTATCGGTGGTGAAACCGGACAGCGAGCGGTGGTAGCGCAGCGGGCCCCAGTCGATGATGAAGTCGGTGGCGTCGTCCAGGTCGCGGCCCCAGAGACCTTCGGCCTCACGGTATTCGACGTCGATGTCGCGGAAACTGGCGGCGGTCAACAGGTCTCGAATGGCGTCGGGGTCGGCGAGCGGGCCGTGGGTGTGCGTGATCTCGAAGTCGGCGAGATGCTGTGCGGCCGCGCCGAATACGGTGCCGAGATCGGTGCCGGGCATGGGCGGCATGGTGACGAAGGCGAGCCGGCCGCCGGAGCGCAGGGCGCGGGCGATATTGGCGAAGGCGGCCAGCGGATCCGCGAAGAACATGATGCCGAAGCGGCTCAGTGCGGCATCGAAAGCGTTGCCGGGGAAGGGGAATACCTGGGCGTCGCCTCGTTCGAAGGTGACATTGGGAACGACCTCGGCCGCGGCAAGGGTGCGGGCCCGGGTGAGCATCGGACCGGAGAGGTCGATGCCGGTGGCGGATCCCGTGCCGGCGCGGCGGGCGGCGGCGCGGGTCAATTGACCGTTGCCGCAACCGATGTCGAGGACGTGGTCACCGGCGGAGATGCGGGCGGCGGTCAGCAGGGGTTCGTTGAAGCCGTGGTTCACCGCGTCGTAGCGGTCGTGGTTGCTGGCCCAGTGTTCGCCCTCGTAGCCGTTCCAGGCATCGGACTGAGCGGTATTGACGATCTCGGTCATGATCGACTCCTATATGAACGCTGGTTCATGAACGTTCGTTCATAATGCGCCTCACCCGTCGCTCGGGTCAAGAGCCCCCAGGAGACATGGGGTTTCGACTGTCGGTGGGCTGTGCAATCCTCAGGACATGGCACGGATACTGCTGGTTCCCGGCTTCTGGCTGGGCGCATGGGCGTGGGAGGAAGTGGCCGGGCAGTTGCGGTCGCTCGGGGACGAGGTCGAGGCGCTGACCCTGCCGGGTCTGGATCCGGCGGATCCGCAGCGATTGTCGGCAACCCTGGAGACACAGGCGCGCGCGATCGTCGCGGCCGGCCGCGAGGGCGATGTGCTGGTGGCCCATTCGGGCGCCGGTGCGGTCGCGTACATGGCGACAGATCTAGCGCCGGAACTGTTTTCGCGCGTCGTGTACGCCGACAGCGCACCCATGCCGGAGGGGTTCGTCCTCAACCCGGCCCTGGGGGACGCGGCGGAGTTTCCGCTGCCGGACAACTGGGCCGAGGTGGAGGCCATGGGGAACCGCCTGGCCGGATTGGACGAGGCGATGCTGGCGCGCTTCCGGGAACGGGCGGTGCCGGTCCCGGCCGGCGTGGCGGGCCGCCCGGTGACGCTCGGCGATTCGGCTGCGCGACTGAAGGTTCCGACCACCGTGATCTGCTGCAGCTTCCCCTCGGAGCTGGTCCAGCAGCTCCGCGACGCCGGGGACCCGCCGCTGTTCCGGGAGCTGCGGAACATCGATGCGGAGTACGTGGACCTGCCGACCGGGCACTGGCCGATGTGGTCGAAACCTGAGGAGCTCGCCGAGCTGATCCACGAGACCGCACAGCACTGATTCCGCTGAAATTTCAACGATCAGCTGAAATTTCAAGAATCAATTGGCTAATCTCCAGCGACAGAACTGTGCGCAAACTAGCGGTCACTCGGCTTGCTGCCAGCTCAGCGAAGCTGTTAACGCTCGCCGCCACGTCGGAAATACTGGGTTGCAGGGTAATCGCCTGCGCGGCTGGATGATCTAAAGCTTTGGCGTCACGCAGGTGGTGCTGGTTGGATGCCGGAGTATCGCCTCGTTCGACACGGACGCGGCGAAGTCCTGCATACTACGACGGGCAGCGGCAAGGCTGTCCTCACAACGAGATCGAACGGAATCTTCGGGGGTTGTACATGAATGAACTGATGTCCCAAGGCAAGCGCACCGCTGGACGCCGCGTCCGGCGCAGTGTCCTTCCGATCATGATCGCCGCCGCGGCGGCCGCCGCGCTGGTGTCGGGCTGCTCCTCGTCCTCCAGCTCGGACAGCAAGGCCACCACCTCGCAGGCGGCCCCGCCGTCGCAGCTGCCCGACGGCGCGCAAATCGTCGCCGAATCCGCCAAAACCACCCAGACCCTGCAGTCGGTGCACGTGGTCATGGATGTCCAGAACCTCCCGACCCTCCCGGTCGAGAGCCTCAAGGCCGACGTCACCAACCAGCCGCAGGGCCAGGGTCAGGCCATCGGTGAGGCCAAGGTCAAGGTCAAGCCGGACGCCGACTTCACCGACACCAAGTTCATGGTCGTCGACAAGACCCTCTACACCGGCGACGGCAGCAAGTACTCCCCCGTCGGCCCCGCCGAGAAGATCTACGATCCGGGCGTCCTCCTGGACAAGGACAAGGGCCTCGCCAATGTCATTGCGCAGGTGAAGAACGCGAAGGCCGAGAGCCGCGAGAAGATCGACGGCGTCGACACCGTGAAGGTGAGCGGCACCATCGACGCCTCGGTGTTCGACCCGGTCGTGCCGCAGATCGGCAAGGACGGCGGCACCTTCCCGATCACCCTGTACATCAAGGACGTCGCTCCGCCGAGCGGCGCCGGCACCACGCTGCCGTCCACGGCCGCCTCGCCGGGCACCGGTCCCAACCTGGTGCGCGCCGTGGTCACCAAGGACACGGGCACCGTCACGGTTACCCTGTCCGACTGGGCGAAGCCGGTCCACGTCACCAAGCCCGGCAGCTGATCGCGCACATCCCTGTCATGTGAGTTCGGAGCCGGTTCGGGGAAAAAGCAACGGCGGCAACGTTTGTCGTCCGCCCTCCCCGGACCGGCTTTCGCATTTTCGGCACACGGTCCGAAATACCATTGCTTACAACCAATTCCGGCTCGCTCCGCGAGCTGGTTAGTCCGCAGCTATCTCGGCTGCACGCTTAAGAGATTGTTCAGTGAAATGCAAGGCGCAACAGCGACGATTTCGTCTGAAAGTTCAAACGTCGTGCCTGCGTGTGGAGGGATGAGATGACGATCGAACGACCAGAGGCCAAGGCGACGATCGAACGCCCGGAAACCGAAGCGACGATCGAACGCCAGGAACCCGAAGGGGAGTTCCGCCGGCCCCCGATGGACGGCCCACCGCCGGTATCGAATGTCTGGGTCTACAACGGCAAAGCCTACGACCTCAGCGACTGGATTTCCAAGCATCCGGGCGGCGAGTTCTTCATCGGCCGGACCAAGAATCGCGACATCACCTCGATCGTCGGTTCGTACCACAAGAATCCGGAGGCCATCGGCCGCATCCTGAAGAAGTACGCGCTGGATCGCGACGCCCTGCCGGAGGACATCCACCCCAAGGCCAACGCGCCCGCCTTCCTCTTCAACGAGGGCTTCGACAGCTGGCGCGACACCCCGAAGTTCACCTTCGACAACAAGGACGACCTGCTCCACCAGGTGAAGGCCCGGCTCAAGGAACCCGAGCTGGCCGCCCGCATCCGGCGCATGGACACCTACTTCAATATCGTGGTGGCCACGCTGGCGGTGCTGTACTTCGCGGTGCAGGGCCTGCGGCTGTTCGAGCGCAGCTGGATGCCGCTGCCGGTGTTTGTGATCGCCATGGTGCTGCTGCGCAGCTCGCTGGCCGGCTTCGGGCACTACGCCATCCACCGCGCCCAGAAGGGCATGAACAAGATCTACACGAACGCCTTCGACTTCAATTACGTCGCACTGGCTTTCGTGACCGCGGACGGCCACGCGCTGCTGCACCACCCGCACACCCAGAGTGAAGTCGACATCAAGAAGAACGTCTTCACCATGATGATGCGAGTCCCGCGGCTGTACCGGGTGCCGATCCACACCCTGCACAAGTTCGGTCACACCATCACCGGCATGACCATTCGCCTGCTCGACGTCTGCCGCCTCACCCGCAAGGTGGGCATCAAGGACATGTACGGAACCTGGGGCGGTGCGCTGCCGCACTTCATCGGTTCCTTCGGCGTGCGCTTCCTGCTGCTGGGCGAGCTGATCGTCTTCACCGTGATGGGCGACTTCTGGGCCTGGGCACTGCAATTCGTGATCACGCTGTGGATCTCCACCTTCCTGGTGGTGGCCAGCCACGACTTCGAACTGGAGACCGAGGAGATCGAGTCGAACTCCGAGGACTGGGGCGTCAACCAGATCGAGCAGGCCTACGACCTCAAGGTGGTCGGCAACCGCTACGTCGACTGCTTCCTGTCCGCGGGCCTGAGCTCGCACCGGGTGCATCACGTCCTGCCCTACCAGCGCAGTGGTTTCGCGAACATCGCGACCGAGGACGTGCTGCGCGAGGAGTCCGCGAAGTTCGGGGTGGAGTGGCTGCCGGCCAAGAGTTTCTTCTCCGACCGCTTCCCCAAGCAGATCCGCACCTACATTCTCGCGCCGTCCGACGACGCGGTGGAGCGCAAGTGGGGGTTCGTCAAGGAGCACTTCTCACCACTTGCCCTGAAGACCTGCGCCGTCTACACGGTTCAGGGCTTCACCGGAATCGGAACCGTCTGAACCGATTCCACTACCGCGGTGCGTCCGTACATGCGCCGGCCGCACCGCGGGTCGTCATATCGAAACGAGGGGAGAATTTCGTGTCAATCACCATCGATGAAGGGGGCGCCCGCCCCTCGACGGCGGCGACCCGGCTCGTGGGGGGCGAGCCCGGCTCGGCCTTCCTACACCGGGAAGGCTTCGCACCCGCGCCGCTGCCGCCGACCCCGCCGACCACCGTCGGTGTCATCGAATCCATCGCGACCGGTTCGCCGAGCCAGATCTTCTCGCAGGCCGACGCCGCCGCCCAGGTGGCCGGACTGTTCAGCGATCCGGTGCAGCAGGCCCGGATTCCGCGGATCTACCAGAAGACCCGCATCACCACCCGCCACCTCGCGGTCGACCCGATCGACCCCGAATTCCTGTCCTACAGCAAGGAAGTCGGCACCATCCGGGACCGCATGAACACCTTCTACGAGCACGCGGTGCCGCTGGCCGTGGATGTGGCCGGACGCGCCACCGCGCACCTGGAGGACCGGGCGTCGGAGATCGGCATGCTGGTCTTCGCCACCAGCACCGGCTTCATCGCACCCGGCGTGGACGTGGCCGTGGTCAAGCAGCTGGGCCTGTCCCCCGCCGTCAACCGCGTCATCGTGAACTTCATGGGCTGCGCCGCGGCCATGAACTCGGTGCGCGCCGCGGTGGACTACGTCCGGGCGCACCCGGACATGAAGGCGCTGGTCATCTGCATCGAACTGAGCTCGGTGAACGCCGTGTTCGACGACAATATCAACGATGTCATCATCCACAGCCTCTTCGGAGACGGCTGCGGCGCGGTGGTCATCGGGGCCAGCCAGCCGCACCAGCCGCTGCCGGCCGGCGCGGTGGTCATCCGCGACAGCTTCAGCTACCTGTTCGACGACGCGGAGGACGGAATCGTCCTGGGCGTCAACGACAATGGCATCACCTGCGAGCTGTCGGAGAACCTGCCGCAGTACATTCTGCGGGGCGTGGACCCGGTGGTGACCGGCGTGCTGGCGCGCAATGGCATGACCAAGTCCGACATCGACCTGTGGGCGATCCACCCGGGTGGCCCGAAGATCATCGAGGAGTCCGTGCGCTCGCTCGGCCTCGGCTCCGAGCAGGCGGCGACCAGCTGGGACGTGCTCGCCGAGTACGGCAACATGCTCAGCGTCTCGCTGATCTTCGTGCTCGAGCAGATGATCGCGCAGCAGGCCACGCAGCCTATCTCGACCGGGGTGGCGTTCTCGTTCGCGCCCGGCGTCACCCTCGAGGGTGTCGTCTTCGACATCATCCGCCCCTGATCCGGGCGTAGTTTCCGTCCAGAGAGCCCAGCAGCCATGCAACTCATCAGATTCCTCATCTCCATCTCGTGGATGCGGATCGCCGGCGTCATCGCCTCCGGTCTGGTCTGCGGTGCGGCCAATACCTACCTGGTGACATTGATTCGGGGAGTGGTGTCACCGGAACCGCATCCGAGCGTCACGGTCCAGGCGTTCGTCGCGACCGCGCTGATCATCCTGATCAGCGGCGTGATCTCGCAGGTGCTGCTGATCCGGCTCGCGCAGGAGGCCATCTACCGCCTGCGCGCGGACCTGAGCGCCCGCATCGTGTCCGCGCCGCTCGAACACCTCGAGCGGCTCGGGCAGCACCGCCTCATCGCGACCCTGACCGAGGATGTGCGGTCACTGTCGCAGGCGGTCACGGCCATTCCGAGCATCTGCATCGACCTGGCGACCATCATCGGCTGCTTCGTGTTCCTCGCGATCGTGTCCGGCCCGATCTTCGCCACCACCGTCGCGGGTACCCTGCTCGGAATCGCCTGTGTCGAAACGGTTCTCAAGAAGGTGCGGCACCTGTACCAGGCCGCCCGCGAGAACGAGGACGGCCTGCTGCGGTCCTTCCAGGAGGTGTCGCTGGGCATCAAGGAGCTCAAGCTGCACCGCGGGCGGCGGCGCGACTTCATGGATCGGCAACTGCTCGGCTCCGCCGAGCAGCTCCGGGTGCAGAACGTCGACGCCGGCTCCAAGTTCACCTTCGCCCAGGGTTTCGGCCAGCTGCTGCAGCTGGGCACCATGGCCCTGATCCTGTTCGGCCTGGCGCGCGCCCTGGACCTGCCGCAGAACGTCATGGTCGGCTACGTCCTGGTCACCACGTTCCTCTCGATGCCCATGCAGAACTTCATGCACCGTATTCCCGACCTGCTGCGCGGTGACGTGGCACTGGCCAAGATTCGCTCGCTGAATCTGTCCATCCAGACCGCGCACGACGAATCCACGCTGCCCTACACCGAGCGTCCCGCCGCCACCGCCGCGCGGCTGGAACTCAACGACGTCAGCTACAACTACCTGAGCGAAGCGCCGCCGGCCTTCCCGCCCGTGCCGGGTGGTCCGCCGCCCGGTACCGGAGCCCATCCGGGTGGCGGTGCCCGGCCGCACCCGGGCGGCGGTGGGCGGCCCGGCGCACCCGGTGCGCCCATGGGCGGACGCCCCGGCCCGCATCCGGGCGGACGGCCCGGCGGCCCGCCGCCCGGCCACGGCCCGCGCGGCACCGATCGGCCGGATGTCAACGGCCACCGGTTCGTCGACCACGGCGGCTACCCCGTCCCGGTGGGCGCGCCCATGGCGCCGCCGCAGGCCGACGGGTCCGGCTTCCACCTCGGACCGCTGGACCTGACCTTCTCACCCGGTCAGATCAGCTTCATCGTGGGCGGCAACGGCAGCGGCAAATCGACGCTGGCCAAACTGATCACGGGCCTCTACGTCCCGCAGCACGGCCACCTGTCGCTCAATGGCGAGGCGATCGACCACGAGAACATCGAGTGGTTCCGGCAGAACTCGTCGGCTGTCTTCACCGACTTCCACCTGTTCGAGGACTATCTGGGCTTCGACGAAGGCGTCGACGACGAGGTCCGCAAGTACCTGAAGGAACTCCAGATCGACCACAAGGTCACCGTGGAGAACGGCCGGCTGTCGACGATCGCGCTGTCCCAGGGGCAGCGAAAGCGCCTGGCGCTCTTGACCGCTCTGCTCGAGGATCGCCCGATCTACATGTTCGACGAGTGGGCCGCGGACCAGGAACCGAAGTTCCGCGACGTCTTCTACCGGGAAATCCTGGTGAAGCTCAAGGAACGCGGCAAGACCGTCATCGTGATCACCCACGACGACCGCTACTTCGACTGCGCCGACCAGATCGTGAAACTCGACTTCGGCCACATCGCCGAGGTCAAGGAACTCAGCCCGCCCCTGGCGGCCGCCGAGTAGGCACGAAATACGAAGGCCCCGCACCGATTCCGGTGCGGGGCCTTTCGTCTGCGGTCAGCCGTCGATCTCCACCTCGGCCGCGACGGTGACGCAATAGCCGAGGGGCAGGGTGGTCATGCCGACAGCTGTGCGTGCGTGCCGCCGTCTCTCGGCATCAGCGGAGGGCGGCGGCCTTGCGGCGGGCGGCGGCTGCCTTCTTGGAGGCGGTGGCCTGGGCGTCGGTCTTGGGGGCCGCCTTCTTGGCCGGAGCCTTCTTCGCTGCCTTCTTCGCCGGCCTGGGTTCGGCGAGGGAGGCGGGCTGGGCGGCGAGGACGTGCTTCAGGAACTGACCGGTGTAGCTTTCCGGGACTGCGGAAATGTCCTCCGGGGTGCCCTGGGCGATGACCAAGCCGCCGCCGGAGCCACCCTCGGGTCCCATGTCGAGGACCCAGTCGGAGGTCTTGATGACGTCGAGGTTGTGCTCGATGACGATGACCGTATTGCCCTTGTCGACCAGGCCGTTGATGACCGTCAGGAGCTTGCGGATGTCCTCGAAGTGCAGGCCGGTGGTGGGCTCGTCGAGGATGTAGATGGTGCGGCCGGTGGAACGCTTCTGGAGTTCGGCGGCCAGCTTCACGCGCTGGGCCTCACCGCCGGAGAGCGTGGGGGCGGACTGGCCGAGGCGGACGTAGCCGAGGCCGACATCCACCAGGGTCTTCAGGTAGCGGTGGATGGAGGTCACCGGCTCGAAGAACTCGGCCGCCTCCTCGATCGGCATATCGAGGACCTCGGCGATGGTCTTGCCCTTGTAGTGCACCTCGAGGGTCTCGCGGTTGTAGCGCGCACCGTGGCAGACCTCACAGGGGACGTAAACGTCCGGGAGGAAGTTCATTTCGATCTTCAGAGTGCCGTCACCCGAGCACGCCTCGCAGCGGCCGCCCTTCACATTGAAGGAGAACCGGCCCGGCTGGTAGCCACGCACCTTGGCCTCGGTGGTGGCCGCGAACAGGGTGCGGATCTTGTCGAAAACGCCCGTGTACGTAGCCGGATTCGAGCGCGGCGTACGGCCGATCGGCGACTGGTCGACCTGCACCAGCTTGTCCAGGTGATCGAGACCGTTGACCCGGGTGTGGCGACCCGGAACCTGTCGCGCGCCGTTCAGCTTGTTCTGGAGCACGGTCGCCAGAATGTCGTTGACCAGCGTCGACTTACCCGAACCCGACACGCCGGTGATCGACGTCAGCACGCCCAGCGGGAAACTCACGTCGATGTTCTGCAGGTTGTGCTCGACCGCGCCGACCACCGTGAGCTGCTTGCGCTTGTCGACGGGTCGCCGCACCAGCGGCACCTCGATCTGCTCTCGGCCGGAAAGGTAAGCGCCCGTGAGCGATCCCTTGTCCTTCAGCAGCCCGTCGTACGGACCCGAGTACACCACCTGACCGCCGTGCTCACCGGCCAGCGGGCCGATGTCGACCACCCAGTCCGAGGCGTGAATGGTGTCCTCGTCGTGCTCGACCACGATGAGCGTATTGCCGAGATTCTTCAGCCGCGTGAGGGTTTCGATGAGCCGGCGATTGTCGCGCTGGTGCAGGCCGATCGACGGTTCGTCCAGCACGTACAGCACACCCACCAGGCCGGACCCGATCTGGGTGGCCAGCCGAATGCGCTGCGCCTCACCGCCGGACAGCGTGGCCGCGGCGCGCGAGAGCGTCAGGTACTGCAGACCGACATCCAGCAGGAACCCCAGGCGTGCCTGGATCTCCTTGATCACCTGCGCCGCGATCGCCGTCTGGCGATCATCGAGGGTCAGGGTGTTCAGGAACTTCGCGGCATCACCGATGGACAGATCCGACAGGTCCGCAATGGATTTGCGCTCCGGGCCCGCCGACAGCGTGACCGCCAGAATCTCCGGCCGCAGTCGCGCGCCATTGCAGACGGGGCACGGGATGTCCCGCATGTACCCGTCGTAGTGCTCCTTCATCGCCTCCGATTCGGTGGCGTCCATGCGCCGCTGCAGGAACGGCATCACACCCTCGAAATCGGCGTAGTACGAACGCTTGCGGCCGTAGCGGTTGGTGTAGGAGACGTGCACCTGCTCGGAGCTGCCCTCCAGCACCGCCTTGCGGGCCTTGAGCGGCAACTGATTCCACGGCGTGTCCATCGAGAAGCCGATCGCCTCGGCCAGGCCCGACAGCAGGCGGGTGAAGTATTCGGCGGTCTGCCCGCGCGACCAGGGCGCGATCGCGCCGTCATTGAGGCTCAGATCCGGGTCCGGCACAACCAGATCCGGATCGACCTCCTTGCGGATACCCAGACCCGTGCAATCCGGGCAGGCGCCGTAGGGCGAGTTGAAGGAGAACGACCGCGGTTCCAGATCCTCGATATCGAGCGGGTGCCCGTTCGGGCAGGCCAGCCGCTCGGAGAAGCGCCGCTCCCTATCGTGGGCGTGCTCGTCGCGATCCACGAAGTCCAGCACCACGATGCCGTCGGCCAGCCGCAGCGCCGTCTCGATCGAATCGGTCAGGCGCTGTTTGGAACTCGGCTTCACGGCGAGGCGGTCCACGACCACCTCGACATCGTGCTTCTCCTGCTTCTTCAACTTCGGCGGATCGGTCAGCGGATGCACCACGCCGTCGACCCGGACGCGCGAGTAGCCCTGCGAGTTCAGCGACTCGAACAGGTCCACGAATTCGCCCTTGCGGGTGCGCACCACGGGCGCGAGCACCTGGAACTTGGTGCCCTCCTCCATGGCCAGCACCTGATCCACGATCTGCTGCGGGGTCTGCTTGGCGATCAGATGACCACAGACCGGGCAGTGCGGGGTGCCCGCGCGCGCGAACAGCAGACGCAGATAGTCGTAGACCTCGGTGATGGTGCCGACCGTGGACCGCGGATTGCGGTTGGTCGACTTCTGGTCGATGGACACCGCCGGGGACAGGCCCTCGATGAAATCCACATCCGGCTTGTCCATCTGGCCGAGGAACTGCCGCGCATACGCCGACAGTGATTCCACGTACCGCCGCTGGCCCTCGGCGAAAATCGTGTCGAAGGCGAGCGAGGACTTTCCGGACCCGGACAGACCAGTGAAAACGATGAGACTGTCGCGAGGTAGGTCGAGGTCGACCCCTTTGAGGTTGTGCTCCCGCGCTCCGCGCACCGTCAGGCGATCCGCCACTGGCCATCCTTCCAACGTTTCAGCATCCAGACATACCCCCGACGCCATGCTAGGGGCACCCACCGACAAGTTTGGTTACGCGTGCTGAAACGCTGGTCACTGCCCGCCTCTCCGCGCCTTTAGCGGACGGCTGAGAGCCGTCGGCGTTGGCAACCCGTGCCGGCGGTTGGGTGCCGAACCGATTCTGGACGTACCCGGCGAGTTACCCTCGACTCACGAAATCAGTCGGCACCTCGGGCAAGGATACGGACAGCACGCGCCGCACGCAGCTCGCGATCGCCCGCGGCTGCAGGACCCGATCCCGATCCCGGTCGCGATCGCGCGAGCGGTCCTCGGCGCCGGCCGCTGTGACCAGCGTGAGATCGCCGTCGAAGCGCCGATACAGCAGCCGGCCGCGGCGCGTATCGGCATCGGTGAAGAAGAGATAGGGCAGCCCGCCCAGGCACAGCCGGGCCACCGCCTCGTCTTCGAGCAGGACCGGCACGCCGTCGCGCATCCGGCCCAGGGTCCGCACCCCGAGCGGACCGGTCCAGCAGACCACCGCCTCGGATCCGGTCTCGGCATCGATGAACAGGTGCGCGTCGTAATCCATGGCATCCAGCACCCGCGCCGCCGCAGCGGGTGTGGCCACCTGTAGTCGATAATCCTTGCGCCGCACGATCGGTCGTGGCTCGGTCACCGCGGACAGCGACGGCCGCGCGGGATCCGGCCAGGGCCGGGACAATTCGTCCGGCGGGCAGCCCAGCCGCAGATCCAGCCGCTCCAGCGCGAAGGTGGACGCGAACCGCCCCGGCCCGGCGACCTGCACCCGGAATGCCTTCCCCAGCGTCCGGACACCCGCCTGCACCAACGTCGTCTCGTCCTCGGCGGCGGGCCAGTGCAGGCGTGCCCGCACCGGCCCTGCGACCCCGTGCCGGCGCAGGATCCTGCCCAATCCGCGCACCACCCGGGTCACCTCCCCCGACGGGACGGGCCCGTGCGTGGTCACCACGAAATCCGGATCGATTCCACTCGACCACACATCGAATGCGCCCATAGCCGACCCCGCTCTCCCTGTTCCGACCCGGCAACCCGTCTCCATGGCAACACACCCATGTCACCCCCGACAGTGCCGAAAGTCCCGAACCAGACCACTTTCGGGGAAAATTCTCCGACAAAAATAACCGGACAAATTTCCGGATGGTTCGGGCACCGGAAATTAGGGACCTTCGGCGGTATCCGGGCGTCTTCCCGCGAGATACGTTTGCCACTACCATTTCGCGCGCCCGCGACCCGAGCTTGGAGGCCGTCGTGATCAAAGTCTTCCTGGTCGACGATCACGAGATCGTCCGCCGCGGTCTGACCGACCTGCTGGAGGAGGATCCCGAACTGACCGTCGTCGGCGAGGCTGGTGACGTCGCCCAGGCGCTGGCCCGGATCCCGGCGCTGCGCCCCGACGTGGCGGTGCTGGACGTCCGCCTGCCCGACGGCAACGGCATCGAACTGTGCCGCGACCTGCTCGCCGACATCGACGACCTGCGCTGCCTGATCCTCACCTCCTACACCGACGAACAGGCCATGATGGACGCCATCCTGGCCGGCGCCAGCGGCTATGTGGTCAAGGACATCAAGGGCATGGAGCTGGCCAAGGCCATCAAGGAGGTGGGCGCGGGCCGTTCGCTGCTGGACAATCGCGCGGCGGCGGCGCTCATGGCGCGGCTGCGGCGCAGCACCGAATTCGACGGCCCGCTGGCCGGTTTGACCGATCAGGAGCGCAAGCTGCTGGATCTGCTCGGCGACGGCCTCACCAACCGGCAGATCGCGGAACGGATGTTCCTGGCGGAGAAGACCGTCAAGAACTACGTGTCCCGGCTGCTGGCCAAACTCGGCATGGAACGCCGCACCCAGGCCGCCGTGCTGGCCTCGAAATTGCGTACGGGACAGTCACGTTCGGCATGACGGCCTCTCGGCAACCTCGGCCCGCATAGAATTCCGCTTGCCGTGTCGTATCCGCCGGACCGCAGGACAACCATGCACGACACACCCCGCACCGGTCCCTACTCGGTGCGTGAAACGCTGTCGCAGCTGCGATTACGCGAATTGCTCACCGAGGTCAAGGACCGGGTCGAACAGATCATCGACGCCCGGGATCGCATCGACGGGCTGGTCGAGGCCATGCTCGCGGTCACCTCCGGCCTCGATCTGGACCAGACCCTGAGCACGATCGTGCGCGCCGCCACCATCCTGGTCGACGCCCGCTTCGGGGCGCTGGCGGTGCGCGGGCACGAACAACAGCTCAGCCAGTTCATCTTCCACGGCAACGACGAGCAGACCCGGGTGCGGATCGGCGCGCTGCCCCAGGGCCACGGCGTGCTCGGACTCATGCTCGACAAGCCCGAACCGCTGCGCCTGGACGATCTCGCGCGCCACCCCGCCGCGACCGGATTCCCCGAGCACCATCCGGTCATGCGCACCTTCCTCGGCATGCCGGTGCGGATCCGCGGCGAGATCTTCGGAAACCTGTACCTCACCGAGAAATCCGGCGGGCACCCCTTCACCGAGGACGACGAGGTGCTGCTGCAGGCACTGGCCGCCGCAGCCGGTATCGCCGTCGACAATGCCCGCCTCTACGAGCAGGCCCGCACCCGGCAGGCCTGGATCGAGGCCACCCGCGATATCGCCACCGAATTCCTGGCCGACACCGAACCCAGCAAGGTGCTGGCCCACGTGGTCGAGCACGCCCGCGAGCTGACCGCCTCCCAGCAGGCGCTGCTGGCCGTGGTCGCCGATCCGGACGACGCGCCCGAGGATGTCGCCGAACTCGTCGTGGCGCAATGGTCCGGCCCCGACGGGCCGCCGGACGGACACGCGGTGCGCACGGTGGCCACCGCCGTCGGGCAGGCCCTCACCACTCGCACCCCGCTGCGCTTCGACGACGCCCGCCACATCGATCTGGGCACGCCCATCGCCGATATCGGCCCTGCCCTCGTGCTGCCGCTGCACACCCCGGACTCCACCCTGGGCGTGCTGATCACGCTGCGCGCCGCCGAATCCGCGCCCTACACCGACGAATTGATGGAGCTGATCGCCGCCTTCACCGATCAGGCCGCGCTGGCCATGCAACTGGCGGTGGCGCAGCGCCGCATGCGCGAACTCGACATCCTCACCGACCGCGACCGGATCGCCCGCGACCTGCACGACCACGTCATCCAGCGGCTGTTCGCCATCGGGCTCTACCTGCAGGGCACCGTGCCGCGCGCCCGGGTGCCCGAGGTGCAGAAACGGCTGGCCGACGCCATCAACGATCTGCAGGACGTGGTGGAGGAGATCCGCACCTCCATCTTCGATCTGCACGGCGGCGACGGGCACAGCACCCGGCTGCGCCAGCGCATCGAACGCGCGGTCAAACAGCAGACCACCGCCACCGACATCCGGGCGCTCATGCACATCACCGGACCGCTGTCGGTGGTCGAGCCGGCGCTCGCCGATCACGCGGAAGCAGTTGTGCGCGAGGCGGTCTCGAACGCGGTCCGGCATTCCGGGGCCGACACCATCACCATCGACATCGGCGTGGCCGACGATCTCACCATCGTGGTCTCCGACAACGGCCGCGGCATTCCGGACAACATCACCCCCAGCGGCCTGACCAACCTGGCCCGGCGTGCCGAACAGTCCGGCGGCAGCCTGGCGGTGTATCCGCGGCGCGATCCGAGCGGCGAGGGCACCGGCACCAAACTGCACTGGTCGGTGCCACTGCATTGACTCGCCGAGATCGAGCGTTATCGACTCGCTGAGATCTCGGGTCTCCTCAGCCGACCGGGCCGAGCACCACCGCGGAGTTGTTGCCGCCCATGCCCAGCGCGGTCTTCACCGTGATGCCGTCGACGCCGCGCCGGACGCCGTCGACCAGACGGGGATGCGCGGACGCCACGATCGGGGCGGACACCAGCAGCCCGCGGTCGTAACCCAGTGCCGCGACGGCCACTTCGACTCCGGCCGAGGCGGCCTGGCAGTGCCCGGCCAGCGGCTTGAGCGCCACCACCGCCGGGCGATCGTCGAAAAGCTCCGCCAGCAGCGCGGTTTCGGCGGCGTCGCACTGGGCGGTGCCGGAACCGTGCGAATTGAGGTACGCGACCTGGTCGGGACGGATATCGGCGCCGACCAGGGCGCGGCGCACGCACTCGAAGATCTGGGAGTAGGACGGCTCGACGGAGATCACGTGGTGACCGTCGTTGGACATGGCCCCGCCGAGCATCGCCGCATAGGGCCGCTCGGCGTCACGTGTCGCCAGGAACGCGACCGAGGCCTCGCCGAAACCGAAGCCGCGACTGCCCTGCTGGAAGGGGCGGCAGGCGTCGAGGGGGTCGGTGTCGTCCACCGCCGCGCCCAGTACCACGAACGGCTGCACCATCTCCGGAATCCCGGACAGGTCGGTCGCGACCACCAGCACGTCGTCGGCGATGCCCTGGGCCAGCCACAGCTGCGCGGTGACCAGGGCCACGTTCGCCGAGGAGCAGGCGGCGGTCACATTCATGGCCGGGCCGTGAAACCCGAACTCGCTCATCAGCATCGACACCGGGGTCGAGGGAAGTAATCGCAGATAGTCGCGCGAACGCCGCTGCCCGCCGCCGACGGTGTAGAAGTCCCGCCACTCGTAGGCGTCTCCGAGCACGGTGGCGTGCAGCAGGCCGACCGTCCGGCCGGGCCGCCAGCCGCGTTCGCGCGCATCGGCCACCGCCTCGCGTGCCGAGCCGATGACAGCGCGAAGGTAGCGGCTGGGCGGTAGCTCCGGATCGCCGCCGTCCGGCACGCGGGCGATCCACCCCTGCCGATCGCGTCCGGGCCCGTACCCTGGAAAGAGCCGGGCTGCGGGTTTGCCGGTCAGCAAACCTTTCCAGAGGGTTTCGCGGCCCCAGCCGTACCCGGTGACAGCGCCGATGCCGGCCAGGGTCATATGATCTTGATGCCGACCTGCGGTCATCGGGACGGGGATGATGCCTGGCATTTGCATCGCTCCTCTCGGGCCGTTGCCCGTATTGGTCACCACTCGCGGGCCGATGCTGTGCGGAACTGCAGTTCATTCAATACGGTCGGCAAGGGGCACCAGCAAATTTTTAGATAACAGAATGGTGCCGTGCTCCAGTGACGTGTCGGAACGACGATCAGGGGGTGCATGACGTGATGGGTAACGATCGGGCAAATGACTCGGCCGATGCCGAACAGCTGGCCCAGCGATACCGGTCCCTGGTGGATTACAGCCCCGACGGGGTCGTGGTCCACGAGCGTGGCACCGTCGTCTACGCCAACCCGGCAATGCTGCGGCTGCTGGCGGCCGCAGATCCGGACGACGTGATCGGGCAACCGGTCACCAATTTCGTCGAACGAAGTTCCGTCTCTCCCATGCTCGACCGCATCCGCCGCCTCACCATCGCGGGCACCGCGTCCGACCCCGCCGAGATGACGCTGATGCGATGCGACGGCGGCAGCGTCGACGTGGAGACCGTGTCGGTGCTCACCGCCTGGCACGAACACCTCGCCTACCAGGTGGTGGTGCACGATCTCACCGCGCAGCGCCGCGCCGAGGCCGCCCAGCAGCGCGCCGAACAGTTCTTCACCACGGTGGTGTCGCAGCTGGAGGAGGGGGTGGTGGTGATCGACCGGCACGGGCGCATCGAATCCGCCAATCCGGCCGCGCGCCGCATCTTCGGCTACGACACCGACGATCTCGTCGGCACCCACATCTACGACATCCCGCTGTCCCTGCTGGACGCCAATGCCCAGCCCATGCCCACGTCCTGGTATCCGGTGATCCGCACCCTCGCCACCGGAGAGACGGTGACCCGCTTCGTGTTCGGGCTCGACCGGCCCGACGGGCAGCGGCGCTGGCTCTCGGCCAACAGCCGGCTGCTCGATCCCAGCGATCCGGAGTCGGCGGCGGTGTCGTCGTTCAACGACATCACCGAATTCCGGGCCAGCCGAAGGCAATTGGAGTACCAGGCCACCCACGACCCGCTCACCGGGCTGGCCAATCGGGCGCTGGTGCTGTCGCGGCTGGCGGCGGCGCTGGGCACCACCGAGATCCTGCCGGTGTCCAGCGTGCTGTTCATCGACCTGGACGGGTTCAAGGCCATCAACGACACCCTCGGGCACGCCATCGGCGATACCGTGCTGCAGATCGTGGCGCAGCGGCTGCAGCGCGGGCTGCGCTCCGAGGACATCGTGGGCCGGATCGGCGGTGACGAATTCCTGGTGCTGCTGTCCGGCCGCACCCTGGGCGACGATATCGACACGCTCATCGCGCGGCTGCGCCAGACCATGGCCGAGCCGATCATCGCGCGCGGGCACCGCATCCAGGTCGACGCCTCGATCGGGGTGACGGACCTGTGCGCGGGCGACAATCGCACCCCGGAGGCCGTCCTGCACGATGCCGACGTGGCCATGTACCGGGCCAAGCCGCCCAACCATCAGAACGGAACCCTCGGACGCCGCAGCGACAGCACCCACGCCTCCTGAACCCGGCAGTTTCGGGGCTTGTTACCTGGCGGTACGGCGCGCGAGGGAATCGCGAACTAGACTCGACAACTCTGTTCTCGATGCTTCGCGCGCCGTACCCAACACGGCGGACGTGGTGAACAAGGAGTTCCGCTTTGCCCGACCTCACCGAGGAGCGTTCCGTGTCCGATTCCGCTAACGCGGCTTCCCCGGACCTGGAGCGCGAGCAGCAGTACCTCACGAAGCTCTACGAACAGCTCGACGGCATGCGCGCCTACGCCCAGCGGCGGCTGCGCACCGTGCTGCTGGAGACCGGCGGCACGCCGCAGGCCCGTAGTGAGCGCGAGTCGTTCACCCAGCTCTACTCCGAGGACCTGGCCAAGTACGACGCCGCCGAACACGGCCTGTGCTTCGGCCGCATCGACATCGCCGAGAACGGTGACAGTGAGCACCGCTACATCGGGCGCATCGGCATCCTCGACGAGAGCGCCGACTACGAGACGCTGCTGCTGGATTGGCGCGCTCCCATGGCCCGGCCCTTCTACCTCGCCACCACCGCCGCGCCCGACGGCGTGACCCGGCGGCGGCACATCCGCTCGCGCAACCGCACGGTCACCGGGGTCAATGACGAGTACCTGGACCTGGATGCCGCGCAGCGCGCCGGGGTGATCGGCAGCGACAGCGGCGTGGGCAGCGAGAGCGCGCTGCTGGCCGCGCTCAATGCCGCCCGCACCGGGCACATGAACGACATCGTCGAGACCATTCAGAGCGAGCAGGACGCCATCATCCGCTCCGAGCACAAGAGCGTGCTGGTGGTGCAGGGCGGGCCCGGCACCGGCAAGACCGCGGTGGCACTGCACCGCGCGGCCTACCTGCTGTACACCTACCGGCAGCAGCTGGACAAGGCCGGCGTGCTCATCATCGGCCCGAACTCGACGTTCCTGGACTACATCGGCCAGGTGCTGCCCTCGCTGGGTGAGACCGGCGTGCTGCTGTCCACCGTCGGCAACCTGTACCCGGGAGTGCAAGCGACACTGGAGGATTCGCTGCGCGCCGGGGAGCTCAAGGGCTCGCTCGACATGCTCGAGGTGCTCAAGAAGGGGGTGCGGGACTGGCAGGAGGTGCCCCGGGAGCCGATCCAGCTCTACTTCGACGGCCACCAGCTGGAGCTGGACCGCAAGATCGCCACCAAGGCCCGCGGCCGCGCCCGCTCCTCGCGCCGCCCGCACAACCTGGCTCGGCCCGTCTTCGCCGCCGCCATCGTCGACGCGCTCACCGATCAGCTGGCGGCCGCCATCGGCTCGAACCCGCTGGGCGGGCGAAACCTGTTGAGCCAGACCGATCTCACCGAGATCCGCGACGAGATGCGGGCCGACCCCGAGATCCAGCGCGCCATCGCCGGACTGTGGCCCATCCTCACCCCGCAGGAGGTGCTGGGCGGGCTGTGGGCCGCCCCCAAGCGCCTGGCCGATGCCGCCGGGCAGCTCAGCCACGCCGACCGGGCCGAGCTGTACCGGTCCGACAGCGGCGAGTTCAGCGACGCGGACGCGCCCCTGCTGGACGAGCTGGCCGAACTGCTCGGCATCGACGACAGCGAGGAGCGCGAGCGCTCCCGCCGCCGCTGGCGCGCCCAATTGGCCGAGGCCCAGGACGCGCTCGACATCCTCACCGGCTCCGCGCCCCAGGATCTCGAGGACGACCTCGACCCCGAACTGCTCATGGCCTACGACCTCATCGACGCCTCCCAGCTGGCCGAGCGCCAGCAGGTGCGCACCCGGCAGACCACCGCCGAACGCGCCGCCGGCGACCGCACCTGGACCTACGGCCACGTCATCGTGGATGAGGCGCAGGAGCTTTCGGCGATGGCGTGGCGAATGGTCATGCGCCGCATCCCGAATCGCTGGATCACCGCCGTCGGCGACGTGGCCCAGACCGGCGACCCGGCGGGCGCCTCGTCCTGGCAGCAGGTGCTGGAACCCTATGTGGCCAAACGCTGGAAGCTCACCGAGCTGACGGTCAACTACCGCACCCCGTCGGAGATCATGGCGGTGGCGGCGGACGTGCTGACCGCCATCGACCCGGCCGCGCCCGCGCCGCGCTCGGTCCGCGACTCCGGCTTCGAGCCCACCGCGACCCGGGTGGCGGCCCCCGAGCTGGCCGACGAGATCAAGCGGCTCACCGCCGCGGAAGCCGAGCATCCCGGCACCACCGTGGTCATCGTCCCGCACGACCTCGCCGCGGAACTCGCTCACCTGACCGATGATTCGGTGCGCGTGCTCACCGTCCACGACGTGAAGGGCCTGGAGTTCGACGCGGTCATCCTGGCCGAACCGCACCGGATCCTGGACGAATCGCCGCGTGGCCTCAATGACCTGTACGTGGCGCTCACCCGCGCCACCCAGCGCCTGGCCGTCGTGCATTCCGCGGACCTGCCGGAGGTCCTGCACCGGCTGCGCTGACCAGGACGGCGAACAGCGAAGCGGCCGAGCCCACATGGGCTCGGCC
>NZ_JBHZAK010000026.1:0-106764 GCF_042754165.1 Nocardia sp. NPDC059229
GAACCCGGAAGCTAAGGCCACCTGCGCCGATGGTACTGCACTCGACAGGGTGTGGGAGAGTAGGACACCGCCGGAACATCCTTCGCGAAGGCCCCGACCATTTGGTCGGGGCCTTCTGCGTATCCAGGCACAGGTCAACCAAATCGATACGTGCCCAAAGCGATTCAGCACCGAATAGTCTCTATGCGCTTCTATTGGCCGAATCCAATCACGTCACAGGCTCTCACCGCCGCTGGCTGGACACCCTCCCGCCGAGTTGATATCACCGAATGGATCGACCGCCTGGAAGCCGAAGGCTTCCACGTCTCCCGCCCCGCGGCATCAACCCTCGAATCCTTCGGCAACCTCGCCATCCGCCCCCCGGACCTCGCCGGCGCCCTGTGGCCTCCCGACCCCATCTTCTTCGACCCCATCGATGTAGCCAACGGCATGTACGACCGCTACGCCGACTTCGAATCAGCCCTCGGCCACCGCATGACCCCCCTAGCCGCCAACGCCACCGGCACAACCTTTCTCCTGATGCTCGACAACGGCAACGTCGTCGCCGACGGCATCCTGGCCCTCCACCTCCTGGGCCCCACCTTCCCCCAGGCCCTCGACCTCATCCTGCGCCGCCACCGCACCCCCGACCAGATCCTCACGTACCACCGCGGCCGGCCGATCTCAGCAGCCCGGCAAACCCGAGCATCCTAGGTGCCGGCACAACCTCAGATCGGATGACCACCGCCTATGCCAACGTCTCGGATCTCACCGAGCCGCCAGGCAATACGACATCAGAGACCTTCCAGAGGAGCGAGCGTGACGGCCGAGGGGCAGGTGTGCGGCTCGATCGGTGTCGATCAGTCGTGGTGACGGGTTCGGTCCACCCGTCACCACGGTCGAGTTCTGTCTCCTAGCGAGAGGTCATCTGCACCTGACACCGTAATCCGGCAGGTTATGCAGGGTCCTCGAAGAGGCTGTCGACGGTGCTGGCCGTGATGGATTTGTCCAGCCAATCGAGGAGACGTTCGGGTTCTGTGCAGGACATGATGCGCTCACGGACCGCGGCGGTGATGGTGATTCCGTTTCGCTCCAGTGTGTGAATGACGGCTACGGCAAGCCCCTCCGCACGTCCTTCAGCGAGTCCTTCAGCGAGCCCCTCGGCATGTCCCTCAGTGCGGGCCTGCGCGCGCAGGCGCTGGGAGGTTTCGGAGCGGAAAAAGGAGAGGTCCACGGTCATCAACTGCCTCCAGAGTCGTCCGGCCGGGCTTTTGCCCAACCCGAGTTCAGTGAGTTCGGCGAAGATCAGTGCGTCGTCCTCGTCGACTCTTTGCAATGCGGTGGCCAGCGTTTTCAGTATGTCACCGATGCCAGGGTCGTTGGCATGGGTGATCGCGGAGAGGGTGGCCAGCGGAATATCGCTGACCGCCTCCTGTAGATCGGTTACCGGCCGCACGTTGTGCGGGCCCAGGACCAGGGGCCTGACGACGAGGCTGGCCCACTGGCGTGGGCCGATATGCTGTGGACCGGCGGCCCATGCCGCGGTCGCGGCGTCCTGGCATACGACGAGCAGGACCGGGTGCAGGTCGTACTTCGCGTGGACGTGGGCGAGGTAGTAGGCCCAGGCGCTCGGCTTGCGCTTGTCGTCTCGGCTCTGAGCCTCCACCAGTAGCAGGAATGGGCCTTCGTCGGTGTCGACGCGTAGGAGTGTGTCCACGCGCCGCTCCAGCGGTTCGATCTCAGTGAGATCGTTGGGCAACAGTGCCACGGTATTCGGTTTGGGGAACGGCAGATTCAGCGCGTCGAACGCGCGGCCGAATACATCCGGGTGGCGTTGGAAGAGCCGGTGCATCGCTTCGTGTTTGGAGCCGACCATGCGATGAAGCTATCGCGTCGGATCGAATGTGTGTGCGATTGTTGTGATGTCGTCCGGACCCTCCCGATTTGCACGGGACTCGGCGGGTTGGCGGCCGGGTGCAACCGGGAAGGTCCCTCGCGCTCGGTCCGCGCGTCGAGCGCGTCATCGGCGGGATCTCAGTCCGGTCGCCCGCAGCACTTCTTGTACTTGCGGTCGGAACCGCACCAGCAGGGGTCATTTCGGCCGGGTGGCCAGGGTGCGGCGTGGTGGGTGGTGTCGACGAGTTGTGTCGCGAAAGCGGCTCGCGTAGTGGGTAGTTCGGGGTTGGCGTTGGTTCGGGCCGCGTATTCGGCGAGCCCATCGACGGTCGTGGTGATCACCCGTGGCGACCGTCCCGGCTCGAGCTCACGCAGGGAGTGTTCCACCGCCGCGCGGTGCTCGTCGAAGGTGTCGTAGGCGTGCATGGCCGGCCATCGCCGAATGGCTTGTGCGAATTCGTGTTCCGGGAAGAACAGGACAGCGGTTCGTACGGGCTTCGCGGGGAGGTCGCGTTGGGTCAGATCGGCGATCACGCGCGCGCGGTGTTGGTCGACGCCCAAGTCAGTCTCGTCCTCCGGAAGTCCGAGCAGTTCGCGGATGCGGGCGCGACCCGATGCCAGCCGGAATCGTGTCAAGGATTCCCGGGCGTCATCGTCTGCTGCGGACATCCGCACCCGCTCGAGTCCCGATTCGAACCAGCGCAGTGCTTCCTCGAGATCCCCGTGCTCCGCGAAGGCCTCGCCGGCAATCTCGTACACCTGGTAGTCGTCGGATCCCTCGGCGAATACCACCTCGAGCAGGTCGTAGGCCTCCTCCTCGTCGCCGTGCTCGAGCAGGAATGTCGCATACCAGACGCGCGCGTCGGCGGCGACCGGACCGCCGTCGGCGATGGCGTCCAGATACCGCCGCCGTGCTTTGTCGTAGTCTCCGGCCATCGCCCAATACGAGGCGGCCTCGTTGAGGTTCTGTGCTCGGTCCAAAGGTTCGCCCGCCGCGGCCTCCCGCTCGAAGTCCTGGGCGATCTTCTCGGGAGGCTGCTGAAAACCCGCAAATTCCGCCGTGACCGCCGCCAACTCCGCAGTCAGCCGGGCATTCTCGGCTTCCAGCCGCTCCTTCTTCCGCCGCAGTGCGTCGAGCTGGCCGTCGTCGGTCGGTTCAGCGGGCATTCTTCCCCCTTACGATGACGGTGGTTTCGGCTTTCGTCACCACTCGGGGAAGCATACTGACCGGGGCTGGGCAGCAGTCTCGGCAGCGTGGTGTCTCGAGGGTCGGGATTGCGGCCGGTCAGTCTTGCATGGTGTCCGGCAGGTGTGACTTGCTCAGCGGTAAGCACTCCGGGCAGGTGTCCGCGTAGTTGCCGTCTCAATCATCTCGCACAACGAGTGGGGTGACCATTCTTCGGACACCTACCGCAACAGTATCGACCGCGCGAACTCGGCTGCGTGTGAACTGAACTGGCGTCCGAATGTGGTGCGGTCCCGCCGTAAGAGGTTCATCCGCTCGAACACATCGCTCATGTGCCCGACCGCGGACGTGATGTCCATCGTCTCGAGCGGGGTCCCGTCAGCGAGCCGCCAGCCTGTGGCGGTCAGGAGGTCGGCGACCATGCGGTCGACACCATCGGTCACACCGGCAGCGATTGCCATGAGATACAGCAGGGCTGGCTCGTCCCCGTACTTGCCGATCTGTTCACCGGTCTTCGTTGCCAGGTGCCACCACAACGCAATCGGGTCATTGCGGAGTGCACGGCCTTTCGTTGTGGCCGACAGCTTGCCCCGGTATTTGCGCACCAGGCCCATCTGCTGCGCCGACGCTCGCAGCTGTGCCACGGGTGGAGTCAGGTCTTCGCGATTGCCCTTTCCGATCCAGTCCTCGTCCATGCTCAGCTCGCGGAAGATGGACGCCACGACGGCCGGTGGAAGATATCCGGCTCCGGTCAGGGCGATGCCGCTGGTTCCGAGATGCTCGATGAGGCAGCGATAGGGGCGTACCGCGTCGGAAGCGATTTCCTCGTCGATGTGTACCGGGATGCCGAGCTGTACACGATCGATCAGCTGTCGCAATTGATTTCGAGCCGGCGGCGGTGCTGTCCGCTGGAGTATGACGACGTCGCGCATCAGCTCAGGCAGATCGGCGTCTGTGCTATCGATCGGCCCGGGCTCCCGGTCGGCGGGAATCTCCAGGTCGATGGCGGTGAGGCGCTCGTTGATCGTGTCGAGGTCGAAGGGTACCGGCGAGTAGTAGTTCTGATCGATGTCCTCGCCGTACAGACTCCGGAACTCGGCCACCGCCTGACGATGCTCAGGATGTGCGGGATCAGTTGCCGCAATGATCAATTCGTATCCTCCGACACCGCCGCAGTCCTCCGGCGGACCTGGCCTTCGGCCGTCCGTGCACACTGCGCGAGCAGCGCCGGGCTCGCGCGGCGACACGGCCTCCAACTCGATGACGTGCTGCCAGTCGTCGCCGAAGTCGTAAAGGTAGTACAAGATGTCGCCGACGTCGACCAGCACCTCATCCAAACGGACTTGCTCTTCGGGGATCCCCGGCTCACCCTCGTCGGCTTGGAACGCGCACAGGTAGTACTCCGTGCGTCGGTCGTAATACGCTGGCCCGCTGCCGAATTGATGCAAGTGACTGTCGGTCCAGCCGAACGCGGCCTGAATGGCCGCATGCAGTTCGTCGAGAAACAGTCCGGACGAGAGCTCGAGCCGCCGCCACACAGGCGGTTCGGTATCCACGAGATCGATGCGAACGCGATAGGTCATCGCCTGCTCCCGCCGCGGTCGGCGTCGAGAGGGCACCAGCACCTCTTCCGCCTCGCGGGGGCCCTCCATCAACTGCCCGATCAGCGCTTTCAGATCATCGGGATGCAGCTGCGCCAGCATTTGCTCGATGACGGGATCCATATCGCGCTGAGGCATAGCGAGCACGCTACTCGGCCCCCAGCTGCCCGCCCACCCGTGGACGCTCACGGGGTCCGCCGCCCGGTTTGCCGACCCGATGCCAAGCCTGGCAATCGGCACATCGATCGAACGACAGATCGTGAGATCCTCGAAGGCCGAAGGCCCGAGCTGACGGGTGGCCTTGGTGACGAGCGCCGGCGCGTTACTGCGCCCCACGCGGACGGTGTCGGGTTGCCAGATCCCCTTGCGACCAATACGGCTTCCTCCCAGCCGAATACAACCAGCCTGGGGTATGCGTTAGTGGTTTCGCTCGGGGTGTCCACGAGGGCTGTGGCCGATTGTTTGTTCGGGATTGACTGTCGTAGCGTCGCCGTCCGAAGCTTCTCAGCCGTCTGGGTGAATTGTGTTCGCGCCCCTGACTTTTGGGGCATCACGCCCACAAACGCTCCGGTAACGCCTGCCTGACTGGACCCGATGACCAGTTTGTCCTTCCGTTTGGATGGAAGTCGGGGATGGCGTATCGATGCGAGGAGAAATATGAAGGCCAGATCAGTGCTGTTCGCCGCGTTCGCCACCGTCCTCGTGGCGTCCGCGAGCGGATGCTCCGGCAGCTCGTCGACCCAGGCGGGAACAGCGAGCACGACAGTCGCCGCATCCCAGGGGACGACCGTGCCGCCGCAGGGTAACCAGTCGGCTCCGCCTCCCGCCCAGGCCCCGGGCGGCCAGGGCGGCAATCCATCTGCGGGCGATGCCAATTCGCCGCAGCCCGCACCTGCCACCAGTGCCGCGACCGACACGTCGCAGCCCACGATCGTGCCGGTGACCACGAATCCGGCACCCAACGGCAGCGGCCACGGACTGTGCTTCGACCTCAATTCCGGGCTCGCCAACTCGGCGATCAAGAGTCTCGCCTCGACCGCGAACGGCGGATGGGGCAATCCGTCGGCGAGCAATGACCCGATCTCGGCGGGCTGCGATGGCGTGCTGTCGTGGATGACGGTGGAATCGGGCAATATTCACCCATACACCCATGTCCTGTTCTTCACCAACGGCACCTACCTGGGTACCGCGACGTCCAACCCCTACGGCTACACCGAGGTCATCGGAAAGACCACGAATACCGTCTCGGTGCAGTACAAGTGGGCGAAATCCAGTGACGCCCTGTGCTGCCCGAGCGGCGGCCCCAGCGTGGTGACCTTCACACTCTCGGGTGGCAAGGTGGTGGCGAAGGGGCAGTTCCCGCCGAGCAATTGAGTGTCAGGCCGATGCTCAGGGCGGGCGGACCGCGTCCGGAGCATCGGCGAGTTGGACGAGCAGCGGCGTGCCGTGCAGGGATGTCGGTTCGGGCTCGCCCAGGGCACTGGCGGTGACGCGGGCGATGCCGAGGATCATCAGGCGCGCCCGCACGAAAATGAGGACGGCCAACGGGATTTCGGCGAGACCCGCCGCCTGCGCCCCCGCGACCAACCTGAACACAACAAGAGCCGAACCGTGCAGGCCACCAGCGAGGAATCTTGGCAGTGTCGCCTCGAACTGGCGCACAACCGAATCAAGGAATTGACCGAGGAAGTCAGAACCCTTTGCAGACAGCTCGCACTGGCCCACGGCCAGCGCCGAGCCGATCAGATCTCTGCGACGAAGACCATCCACGAAGCAGATCCCCAGGTCAGATTCTATGAGGACGACAGAGCCCCAGGAACCGATGTGCGATTGTTGTGATGTTGTCCGGACCCTCCCGATTGGCATTGGGTTCGGCGGGTTGGAGGCCGGGTGCCCCGGGAAGGCTTGGGAACGTCCCCTCCAGTAGGGATCGTTTCGGCCGGGTGGCAGTCTCGGCAGCGTGGTGTCTTGAGACATGGGATTGCGGCGGGTCAGTCTTGCATGAATCCGATCCAGAGGTAGTCGCGTGCTCGGGTCAGCGCGACCATGCGTTGTCTCGCGGCCAGATCCGCACGGTCACGTTCGGCGCCCGTGAGTGGTGTCGAGGCGGGCTTCGGCGCGTCGGTGAGGTGGAAGACGCCGGCGAAGTCCATGCCTTTGGCTCGATGGACTGTGCCGATCTTGACTGCTTCCTGGTAAGTGCCGTCGAAGCTTTCGAGGGAGACCGTGGGGATCGCCGCTCGGCGGAGAGCCGCCGAGGCTCGGCCGATTTCTCTATTCGTGTTGAGGATGACCGCGATGTCGGCCAGAAGAAGCCGGGAGTCCTTGATCGCTCGAACCAGCCGAGCCTCAGCCTCCCGGCGCGGGAAAGTCTCGGATTTCGCTGTGCCCCCGGGCAATACGACTTCCGTGTCGCGCAGGGCGAAGCCTGGTGCGCCATCGAGGTCGTCGACGGTGTTTCCGGCATCGATGCGTTTGGCATATTCGTGCACCGCTGCCCGATTGCGATAGTTGGTGTCGAGCACCGCGCCACGCCCGACAATGGGAATCCCGGCATCGGACAACCGCCAACCGCCGGCGTAGACCTGCTGTTGGCCGTCTCCCACGAGCAGCAGCTGGGCGGTAGGTTCGCCGCCGGCGATCTGGTGAACCAGCCGCAGCTCCAGCAGCGTGAAGTCCTGCACTTCGTCGACGACGACCAGCCCAAACGGATCGTCGAGTGGTGCGGCCCGCAGCTCCTCGATTGCCATGGTGATCACATCCATGAAATCGCAGACGCCGCGTTGCGCGAGCCAATCCTGATACGGCTGGAACAGTCGCTCCCAGACGATCTTCCGGCGTGCGTCGCCGAGGCTGATGCCGTTGCGGCCGGTGCGATCGATGGACTGGTACTGCGTCAGCGTGGTGATCCCGCGGCCCTTGATCACGCGCTGGATCTCGTCCTTCCAGTAGCCAGGATTGGATTCGACGGATTCGAGCGACCCGCGCGCATGGTCCTTCCACGCCTGGCTGAACGCGGTCTCGGCAGCGCTGTTGTCCAAGGTGAATTCGACCGCGCGATCCTTGAGGAACCCCATGGTCCACCCGTAGAGGCCAACGAATTCGGCCCGATCCCCGGCGTGTGGCGCCAGTCGGACGAATCCGGACCGGTGGTACTCCGGCAGGTTGCGCACAAAGCTGGTGAACAGCAGCCGGCCGGGATTGTGCTTGGCGAATCGCGCCATTCGATGCAGGGCCACAACGGTTTTCCCGGTTCCGGCGGGTCCGCTGAACCGAGCCGGCCCGTTGTAGTTGCGGATCACCAGGTCCTGCTGACTCGGATCGAGAAAGATCATCCACTCGTGGAAGGGACGCCCCAGCATCTTGGTGCGAGCGTCCTCGCGCAAGTCGGCGGCTGCGAACAAGCCCTCGGTGACCTGCGCGGCTGCGGCCGCCGGGGCCTCGTCGGTCGAAAGCAGTTCGTACCTGTGACTTCGTGCGGCGACCGTGTCCGCGATCTCCCGGGCCCGCTTTCTGGTGAGCCGCACTTCTCCCCCGAAGAGCGCACGCGGGATGCTGTTCAAGTCCACCGTCGAGAACGAAGCCTCCGGACCGAAGTCCGCTGCCCTGTCCATGAGCATCAGTAGCTCGATCATGTGCGGCACGTATTGGCTGCGTCCCACCCCGAGATTCGCGAATGTCTCCTCGGCGCGGTGACGAGCTCGTCTCACACTCGACGTTGCCGGAACCGTGTCCGTGAACATGAATGCGAACACGCCCGTGGGTCCGATCGCGAACGCGTCAACCCGCTCCGGATCGCCGAACCCGCCCTGCCGATCGACCAGCACATGCCAGCCACTTCGCATCAACGGAACCGACAGGAACCGCCGGTGTACCGCATCCAGGAACGACAGTTCCCCCAACTCCCGCTCGACCCACCGTCGCCGCTGCTCAAACTGCATATCCGCCACCGGAATCCCCTTTTCTCGTCGCTCCGGCGATGAGGCCGACCGATCGTCGTTGACGGTGGAGCGATTCATTCCGGAGACGAGTTCCTGTGTCTTGCAACATATTACGATGGCATCGTGGTCGTCTTGGTCACAGTATCGATTGTCACGGACCGTCACATGACTTGGCACAAAAGAGAATTCACGATACGCCTGCTATTAGGCGCGATGAACGACCGTGTGATGGGATGGCTGGTCTCCAGCTCCAGCTCCAGCTCCAGCTCCAGCTCCAGCTCCAGCTCCAGCTGGCACGGCGGGCCGGGCTATCCCCCGAACGGACATGCCACGGTGCGTCGACCAGCTTACGAGCGCCCACACCCAAGCGAACCCTGGAGACCGTCGAGATCGTCTGCCGGTCAAGGGCACATCGTGGATAGGCTTGCGAATGGTCGGCGCGAAGTGGTCGAGATGGCTGATCACCTCCGGCCGGAATATCCCAGATTGATTACCGCACAGGAGATCCGAATGACGACCATCATCGGCGGCGGCATCGCTGGCATCGCGCTCGCAGGTGCGCTGGCTCGCGCCCAGGACAAAGTGACGCTCTACGAACAACAATCGGCGGGCTCCGCTGGCGGCGGTGCGTTCCTGTTTCTGGACCAGCGCGGACATGACGCGCTGACCGGGCTCGGACTGGACCGGGATGCCCTGCATGCTGCCTCGCATCCGGTGCATGGCCTGGACTACACCAACAGCGCCGGCGTGCATTCCAGTCGAATGGGTCAGGGTCACCGGTTCTGGCTGCGCCGCAACCTGATCGGCGTCCTGACCGAATTCTTGGACGGGTCCGGCACCGAGGTGCTCGCAGGGGCCGCAGTCACCAACGTGACCCTGGATGGCGGGGCGGCGGTAGTCCACCGCGGCGGTGAGACCATCGCCATCGATTCATTGCTCATCGGCGCGGATGGTATCGATTCGGTCGTGCGCGCCGGCCTGGAACCGCATCGTCGCCCCACCTACGCCGGAGATGTCGTGTTGTACGGCATGACCACGGCCGGGTTGGAATTGCCCACGCCTCCCGATGTCCTGCACTTCTACGCCGAGATTCCCGAGCTCGGCGGCCTCGGCAGCACGTTCGGGCATGTCTGGAGCCGCGCTGAGAACACCACCGCCCTGTGGTTCCTGCGCATTCCACGTCCGCCACTCGACGCCGACGATCTCGGCTTCCGCCCGGTCGGCGAATGGGCCGACACCGTGCTCGAGGCTGCCCCGTCCAACCGCGAGATCCTTGAAACCCTGCTCGCACTTACAGATTCGGTGCATGTCAGCAATGCCCGCGACGTCTCCCTCGAGGGTGCAGCCGCGCCAAGTACGCCGGTTCTGCTCGTCGGGGACTCCGATCACGCAATCACTCCCGCAGCCGGAGTTGGTGCTCGCGATGCTCTGGAGGACGCCCTCGCGGTCTATGAAGCTGTCCGCAGCGCGAACTCGACCGCGGACGCGATGGCTCTGCGTCGCCGGCAAATCCTCGCCGATCGGGAACAGGCGCGGCGCGCGATTCCGCGCCCACGTGCTTAGGAGAACTAGCCCGCCCCGTTGCTGCCACCCGAACGGGCATGAACCTCACACGCGGAACTGTCCATCGCCGGACGGAATCTGATCGTGGTCGTCGCAGTGGGTTGTCGGCACCCTTCGCTAATCTGATCTCTGCGGCCCGCCGGGCACCGAAGGCCACTTCGTCGTTGCCTCCACCCGCACGTCGATTTCGCGCGCCCAGGTGGGGAAGGCAAAGTGGCTCTGATTCGTGGAAGTGCTCGCTATCTGCTCACGGAAGCACAGGCTGGTCGCCTGCATCAGCTACTGAGCGAGCAGGCCCGGCATCAGTGGGAACATCAGGTGGGGGCCAGCGAGGTCCGTTCCTGGATGCGCAGCCTGCCGCCCCTATTGACCGAACTCGTCGACGCAGGTCTGGGCGATGTCGAGGTGTTGCTCGAGCACAAGCTGCCGCATAGTCCGAAACGTGTGGACGTTGTCCTATGTGGTGTGCACCCACGCACCGGAGACGTCAGCTATGTACTGGTCGAGCTCAAGCAACGGTCGAAGGCGGAACTTCTTGCCGCCGACGTGGTTTCAATCGATGCCTATGCGGATCCTGTGTTGCATCCGGTTGCACAGGTCCGGGCTTACTGTCAATACCTCGTCGACTCGACACCAGTGCTCGCAGATCTGCCGCAGGCAGTGCATGGCATCGCATACCTGCATAATGCGACATCCGCTGACATTCCGTCGCTCATGGGGTACCGGCCCGACCGGTTCGGTCGCATGTTCACGGAGGACTTCAAGTCCGAGCTGGTCGAGCATCTGCGCTCCCTGCTCGACGTGGCAGCTGGACGTGATCATGCACGTGGGTCCGCGGACCGATTCCTGCGATTCGCGCATGGACCGAGCAAGCCGCTATTGAAACTTGCTGCCAAGGAGATTCAAGATCGCGAGCAGTTCGTCCTGCTCGACGAGCAGCGGGTGGCCTACCAGCTGGTCGAGCAGGCTGTGGCGACCGCTCGGGCGCAGCGGACTCAGACCGTCGTGGTTGTTCTCGGCGGGCCGGGCTCCGGCAAGAGCGTGATCGCGCTGAGCTTGTTAGGCGAGCTTTCGCGACAGGGGCGAAAAGTTCACCACGCCACCGGATCAAGCGCGTTCACCAACACGATGCGCAAGGTAGCCGGCAGTCGCAATGGACGCGTCAAGACGATGTTCAAGTACTTCAACAACTATGTCGGCGCAGAGCCGCGAGAACTCGACGTACTGATCTGCGACGAGGCTCATCGTGTTCGTGAGAACAGCGTGAATCGTTGGACTGGAAAGGAAAAGCGGGCTCTGGCCGGTCGGCAGATAGACGAGCTGATCGACGTCGCCTGGGTACCAGTGTTCCTGCTCGACGAGAACCAGATCGTGCGCCCCGGAGAGATGGGCTCGCTCGACGAGATCACTGCCGCGGGAACCGCAGCCGGATGCAAGGTCGAGGTAGTCCGGTTGGACGGTCAATTCCGTTGTGGCGGTTCGGATGCCTTCGACGAATGGGTTCGGCGGTTGCTCGGCCTGGAACAGCTTCCCCCGATCAGCTGGAACCGCCTGACCGCCGGCACCGACGACGACTTCCAGGTTGCCGCAGCCGCGAACCCGGATGCGATGGAGGAGTGGCTGCGGAATCAGAGTGAACAGCACGGCGGTACTGCGCGATTGGCTGCCCGATACTGCTGGCCCTGGAGCGATCCTGCGGGGACATCCGACGCGAAGCATCTCGTAGCCGACGTCGTGATCGGGGACTGGAAGCGCCCGTGGAACGCCAAGCCCGGCAAACGAGTACCAGAAGGGACTGCTGCACGATCAGGTGACAGGTTGTCACCTATCCATGCAGCAGTCCCGTTTGAACGACTGTTCCAGTGGGCGCGGAGGGAATCGAACCGTTGCGGGTAGCCTCGCGCATCGCCGTCACGCCGTTCGCGACTCAAATCAACCTGTCCTCCGTCGGCGCGATTCTTCGGCCTGTTGCGTGGGCGTTCACCGGCATGGCCCGCTGTGGGGTCCACAGATCGGGCACCACGTCGAACTTCACGCCGATGGCCCACCGGTCGGTGCCGGGATTCACGCTGAAACTGCGCTGCCCTTCGCACTCATCGGTGTCCGAGATTGGCGACTCGGTACGTTCGTCTCACCGCCCATGGCGATCTGGTCGAGCGGTTTGCCTTCGTGGCATCTGAGGAAATCGTCCTCGGTCATGACCTCGATGTCTTGGCCCTTATCCTGAAGCTCGAATGCTTTGCGGGCCTTGCCGGTGATGTTCGAACCTGGACGGAGCACGGCAGGGTTGATGTCGCCCACGACGAGGACGTTCGTTTTCGTTGTGACACCTTTGTTGGCCAGCGCGCCGATTCGAGCGCACTCCTGCCAGGCGATCTGCCGGGTCATGGACATCAGTTGGCCGGTGAAAACGACGACTCTGCCGTAAAGGTAGCCCTCTGGGTCTGCGTTCGGGTCGAGTTCAGGTTGGACAAGTCGGGATCCGGTGGCTCCGGAAATCGCAACGCTGCCTTTGTAAATGCCGGGGGCCATCGTGCCGATGCGCACGCCGACCGAACCGGCCAACTCGTCAAGGTCATCAGCGTTTTGCTTTCGGGCCAGCCCGCGAACCACATCCACCACGGCTCTGGCGTCCGCAAGTGGATCGTGATGGTTGTCGATCGACCCGCCGAGTGACTCCAGAACGTACGGAAGCCGGAAGCCGATACGAAGGCAGTGACAGGGCTCGGCGAGACAGAACCATCGTGCACAGGAATCGTAGGCCCGGCCAGTCGATTTGGTCGACCGCGCAGGCATATCGGATGACGCCGATATCGAATCCCGCATTGTGGGCAACAATGACGTCGTCGCCGATGTAGTCGATAAGCGCCGGCAGGATCTCCTCCCACCTTGGCGAATCCGCGACGGCTTCCTCGCTGATGTGATGCAGCGCAGTGTTGAACGTGTCGAAGTAGTCGACCCCCTCCGGGGGACGGATCAGCGAGCTGCGTTCGTCCACCACGATTCCGTCTCGGACACGGACGAGACCGACTGCGCAAGGCGATCCCCGATACGAGTTCGCGGTCTCGAAGTCGATGGCTGTGTAGTTGAACATCAGCCCACCGGTTCCGGCCGGACGCGGTCCACGAACTCATCGGGGAGGACCGCGATGGTCTGGCTATTCAGTTCCGTCGGCATGATCCATGGGCTTTCGCCCGTTTTGGGTGCTGTTGTACGGCGGTGCCGTTGCTCTTCGGTGAACAGCCACGCCGCCCACGCTTGGCCGATGTAGTCGGCTACTGCCAGAGCGCGATACTGCGGTTCGTCCCCTTTCGGTGAGGTGAGTATTGGTGCTGGCAGAAAGCTCGGGATTACAAGGTCTTTGCGGTTGCGAGAGTTGTACTCGCTGATCGCCTCGCAGATGCGGTCCTGGTGGATCGCGGTCCGCTTGACCAGTTCGTCGAACGCGTCGACGTGGACGGCGTGCGCGAAGCTGACGGGCGGCACGGTGTCGGTGGTGAGCACGACCGATCGGCCTGCCGTAAGCGCGCGGACCTTCGTGTCGTAGTCGGGATCGCCGTGTGAGATGACTACCGCGTTGGTGTTGTTCACGCTGGTGCTTCCGGTGCGGCTGGTCAGCCAGACAGCGGTGGCGTAGGCGGCTGGTTGGCGATCGACAATTGCGAAGCCGAGCATGGCTCTCCCGTGACAGTCGATGGTGTGTGTGCGTGGGATCGGAGTGCGTGTGGGTCGGTGTTACTGCGGTTGGAGCATTGCCCGAAATGTCCGGTAGCCGTGTCTGTCACTCGGTCATGTAGGAGTGATGGCGACGGTGTGAGAGCTGAAGGCGGAGATCCATGTCCAGTGCTCCCTCGCATGGTGGCACTGCTCAGATGTAGATCGCCGCAACAACTCCGCACGGCGGACGGTACGCGTTGCAGTGCGCCTCAAGGGCGTTCGTGAATGCTTGACCGATAGGCTGACCGATTCAGGCCAGGATTGATGCCTACTAGACGATGGCATAGTCCTACTGGCGGCAATGGATCGGCCACCAGCCTCGGAATCGCCCGCCTTTACTTCCGTGGCTCGATGGCACGACGAAACATACTGATCTGTACGGATATTCGAGCATCATGCGGGTGTAGCCGGCGGGCTGGCTGGAGAGATCAGTCTGCGATGGGCTCCGTGGAAGGAATTGGGGGCATTGATTGGTCGTCGAGGGTACCGCCGGTCTCACGCTTACCGGCGAGTTCAAGGATGCGCTGTCGCGCTTGGAGCGGGGCGAGAACCTTTTCCTCACCGGTAGGGCGGGTACTGGCAAGTCCACCCTGATTCGCCGGTTCCTCGCGATTACGACCAGGAACGTGGTCGTGGCTGCACCCACGGGTATCGCTGCTCTCAATGTCGAGGGTTACACGATCCACCGGCTGTTCGCGTTTCGACCGACAACCACGCCCGAGAATGTCCGGTCGGGCAGCTACTCTCCGGGTCGGTTCACTCCCATCCTGCGCAAGCTCGATACGCTGATCATCGACGAGGCATCGATGGTGCGGGCCGACCTGTTCGACTGCCTGGCTGCCGCGTTGGAACGGTTCGGGCCCAAGCCCGGAACCCGCTTTGGTGGGGTCCAGTTGGTGCTAGTCGGCGATCTGTTCCAGCTGCCGCCGGTGGTGACCGAGGGCGAGAAGGAGTACTTCCATACGAGGTACGCCACTCCGTACTTCTTTTCCGCTGACAACTACAGTCGCAAGCACTTCCCTACGGTCGAGCTCACCACCGTCTTCCGCCAGATTGGCGACTCGCGGCTCGTCGATATCCTCAACGCTGTGCGTGAGGGAGCTCTGCTGGACGGGGCTCGAACGGAACTGAACTCGCGAACCGATGAAACATTCCGGCCCCCGGTTGACGAGTTCTGGCTGACTTTGACTACGACCAATCGCATAGCGAGCGCCCGGAACCGGGAGATGCTCGACCGACTCCCCGGCTTTGCGTCACACCATAGAGCCACGGCGACAGGCGATTTGGACGGATTCGACAGCCCGACCGACGACGACCTCGCGTATAAGGTCGGGGCGCAGATCATGCTCCTGACCAATGACTCGGGCGATCGATGGGTGAACGGAACCATCGGGCGGATCACGGGGTGCCGCGTCGACCGCGGCGATCCGGTCGTCACGGTCGAACTTCCTGACGGCGGCGAGGTTGAGGTGGGCTCGCACGTCTGGGAGGTCACTCGGCCGGTCTTCGAGAGCGGGGCTCTCCGCCATGAGGTGATCGGAACGTATACCCAGTTGCCGTTCCGCCTGGCGTGGGCCATCACGATCCACAAGAGTCAGGGCCAGACGCTGGACCGTCTCGTAGTGGACCTCAGCGGAGGGACTTTCGCCGACGGGCAGCTGTATGTGGCGCTCAGCCGATGCACATCAATGGACGGCTTGGTGCTGCGGCGTGCGGTTCAACCCCGAGACCTCAAGGTGGATCAGCGAATTCGCCGGTTTCTTCGGTCAGGTAGACCCGAAGGGCGGCCGCGCGGGAATGTGTATCTCGGTATCTGCACCGTTGGTGATGAAGGGCGGGCGTGGAAGCCGCGGCCGGTGGAGATCGCGCTGGTGACTGACGACGGCACCGAGATCACGTCGTTGATCAACCCCACCCGCGATCTCGGTGACGCCCGCAGTGCCTACGGAATCACCGCGGGCGATGTGCAGCTCGCGCCTTTGCTAGTCGAGGCATGGGCTGCGATGGCTCCTCACTTGGCCGGGCGAACTCCGATCGGCCTCGATATCGACCTACACCTCGGATACCTCGACTACGAGCTCAAGCGCAACGGCTATGTCGCCCCCATGCCGCTCGGTATCGAGCTCGACAGCTCGAACCTGTCGGAGTTGGACTGGCGGCGGCTCAACGCCTTTCGGGCCCTCGACCGAGCCCACGCCGTGCAGGATATTTCGAGGCGCTCGCTGGCGGATACGAGTGCCGCCGACGTCTTTCCCCCGGCGGAACCCCGAACTGGATACCTCCTCTCACGAGGTTTCGGCGCGGATTGTTTTCAGGCCGGTGGTCTTGTCTGCTCCTCCTCGACTCCCGAGCAGGTCCTGGCAGAGTATCTGCGCACCAAAGCCCAGCAGGTCCATATGGACGACCGAACCTACAGGCTTGTCTGTGAACTTGAGGTCCGCCTCGGACACAGCATCGTCGCCCCCGACTTCGATGTCATCAAACAGGACATCAATACCGTTCTCGTCGCGGGTGTTCGAGTCTGCTTTACCGGAGAATGCATCGACGAGGAGGGGAACGAGCGGACCCGAAGCGAGATGGAAAGCCTTGCCGCAGCGCGTGGACTCGTACCGGTGAAGACTGTCACCAAGAGCAAATGTGATGCCCTGATCACCGCAGAGGCAGGATCGCAGTCGGGAAAGGCCAAGACGGCGATCGCATACGGCAAGCCGATCTTCACGGCGAAACAATTCCTCATGTGGACCGTGGGCGGCTGAATCGATACAGCTAAAACGAGATTGAAGAACTGATAGGTTGAGCCGTCTGGTCGAATCGGGTGAACACCGTTGCGACCGTCTATTTTTCATCAATGGGGGGAACGTAGTGGATAGTTGGCGCAAACTGGATGTCAGCCGTCGACGAGACGTACAGGGTTTGGTAGCGGCTCTGGGAGACCTCAAGAGCGGCATGCACGTCAGCGCGACGTTCAAGTCCGACGAGTACGGAATCTGCCTGATCGAAGGTATCGCGGTGTTGTCTGTCACTGGCAGCTACTTGGTCGGCGGGCAACCGCTTGACAGCGGATCGCGGCCAGGTAAGCCGCGCCAGCCGGTGGCTGCACTTCGTGCACTCACCCTCGGGATCACCGTCCGCGACGCCGGGAACACCGCTGAGGTGGCCGGACCGATCACGAATGATGTAATGGCTCATGGGGATCTGGTCCGCGCAACGTTCGAGCAGTCGCCGTACGGCATATTCGAGGTCACCGGAATAGTAGTATGGGCACCGGTGGGCAACGTGTTCGTCGTCGGAGGCGGATCGTTTCTCACCAGAAAATCTGGTGAGCAGGCGGCGCGGCTGAAGGGACTGGCGATACTGGCTCGCCGCGGGAGTCACCACCTGCATGTTCCCTCCAAGCTCGACACGTGGCCGAGCTCTGACGACACCGAGATGATCTGATCATCTGACCCGGCGTTCGTGCGGAGGCGGTGAGGAGCTGGGAGCCCGACGATCCGACGTCGGCTGTGAGAGCGCACCGGCAAGCACGCCGCGAACGTCATCGATTCGAAGCTCACGCGCAGATGCGGGTGCAACCGCTGCCAGAGCACTGTGTAGGCGATGTCGAATCGGTGGAACTTGATCTTCCGGGAACCGTATTGGGATCGCAGCACGGCAAGTGCCTCGATCGACTGCCGGTGGCTCGGCACTTGGAAGTCGACAGTCGCGGTGGGGTGCGCGTCCGAGGCTCGTCTGCGCAGTTCTGCCAGCAATCGCGATTTTCCGATGCCACCGACTCCGGTGAGCAGCAATACTTTTGGAGTGTCCGATGCTTCAGCAAGTAGCCGGTCGAAGCGAGCAAGCACTCTGTCCCGGTTCACGAACGGTCGGCCGATTGCTCCTGGTTGATAGCGTGCGATCAGCGCCGTAGAGCCTTCCCCCTCGCCGTGGCTGCGGGGCAATTGTCCCCGATGATCAGGTCGAAAGGGTGGAGTTTCGGAGGTTCGCGGACTCTCATGTCAAGTTGTCGAGACCAACTGCCCGGCACTATTTGCGAAGGCGCCGACGGGGCGACCGATACAGTGACCGATTCAGCGGGAAGATGCTCGAGCTGGTGTTTTCCGGTCAGCGGTTGTCGGACGCATCCGTGTGCGCGGCCGCCTCGGTAGGGTGGTTCGGCGGACCACTCGAACCATAAGGAAGCTTGGTGTTCTCTCCCGATCAGCTGGTTGTCGTGATACCCCGCGAGGACATCGAAAGGGGGGACCTGGGGCCCGCCCTCGAGGCCCTCAACTCGTGCTTCGTTTCGCCGGAGCGCGCCCGAATTTTCATGGGCGCAGTCGAACTGGTCATCGAAGGTTACGAGCACATCCCGACCGAACTGTTCGAGATGGAACCGGTCCGTCAGTTCGTACGACGGCTCGACGATGAGTTTCCCTACTGGTTGTATTTCCTCGGTCTGGGTGGCCCATCGCTACGGCTGATCTTCGGCTGCTTCCTGCCGCCGTTCCTCGACGAGGCCGAGCGGCGCCAGCAATTCGCGCACCGTCTGGGGGCGGTGATGGAGAACCGGTGGCTGCCCGCCATGAGCGACGTCGCGGCATTCGCCGGGCTCGCTGCGGCCGAGCTGGACTCCCGCACCACCAGCGTCTTCGACCACTACTTCCGTTCCAGCGCACCGGCAATCGCGACATCACCGGCCGACACCACCGTGACCTTCCGCGATCAGGCCGCAGCCGTGGTGGAGGAAGTCTTCTACGGTGAGCCGACCGGCGTCGAGATCGAGCGGGACGACCACCCGTTCGGAGGCCGCCCGGCGGCACCCTGGGATCCCGAACAGATTCGGATCTCCACCCGCACGTTCTCCCTGCGCAATGTTCTCGACATGATCGACGACGGCGATCTCGAACTGGCCCCCGACTTTCAACGCAACCGAGTGTGGAAGGGCCGCCAGAAATCCAGGCTCATCGAGAGCCTGCTGCTGCAGATTCCCTTGCCGGCCTTCTATTTCGCCGAGGACCGCGGGGGGATGTTCCGCGTGGTGGACGGCCTGCAACGGCTGTCCACGGTGCACGAGTTCGTGAAGGGCGGTTTCGCTCTCGACGAGCTCGAATACCTGGATGGCGAGCGCGAGAAGACCTTCGCGGAACTGGATCCGCCACTGCGCCGCCGCCTTCACAACGCCCAGATCGTGGTGCACGTGATCGAGCCGTCCACGCCCAACCGCGTCAAGTACGACATCTTCAAGCGCATCAACACCGGTGGAGAGCCGTTGAACGCCATGGAGATCCGGCATTGCATGAGCAGCGCGCGCAGTCGGAACCTGCTCAAACGGTGTGCCTCCGCCGAGGTCTTCCACGCGGCGACCGGCGGCGTGTTGCGCAATCACGTCCGAATGAACGACCGCGAGGCCGTGCTGCGTTTCCTGGCCTTCTACACCCTTCCGGATCTGCAGGAGTACGACTCCTACGGGTCATTGGAGAGCCTGCTCGACGCCACCACTGAACTCATCGATGACGTCGGCCAGATCTCCGACGCTCACCTCGAATCCTGGTTCGCCGCCTTCGAACGCGGCATGATCAACGCGCGAATCATCTTCGGCGACTATGCCTTCCGGCGCTGGCCCGCCGGCAACGATCGGCGCTCACCGATCAACCGGGCGCTGCTGGAGAGCTGGGGTGTCGTTCTGTCCGCCTACCACCCCGACCAGCTCGAGCGCGCTCGGCCCCGAATCGTCGCCGAGGCTCGCGCGGCCATGGCGAAGAACAACGAATACATCGCCGCGATCAGCGCCTCTACCGCCGACCCGAAACGCGTGCGGGTCCGCTTCGAGGTCGCGCGCCGGATCGTCGAGGACGCGGTCGCGCTGTCGTAGGCACGGGTTTCGTCCGGGTGCTGGCCCCGGAGAACATCGAGTCGTTGCGGTTGCAGGATCCTGGACGAGTTGGCGCAGGCCCGGTCGGTTCGTATCGCCGGTGAACCGGAACTGGTGTTCTCGGAGAGGGATTGGGAGGCGCTCGCCGGAGCGGTGGAGGCTAGGGAATTCGACCGGCCCATAAGGGCAGGGCTTCAGTCCTGCAACTCGCCGCTCATCGTCACATCGACCCGTGCGCCAGCTGACTCAAATGTGCTCGATCGTGCGCCGGCCGATGGCCGCGCTAAGCGCGTCCAGCTCCCCGAGCACGTCGGTCGCGGCCCAGATGCGGTTGCGTTTGCTCTCCGAGAGGAGCTCGAGAATCCCCGCATCGGTCAATCGTCCCAGTGCCCGGTAGGTGCTGGCGTCGGTGGTGCCGGCGATGCGTTGTGCGGTGTCGGCGTTGAGGATCGGGGTTTCGAGTAGTGCTGCGAGGAGGGTTTCCTCCGCCGAGTTTGCTCGCGGGCGGGCGATGTCTCGCCAGCGTCTCGGCAGGTCGGCGAGAGCCATGGCTGACTCCTGTGCGGCCTCGCTGGCGTGGATCGCGCCGACTGCCAGGTACTCGACGAATGTGTCGACGTCGCCATTGCGAAATCGGTTGAGGTGCATGAAGTATCGGCCGGTGTCCGCCAGCATGACCGACGCCAGCGGTACGGTCACTCGGCGGGTGAGGCCGCGGCGGCGCAGCACGGCACTGATCAGCGCCCGTCCGATGCGCCCGTTCCCATCGGTGAACGGGTGGATGGACTCGAACTGGGCGTGCGCGATGGCGGCTTGCGCCAGGATCGGCAGATCGTCTCGGTTGACGAAGACCAGCAGATCGGCGATCAACTCGGCGACCAGTTCGGGGGGTGGAGGGACATGCGCGGCGTTGATCGGCGTGTAGTCGCTGCCGCCGATCCAGTTCTGCACATCCCGCAGCTGCCCCGCATCGCGGGCGGTGTAGTAGTCGATGGCCATCAGTAACCGATGTGCTTCGAGTAGGTCATCCAGCCCGATGCTGCCCGTGCTGGCCGCATCGACCATCGCGATCAGGGCCTTGACTGCCGCCAATTGCGACTTCGCATCGTCGCTGGCCTTACCTCCGGCGACAGCTTTGCCGAAGGCTCGCCAGCCCGCATCGATATGTTCGATCTTCGAGGACGCGACAGACTCACCGCGCAGCAGGAAGTCGGCAAGTGGCACGAGGTGCTCGCCGAACCCGGCCTCGAGGCGGGCTATCGCAATCAACGCCGCTTCGTGGGCACGAGCAACGGGCCCGGTCGGATCGTAGTCGAGCTGGCCTATTCGGGGCGGAATCGCGACCGTGATCCGATCAAGGGTTCGATCCGCCCGCGAGCCGTGACGCTGGCGCGGGTTCCAGACCCGCTCTTCGCTCCGGTGTGGTGGCCAGTTCACGCGGTCTCCTTCGAGTAAGGTCGACCAACTCTGCGGTTAGCTTACTTTATAGATATGAAACGTAGCTAGCGCCGCCCTTAATCTACTTTGCGGCTCCTCCGCGTTGGTGATGAAGGCCCGATCCATCGGGGACGGTGAGCAGTGGGAGGCGGCGGGCTGACCAGCCGCGACCGAAAGACGTCGGCGTGGATGGCCTACTTCGAGTCTTTGTCGTAGCCGAACTGGCGGGCCAGGGCCCAGTTGATCTCTTTGACGAAGGGGCTCTCGAGCAGACGTGGTTCGGAGCAAGCGACGTCACATGGGAAAAGCGGGCCGATCCTCCTTTCTCTTGGGCATTTGGGCCTTGCTGCTGAGACCTAGAGGAGTGATCGTGGATTGATGACAAATGTCTCGAATCTGACCGCGCCGGAACGACGCCAGCTGGCCCAGCACACGCTGGACTCGCTGACGGACCGGGCGGGGCATACGTTGACGCAGGTGCGGTGCGGTTGTGGTCACCGCGTGGCGGCGGTGTTCGATACGCCGGCCGGCGCGGTGTATCAGTCGGCGACCGGGCCGCACGCGCATGGATCGCGTGATTTCGTCGATGCTGCGCACAGCGCTCACGGGCATGGCACCCGGTTTACGGACCTGCTTGCCGGTGATGGCTTTGTCGATGACGCGTTGCCCGCTTCCTGCGAGTGCGGGCCGCATACACTGTCGCGGTTCCGGCTCCAGGAAGCTGTCGCGAACCACGAGCATAAGATTCAGCTGCCCTGATCAGCCATCACAACGCCGGAAAACCGAGCTCAGAATCGAGCACCTTCGCTGGCAAGGTCCGGGGCCTTGGGCGACACGATCCTCCCGCCCGCCCTTGGAACCGGCGGTCGCCCCGGCGTGCCATGCGCTCGGGTGGCTCAGTTCGGGCTCAGGGCAGAGTTGAGCGTGTAGGTGCCGACGAGGTCGGCTTGCCCCAGGACGTGGCCGATCATCGCTTGGCGCAGCTGTTTTCCGGTCACTTCCCGTCGCAGCGGCAGCCGTTCGACATCCAGGGCGCAGACGGTGAACACATAGTGATGGATGCGCTGGTCGTTCCAGGGCGGGCAGGGGCCGTCGTAGCCGTAGTGATCCATTTTCGCACTGCTGAAGTCGTTGAGGCCGTACCGCGCATTATGGGGTGTAGCCGGACCCGGCCTGCCATGTGTGGTCTGGAGGCTGCCTGCGGGGATCTGCCGCACGTCGGCTGGGATATCGAACAGCACCAAATGGTAGAAGTCGTTGCGCGGCAACTCCTCCGGCACCGTTCGCCCCTCGATGTTCGCGTCCGAGCCGGTGCGGGGTACGTCGATGTCGCAGCACACGACCGCGAACGATCGTGTTCCCGCCGGCACCTCGTCCCACGCCAGATGCGGGTTGCGATTGGCGCCCGCCCGGACATGGTGCACGGCATCCGGTACGCCGTAGGCGAACGTGGCCGGAATGCGCGCATTATCGTCGAACGAATCACTTCGGACCTTCATAACGATGCCTTCCACTCATGCGGCCCGATAAGCCTCCGCTATTCAGGTGGCGATGGCGATGAGGTCGCAATAAACACAGCTCGTCGGTGGGATCATTCTGCTGCGTTCCCGCGCCATTGGGGGAATCTCATCTTGTCGGTCGACCACACTGTCGTCCGAACCTCTGCCTGAGCGAATCAATTCGTGCGATACATAGATTCTGCGCTTCTGCCCCGACCTCGCCCAGAAGCGAAGGTCATCGGAACGGTATCCCCGCCGCTACAATGGCCATTACGGACTGCTCACGCCCTGCAACTCAGCGGAAGAGAATTACCGCGGCCAGCTTTCGAGTCGGTCGTGAACGGTCAGATAACATTCGGTCGCTGAGTCGGGGACCTTCGGCCCGAGCGAATCTGGTTGGGGCCGTGAATCATTGATCAAGCCGGGCAAACCCTGAAGTGGTGAATCGATCGATAAATGATGACGCACAAGAGCAGTCCACCGCAACAGAGTCCGGTCACCGTGCTGCTGGGCGGTGATGTGATGCTCGGTCGCGGCGTCGACCAGATCCAGCCGCATCCGGGTGATCCGATGTTGTACGAACCGTGGGTCGAGGACGCCCGCCGCTACGTCGAGTTGGCCGAGAAGACGAACGGGCCGATACCGTACCCGGTCGACTTCGACTGGCCGTGGGGCGACGTCGGGCCGATGCTCGACCAATTGGCACCCGAGGTCCGGCTGATAAACCTCGAAACTTCGATCACCATCGACGGCGAATTTGCGCCCGCCAAGGGCATCCATTATCGGATGAACCCAGCCAATATCGCGACGCTGAAAGCGTTTCGGCCCGACGCCTGCGCGTTGGCGAACAACCACGTCCTCGATTTCGGAAACAGCGGTTTGCGCGACACGCTCGACGCGCTCAACGCGGCGAGCATCGGCACAGCCGGGGCGGGAACGAGCATCGACGCGGCCTGCCGCCCGGTGGTGGTCGAGCCGGTCACTGGGCTGCGGGTGGTCATCGTCTCGGTCGCCAGCACCAGCAGCGGCGTGCCGCTGGCGTGGGCCGCGCAACACGATCGGCCGGGAGTGTGGCTGCCCGGTGATCCGTTGGGCCGTGGTGTCGCCGACCATGTCGCGGCGCAAGCGTTGGTGCACAAGCGTCCCGGCGATACTCTGATCGTGTCCGTGCATTGGGGCCCGAACTGGGGCTACGGGATCGGGCGGAGCGAAATCCAGTTCGCACAACGGCTCATCGACGCCGGCGTCGACATCGTGCATGGGCATTCATCGCACCATCCTCGCCCCATCGAGATCTACCACGGCAGACCGATTTTCTATGGCTGCGGTGATGTCATCGACGACTACGAAGGCATCCCCGGATATGAGTCCTACCGTCCCGAACTGCGGCTGCTCTACCTGGTTTCGGTCGAGCCCGGCGGGCAGCCGACCGGAATCCGGATGCTGCCCATGCGGATACGCCGCATGCGGCTCGAACATGCTTCCCAGGCCGACGCCGATTGGCTGGGTAAGACGCTCACCCGCATCAGCCGCCGGTTCCACACCCATATCGACCGCGGATCCGACGACATGCTCGAGATCCGCTGGGGCTGAGCCGAACTCGCGCCCAGAGCCGAAACAAGTCCACGGTCCAGCGTCTCCGCTCACCACAGCGGCACCGACCCGTCTTCGACGAGATGGTCAACTCGCCACCCACGGCCAGCTCGAATCGAAAGTCATCGATCGACTTCAGACATAGAGGGCGTCGATGCTGTCGGCGAGGTTCTCGATGACTATTTTGCGGCGCAGTTTCATACTCGGTGTGAGATCACCGGTCTCGACGGACAATTCGTGGTCGATGATGTCGAACTTCTTGATCTGTTCCCAGCGATTGAGTTGGGTGTTGAGGTGGGCGACGTAGGCCTCGATCACGTCGTGGGTCTTCCTGTCCCGCGCGATTTCGGCGAGCGGTTTGTCTGCCAGACCGTGCTTGCCGGCCCATTCGGTGATGCTCTGGGTGTCGAGGCCGACCAATGCGACGCAATAAGGTCGTGTCTCTCCGTAGACGATGAATTCCGCTGCGTACGGACACATTCCCTTGAACGTGGCGGCAATCGCGGAGGGTGCGACGTACTTGCCCTGCGAGGTCTTGAACAAGTCCTTCTTGCGGTCGGTGATGTGCAGGAATCCTTCTGCGTCGATCTCGCCGATGTCGCCGGTGCGGAACCAGCCGTCCGCGTCCAAAGCCTCGGCGGTGGCCTCCGGGCGGTCGTGATAGCCACTCATCACACCGGGACTTCTGAGCAGGATCTCGCCGTCCTCGGCGATCTCGACCTCGGTGCCGGGGAATGGTTTGCCTACAGTTCCGAAGCGGTATGCATCCGGTCGGTTGATGAACGAGGCAGCGGCGGTCTCGGTCAGGCCGTAGCCCTCGAGAACGATGATTCCGATCGCGTCGAACCACTGCGCGACATCACGGTCCAAGGGGGCCGCTGCCGAAACGAAGAACCTCAGCCGACCACCGAAGCGTTCACGGACTTTGGAAAGCACCAGCCTGTCGGCGACTTTGTGCTGCAAGGAAACCAGCAACGACGGATCCCTGCCTGACTGCCTGGCACGCGAGACCTCCAGGCCGACCCCGACCGCCCAGTCGAAGAGCTTCTTCTTGATCCCGCCTTCTTCTGCCATCACGCTCTCGATACGGGCATGCGCCTTTTCGAAGATGCGAGGGGCGGCCGCCACAATGGTGGGGTGCAGTATCGCGAGGTTGTCCACGATTTTGTCGACCCGGCCATCGATCGCCGTCGGAAAGCCGATCAGGGGTGACAGCGCCAACATCACCTTGCCGAAAGCGTGGGACAACGGCAGCCACAGAAAGTTCAGGTCGTCGGGGCTGAGAACATTCAACGCGTCGATTGCTGCGGCGCTGTACGTCCATGCGGAATGCGGCAGCCGAACACCCTTCGGGGTGCCGGTCGTCCCAGAGGTGTACATGATGCTGCCCAGGTGCGCGGGCCGGATGCCGCGAATGCGGTCGGCGACCGCGTCGGGGGATTCGGCGAGCAGTCCGTATCCGAGCTCCTCGAGGTTGTCGAGAGTGATCACCCAGTCTCCGTCGCCCTCGCCATCGAAGATCACCACCTTTTGCACGTCGGGCAACTCGGCGCGATGCTCGATCAGCTTGTCGACCTGTGCCTGATCCTCGGCAACCACGATACGGCTGCCCGAGTTGGCGACAATGAACGCGACGCCGGGTGCGTTGGTGGTGGGGTACACGGTGGTAGTGGCCGCGCCGGCGCACATGACGGCGAAGTCGGCGAGCACCCATTCGTAGCGCGTGGACGACACAAGCGCGACCCGTTCTTCGGCCTGGATTCCCAGTGCAATCAGCCCGGCGGCGAGTATGTCGACGCGGTCACCGAACTGCTTCCAGGACACACTGGTCCAGCCCTCGCCATCAGGGAATCGGAACGCCTCCGCCTCTGGAGTCTCGGCGATGCGGTCGACCAGCATCTGGGCAACCGATGATGCCCGGCCCTCGATCTTGCTGAGATCGGGAAGTTCCTCGGATTGCCGGAGGAATGCCATCACTTGATTCTAGGGATTCCCCGGCCGATCGATGAGGCGCTCGGACGAGAAAAGGTGTGTAGTGGGGAGACTGCCCGATGCGGGCGGGTCGGCCCGCTATTGCCCTGGTGATCGGGAGGGGGCACTGTGAGAGACACCGGTGGCGCCACCGGGCGCTGCCTCTGTGCAGAAAGGAGGTGGATCGTGTTCGCACGGTCTACCACGCTTCAGGCGCAACTTTCCGCTCTCGAATCCGGGATCGCACATGTGCGGGACGAGGCTATGCCGGCGCTGGAGGGCATCCCCGGCTGTATCGGGCTTTCGTTGCTCGTCGATCGGCACACCGGCCGGTGCATCGTGACGACCTCATGGGAATCCGAGGATGCCATGCGGGCGAGCACCGAGCAGGTGACCCCGATTCGCAATCGCGCGGCAGAGAAATTCGGCGGCAGTCCGATGGTCGAGGAGTGGGAGATCGCGGCCATGCATCGCGCGCATCTGACGCCGCAAGGCGCATGTGCGCGCGTCACCTGGGTGAAGACCGATCCCAGCAGGATCGACAACGCCATCGAGGTCTACCGGGACCACACCTTGCCCGGTATGGAGCAGCAGCTCGAGGGATTCTGCAGCGCGAGCCTGATGGTGAACAGGTCGTCGGGTCGTGCCGTCTCGTCCAGTGTCTATGAGAATGCCGAGGCGATGGAACGCAACCGGATCGCGTCGGCCGCGTTGCGCGTGGACGCCGCCCGACAGGCGCGCGTCGAGGCCGTCGACGTCCGCGAATTCGAATTGGCCTTGGCGCATTTGCGCGTCCCCGAACTGGTCTGACCTCGAGCGGGGGTCGGCGAAACGACAGGCCGAGACCGGAGGTTCGACACGTCGGGTCCATCCCCGAGCAGGTGGTCACCGCAGCACGGCCGCAGCGCGCGGCCGTGCTCGGTCGCTCGGCGGCGAGTCGGACATGGATCCTTCGGGCGATCGTGGGGGTGGCTGTCTTCGCAAGCTGATTCACCGTGGGAAGTGGGGTGAGGGTCGGCCGCGCGGGCGGTGAAAGCTCTCTGCGCAGAACCTGTTTGCTCGCAATTCTGGTGAGCCCGTAGGACGCGACCTTCTTGGCATACCCATACCCCGAAACTGAACTCCCGCAACAGGGTTCCGATCGTCGACGGCGCATACACCCGGTCGAACACCCTGCCCATGCCGCCGCTGCGCGACACGTCGACATCATCGATGATTTCCGTGCCCACACCCGTCCGGGCGATCAGTGTCGCCAGCTTCCTCGCTCGCAACTCACCCGGTCCGGGCTGCTCGGCCAGCCGCATCATTGGCACCAGACCGGCCCGCGACACGAAATTCCAGATCATCGAGCACCGCTGACTCCGCGGTGACCATATGCGAAACTTGCCCCCGCAGTGCCCTTCGAGAACTGCCTTGACACAGCGATCATCCCAGCTCGAGGGGACCGCCGAGAGGAAACCCCAAGCATGATGCCCATCGCCGACCACTACGACATGTGATCGGCGGGGATGCTACGCGCCCGTAGCCATATTTTCGTCATCATCACCACCCGCGGGTTTGCCTATTGGATCAACGCTGGGCGGTCAGCCCTGACGAGGAGGAGTTCGGCGATGAGTTCCCTACGCGTCGGCAGTGTTTTGAGCACTTTCCTGACAGCCGTTGGGGTGATTGTTGCCGTCCTTATGCCGACCGGACCGATCGCTGCGGTGGCTTCGGCGGCGGGCTGCACGCTCACACCGACCGGCGGCACTGTCACACGAATGATCGGCGCTCGCAGCTACACGCTCAACGTGCCGGAGGGATTGGCAGGCCCGGCGGTTGGGTTGCTGATCAGCCTGCACGGCACCGGCGACACCTCGGCAGGCATCGAACGCGAAACCGGATGGAGTTCCTACGCAGCGGCTCACAATTTCATCGTCGCCTATCCGCAAGGCACCGAGTTCGACAAAACCTGGCACTTCGAGCAGGGGTCTGTCGACGTCACCTTCCTCAAACAAGTTGTCACCGACATCGAATCGACCTGGTGTGTCGACACCCACCGCGTCTACGCTGACGGCTGGTCCGATGGAGCGATCATGTCTCAGCGGATGGCCTGCGATGCCGCGGACCTGTTCGCCGCTGTCACCTCGTGGGAAGGCACTGACCCGACGGATCCCAACCCTCTCGAACCCAGTGCCGTCGGCACCCCGTGCACACCGAGCCGCCCTATTGCGGTCGGAATATTCCAAGGGGCGTTCGACCCCATCTCCAACCTCGCGGTCGGCCTCGCAAATGTCCGTGACTGGATCCGCCGTGACCGCTGCCCAGCGACAGCAGACCCCACCTCCGACCGTTACGGCACCCATACGAACTATCAGCCCTGCGCCGCCGGAACGAACGTCGCGTGGCGAGTTGAATACAACACGACACACCAGTGGCCCACCGGCACCATCGGCCAGGATCTACGCGATCAGCTCTGGAACTTCCTCGACTCCCGCACTCTCCCATGACCATTGAAACGTAGCGATTCCGCCGCCGCAGCCTTTGCTGGGCCGTCTCGCATCCCGTCCATGCCTTGGGCTCGGGGCGTTTTCTTGGTGCGGGGCAGGATCTTTTGCAAGACCAGGTGGTGCAGCCAGTAGTGGCCAGGGTCGACGAGGGCTTGGCGTGGGTCGAGGTGTGGGCTTCGGTACCGCGGGTCGAGCGCGTGGCCGAAACCAGGTCGGTCGGAACTGTTTGGGTCCGTTGATGATTCGCGTGGGTTCGCGGAAGTTTGTCGGGGGGGATGCTCTAACGTAACGCGGTATCTGTCCGTCACGACCGTGGAGCGTTATGGCTGCCTCGTTCGACCTTCATACCCTTGCGGTGCTCGGTGCGGCTGGGGAGCGGCTGGTTATCTGGCATGTGAATGTGGGTGCGGCGCTGGGGGAGTCGCGGCTATCGGGCGCTTGGGTGCTGGAACGGTCGCGCGCGGCGGAGATCGAGAGCCTCACGGTCGGATATCCGATCGTTGTGGCAGGCAATGGCGCTCCTGCTTCCGAAGCTGTGGGTAACGACGCCCAGACTGCTGGCACGGTGGGTATTCGCGCTCAGCATGCCGGGACGGTGGGCGAGGGTGATCAGTTGGCGGACGTGGTGGGTGTTGGGGCCGCTGCGGCGGGAGCGGACGGTCGGAATGTCGGGGCTGCCGGGATTGTCGATGTCGATGCGACTATCGAAACCATCCGTGCTGCAATCGAATCGGCCGACCAGCGGTTTGTTGAGCATCAGGATGCGAGCGGTGGGAAGCTCACCAAGCCGCAGTGGCCGGTGATCGCGGCGCCGGATGAGGTTGCGCTGCCGCAGTTTCAGGTGGATGTGGCCGATGATCACATTCGGCCGGTGCTCACGCTGGCGCGGGGGCTCGCGGATCTGGCGGATTCGTGGGCGGCGTTCGAGTCGCTACGGCTCGCCCGGCCTTTTCTGGAGGACCTCGGCGGGGCGGCTGCACGGCCGTTGCCGCTCGCGGTGCGGTGAGTATGGCGGGACTGTCGTTCGCCGCCATCGATGTCGAGACCGCTAATTCCGCACGGGGCAGTATCTGCGCGGTCGGCGTCACCGTGGTGCGGGACGGGCGGCGCGGGGAGACCGCGTCGTGGTTGTGCCGGCCTCCCTCGGGGCTGGACTTCTTCAACTGGCACAACATTCGCGTGCACGGGATCTCGGCTGCCATGGTCGCCGACAAGCCGGAGTTCGCGCAGCGCTGGCCGGAAGTGGAAAGCCTGGTCGGCGAGCTTCCCGTCATCGCCCACAATGTCGGATTCGACAGCAGTGCGATACGGGAAGCCTGCGGCCGCAGCGGAATTCGGATACCCGCCTGGTCCTACAGCTGCAGCCTCGCCCTGGCCCGGCGCCACCTGAGCCTCGACAGCTACCGGCTGCCCCACGTCGCGGCTGCCTTGGGCATCGATTTCACCAACCACCATGACGCGGCCGCCGATGCCGCCGCCGCAGCCGACATCGTGATCGCCCTGGCCGCCAGAGCCGGAGCCGATTCGCTGGCGGCACTCGAGCGCATGGTGATCGACCGTCCTTTGCGGACCGACCGGACATCGCGAAAGTCCGCAGCCGGCACGCTGATACCGGTGTCCAGGCGGAGAGCGAGGCAACCGTCGGAGTCCGCAGGCCGGACAATCGAGACGCCCCTGCCCGCGGGCTGGGCGATGGAGACGCCGGGGTCTGCGGGGCGGGCCGTCGAGACGTCAGGGTCTGCGGGGCTGTCAATGGAGACGTTGCGATCTGCGGGACAGGAGATGGAGACATCGGGATCTGCGGGATGGATGTCGCGGGCGTCGGTGCCTACGGGGCGGACTGTGTCGACTGTTGCCGAACGCTCTCCGCGCCGATCCTGGTTCGGGCGTGAGGAATTGGTCCTTCCGACTGTGACGGGCACCGATCCATCTCACCCGTTGTATGGCGAAATCGTCGTATTCACAGGTGATCTCGCTGCCATGACCCGCCAGGAAGCGTGGGATGCCATCGCGGCATGTGGCGCGACTCCCGCGCGGAACGTCACTCGGCGCACGACCCGGCTGGTCATTGGTGACGGCTTTCGTGGTGTCGATCCCGACGCGTTCACCACGACGAAGGCGCGCCGGGTCGCTGAGCTGCGGACGCGGGGGCACCGGATCGAGGTCATGGATGAGGCCGCGTTCGTGGCCTGTGTGGGTGCTGGGACCGGGTTGTCCGGAGGTCTGGGCAGGGTGTGAGAAGTGCGTTGTTGCATGGTTTTGACGGGCTCGGTAAAGAAGGTGAGGGGAATCGGTCGAATGAGTTAGAGGCGGAAATGACGAGTGCAGGTGGCCGACGTCGGTGGGTGGCGGCGGGAATCGCCCTGGTGGCGGCGGGCTTCGCTGTCATGCCGGGGCTCGCGTCCGCTGCGGAACCGCTGAATTCCGGTGCCGCATTCGCGGCCGACGGCTCGCATATCGACCATCTCGTCCAGCGGGACGATCGCAAATCCACCGTATTCGTGTATTCGGCCGCGATGAACCGCGTCATCGAACTCTCGGTCATTCGCGCCGCCGACAATTCCACGCCGCGTCCGACGGTGTATCTGCTCAATGGCGCTGAGGATGGCATCGATGGGAATGGCAACGAGGTCTCCTGGGAAACCCGCACCGATGTGGTCGACTTCCTGGCCGACCAGAACGTCAATGTGGTGAACGTCCTCGACGGCCGCTACACCTACTACACGGACTGGCAGTCCGACGACCCGATGCTCGGCCGCAACAAGTGGACCACCTTCCTCACCCAGGAACTCCCGCCCGTCATGGACGCGGCCCTCGGCGCATCCGGCCGCAATGCCCTTGCGGGAGTGTCGATGTCGGCCACCTCGGCCATCGCCCTCGCCGAATCCGCCCCCGGCCTCTACCGGAGCGTCGGCTCCTTCAGCGGCTGCGCCCAGACCGGCACCGACCCCGGCCGCCGCTACCTGCAGGCCACGGTTCTCTCCGGTGGCGGCAACCCTTGGAACATCTGGGGTGTCGACGGCTCCCCGGCCTGGACCGCGAATGACCCGTCCACCCCGGCCAACCTCGAGAAACTCCGTGGCACCGACCTCTATTTGGCCGCTGGAACCGGCGCGAACCCAGCTGCGGCGGGTGGCGGCCAAGTCGGCGCGTCCAGCACGGCACTGGAATCCACCGTCGAAACCTGCACCCGCGCTCTGCAATCCAGCATCGAAGACCTGAACCTCCCGGCGACGTTCGATTACCTCCCCGGCGGCGGCCACAACTGGACCTCGTGGCAGGCCGACTTTCACAACGCCTGGCCCGGAATCGCCCGCAGCCTCGGCGTGTGACTCGCAGCCTCGGCCTGTGAATCGAGGCACCACGCCGGACGGCCACCCTTTCGGTTCCGCTGTCACTCGGGTGCGGGCGGGCCGATAAGCTGCTTCGGGTGACCGACGAGAAGCTGCTGCAGGGACCCATCCACGCCGTCCATGTCGAGCTGGGCGCTACCTTCGCTCCGTTCGGGGGGTGGGAAATGCCGGTTTCGTACGCGGGCACCGTCGGGGAGCACACGGCGGTGCGCACCACTGTCGGACTTTTCGACGTCAGCCATCTCGGCAAGGCGACCGTCAAGGGTGCGGGTGCCGCGGCCTTCGTGAACTCGGCACTCACCAATGACCTGAATCGGATTCGCCCGGGAAAGGCGCAGTACACGCTGTGCTGCACGCCGGAGGGCGGGGTCATCGACGACCTCATCGCCTATTACGTGAGCGATGACGAGATCTTCCTGGTGCCGAATGCGGCGAATACCGCGACCGTCGTGGCGGAGCTGCAGAAGGTCGCGCCGGAGGGCATCGCCGTCACCGACGAGCATCGCGGGTACGCGGTCTTCGCCGTGCAGGGCCCGCGGTCGGCGGAGGTCCTCGCCAAGCTCGGCCTGCCGACCGACATGGAGTACATGGCCTACGCCGATGCCGAGTGGGACGGCCGCCCGATCCGGGTGTGCCGCACCGGCTACACCGGCGAGCACGGCTACGAGCTGCTGCCCCGCTGGGCCGACGCCGAGGCCGTCTTCCGCGCGCTGGTGAGCGAGGTGCAGGCCGCCGGCGGCCAGCCCGCCGGACTCGGCGCGCGCGACACCCTGCGCACCGAGATGGGCTACCCGCTGCACGGACACGAACTGTCGCTGGACATTTCGCCGCTGCAGGCCCGCACCGGCTGGGCCGTCGGCTGGAAGAAGCCGGAGTTCTGGGGCAAGTCGGCCCTGGAGGCCGAGAAGGCGGCCGGTCCCCGTCGAATCCTGATGGGGCTCAAGGCGATCGACCGGGGCGTGCTCCGGCAGGGCCAGACCGTGATGCGCGGTGACACCCAGGTCGGCGAAACCACCTCCGGCACCTTCTCGCCCTCTCTCAAGGTCGGCATCGCCCTGGCCCTGCTCGACACCGCCGCGGGCCTCGAGCCCGGCGTCGAGGTCGAGGTCGACGTCCGCGGCCGCCGCCTGCGCTGCGAGGTCATCCGCCCCCCGTTCGTCGAAACCCGCACTGCCTGAGCAGGTTTCCTGCCATCGAGAGATCTGCAGTGGACGCTGAGCCGCTGATCCGACCGGCCGCCCCTGGCGACTACGACGCTATCGCGCGCGTCGTGGACGACTGGTGGGGCCGGTCGGTCGTGGCGGCGGTTCCCAGGCTTTTCCTGGATCACTTCGCCGCGACCAGCCTGGTCGCCGAACACGCGAACACGCTGGTGGGCTTCCTGATCGGATTCTTCGCTCCGCACGATCCCGCCTGCGCGTACATCCATTTCGTCGGCGTGCACCCAGACCATCGCGGTACCGGCCTCGCGCGTGAGCTGTACGACCGGTTCGCCACCGCAGCACAGACCGATGGCCGGACCGTGATCAGGGCCATCACTTCGCTCGGAAACAGCGGCTCCGTCGCTTTCCATCGAGCGCTCGGCTTCACCGTCGACGGTCCGGTCGAGGACTACAACGGTCCGGGGCGCAGCATGATGACCTTCGAACTGCGCTTGGGACAGTAACTTTCAGCCTCGCCCACAGCAGAGCCCCAGCGACATCAGAGTTCCGGCCGCACCATCGCCTCAGCTGAACTACTTGGTCTCGGCCACACCATTTCCTGGCCGCACCAGGGCACTGCCGCTCTGTGTCTCAGCCGCACCAGGTGCCGACGACGTCGTTGTCCTGTTTACAGGCTGCGGCGTCGAGTCCGGCAGGGCGGAGGGAGTTGAACATCGTCCGGATGGTGTCGTCGGTGGCCGTGCCGTCCGTGCCCTGGTCGGCGTAGAGGACCATGACCTGCCGGGTACCGCGACGGCGTGGACGATCGAGGCGGCCGGGTGCGAGCAGTCGTTCGGGCCCGGGTTGGCGAGGGTCGCTGTCACGTGTGCGGCGGGTTTGCCCTGCACCGTGAGGGTTTCGACGGTGCTCAGCGTGTAGGTGGAGTTGGGGCGGTCGTCGTTGGCTCCGGCCACGGTGGCCCAGCTGCCGGCCACGTCCTTGGCCGCGGCGGACACGTCGCCCAGTTTCGGGCCCGTCACGCCCGCGATGGCTTTCGAATGGTGGCCGTCGCATGCCTTCGGGGAGAGTTCCGCGGCACCGCTCATCACCACGCGTCCGCCGCCGCCCTCGAAGCCGACGATGGTGGTCGGTGTCGGGACCGTCCAGTCCTGCGGTACGTCGTACACGGCATTGCGCGAGATGGAGTAGGACGTCTGTCATCCCGGCGTGAGTGACGCGATGGTGGATCTCGGTGCGCTCGCAGTCGTGGTTGGCAGCGGTTTGGTGCGGGTCGCGGTGTCCTGCGGCCCGTATTGGTCTGCGGGCAGCGCGGTTCCGGTGACGGTGTGCGCGGGCGTCATCGCTGCTACGACGAGGATGGCGACCAGGCCCAGCACGCTCACTGCGATCAGCGCGATCACCAGGGGCCGGTGCGAATTGGGCGGCTTTGACAGCGGATGCTCCGGATATACGCCGTCCACCCTATCCAGGGGCAGGGACGACGGCCGGTCACCGAACCGTCCGGCCCGGGGGACAGGGGTAGCCCGCACCAGCCGGTCGAGGGCAGGAATTAGACTCCCGGTCATGACTCTTGCCGCGCAATTCACCCGTGTACCGCATCCCGCGCCACTACCGGCGGAGCGGCGACAGGAGATTCTCGCGGAGCCGGGGTTCGGGCGCTACTTCACCGATCACATGGTGTCGATGGATTACGTGGACGGGCAGTGGACCAACGGCCGCGTCGAGCCCTACGGCTCGCTGGCCATGGACCCGGCCACCATGGTGTTCCACTACGGCCAGGCCATCTTCGAAGGTCTGAAGGCCTACCGTCAGGCCGACGGCAGTATCGCCACCTTCCGGGTGGATGCCAATGCCGCGCGTTTCCGCCGCTCCGCCGCGCGCATGGCGATGGCGCAACTGCCCGAAGAGCTGTTCATCGAATCGATCCGCCAGCTGCTCGAGGTGGACGCGGACTGGGTGCCCGCTGCCGGCGGCGAGGAGTCGCTGTACCTGCGGCCGTTCATGTTCTCCACCGAGGTCGGGCTGGGCGTGAAGCCCGCCTCCTCCTACAAATACCTGCTGCTCGGCGGTCCCGCCGGCGCATACTTCCCGCGCGGCCTGAAGCCGGTCAAGGTGTGGCTGTCCACCGAGTACGTGCGCGCGGCTCCCGGCGGCACCGGCGAGGCCAAGGTGGCGGGCAACTACGCTGCCTCGCTGCTGGCCCAGCAGCAGGCCGCCGAGAAGGGCTGCGACCAGGTGGTGTGGCTGGACGCCTGCGAGCACCGCTACGTCGAGGAGATGGGCACCAACAATCTCTTCTTCGTCTTCGGCAGCGGCTCCGACGCCCGCCTGGTGACCCCGGAGCTGTCCGGCTCGCTGCTCCCCGGCATCACCCGCGACTCGCTCATCACCCTGGCCGCCGACTCCGGCTACAAGGTCGAGGAGCGGAAGATCTCGGTCGAGGAATGGAAGAGCGGCGTCGAATCCGGTGAGATCACCGAGGTTTTCGGTTGCGGCACCGCCGCCGTGGTCATCCCGGTCGGCTCGGTCCGCTCCGCCGAGGGCGAATTCACCATCGGCAGCGGCGAACCCGGCGAGGTGACCATGGCGCTGCGCGAGAGCCTCACCGGCATCCAGCGCGGCACCTTCGCGGACAGCCACGGCTGGCTGCGCACCATGGCCTGACCGGCCCGCGGAACGAAAAGCGCCCGCCCCGAACGAATTCGGGGCGGGCGCTGGGCATTTCAGAGGTGCGGCACATGGCCCGCAGGAGCCGGTCAGCTGGGCATGAACATGTGCCACTGCTCCAGCGTCTGGGGGCGCATGACGTAGTTGTGTTCCTTGATGTGGGTGAGCGACGCGCTTGGCTCGTCCGAGTACCAGTGGCCCGGGTAGACCGTCGGGTTCGACTTCAGGTCGGCCAGGTAGCGCAGGCTGCGGAACATGGCGTCGGAGTCGCCGCCGGGGAAGTCGGTGCGGCCGCAGCCGTCGACGAAGAGGGTGTCGCCCGCGATCAGCCGGTCCTCGAACAGGAAGCACTGGCTGCCCGGTGTGTGGCCGGGGGTGTGCAGGAGTTCGATCTCGAAGTCGCCGACCGCGACCTTGTCGCCGTGCGCGTGGCCGGTCAGCTCGCTGGGCGCGATGCCGGTGACATTGGCGACCCAGGGCAGTTCCTCGGCATTGACGTGGACCGCCACATCGGTCTTCTCCAGCAACTCCTTCACCCCGCGCAGGGTGAAGCCCATCATGGTGCCGCCGACGTGGTCGGGGTGGTGGTGGGTGGCCAGGACTCCGGTCAGCCGCATGCCGTCGGCCTCGGCGATGTCGGCCAGCTGCCCCGCCTCGTACGCGGGGTCGACGACCACGCATTCACCGCTGTCCCGATCCCCGATCAGGTAGGCGAAGTTGCGCATCTGCGTGGCGATCGGATCGCCCACGGCCCAGTCGCGCCCGGAGAGCAACTGGCGAAAGTACAAACGGTCGGAGGCCATGCCTGACAGCGTATTGCCCGCCCGCCAGAACCAGGCATCCGGATCCGGGCAATATGTCCGAAATTGCCGTTTGACCAGGGGGTTTGTTGTCGGTCGGTGTTGCTAATCTGCCGCCATGCCCTCGGTCCTGCATGAAGTCGTCATCGACCTGTTCCGGCACCGCCCGCAACTCGTCGCCGAACTACTGCCCCTGGTGACCGATATCCCCCTGACCCGAATTCGACCAAGCGCGACTGGAATCCGGTGACTGCCCCGATATCGACCCCACCGAGTACCGCGCGGATGCCGTGATCGTGCTGGCCACTGGCTCCACACCGCAATTGGCTGCCGTGGTGGAGGTCCAACTGCGGCCGGACCCGGACAAAGGCTGGAGCTGGCCGGTCTATCTGACGACGCTGCGCGCCCGATTGCGTTGCGACACGGTGCTACTCGTCCTCTGCCCGAATGAGCACACGGCTGCGCGGTGTCGAAGTCCGATCTCCGTGGCACCCGGATTCATATTGACGCCGATAGTGATGAGCCCGTCGGATGTGCCGATCGTGACCGACGCGCACATCGCCGCCGAGAATCCGGAGCTCGCGGTGTTGTCGGCCGTCGCTCATCGGAACGCGCCGGAGCGGGACGCCATTTTGACCACGCTGGCCACCAACGTTGTCGACGTGCCGAACGGTGAAATGTACATTGACCTGGTAATGGCTGTCCTGCCACGGGCGGCCCGGCACTTCTTGGAGAGCCTTATGACTGCCGGAACATACAAGTACAAGAGCGAGTTCGCCCGGCGTTACTTCAGTCGGGGCGAAGCTGAGGGCCAGGCCAAAGGGGAGGCTAAAGGGGAGGCCAAGGCGCTGCTGGCAGTCTTGCGGAGCAGGGGGATCACCGTGGATGAGTCGACCGTCGCTCGCGTCGGGGCGTGCACCGATATCGAGCAGCTCGACGTATGGCTCGTCAGGGCGGCGACAGCATGCTCTGCCAACGAGGTGTTCGGGGTCTGACGTCCGGTCGCACTCGAGACTCCGGTGCCGACCTTCGCCTTCCGAGGACGGTGAAGAGGGCGGACATTTTTGCCGCGACACGAATCTGCACGCCGATTACATGATCGGCGTGCAGATTCATTAATTGTCGTGGTTGGTCAGCGCAGGATGGCTTCGATCTCGTCCGCGGCTTCGGGGCCGTACGTCTCGCGCAGGCGCTTCATGGCGACGTCGTGGTCGAGGATCCAGTCCTGGGGGCCAACGGTTTCCAGGACCAGGACCGCCACCAGCGAGCCGAGCTGGGCCGAACGCTCCAGGGACAGGCCCGCGGACTGGCCGGTGAGGAAGCCCGCGCGGAAGCCGTCGCCGACGCCGGTCGGGTCGACCTTGGCGATGTCGGGGACCACGTCGACGTGCAGTTCGGTGCCGTCGCGGTCGACGATCTTGGCGCCCTTGGAGCCCAGGGTGGTGACGCGAATGCCCACGCGCTCACCGATTTCCGCCTCGCTCAGGCCGGTCTTCTGGAGCATGATGCCCCATTCGTACTCATTGGTGAACAGGTAGTCCGCGCCGTCGATGAGGCGCAGGATGGTCTCGCCGTCCACCAGCGCCAGCTGCTGGGAGGGGTCGGCGGCGAAGCGGATTCCGGCGGCGCGGCACTGATCGGTGTGGCGCAGCATGGCTTCCGGGTCGTCGGCGCCGACGAGCACCAGCTCGAGGTCGCGGCCCAACTGGGTGATGTCGATCTCGCGGGACTCGGTCATGGCGCCCGGGTAGAAGGAGGCGATCTGCGCCATGGACTCGTCGGTGGTGCAGACGAAGCGCGCGGTGTGGGCCTCGTTGGAGACGCGCACGGCCGAGCAGTCGACGCCGTTGTCCTCCAACCACTTCCGGTACTCGCCCCAGTCCTGGCCGACGGCGCCGACCAGCAGCGGGGTGCGGCCCAGCACGCCCATGGCGTAGCTGATGTTGCCGGCCACGCCGCCCCTGCGGATGACCAGATCATCGACGAGGAAGCTGAGCGACACGTGCTGCAGCTGGTCGGCCAGCAGCACATCGGAGAACTTGCCCGGGAAACGCATGAGGTGATCGGTCGCGATGGAAGCGGACACGGCGATGGTCACGGGGTAGATCCTTCGGTGACGTGCGGCTGCGCACCGGGATACGGAGATGACAGACGCGGGGGCCGGCGGTGGATTACGCGGCCGACAGGGCCGCAGTTCGAAACTACTCTGTCCGAGACAGGGTATTCCAGATCTCGTATGAGTCTGCGCACACAACAGCGCGGAACATCCGGTGTCGGACGTTCCGCGCTGGCGGACGGTATGTCAGTTGAAGCTGTCGCCGCAGGCGCAGGAGCCGGTGGCGTTCGGGTTGTCGATGGTGAAACCCTGCTTCTCGATGGTGTCGACGAAGTCGATCGAGGCACCCTGCACGTAGGGGGCGCTCATGCGGTCGACCGCGAGCTTGACGCCGCCGAACTCCACGACCAGGTCGCCGTCGAGGCTGCGGTCGTCGAAGAAGAGCTGGTAGCGGAGGCCCGCACAACCACCGGGCTGGACTGCGATGCGAAGGGCGAGATCGTCGCGGCCTTCCTGATCCAGCAGCGCCTTGGCCTTCGAGGCGGCGGCATCGGTCAGAGTCACACCGTGAGTGGTGGTCTCGTTCTGCACAGTCATGAACTCTCCTAAGGGGACCTGTTTTCAACCCGTGAAGGCGCACGGCTCGATGGCTACCAACACCTGCTGGCAGGCGACTATTCCCTATCCTACGCGGCGCGTATTCCCCGGACGGCCCAGGTTGTGCAGTCGCTGACAGATAGCTGGTGAGGTGTGCGACACAACAATCCGGGAGACCAGGATTTTCCGGCAGACATGTCATCGAATAGCCTGGTCGGCGTGAAGTTCCTGCGCCGTGGCGAGTCCACCCCCACCTCCGACAGCTCCAGCACCGATGCCGTCGCCGCGGTGGAGGACAAGACCGTCACCCTGGGTAAAGGGCGGCCGACCCCGTCACGGCGGGAAGCCGAGGGCCGCCGGCGCGGTCCGGTGGCGCCCGCGCCCAAGACCGCCAAGGAGGCCCGCGCCCGCCGCAAGGCGCTGCGCGGGACCCGCGAGGACCGCAAGGCGTCCTCGGCCGAGCACAAGGCCGATGCGAACGATCGTCGCTCCCGCATGCTCGCCGGTGAGGAGCAGTTCCTGCTCCCGCGCGACAAGGGTCCGGTCAAGAAATACGTTCGCGACATCGTGGACGCGCGCCGCAATCTGCTCGGCTTGTTCATGCCGCTGGCGCTGGTGCTGATCCTCAGCATGATCCTGTCGCCGGCGCTGCAGGCGATCGTCACGCTGGCCATGCTGGTGATGATGCTGTTCATGATCATCGAGGGCGTCGTCCTCGGCCGGATCGTGAACAAGCGGGTCCGGGAGCGTTACCCGGACACTGCGGATTCCTCGTTCTCGCTGGGCTGGTACGCCTTCGTGCGCGCCTCGCAGGTGCGCCGCATGCGTGCCCCGAAGCCGCAGGTGAGCCCGGGCGACGCGGTCTGATTGCCGCTGCTGCCGTCGGCGCTGACGGTGCTGGACGGATTCCCTGACGGGCGGTGTCTCACCGCCCGTCAGTTGTGTTCGCGGTAGGTCGACAGGGCGCGGATCTCGAGCGCCATGCGGTCGCGGTCGCGGTCGACGACCTGGCTGGAACCGGCCATGTCCCAGGCGTTTTCGCGGTGGAAGGGGACGGCCCGGCCGGCGGCGGCCAGCAGGGCGACGATGCGGCGGAACATGGTGACTGCCTCGGGGGTGCCGGTCGCGGTGCGGAACTGGCCGGAGGTGATGGTGGTCATGCGCGGATCTCGCTCTCATCGAGGGGTTCGGTGGTGTCTCCGGCCATGAAGCCGAACGTCAGGGTGCCGAGCGCTGCCATGGCGGTTCCGGCTGCGACGATTGCGGACAGTGCTTGCATGGCAGTAAGTTTTCTCTAGGGAAGTTCCTGCCAACAGTGGCTGTTCTGACATTGTTCGCAAATATCCGGCCAGAGGGGATCGGACCATGCTCTCGAAGGTCGCCGTCGTACTCAATGACAACCTCGCCATGTTCGAATTCGGCGTCGTCTGTGAGGTTTTCGGCCTCGACCGGACAGCGGACGGACTGCCTGCCTTCGACTATCGGGTCTGCGGTGCGGAGCCGGGGAAACCGCTGAAGTCCAGCTCACCGGGCATTCACGTGACCCCGGAGTACGGCCTGGAGGAGCTGCTCGACGCGGATCTGGTTGCCATTCCGGCCTTTCCGATCTTCGCGGACAATCCCTTCGATCAGCGCGTGGTGGATGCCGTGCGGGACGCCGCGCAGGCCGGGGCCACGGTGCTCACGGTGTGCTCGGGGGCCTTCCTCGCCGGCGCGGCCGGACTGCTCGACGGGCGCAAGTGCACCACGCACTGGCGGTATGTCGATCTGCTGGCGGAACAGTTTCCGCAGGCTACCGTCGATCCCGATGTCCTGTACGTGGACGAGGGCAATCTCATCACCAGCGCGGGCACCGCGGCCGGCATCGACGCCTGCCTGCATCTGGTGCGACGCGAACTGGGCAGCAGTGTCGCCAACGCCATCGCCCGCCGCATGGTGGTGCCGCCGCAACGCGATGGCGGGCAGCGGCAGTTCATCGAGCGGCCGGTGGTGGACTGCGATTCCGACAGCCTCAGCGAGACCCTGCACTGGATGGGTGAGCATCTGGAACTTCCGCACACCGTCGAAGCGCTGGCCGCGCGTACCGCCATGTCGACGCGCACATTCGCGCGCCGCTTCGCCGCCGAGACCGGGACGACGCCCGTGAAATGGCTGACCGGGCAGCGGGTGCTGCTGGCCAAGCAGTTGCTGGAGGACACCGACCTGGATCTCGAATCCCTCGCTCACCGTTGCGGATTCGGGTCCGGGGCGCTGCTGCGGCATCACTTCCAGCGGGTGGTGGGGATCGCGCCCGTCGAGTATCGGCGGCGGTTCGGCGCCCGCGTGTCTTGACTGGGCGGTGCCTGAAACGGGCGCTGTCCGAAGCGGTGCCTCCGGCTACGATGCGCAACCGTGCGTTGGGGAGTGATGATCGCGGCCGTGCCCTTGGCGGTGCTGATCGCCGGTGGGATCGCCGGGTGCAAGGATCCGCGGAATGCGGCGGGGGACTGTGTGGTGGGGACCTCGCCCGATTCGCATGTGAAGCCGGCGCCCTGCTCGGGGCGGCACGACGGCAAGATCATCGCGAGTGTGAACCATCGAACGGACTGCCCGCAGGGCACGGACTGGTCGTATACCGCCAAGGACCTGAAGGTCATGTGCGTGCACAACGAGCAGAGCTCCTGAGCCGCATCCGGACGCGGGCGGTGAGGCTGCCGTCCGCGGGCGTGTGATCGTCGTGCCTACTCGGCCGGAGCACAGCTGCAGTTGATACCGTGCTGACGTGTCGCACACTGCTCAGACAACCGATCGGCCGTTGCGGACCCTGGTGCTCGGTGGCGCCCGGTCCGGGAAGTCGGCTTACGCGGAACAGTTGGTCGCGTCGGAGGCGGTGCGGTACGTAGCCACCGCGGTAGCCGATCCGGCCGACGCCGACTTCGCCGAACGTATTGCGGCGCACCGGGCTCGGCGGCCCGCGAACTGGACGATCGTGGAGGGCGACGCCGTCGCCGCACTGGCCGAGGCCACCCCCGTCACCCTGGTCGACGACCTGGGCACCTGGCTGACCGCGCGGCTCGACGCTCGAGCCGCCTGGGAGTCGCCGCGCGGCGTCGTCGCGCCGGATATCGATGCGCTCGTCAGCGCGGTGGCCGGATACGGGCAGCGGCTGATCATCGTCAGCCCCGAAGTGGGGCTCGGCGTCATTCCGGCGACCGCCTCCGGTCGTCTGTTCCGCGATGAGATCGGCACGCTGAACCAGCGGCTCGCGGAGGTTTGCGACGAGGTCTTCCTGGTGGTGGCCGGGCAGCCGATGCGGATCAAGCCGGACGTCGCGGCCGCGCTCGCGGATGCGGCCGCAGCGAATTCTGCCGCCGCAGTGGTGACTTCGGCCCAGGCTTACGAAACCGACGCGGATGTGGCTGCGGTGCAGCCGGTTTCGGCCGCTACCGCGGAGGCTGGATCGGTCGGCGCAGATACCGCGACCGGCGGTGCGGACCTAGCCGGTGCGGGTTCCGCGACTGCGGCGAGTGCGGGCGGGGACGTCTCGGGTGCCCCGGTTCTGACCAAGCCTGTGCGGATTTCGTTCGGGCCGGTGCAGGGGCCCGACGCCGGGGTGCGGAAGGCCGCCGAGGAGCGGCAGTTGCAGCTGACCAAGCCCGCCGGGGCGCTGGGGCGGCTGGAGAAGCTGGCCAACTGGGTCGCGGCATGCCAGGGTGTGTGCCCGCCCAAGCAGTTCGAGCGGGCTCGGGTGGTGGTCTTCGCGGGCGATCACGGGGTGGCGCAGCACGGGGTGTCGGCCTACCCGAGCGAGGTGACCGGGCAGATGGTCGCCAACTTCCTGAACGGCGGGGCGGCGGTGAACGTGCTGGCGCGCCTGGCCGATGCCACCGTCCGGGTCGAGGACATTGCGGTGGATTCCGATACCGCGCCGGAGATCTCGCGGCACAAGGTGCGGCGGTCCAGCGGTTCCATCGATCGTGAGGACGCGCTGACCGAGGCCGAGGTGCAGGCGGCGCTGACAGCGGGCGCGACCATCGCCGACGAGGAAATCGATTCCGGCGCAGACCTTCTCATCGCCGGTGACATGGGCATCGGCAACACCACGCCCGCTACCGTACTGATCGCGGCCGTCACCGACACCGAGCCGGTGATCGCCGTCGGCCGCGGCACCGGCGTCGACGATGCCGGATGGATCCGCAAGACCGCCGCCGTCCGCGACGCCATGTGGCGGGCCCGCCCGGTGGTCAAGGACCCGGTTGCCCTGCTGCGCACCGCATCCGGCGCGGACTTCGCCGCCATGGCCGGCTTCCTCGCCCGCGCCGCGGCCCGCCGCACCCCGGTCATCCTGGACGGCGTCGTGGTCACCGCCGCCGCCGTGGTCGCCGACCAACTGGCCCCGGGCGCCCGCGCCTGGTGGGTGGCGGGCCACCGCTCCAGCGAGCCCTCCCACACCATCGCCCTCCAGCGCCTGGACCTCGAGCCCCTGGTCGACATGGGCATGCGCCTGGGCGAAGGCTCCGGCGCGGTCGCGGCCCTGCCGCTGCTCCGCGCCGCGGTCGCCACTCTCGGCGAAATGGCGACCTTCGACTCCGCCGGAGTCAGCACCGCCGACACAGGCGCCGAAGCCTCCAGTGCCTAGCTCCCCACCGTTCGCGGCACCGAGCCCCGCCTCGCGAGACGCGGTGCCGCGCAACCCGGTACGACGCCATGCGGTCGTAACGTCCCGGCCGAATACCGCCGCCCGCGACCAGCGCGCACACGGCAGCTCCGCCGATGTGCCCGGCACCGGGGTGGCGGGAGCTGCGAAATGGGCAGCGTGGGAACGGTTCAGGGTGATCGTGTGAACGGGGTTCGGCTGGCGGTGTCGTGGTTGACCGTGCTGCCGGTGCGGGGGCCGGACGAGGTGGATCGGGCCGTGGCGGGGCGGGCGATTGCGTGGGCGCCGTTGGTCGGGGTGCTGCTCGGGGGATTGGCCGCCGGATTGCTGTGGGGGCTGGGTGAATTGGGGGCCGGGTGGCTGCTGGCCGGGTTTGTGGCGGTGGCCGGGCTGGCGTTGATTACGCGGGGGATGCATGTCGACGGGCTGGCCGACACCATGGATGGGCTGGGGAGTTATGGGTCGCCGGAGCGGGCTCGGGAGATCATGAAGAGTGGTGGGGCGGGGCCGTTCGGAGTGGCGGCGTTGGTATTCGTCATTGGGATTCAGGCGGTTTCGCTGGGAGCGCTGGCCGGGGGCGGGCGGTGGCTGGCGGTGGTGGTCGCGATCGCTGTCGGGCGGGTCGCGGTTGTGCTGGCCTGCCGGAGGGGGATCGAGGCGGCTCCGGGTGCAGGATTCGGGGCGTTGGTTGCGGGGACGCAGCATCCCGTTCTGGGTTGGGTCTGGGGTGGGATCGCGTGTCTCGCAGCGGTGTTCGCCACCGGGAATCCGTGGCAGGGGCCACTGGCCGTGGTCGTGGCCCTGGCGGGGGCGATGCTGCTGGTGCGGCACTGTGTGCGGCGGTTCGGCGGCCTCAACGGTGACGTGCTCGGTGCTGCACTGGAAGTGAGCGTCACGGTCGCTGCCGCAGTGCTGTCATTCGTCCGCTAGGTGCGGCGGCGGGATTCCTCGCCGCCAACTGCATGGGCTGAAGGTCGGTGCCATAGGCCGGGAATTCGGCAGCCGGCGCCAAGCGCGCGGGGATCGGGACGAAGGTGTCGGCGGGCAGCATCCGTTGGGCTCGGTCGATGAGTAGCGCGACACGCCCGGGTATGGGAAATGTCGAGGCGCGCAGTGGATTTGCCGCATTCGTCGCAACAGGGTGGCAGTTCGTTTGCGCTTCGCGATCCGACCGCCCGGTGGCCGCGAATACCTCATGATCGCAACTGCCGTGGGTGGGAATGGAGTCGTGCAATGCTCGGAATCCTGATGCAGCTGGGTGTGCTGGTGTTGTTCGCGGTGGTGGCGGTGGGGGTCTTCGTCGTCGGGGATCGGGTGCGGCCGAAGTCGTGGCGGCACAGCGACGATGCGGGGGCGGGGCACATGATGCTGGACATGGTCAATATGTTCTTCGCGGCCATCGTGGCGTTCGTGGTGGTGATCCTCTGGGAGCAGTACGACACCTCCCATGAGCACACGGTCAGCGAGGGCAAGGCGCTGGTCAGCGTGTACGAAACCGCCAATGACATGCCGGCGCAGGATCGTAAGCAGATCCAGTCGCTGGTGACCGACTACACCAAGCAGGTGATCGGCGACGAGTGGAAGGTCATGGACGAGCAGCGGCGGCTGAGCCCGGCCGCGCAGACGACGCTGGACGATCTGCGCCAGGCGGTGGCCTCAGCGCCCGTCACCGACGCCGATGCCAAGTCGACCCAGGACAAGGCGCTCACCGCGGTGGATTCGATCGCCGAGGCTCGCTACGACCGCGGCCTGGATGCGGCATACCGACTGCCTGGATTCCTTTATGTGGCACTGTGGTTCGCGACCGTCATGCTGCTGTTCGGCACGGTCTTCTCCGGCGTGGTGGTCACCAAGCGCAGCATCCTCATGACCGGACTCTTCGGTGTGGTGATCGGCGCGGTCATCGTGGCCATCTACCAGCTGGACCAGCCGTTCTCGGGCGGCAATCACGTCTCCAAGGACGCGTACGAACTGGCCCTGGCCCGCTTCCAGCACATCGCCTCGGACACGCCGGTGGCGAGCGGCGGCAATCCGCGCTGATCTGCTCGACCGAGCTACCCGCACTTGGCTTTCGGAGGCAATGTGAACGGAACTCGAAGAACAGCACGAGGATTCGCGGCGGCGACGGCGGTGCCACTGACCGCGGCGCTGCTCGCCATTCATCCGCAGGTCGCGGCCGCCGATCCCGGACTACTGGAGCTCCCGCCGATCGGTGAGATCATCAGCGGCAGCGCGGCTCCGGATACCGGGGCCGCACCGATCGACGCGTCGACCGGGAGCGCGCTCGGGCTCGGTACGGGCAGCAGCTACACCGGCAGCCAGGACGGCGCGGGCAAGGGCGGGGCCACCACCGGAAGCTCGGCGGGAGTGGCGCAGAGTCCGGTGGCCGGAGTCCCGCTCGGAACCGGTCCGTCCGTCAGCGCCGAACCATCGGACGGAACCGCGCCGCGCACAGCGGATCTCGCAATACCCGGACCGGCCACGGAGAGTCCGGCCGCCGCCCCGAACACCCTCGGCGGCCTGCTCGGCCTGAACTCGGGCAGCGTGCTCACCGCCTGTGCGGGCAGCGCTGTGCTGGGCAGTGCGGCACTGGGTTTGGGCATTCTGACCGGCAGCAGCATGGGCTCGGGGTTGATCGGCCCCGGCTTCGTGCCCGGGTCCAGCGGGCTGGTCGGGCCGGGCTCGGCCGGAGCGGGCAGCGTGGCGGTGGGCAGTGCGGCCACCGGAAGCGCACTGCTGACCTGCATGCTCATGCTGCCGGTGCCCATGGCGCCGGGACCCGGTATCCCGCTGCAGATCCCGCCCGCGCCTGCCATTCTGCCCGCAGCCGCACCGATACCCGTACCAGCGCCTGCAGCGATTCCTCCTGCGCCGGTGCCAGTTCCGCCGCTGCCGCCTCCACCGCCGCCCGTCGAATACGCCGCCCCCATCCCACCCGAGCAACGGCTGCCTCTAACCGCTCTCCAGGTCATGACCGTCATGATCATCACCATCATCGCCGGGGCCCGTGCCCGCCTCGCCCGCGCCCACCGCGGGGCAGTCGACTAGCGCAAGGTCGCCGCAACCGGGGTGCTCCTCGCGGCAGGCGACATCGTGCTGCCCGGCTCCTGCACCCGCGCCGTCGACGCCCGCTCGGGCGACGAGTTCATCGGCGAGTTCGCGGGAAGCAGTCGTCGAGTCGAAAGTCATTGCCGGAATCTGGCTTCCAGGTCGGTTGCGGTGGCCTGGAGATCAGCCGCGGTGTTGGTCTTGAAAATGCCCTGGAATCCCGCCTCGGCCTTGATCGCCGCCTCCACCTCCGGGTCGTGGTAGATCTGCGTCAGCTGCAAGTACTTCGGGTTGTCCTTGTCGGCGGCCCGCGCGGCGAAGATATTGATGTACTGCTTCAGGTCCGGACGGTTCGGGTCATCGGTGTAGATGATCCGATCATTGGTCAGCCCCGCCTGCCGCGCCCAGGTGTCGTCGACGTAGGCGGCATCCACGCTGTCCAGTGACGCGGCGGTCAGTGTCGGGTCGATGGTGGTGAGCCGGACCTTGGAGGCGGACTTGTCGACATCCTCGAGCTTCGAATCCCACGAGCCGCCGTTCTTCAGCACGATCAGCCCGGCGGCGGCCAGATTGAGCAGCGGCCGCACCTGATTGGCGGGATTGTTGCTCAGGGTGATCTCCCCGCCCTGGGGGATCTCCGACACCGACCTGTGCTTCTTCGAATACAGCCCCAGCGGATAGATCTCCGTGGCCCCGATCGGCACCAGCGTGTCGTTGTTGCGGGCGTTGTAATTGGCCAGATATCGGATGTGCTGGAACTTGTTGAGGTCGATGCGGCCCTGGGACAGCGCCGGATTCGGCTGGTTGTAGTCGGTGAAATTGGTGAACTCGACCGTGATGCCCGCGGCGGCGGCCTTCCTCTTGAACACGTCCCAGTGCGGTTGTGAGAGATCGTTCACGCCGATGCGGACCACGTCGCCGTGGTGTTCCGTGCCACAGGCGGCCGTCAGGGCCAGCGCGAACAGGACCGGAATCACCAGGAAACGGCGGAATTTTCGCATTTCAGGCACCGTAGGCGAGCGGTCGGCGCGGCCGGAAGCGTTTGGCTCCCCGGGATCGCAATCATTGCCCGGCGATTGCCCGCACGGTTGCATGGCCGGGTTCGATTTCCACCAGTCACGAAGCAGTACAAGCATGCGGGAGCACGAGTGAAATTCCATCGGGTACTGGCGATCCCGGTCCTGGTAGCAGCCGTCGCGAGCCTCACCCTCACGGCCTGCGGCAGCAGCGGCGACTCCGGCGGCACCACGGTACGCATGGGCACCACCGAGTCCGATCCGCACTGGGACGTCTTCAAGGACAAGGCCAAGGAACAGGGCATCAACCTGAATATCGTCCACTACTCGGACTACTCGCAGCCGAATACGGCGCTGGCGCAGAAGCAGATCGATGTGAATCTGTTCCAGCACTTGCAGTTCCTGGGGCAGTACAACGTGGCCAACAATCAGGATCTGACGCCGATCGGGGCCACGCAGATCGTGCCGCTGGGGCTGTACTCCAAGAAGCACAGGTCGGTGGCCGAGATCCCGCAGGGCGGGGAGATCGCCATTCCGAACGATCCGACCAATCAGGCGCGGGCGCTGTTCGTCCTGCAGGCGGCCGGACTGCTGAAGATCAACGGGTCCGTTCGCCAGCCGACGCCCGCCGACGTGGACAAGGGTGCGTCCAAGGTGAAGGTGACCGCGGTCGACGCGGCGCAGACGGCGCTGTCGCTGGAGTCGGTGGACGGGTCCGTCGTCAACAACACCTACCTGCTCAAGTCCGGCATCGATCCGAAATCCGCGCTGTACAAGGATGATCCGGGCAATCCCGGCGCCGAGCCGTACATCAATGCCTTCGTGACCCGTGCCGCGGACAAGGGCAATGCCACCTACCTGAAGCTGGTGGACATCTTCCACAGCCCCGAGGTACAGAAGTCGGTGCAGGAGGATTCCAAGGGCACCGCGCTCGAAGTGACGAAGAGCGGGCCCGAGCTGGAGCAGATCCTGGCGCGGGTGCAGCAGACCATCCGCGACACCAAGTGAGCGACGACGGTGCCGTAACGGGCGAGAATTCGGCCGCGACCGGCGGTAGCGCCGTCGCGGCCGTCGAATTCCGGTCGGTCACCAAGGTTTTCCGGACCGGTAAGCAGCGCCACACGGCGCTCGACGGCATCGACCTGCGCATCGAGCGGGGAGAGATCTTCGGTGTGATCGGCTATTCCGGCGCGGGCAAGTCCACGCTGGTCCGGCTGATCAACGCCCTCGAGTTGCCCACCGACGGCACCGTGCTCGTCTCCGGAGACCCCATCACCGGCGTCCCGGAATCGCGGGTGCGGCAGCTGCGCCGCGATATCGGCATGGTGTTCCAGCAGTTCAACCTGTTCCGCTCGCGCACCGCCGCCGGCAATATCGAATACCCGTTGAAAGTGGCGGGCTGGCCACGTGTGCGGCGGAAGGCGCGCGTAGCGGAACTGCTGGAGTTCGTGGGACTTTCGGACAAGGCGCGCAGCTACCCGGACCAGTTGTCCGGCGGCCAGAAACAGCGCGTCGGCATCGCCCGGGCACTGGCCACCTCGCCGTCACTGCTGCTCGCCGACGAGGCGACCTCGGCGCTGGACCCGGAGACCACCGGCGAGGTGCTGCGACTGCTGAAGAAGATCAACCGCGAGCTCGGCGTCACCATCGTGGTCATCACCCACGAAATGGACGTCATCCGCGCGGTGGCAGACCGCGTCGCGGTGCTGGCCGAGGGCCGAATCGTGGAGTTGGCCAGCACGTTCGAGGTGTTCTCGGCACCCGCCGCCGTACCCACCCGATCTTTCGTCGAGACGGTCCTGCACAACCGTCCGACCGCCGACGAACTACAGCGGCTGGGAGAACGGCGCGCCGGCCGACTGGTGACCGTTGCCGTCGACGACGAGAACGGGATCGGTCCGGCCCTGTCCGCCGCCGCAGCCCAGGGTGTGAGCTTCGAGATCGTCTTCGGCGGCGTGAGCACCTTGCAGGACAAGACCTTCGGCAGCCTGACCCTGGCCCTGGACGGCCCCGAGGACGCCGTGCGCCAGGTCGCCGAGCGCCTCGAGTTGGGGACGTCCGTTCGCAGGGTGGCGGTGGAGGCCGAGAGCGATCGGAGGAGTGCATGACCGGCGCTGTGAGCAGTCTGGCTGCCGTGCATACGGATTGGGATCGGCTGCGGCCTGTGCTTAGTGAGGCCGTTGGCACCACGATCTACCTGGTGTTGCTCACGTTCGTTGTCGGCGGCACGATCGGGCTGGCGTTGGGGACCGCGCTCTATACGACGCGGAAAGGTGGGTTGCTGGCGAATGCGCCGATCAATCTGGTGTTGAACGTGCTGGTGAATGTGGTGCGGCCGATTCCGTTCATCATCTTGCTGGCTGCGTTGGGGCCGGTGACGCTGAAGGTGATCGGGACGACGATCGGGACGGATGCGGCGGCGTTCGTGATGATCGTGGCGGCTTCGTTCGGGATCGCGCGGATTGTCGAGCAGAATCTGGTGACCGTGGATCCGGGGGTGATCGAGGCGGCACGGTCGATGGGGGCGGGGCCGCTGCGGATCATCCTCACTCTGCTGATTCCGGAAGCGTTGGGGCCCTTGGTGCTCGGGTACACCTTCGTCGTGATCGCCATTGTCGATATGTCCGCGATGGCCGGGACGGTCGGCGGGGGCGGGCTGGGCGACTTCGCGCTCGTGTACGGCTATCAGCGGTTCGACTGGCAGGTCACGCTGGTGGCGACGCTGATCATTATCGCTGGGGTGCAAGGGATTCAGTTCCTCGGCAACTGGCTGGCCCGCCGGGTGCTGCGCCGGTGAGGACGCGTGCGACCCGGCGGGACATCGGTCAGCTCAGCTTCTCCAGCTTCGGGACCTGCCACTGCCCGTTCAGCACCTCGTCTTTCGGCGCGTATAGCCGCAGGGTGAGGGAGAACGGGCCGGTCTCCGGAATGGGCAGCCAGTGCCCGTCGGGCACGTCCGCGCCGGGATCGGCGCTCTGCACGGCGATCTCGACCGTGCCGTCGGCGGCGGGTTTGAGCGGCACCAGGTGGCCCACCGAGTAGATGCCCGCCGGATTCTGGATCAGGTAGCTCTGCTCGTCATAGGCCGTGAGCGACCAGAACGCGCCGACCGGCGGCAGCTGATCCTTGGCGAAGGTCACCCGGAATCGGCTGCCGCTCTCGGCCTTCGTGTCGATGCTCGGATACACCGCGTCCCGGGGCAGATTCGCGCCCAGGCCGACCGCCGCGACCTGCGCGCGCAACATGTAGTTCGTGCCGTACGTGCCGATATTGAGATCGAAGGTCCAGTCGTTCTGATGCTGGGCCTGGGGGTCCCGGTAGGCGGCGAGCTGTTTGCGAGCATCGGCGACGGCCGCGGTGAGGATGTCCGGGGGCGCGGTGCTCGCGGTGGCGTCGGCGGTGATGCCGATGGCGGCGAACCGCTTCATGGCGTCGGCGTCATCGGGCGCGGGCGGGTTGCGGGCCATCACCGCGCACATGCGGGTGAAGAAGGTGGGGCCGTCCATCTTCATCACCATCTGGGCCGGGACGCCGCCGCCCGCGAGCTGGGCGCCCGGGCCTCCGTGCACCGCGCTCGGGTCGGCGCTCCAGTCGCTGAGCGGAGCCAGCTTCAGCTTCTGCTGCAGAGCCCGCACGTGCTTGATGTCGTTGTCGCCCTTGTACTCGATGCGGCCGAGCAACCAGCTGGTGTCGGTGGGCATGGCCAGCTGGGTCATGCCGTCGGGCACCGTTCCCTTCCAGCCCGGCCCGGTGACCAGATAGGTGTAGGGCGGGTTGGGAACCCCGTCGTCGAGCCGGGGGCTCGTGCTGGCCGGATCGTGCACCGTGTTGGTCCACGCGTCCAGGAGCTGCATGAGCCAATATCGACCGGATTCGATGGCGGGCACCTGCACCACCATCGGCTCGGTGCTCAGGTCCAGCCAGGCCTGCGAGTAGAGGGTGTCCAGGTTGAGCCGGACCACCTGCTTCTCCTCCGGCGTGGGCGGGTTCTGGTGCACGAATTGATTGGCCGGGCCGCCGGTTTCGCGGGTGACGTCCATGAGGACCAGCGGAAACCCGAAGATGTAGGCATCGGTGGCGACGGCCCTGGGGTCGTTGGAGGCCGGGGTGGTGCTGGTCGCGGTCGAGCTGCTGCCCGCCTTGCCGCAGGCGGTCAGGCCGAGGGCGGCCAGCGCGGCGGCGCCGAGTCCGAGGGCCGTGCGGCGGTTGACGCGCGGGGCGTCGCCAGTGGACGGGAGATCCATTGATACCGAGTCCTTTCCGAGAGGGTGTGGTGGCGAGGAGGACTTCCGGTGAAACGAACACCCTATTGCAGTGGAACTGCAAGTATAGTGGCTAACCAGTGGTTACCGTACTGCTGCGGCAGCGAAGGAGCGCACAAAATGAGCTCGGCCGATCTGATCGTCACCGGTGGGCCGATCGTCACCGTCGACGCGAACCACCCGAATCCCACCCATGGCGAGCGTCGGAACAGGCACAGCTTCCTGGCCTATTAGCCCGCGAGCCGTCCGGTATCGACCAGCCGACATTCAGGTGATGTAAGTTACATAGATTAAATCTAACTTAGATTGAATCTATGTAAGATGAAGTCTCCTATGGGTAGGAGGCTCGAGTGGAGTTCAGAGGACGGGTGGCGGACCTCGATCTGCTGGGGCGGCAGCTGGAACTTGTGACCGGCGGGACTGGTGCGACTCGAGGACGTGCCGTGGTCGTGACCGGCCGACGGCGGGTTGGGAAGTCACGCCTGGTGCAGGAGTTCTGCGACCGTTCCGGTCTGCCATATCTCGTCTTCCAGGCAACGCGGGGGCGAAACCCGGCCGCCGAACGAGGTGACTTCGTGGCTACCGTGGCACAGTCGCCCCTGCCGGGCGCGGAATTGGTCGCGGGGATATCGGCAGGCGATTGGAACCAGGCGTTGCGGACCCTGTCCATCGCATTGCCGGATGACGCCGCGAGCATTGTCGTGCTCGACGAGGTGCCCTGGTTGGTGGAGCGGGACTCCGAGTTCGAGGGAGCACTGCAGACGGTATGGGATCGGCACCTTTCGGCCAAGCCGGTGCTGCTGGTCCTGGTTGGCAGCGACATCGCGGTGATGGAAGCGCTGCAGACGCACGGCCGCCCATCCTTCGGGCGGGCGGCGAAAATGACCGTTGCGCCACTGCATCTGGCGGATGTGCAGACCATGACCGAACTCCCGGCGGCCGAGGCACTGGATGCGTTGTTGATCACCGGTGGATTCCCGGAAATCGTTCAGTCCTGGCAATCGGGCATGAGCCGCACGGATTTCCTACGTGAGGTAGCGCTGAATCCATTGTCGCCGCTGCTGGTGGCCGGCGAGTTGTCGCTGCTGGGTGAGTTTCCCGAGGCGTCGCGTTCGCGTGCCGTGCTGGAGGCGATCGGCAGCGGTGAACGCACTTTCAGTGCCATCGCCTCCGCGGCGGGCAGTTCGGGGGTGCTGCCGGCCGGAACGTTGACGCCATTACTGAATACCTTGCAGGCCAAGCGAATAGTGGCCGCGGATCTGCCGCTGTCCACGAAGTCGGACACGAAGAACAAGCGCTATCGAATCGCCGATTCCTATCTGCGATTCTGGCTGGCTTTTCTGGAGCGGGGAATTCCGCTCATCGAGCGTGGCCGGGGTGATCTGGCGTTGGACCGCATCGAGCGTTCGTGGACGACGTGGCGTGGCCGTGCGGTAGAACCGGTGATCCGGGAATCACTGCTGCGCTTGCTGCCCGATGCCCGATGGCCGGAAACCGAAGCAGTGGGCGGCTGGTGGAATCGGCAGAACAATCCCGAGCTCGATTTGATCGGTGCCGATCGCGAACCCGTCGCGGGTGCAGTGCATTTCATCGGATCGATCAAATGGCTGGAGGATCGACCATTCGATCGGCACGACTACGATGCCCTCGCGCGCGGTGTGCTCGCTGTGCCCGGCGCGCAGTTCGACACTCCTTTGGTGGCGGTTTCGCGCTCCGGGGTACACCGCGACTTGCCGGTTGCGGCCCACTGGGGGCCGGAGGATCTACTGCGTGCCTGGCAGTGAGCGGCGGAAGACTCGACCTGACAGGCGTCGCGCCGACAACGTAATGGCTGCACCCCCATACGGGTATGCAGCCATTACGTGTAGGACGACTACAGGTTGACCGGGTAGGTCGGTTCCTGGATCTCGGGCTTGATGCGGTTCTCGACGAAGATGCCGTGCCAGATCATGAAGACGATCAGGGTCCAGAGGCGGCGGCTGTGGTCGACCGGGCCGGTGCGGTGGGCCTCCAGCATGGCCAGGATGGCCTGCTTGTTGAGCAGGTGGTCGGTGCCGGACTCGGTGATCTGGGCGCGGGCCCAGTCGTAGAGCTCCGGGCCGCGCAGCCAGTGGCGCAGGGGGACCGGGAACCCGAGCTTGGCGCGGTTGAGGACGTGCGGGGGCACGATGTCCGTGAGCGCCTGGCGCAGGGCGTATTTGGTGGTTTCCTTGGTGATCTTCTGGTCGACCGGGATCTTCTCGGCGACCTTGAAGACCTCGGGGTCCAGGAAGGGGACGCGCAGTTCCAGGGAGTTGGCCATGGTCACCTTGTCGGCCTTGACCAGGATGTCGCCGCGCAGCCAGGTGAACAGGTCCAGGTGCTGCATGCGCGCCACCGGATCCCAGTGGTAGCCCTGCATGGCAAAGATGGGGGCGGTCACGTCCTGGTGGGTCCACTCGGGGCGGAATTCCCGCAGCACCGAACGCAATTGGGCGTCGTTGAAGCTGCGGGCGTTGCCGTAGTAGCGCTCCTCCAGGGTGAGCGAGCCGCGGTGCAGCAGGCTCTTGCCGCGGGTGCCCTCCGGAATCCGGTCCGACAGCTTGCCCGCCAGCTTGCGCAGCGGCTTGGGCAGGAATTCGAAGGGCTTGAGCGACAGCGGTTCCCGGTAGATGGTGTAGCCGCCGAACAGCTCGTCGGAGCCCTCGCCCGACAGCACCACCTTGACGTGCTTGCGGGCCTCCTTGGCCACGAAGTACAGCGGTACCAGCGCCGGGTCGGCCACGGGTTCGTCCAGGTACCAGACGATCTCGGGAATGGCGGCCGCGTACTCCTCCGGGGAGACCATGCGGATGTAGTGCTTGGCGCCGATGGCCTCGGCGGTCTCGGCCGCCACGTCTGCCTCGGAGTAGCCCTGCCGCTCGAACGCCGAGGTGAAGGTCAGCAGGTTCGGGTTGTGCCGGATGGCCAGCGCCGCAATGGCGGTGGAGTCGATGCCGCCGGACAGGAACGCGCCGACGGTGACGTCCGCGCGCATGTGCTTGGCGACGGAGTCCTCGAGCGTCTCCGCGATTTCCCGGTACCGCTTGGCCTCCGAGCCCGCCGCGAACTTCTGCACCCGGAACTGCGGGTTGAAGTAGCGGGTCACCCGCGGGGTCTCGCCCGGCTCGACCCAGGCGTAGCAACCGGATTCGAGGCGGCGGACGTTCTTGTGCAGGGTCTCGGCCTCGGGCACGTACTGCAGCACCGTGTAGTGCTCGAGCGCGCGCGGGTCCAGGTCGTCGGAAAGCTCCAGCGCCGGAAGCAGGCCCAGCAGGCTCTTCTTCTCGCTGGAGAAGGCGGTGCCGCCGGCGCCGGTCGCGATGAACAGCGGCTTGATGCCGAACGGGTCGCGCGCCAGGAACAGCTTGTTCAGCTGGGTGTCCCAGATGGCGAAGGCGAACATGCCGCGCAGCCGGCTCGGGGCCTTGGCGCCCCAGTAGTGGAAGGCGGCCATGATGGCCTCGCCGTCGCCCTCGGTGCGGAACATCGGCTCATCGCCGAACTCCGCCTCGTGCGCCTCCTTCAGCTCGGCGCGCAGCTCGAGATAGTTGTAGATCTCGCCGTTGAAGGTCATGGCGTACCGCTCGGGGTTCTCCGGCGGACCCCAGCGCAGCGGCTGGTGCGAGTGCTCGATATCGATGATCGACAGGCGGTTGAAGCCGAAGATCATGCGGTCGTCGTTCCAGGTGCCGCGCTCGTCGGGGCCACGATGGCGCTGGCAGTGCAGGGCCTCGTACACCTGTGCCGCGGTGGTTTCGACCGTCCGCCCATCCGGAGTAGTAGCCGTTGTAGCTGTCAGAAATCCGAGCAGACCACACACTGCGCCGAGAACCTCTTTCCGGGGTCTAGGGATTGGGGCGTACCCGCACGGGCACGCTGGACGCGAAACCTACTGCCCGAGTATGCCGTACCCGGGCAGATCCCGCCGCCAGAGGCCGTATCCACTGCATATGAGCTTTCCGGAGTGTCGAAAGGGACCCAGTCACAACGGGGGGCGTTCTTTGGTCTACGCTGCGTAGTACTTGGGAAACTCTCAGGGTCGGTTGCGCGTTCGCGCGTATCCTCCCCGAGGTCCAGAACTGTGCTGAAAATGTGTCGCCCGGCGGAAGGGAGTCCGGGCGACGCGGTGTCGGAATGACGACCAGGAAGGCGTTGAGCGTGGCGCACAAGGCGAGCGAGGCGATAGGGGCACGACCCGCCCAGGGTCGGCGGGGCCGCATCCTTCGGCGGGCCGGGCTGGCGGTGTCCTTGGGGATGACCGCGATGCTCGTCTCCGGCTGCTCGATCGACAACCCGTGGCTTCGGTTCGGCTGGCCTTCGGGCATCACGCCGCAGGCCACCCGCATGCGCGAGCTGTGGACCTGGTCCGTGCTCGCCGCCCTCGCGATGGGCGTGCTGGTGTGGGGCCTGACCTTCTGGACCATCGCGTTCCACCGCAAGAAGCCGAACTCCCCGGAGTTCCCGCGGCAGACCGGTTACAACGTGCCGCTGGAGCTGAGCTACACGGCGATCCCGTTCGTGATCATCGCCGTGCTGTTCTACTTCACCGTGGTGGTGCAGAACTACGTCCACGAGAAGGTCGGCAACCCGGACGTCGTCGTCGACGTGACCGCGTTCCAGTGGAACTGGAAGTTCGGTTACCAGAAGGTCGACCTCAAGGACGGCAGCCCGGTCTACGACGGCGTCGACACCGAGCGCCAGGACATGAACCAGGACATCAAGGAGCGCTACAAGGAAGCGACCAAGGATGGCCACCCGCAGCCGGGCCCGAACAACGGCCTGCCCGCGAACGACATCTCGTACCTGCACTACGACAAGGTCGAGACCGTCGGCACCTCCAACGAGGTTCCGGTGCTGGTCCTGCCGTCCGGCAAGAACATCGAGTTCCAGCTGGCCGCCGCGGACGTCATCCACTCGTTCTGGGTGCCGGAGTTCCTGTTCAAGCGCGACGTGATGCCGAACCCGAAGCAGAACAACTCGGACAACGTCTTCCAGATCACCAAGATCGAGAAGGAAGGCGCGTTCGTCGGCCGGTGCGCCGAAATGTGCGGCACCTTCCACTCGATGATGAACTTCGAGATCCGCGTGGTGTCCCCGGCGGACTTCCAGAAGTACATGGACGCGCGGGCCAAGGACCACAAGACCAACGCCGAGGCGCTGGCCGGCATCGGTCAGTCGCCGGTGGCGACCTCCACCAAGCCGTTCAACACCGACCGCAAGGCGCGCGGTAACGAACTCGCCGACGCCAAGTGAGGATGAACTGACATGAAGGTCGAAGCTCGCATCTTCGAACTGATCACGGTGTTCTTCGTGATCGTGGCCGTCGTGTACGGCTACTTCACCGGCCGCTCGCGCACCGGCGTCGAGTGGGCGGGTACCACCGCCATCGTGCTGTCGGCGGGCCTGGCCCTGATCGTGGCCACCTACTTCCGCTTCGTCGCCCGTCGTCTGGACCTGCGTCCCGAGGACTACGAAGAGGCGGAGATCGTCGACGGCGCCGGCGACCTGGGCTTCTTCTCGCCCGGCTCGTTCTGGCCCATCCTGCTGGCCGGTGCGGGCTCCATCGCCGCCCTCGGCTTCGCGTTCTTCCAGTTCTGGCTGATCGGCCTCGGCGTGATCTGCATCCTGGTCGCCGCCGGCGGCCTGGTGTTCGAGTACCACCTCGGCCCGGAAAAGCACTGACGTAAGTCACGAAGCGCCCCACTCGGAATCCGGGTGGGGCGCTTTGCTGTTCGCGTATGGGTTGGGAATGTGGCCGGGGGAGAATGGGTTTCGGGCTCGCGGGGGTGTGAGTCCGAGAGACTTTCGGTCGAGCTCAGATACCCAGGGCGTGCTTGAGACGCGTGGTCCGCGGGGACATGGAGGTCAGGCCCAGGAGGGCTCGGGGGAAACGGGGCTGGATTTGCGGCGGGCGGGTGCGGATGGCGGTTTCGATCCAGCGGGCGGCCTCGGCGGGGTCCAGGGAGGGGTTCTCGGGGAGGTAGGCGGGGGATCTGGAGTCGAGTGTGAAGGCGGGGTACCGGACCGTGGTGACGTGGATGCCGCGCGGGGAGAGTTCAGCCTCGGCGCATTGGCCGAAGGTGGTCCAGGCGGCCTGGGCGCTGGCGTAGGAGGCGAAATTGGGGGCGGCGCCGGTGTCGGCACTCCAGGGGCCGACATTCACCACGTGGCCGGAGCCGCCTGCCAGCATGGCGGGCAGCAGGCCGAGGGTCAGGCGCAGGGGGCCGAAGTAGTAGGCGGCCATCATGCGCTGGTAGTCGCGGAAGCGGTCCAGGGATTGCAGCACCGGTCGGCGGGTGGGGCGGCCGGTGTTGTTGACCAGGACGTCGACGGTGTCGAACTCGGTGAGTAGCCACTCGACCAGCTGATCCACATCGCCGAGGGCGGAGATGTCGCAGCGGAACCAGTGGGCGCGGCCCCCGGCCTCGATGATGGTGGCGCATTCCTCGACCAGCTGAGAGCCGTTGCGCGCCACCAGGATTACCTCGGCACCGTGAAGACCCAGTAGTCGCACGGTCTCTCGGCCGATCTCGGAGCAGGCGTCGGTGACGACGATTCGTTTGCCCTCGATGGGGCGTTCCCCCGCAAGGGATCCGGCGGTGCGGGGACGGCGGGCAGCACGGAATTCGATCATGGGACAGGCAACCTTCATCTGAGGATTGAGCATGAACCATGCACCGACACCCCGCCGACAGTGCCGATACCGCCGCCCCGCCCGGCTGCTAACCGATAGCTGGCAGTGCGGCGGAACACATTCTATTCGGTCGGGTCATAACGCCGGGCGCGTTCGGCGAGACAGATCTCGTCGATTGCGGACACGATGTCCCGCAACAGTTCCGAGGGCAGCGCCGCCGGCCGCAACCGGCAGGTGAAGGTGATGAAGCCGTGGTCCTCGTCGTCGAGTTCGCGCAGGTAACGGGACCGTACGCCATAGGTCATGGCCGAGATGACGGTGAAGCAGCCGGTGCGTTCGCGGTGCCCGGCGAACAGGTCGTGCAGGCCGTGGAAGACCCGGGCGTAGGAGGACAGGGGCGCGAAAACCGAGACGCGGTACGCCGGTCCGCGCTCGGAGGAGCTGATGACGGTGTCGGCCAGGTACTCGGCGTCGCGCAGGGTCAGCACCTTCGGAGCGAACATGAGCGCGCCGGCGGCGGCATTGCGGACCGGCATACCGGCGCGGCCGCCCGCGGATGCGGCGATGGCGCCCAGCGACTTTCGGGCGCGCGCGCCGACCTCGCGGCGGGCGCGCAGCGAGAGGTTGGGGGTGGTGGGGTGCAGGCTCGACCACTGGCCGAAGCGCACGGTGCCCAGCTGCACGGTGCCGGTACCGACCGGTCGGGCAACTTTCAGGGGCGCGGTGTCCACCCACCGGCCCACCTGCAGCATGGCGTCACCCGGCGACTGGATCTCGCGATAGGAGTGCTCCACCCAGGTGTCGAAGTCCAGGAACCGGTGCGCGTCGGTGGTGAGCCAGGTGCGGTCCTTGTCCACACTGGTGACCGCGAGCGTCAGCGCGGTGATGATCCCGGTGCGTCCGCCGCCGCCCAGGATCCGGCGGAACCGCTCCGCGTGATGGGTGCGCCCGCAGGTGCCGAATCGCCCGTCCTGATCGACGTATTCGAGCTCGGCCACATTGTCGCTGAACATGCCGAAGCGATGCGACGCCGCCGACAGCCCGCCCACCGCCGCAAATCCGCCCGCCGTGATGTCCCGATGGTCGCCGACCACGGGCAGCCCGAGCCCGTGGGCGCCCAGCGTCCGGTCGATGTCGTAGAGGCGCGCCCCCGCCTGCACCCGCACCGTCCTGGCATCGGCGTCCACCACCTGGACCCGGTTCATCTTCCGCATGCTCAGCACGCTGCCCTGATCGGGCAGCGCGAGCTCGTCCTCCGGCCGTTCCCCACCCCGGATGATCAGCGGTTTCGTCGAACGACGTGAATCCCGAACGGTCCGAACCACATCCGCGGTATCGCGGGGCAGAAATTCGTCGGGGTGGGTGGAGACGGGCGTGCTCATGGCGCTACAGCTAACCATAGTCACGCGCATTGTGCTCGTCCTTGGACGGGCGTCCTAGTGAGCACTGCGCGGACACGCCGTGAACAGCGCGTTTCAGGTTGTGGGACGCAGGTTCCCTGCGGGTTTGCGGGCAGCGTTTGTCGCCCCTCGCGCGTAGAGTCCGGGCCATGAGTTTCCTGGGCGGGGTGTTCGGTTCGCCACGAAATCGGTTCGGCAAGAAGGTCTTGGAACAGGTGCTCGGCTACGAGGCCGTGGAGACCGCGCACTTCGACACCGAGGCGTTCGAGATCGGGTACCGGTTGAAGAACGGGTACGTCGCCAAGATGAACCTGGGCACGCTGTACCGCCGGTTCGACGGGAAGATCACCGCCGGGCTGTTCCAGGCCGTCGACAACCTCATCCTGCCGCCGGAGGCGCCGCAGGGCTGGGAGCAGGTGGCGCCCAGGCTGCGACCGGTGCTGCGGCGGACCGGATACGGGTCCGGGGCGATACGGGTCGGCGAGCTGGAGGGGCGGGACCTGGTGCTCTCGCGTCCGGCGCTGCCGTTCCTGACCGAGATGGTGGTCATCGATCTGCCCAGCACCGTGCAATTCGTGACGAAGCAGGAACTGTCGAGCTGGGGCGTGGACGCCGAGCACGTCTACACCGTCGCGCACGCCAATCTCACCGAGCTGGCCATGAACACGCTGGAGGCCCTCGAACCGCCGCAGGGGATGCGGGTGATGGACTTCGTCGACGACGACGGCGAGAGCTATGTCGGTTCGCTGCCGCTGGTGGCCGGGTGGCTCGAGGGCGTGCGGGCCCGAACCGCCACGCGCCCACTGCTTTTCCTACCCGGGCACCTAGGGATGCTGGTGGTGCTGGGAGTGACGCCCACCGCCCTGCCGCAACTGCTGGCGCTGGCGGCGGAGCGGCTCGAGGGGGCGTTGCGACCGCTGTCGGCGGTCCCGTACACCGTCGACGACAACGGCGACGTGGTCCCCTTCGAGGTGGACGCGGACCATCCGGCCCACGGGCTCATCCGCCGCGCGCAGGCGCAGCTCGCGGTGGGGGCGTATCACGCGCAGACCGAGCGGTTGCGCGCCGAGGCGGAGCGCGAGGGCGCGATCATGGAACTGCTGCACGTGCGGGCGCCCGACGGCAGCGAGTACACCATGACCTCCTGGACCGACGGGTGCACGAATCTGCTGCCCGCCGCCGATTTCATCTGCTTCGTCACCGGCGACGGCGATGTCTTCCGCGTCGCCTGGGAGGACGTGTCCGGGCTGGTGGCACTGGAACTCGCCGCCGAGTACGACCCGCCGCGCTATCGCGTGCACGACCATCCGCCCGCCGAGGTCATGAACCGCCTGCGCACGCTCGCCAGCTGACTCTGTGCGCTGCGACCAAGTGAGTGCGGCGGCGCGCCGTCGGTGTGGCGCGCTATCCCCGCGATTCTGTCACCTCGGTCGGCTAGGGTCGCGGCGTGGACAGGGCGCAGCTGACAGCGGACATGGCCGACGGGGCGAGACCGGAGTTCCTCTTCTTCTGGGGGCACACCCGCACCCCCGGCCACGAGGTCGGCAAGTGGGTGCTCAGCCAGTGGTGGCCGGTCGAATTCAGCGTCGACGGCCAGAACTACGGCAGCGCAGAGCATTTCATGATGGCCGAGAAGGCCCGCCTGTTCGGCGACGAGGACATGCGCACCCGCATCCTGTCCAGCGACACCCCCGCCGACGCCAAGCGCATGGGGCGCGCCATCTCCGGCTTCGACCAGGACACCTGGGAAGCCCACCGCTTCGACATCGTGCTGCGCGCCAGCATCGCCAAATTCGGCCAGCACGAACAGCTCCGCGACTTCCTGCTCGCCACCACCGGCAAGGTGCTCGTCGAAGCCGCTCCCCGCGACACCATCTGGGGCATCGGCCTGGGCGCCGACAACCCCTCCGCCGCCGACCCGGCGTGCTGGCGCGGCGAGAACCTGCTGGGCTTCGCCCTCATGGACGCCCGGGACGCCCTGGCCCCGGCCCGCCAGTCCTGACCCGCCCGGCGGTGGGGGAGGATCGGGGGATGGACACGCTGCGGAGTCGTGAGGTGTACGCGAATCGGTGGATCACGCTGCGAGAGGACGTGGTTCGGCAGGCCGACGGGGAGGAGGCGGTGTACGCCTACATCCGGAAGGCGGACTTCGCGATCGTGATTCCGTGGGATGGCGAGCGATTCCACCTGGTCGAGCAGTATCGGTATCCGCTGGGGCGCAGGTGCTGGGAGTTCCCGGGCGGGGCGGTGGCGGGGGAGAGCGATCCGATCGCGGTGGCTCGGCAGGAGCTGCGGGAGGAGACGGGGTTGCGGGCGGGCCGGCTGACGGCGCTGGGGAAGGTGGCGCCCGCCCCGGCCACCAGCACGCACTACGGGACCGTGGTGCTGGCCACCGAGCTGACGGTGGGGCCGCACGAGCGGGAGCCCTCCGAGATGGACATGGAGTCCGCCTGGTTCACCCGCGACGAGGTGGAGGCCATGATCCTGGCGGGCGCGATCGTGGATGCCCAGAGTGTGGCCGCGTATTCCCTGCTGTTGCTGCACGAAAGGCGCGGCGGGCTGGGCTAGCCCCGGCCGGCATGCTCGATGAGGCCGGCGACGACCTCGGGGAAGTCGGCGGTGATCTGGGGGCCGATCTCGGGGCCGAGGGTGGCGGCGGCGGGGCCGGTGATCTCGGTTCGGTAGACCACGCGGGTGGCGCCGGAGGGCAGGGCGTCGAGGCGGTGCTGGGTCAGCACCTCGAAGCCCTCGCCCAGGAAGACGTCGCTCCAGAGTTCGCCGTCGACGATCTCCACGAAGCGCAGCTCCACGGTGTCACCGTCCGCCGAGGTCATGCGGAAGGTGGTGCCGGGCGCGAAAGGCCCGTCCAGCTCGAAGGTTTCGATGCCGGGATTCCACTCGGGCCAGCGGCTCGGGTCGGACCAGCTGCGCCACAGCGCTTCCCGGGGCACGGTGGTCTCGGCGCTGTGTTCGTACTCCCACATGATCTCGTCCTCGATCGAAGTTCAGTCGGATAGACGGTTTATCACATTCGAAACCTGAAGATCCGCTGAAGGTGAACCGCGATCCCCCTTGCGCCGTGCCGGGAATGGCGTTTAATCGGCGTCGCGGTCCACGCATCGAAGGGCCGGGGGATTGATCATGGATCGTATTGGTGCACACAACGATACGAAGAGTGATCGATATGCGCGGAAATCTCCGACCGGCACTGATGGTGGTCGCCCTGCTCACGGCTCCCCTGGCGACCGGCCTGGCCACCGCTCACGCAGCACCCCTGGTGAGCGCCCACGCTGTGCCCGCGGCGGGGGTCACCGCGGCCCGCCACCACGATGGCGACCAGGATCAGGACGGGAACGGTGATCAGGGCGGCTCCGGCGGTGGCCAAGGCGGATTCGGCGATCAGAACGGACCCCGCGACCAGGGTGACTGGTGGTTCGTCCACCACTGCATCCAGCAGCACGAGTGGTGGCAGCAGCGGTGCCGGCGCGACGGCCCCGACATGTGGCACCGCGGTGACCCGCAGCCGAACGGCAGCTGGTAGGCCTCACCATTCGATACGGCCGTACTCCTCCTGTCCCCAGATGTGACCCCAGAACGTCCCGGTCGGGCCGTCGGCGGGCAGCGTCGCGAGGTGGACGCTGGGCTCGGCGCCCTGTTCGGCGGTGCGGAAACCGCTGTTGGCGTTGAGATCTGTCGCGGTGTAGCCGGGATTGGCGGCGTTCACCTTGATGGGGGTGTCCTTCAGTTCGAGCGCGTACAGGACCGTCACCATGTTCACGGCGGTCTTGGACGAGGTGTACGGGATGGCCGAAACCATTTGCGACATGGGGCTGTTCGGATCGGTGCGCCCGGCCAGCGAGCCGACCTCGCTGGACACGTTGACGATCCGGGCCGCCTCGGCGCGCCGCAGCAGCGGCAGCAGGGCATTGGTGACGGCGACCAGTCCGAAGACATTGGTCTCGTACACATGCCGCAGGGTGGCGAGTGTGCCCGACGACGGCTTGCCGTCACCATCGAGGCCGCCGCTGATGGCGGCGTTGTTGACGAGGATGTCGAGCCGGCCGAAGTCCGCTTCGATCTGGGCGGCGGCCGCGGCGATGGACTGCTCATCGGCGACGTCGATCCGGATGAAGTGGGCGTCCGCGCCCTCGGCCCGCAGTTTGGCGGCGGCGGCCTGCCCGAGCTCGGGATCCCGCGCGCCGAGCAGGACGGTCATGCCGCGCCCGGCCAGCTGTCGTGCGGTCTCGTAGCCGATGCCCTTGTTGGCGCCGGTGATGAATGCTGCTTTGGTCATGTGAAAAGCATCGCCGCACTGGGGTTTCGGTGGGAGGCCCAAGTTGTACCAGGTTGGAGTGGTGGTCAATTGCTTGACTTCCTGTTTCCTTCGATGCATTTCACGCGGGGGCGTGTCCTGGCATCGGGGCGACCTCCTCCTGTTGCGACCTTGAAGGGTCGCAACAGGCCCGCCTCGCCCGATACACCGTTGGCCCAGGAGAAGGCGTCCGGCCTACATTTGCGCGCGATCTGACATGCGCCGTTGACATCGGCGTTGAGGATCTGGCCGGTGGCAAGGACTTTCACACGTCCCCGGCTGATCCGCCGTGCCGCGTAATCGGATTGTTTCCTCGGCTGCTCACCGGCGAGCACGCTGGTCTTGGATGTGTAGGAGTGGTGATCCGGTGGGCGCGACAGTAGTCCACGACCCTCTTGGAGGCGGTGTGCAGTTCGGCATTCACCACCGCGTTGCGGTGCCGCCACAGGGCCTTCAACCGCGCTGATTCGCGTTGTTGGCGGGTTCCTCCTTCCAGATCCGCCCCCGCCACTCGTGACCAATCCGGCGACTCCACCGGTTCGGTCACGGTCTTGACCCACACGATCTCCACGTCGAATTCCCTCTCCAACGGCTGAATTCGGACCTCTCTGATCCGGTCCCAGCCCACCGGTAGGGGGGCACAAATCCACCCGAATCCCGGCCGCGCCCAGCATCCCCCGCTTCGCCGGGCGTGCCCGCAGGGCGTCGCCGGCGAACCGCAACTGGTATCGAGACTGCCCGCGCAGATACTTCGGCGGCCGGGCCAGGCGACCCTTGGTCTTGCGCAGTGCGGCGAAACTGCGCCAGTCCGCGTCCAAACCCCGCGACACCTCACGGGCGACTTTGACGGGCAACGCCTTCCACTCCGCGGTGGTCTTGCGGTCCTTACGGTCGGTGTTCTCGTCGAACTCGAGGTCCGCGAAGAACATCTGACGCCGGTCGTAGTTGATCGCGTTACGCAACCGCCGCGCGGCCAACGCCATCCGATCCAGCTCCGGCCATGCCGGATGATCGACCCCCACCCGCACGGTGTGGACCCGATACTCGAGCATCCGAACCCCCTGTGCCGGGGACTGCTCGGTGGCAGTCACCGTCGTCGCGGCTTGGGCCGCTGCCCCGTACCGCCCCTCATCTGAGGTGGTCACCGAGATCGGCCCGAGTTTCGCTGTGTTACAGCAGTTCTGAAACGTGCACACGGATTACGGGGTGTGCGACTTCGAGTCGGTTGCGGATTAACTGCAAAGGGATCTCGTGACGGGTTGAGAGCACGAGGTGACGATAACGGTCATGTCGAACGTATGTTCTTTATTCACTGGACTCGCCCTGCTTGTCCGAATTGACCGTGTGGAGGTCGGCTCGCGGTGGGATGGTCCGGTGGCGGCCTCCAGGATCTCGTTCCCCCAAAATCGAGACGGCGGCCCACACTGGAGCCATGGCTGACAGGAGCGAACTCGCGGCTTTTCTGAAGGCTCGGCGTAATCGGCTGACACCCGGCGATGTCGGGCTGCCCAATGGGCTCAACCGCCGTGCCCTGGGATTGCGCCGTCAGGAGGTGGCGCAGCTGGCGGGGATTTCGGTGGATTACTACATCCGCATCGAGCAGGCTCGCGGTTCGAAGCCGTCGCGGCAGGTGCTGGCGGCGCTGGCCCGCGCGCTCATGCTCACCGTGGACGAGCGGGAATACCTGTTTCGGATGTCGGGGGAGTCGCCGCCGGTCACGGCTGGGCCGCACAAGACTGTGCCGCAGGCGGTCCGGTCCATCCTCGACAATCTGGCGGCCCCGGCGTATGTGGTGGACGCGACCTATGAGGTGCTCGCCTGGAACCGGGCTGCCACGCCGTTCGTCGGCGATCTCGACACCGTGCCCGAGCATGAGCGCAATATGATCCGCTGGATGTTCCGGGAGGCCGCCGACCATCCGCAGTGGGCCGACGCCGAGACCCGCGACTTCGCCCGCGCTCTGATCGCCGATCTGCGCGCGGCCTATGCCCGGTATCCGGGGCATCCGGCGCTGGCCGCGCTGGTCACCGAACTGCTGGGCACGTCGAAGCGGTTCGCGGACATGTGGGCCGCCCACGATGTGGAGGTGCGCCGGATCCACCGCAAGCGCATCCGTCATCCGGAGCTGGGGCCGCTGGACTTCCACTGCCAGGTGCTGCACATCTCCGACACCGATCAGCGGGTCATCGTCTACTGCGCGACGCCGCACACCCGGACCGCCGCCGTCTTCCAGTCGCTGGCCGCCGCCACCGACCGCTGAAGGTTTGCCAACATTCGTTGGCCAACAAGTGTTGACATGACTTCGACCGGGTCGTACCGTCTAAATCAACAGACGTTGGCCAACAAATGTTGGCAGAGCCTCAGGAGTCGTCATGAACACCGTCCCCGCCACCGCCTCGGTCGTCATCGTGGGTGCCGGTCCCGCCGGGCTGACCGCGGGCATCGCGCTCGCCGACGCGGGTGTGAACGTGGTGCTGCTCGACAGGCTGGCCGAGGGCGCCAACACCTCCCGCGCGGTCGTCGTGCACGCCCGCACCCTGGAGGTGCTCGAGCAGTTCGGTGTCACCGAGACCCTGCTCGAACGCGGAATCGTGGTGCCGCACTTCGTGATGCGCGACGGCGACCACGTGCTGGCCCGCATCTCGTTCGAGGGACTGCCCACCGCCTACCCCTACACCGTGATGATCGGTCAGGAATCGACCGAGGCAATCCTGCTGGCGCGCTTCGAGAAGGCGGGCGGGCAGGTGCACCGGCACACCGAGGTCACCGGCGTCGTCCAGGACGCCGACGGTGTCACCGTCTCCTTCACCGACGCCGACGGCGCCGCGAATTCCGTTCGCGCGGACTGGGTCATCGGTGCGGACGGCATGCACAGCCCGGTCCGCGAGGCCGCCGGGATCGGCTTCACCGGCGCTACCTACCCCGAGTCCTTCGTCCTCGCCGATGTCCGCATGACCTGGCCGGACCCGCGCGACGAGGTCTCGCTGCACCTGTCGCCCGAGGGTGTCACGGTCGTCGCGCCGCTGCCCGACCCGCAGCCCGACCGCTTCCGCATCGTCGCCACCGTGGCAGACGCTCCTGAACACCAGGATCTGGCCTATGTGCAGGCGCTGGTCGACGCCCGCCGGCCGGGCGCGCACGCGAAGATCGAGGAGATCGTCTGGAGCTCGCGCTTCCGCGTGCACCACCGGGTCGCCGACCACTACCGCGCCGGCCGCATCCTGCTCGCCGGGGACGCCGCGCACGTGCACAGCCCGGCGGGTGGCCAGGGTATGAACACCGGCATCCAGGACGCCGCCATGCTCGGCCGCCTGCTCGCCGCGGTGGTCGCGGGCGCCCCTGAGGCCACCCTCGACGAGTACGAGCAGACCCGTCGCCCGGTGGCGCTGGGCGTGGTCAGCTTCACCGATCGCATGACCCGCATGGCTACCTTGCGTCCGGTGCCCGCCCGGCTGGTCCGCAACCTCGTCATCAGCACCGCCGCCCGCATCCCGGCGTTCCGTCGCAACCTGGCCTACCAGCTCTCGGAACTGGCCAATCGCTGACTGCCGCAGCAAGATTCGGCGGCCCGCACCCTCGAGTGCGGGCCGCCTGCCGGGTGGGATTCGACGATTGCGCCGCGTCGATCAGTGGCCGTCGCAGTGATCAGTGGCCGTCCCGGGACGCGGATAACGGCTCAGCCGCGCAGCGACGTGGTGACGGTATCGGCCGCGGCGATGGTGGCGGTTGCCAGATCGTGCAGGCGGGCGGCGGGGAGATTGGTGTCGGGGCAGGAGACGATCGACGCGATGACCGAGCCGTCGGAGGCGAAGATCGGGGCGGCCACCGAGACGACCGCATTGTGGTCGCCGAGTTCGTCGGGGAGATAGTCGATGGTGATGAGGTCGGCGATCATGGCGCTGAGACGGTGCCGTAGCGGATCGGTGACAGGGGAATGGCGAAGTGCCCCGAGGGCTTCCAGCATGGGGGCGGACTCGTCGGCGAGGCGTTCGACGGAATAGCCGCGGGCGGCGATGACGTCGAGGACCGCGGTGAGGCGGGGGCGGTGGCGCGGGTCGGCGGCCTGCAGCCAGGTCTCCCGCTCGGATTCCGGTGCCCAGGCGATGAATTCGCGGCAGACCGGCGGCGCGAACGGCATGCGGCGGGCGGGGCGGATCCACGGTACCGACGGGGTGCCGAGCACCTCGGTGATGACGATGGCCTCCTGTTCCCGCTCGGCCAGGAAGATCGGGACGCCGTGCGCGGCTGCCAGCGCGTGCATGGGCTCCGCGGCCAGACGGCGCAACGGAAAGGCGGTGTCGGCCCGCCGCGCCACCGCCAGCAGTCCGAGACCGAGGCTGTAGTTCCCCTCGCTGTCGCGCACGGTCCAGCCGTCGCCGGTGAGCTGAGTGAGCACGGCGTGCGCGGTGGCCCGGGACATGCCGGTGGCGCGCACGATGCGGGCCAGCGAGAGGCGCTCGCCGGAATGCCGCGACAGCAGCTCGATCGCCTGCACGACCCGGTGGGTCGGCGGTGAGGCGGGCGCGGAACCTGCTCCGGCCGCCGTTCCCGGTTCGGAAGCCACAGGGGCGGTGGTGGATTCAGGCAACTCGATCCCTGCTGGTGTCGGTCCCGGCGCTGCGGGAGGTTCGCGCCCGATCGTATCGGCCGGGGTATCGGTCATCCGCACCGGAGTGGCCCGGATCCGGTGTGCCCGAGCTACTCCGATGCGCGGCGGCGACTACTCCGATGCGCGGCAATTCGGGCGCGGGTATTGACCGTCGCCCGGGTACCGACCTATCGTCGGTGTCACATTATCGAACAATAGCGTCGAATATTCGACACCGCAAGGTCGAATGACCGGACGGATCGGATGACGCGGCGAATGGGACGAGAGATGCGCACGGGATATGAGCTGTCGCACCTGAACGCCTTGGAGGCGGAATCGGTGCACATCATCCGGGAGGTGGCGGCCACCTTCGAGCGGCCGGTGCTGCTGTTCTCCGGTGGTAAGGACTCGGCGGTCATGCTGGAGCTGGCGCGGCGGGCGTTCTGGCCCGCGCCGCTGCCGTTCCCGTTGCTGCACATCGATACCGGGCGCAATTTCGACGAGGTCATCGACTTCCGGGATCGCACCGTGGCGCGGCTGGGCGCCCAGCTGCTGGTCGGCAGCGTGCAGGACGATATCGACGCGGGCCGGGTCACCGAACGGCCCGGTGAGACCCGAAACCGGCTGCAGACCACCACCCTGCTGCGCACCATTCGCGAGCACCGCTTCGACGCGGTATTCGGCGGGGCGCGCCGTGACGAGGAGAAGGCGCGCGCCAAGGAGCGGGTGTTCAGCTTCCGCGACGAGTACGGCGCGTGGGAACCGCGGGCCCAGCGCCCCGAGGTGTGGAACCTCTACAACGGCCGGCACCGCAAGGGCGAGCACATCCGGGTGTTCCCGCTGTCGAACTGGACCGAGCTCGACATCTGGGAGTACATCGACCAGGCCGAGGTGGAGTTGCCGTCGCTGTACTACGCGCATCGGCGCACCGTGGTGGCGCGCGACGGAATGCTGCTGGCGGACAACCGATTCCTGGAGTTCGGCCCGGAGGAGAAGCGCATCGAGGCCACCGTGCGCTTCCGGACCCTCGGCGATGCCGACTGCACCGGTTGCGTGGAATCCACCGCGGCCGACCCCGCCGAGGTGATCGCCGAAACCGCCGCCACCCGGCTGACCGAGCGCGGCGCCACCCGCGCCGACGACCGCATCTCGGAGTCCGGCATGGAAGATCGCAAGCGAGAGGGCTATTTCTGATGCGCCGCAACCTGTTACGACTGGCCACCGCGGGCAGCGTGGACGACGGTAAATCGACCCTCATCGGGCGGTTGCTGTTCGACTCCAAGAGCCTGTTCAGCGATCAGCTGGATGCCATCGAGCGCGCGAGCCTTTCGCGCGGCGGCGACGGGCCGGACCTGTCGCTGGTGACCGACGGCCTGCGCGCCGAGCGCGAGCAGGGCATCACCATCGATGTCGCGTACCGCTACTTCGCCACGCCGCGAAGGAAATTCATCATCGCCGACACCCCGGGGCACGTGCAGTACACCCGGAACATGGTGACCGGCGCGTCCACCGCCGACCTGGCGCTCATCCTCGTCGACGCGCGCAAGGGCGTCTCCGAGCAGACCCGCCGCCACGCCTTCCTGTCCTCGCTGCTGGGGGTCGGGCACCTGGTGCTGTGCGTGAACAAGATGGACCTGGTCGACTGGTCCGAGCAGCGGTTCGAGGAGATCCGGTCGGAATTCGCGGATTTCGCCACCAAGCTGGATGTCGGCGATCTGAGCTTCATCCCGGTGTCGGCGCTGCACGGCGACAATGTGGTGGATCCGTCCGCGCGCACGGCCGACTGGTACCCGGGCCCGCCGCTGCTGCGGCACCTGGAAGAGGTGCACGTGGCCTCCGACCGCAACCTCATCGACAACCGGCTGCCGGTGCAGTACGTCATCCGGCCGCACGGGGAGACCCAGCGCAGCTACGCGGGCACCGTCGCGGGCGGCATCTTCAAGCCGGGCGACGAGGTCGTGGTGCTGCCGTCGGGGCGGACCAGCCGGGTCAACCAGATCTGGGGGCCGGGCGGCGGGAAGGTCGACGAGGCCTTCACCGGTATGGCGGTGTCGCTGACCCTGGACGACGAAATCGATATCGGCCGTGGCGATATGCTCGCCCGGCCCGGCAACCAGCCGCACGCCGATCGTGAGCTCGACGCCATGGTGTGCTGGTTCTCCGACGACACCGAACTGCGGGCCGGCAACTCCTACGCCATCCGCACCGCCACCCAGACCTCCAAGGTCGAGGTGAGCGAACTGGACTACCGGCTGGACGTGAACACCCTGCACCGGCAGACGGACGCGGATCGGCTGGGGCTCAACGACATCGGACGCGTGACGATCAAGAGCCGGCAGTTGCTGCTGTTCGACCCGTACCGGGAGAACCGCGCCACCGGCAGCTTCATCCTCATCGACGAGACCACCGACCAGACGGTGGCCGCGGGCATGATCACCGGACGCTCCACGGGCGCACCGCGGGTCGGGCAGAAGGCCTCGAATGTGGTGTGGCACAGCTCCGCCGTGGAGCGCGGGCAGCGGCTCAGCACCGGCGCGACCGTGTGGCTGACCGGGCTGTCGGGCTCCGGGAAGTCCACCATCGCAGTCGAATTGGAGCGGCAGCTCATCGAATCCGGGCAGCCCGCCTACCTGCTCGACGGCGACAACCTGCGGCACGGGCTGAACAAGAACCTGGGCTTCACCGACGAGGACCGGCGGGAGAACATTCGCCGTGTCGCCGAGGTGGCGGCGTTGTTCGCGGATGCCGGCGTGGTCGCCATCGTCTCGCTCATCAGCCCGTTCCGTGCCGAACGGCGCGAGGCGCGCAAGCTGCACGACTCCAGGAATCTGTCGTTCCGGGAGATCTTCGTGGACACCCCGCTCGCGGAGTGCGAGCTGCGCGACTCGAAAGGCCTGTACAAGCGGGCCCGCGCCGGGGAGCTGCGCGAATTCACCGGCATCAGTTCGCCGTACGAGCGGCCGGAGTTCGCCGACCTGACCATCACCCCCTCGGCCGGGACGCCGGCCGAGATCGCCCATCGAATTCGAGAGATCCTAGGAATCGCTGATAGCTGATGACCGATATAGAAAAGGCCGAGCTGCCTCTCACCGAACCGTTCCTCGCGGCGGTCGCCGAGGCCGAGAAGCTCATCGCCGCCGCCGATTTCATCCGTGACCCGCACGATCTGGCGGAGGGCTACGACTACCTGCAGGGCAGCATTGCCGCCGTCCTGCAGCTGTCGCGGGCGCACGGCACCTCGCACCCGTACCTCGTGTCCGCTACCGGGCCCTACACCAAGATGGGCCTGGACAACCCGGACACGCTGTACTACAGCGCCAATATAGAGCCGAATGCGGAATACCTGCTCACCGGCGTGCGCGGCAGCACCGTCGACCTGAGTTTCCAGGTGCTCAAGGGCGATTACACCGCCACCGACGTGCCGAACGGTGACGACGCGTTCGACGACCGGCGGCTGCAGATCAATGAGGACGGCAGCTATCAGCTGCGCTTCGGCCCGCCCAAGGAGAATCCGGAGCCGAACTACTTCGTGCTCGGCGAGGGCGCGTCCATGCTGGCCGTGCGCGAGGTCTACGGCGACTGGAATGCCGAGCGCAAGGGCAGCATTCGCATCGAGCGGGTGGACACCATCGGGACCGCGCCGGTCGAGGCCGGGGTGGAACAGCTGCGCAAGCGGTACCGGGCGGCCGGTCGCATGCTGTTGACCCGGGTGCACACCTGGTTCAACTTCCCGAAGTGGTTCTACCTGAACCTGCCGGTCAATACGCTGACCGAACCTCGGCTCACGCCGGGCGGATTGAGCACGCAGTACTCCTCCGTCGGGCATTTCGAGCTGGAGGACGATCAGGCGCTCATCATCACCGTGCCGAAATCCGATGCGCCGTATCAGGGTTTCCAGCTGGGCAGCCGCTGGTACGTCTCGCTCGATTACGCCAACCACCAGACCTCGCTGAATCATCAGCAGGCGCAGGTAGATCCGGACGGGATGATCCGCATGGTGGTCTCCGCCCGGAACCCGGGGATCGCCAACTGGATCGAGACCACCGGCCGCAAGCTCGGCATTCTCCAGTTCCGCTGGCAGCGCGTGGATCGCGCGATCACGCCGGCGGACGGGCCGGCCATCGAGCTCGTTCCCTTGGACAAAGTGGCCGAACGGCTGCCCCATTACGAACACAATCGGATCGACGAGGCCGGATGGCGCGAGCGGATTGCCGCTCGCCAGCGCGCCTTCGCGGAAAGGATGCTGGGATGACCCGACTGAAGACGGGACTGCTGGCCGACAAGGTGGTCGTGGTCAGCGGCATCGGACCCGGTCTGGGCCGTTCCATCGCGCTGGAGGCCGCGGCGGCCGGGGCCAAGGTCGTGCTGGCGGCGCGCACCGAGTCGCGGCTGAAGGAGGTCGCCGACGAGATCGCGGCCGAGGGTGGCGCGGAAACGCTCTGCGTGCCCACCGATATCACCGATGAGGCCACGGTCCAGAACCTGGCGAAGCAGACCCTCGAGACCTTCGGCCGGGTCGACGCGCTGGTGAACAACGCCTTCAAGGTGCCGTCCATGAAGCCGCTGGCGCGCACCGACTTCGAGCAGATCCGCGAGAGCGTGGACCTGACCGTGCTCGGCAATCTCCGCATGACGCAGGCGTTCACCGACGGGCTGGCCGAGACCAAGGGCTCGGTCGTCATGGTCAACTCCATGGTGCTGCGGCATTCCGAACCCCGTTACGGCAGCTACAAGGTCGCCAAGGCGGCCCTGCTGGCCATGTCGCAGACCCTGGCGACCGAGCTGGGCGAGAAGGGGATTCGCGTCAACAGCGTGCTGCCCGGCTACATCTGGACCGACCAACTGAAGTGGTATTTCAGTGAGATCGCCAAGAAGTACGGCATCACCGAGGAACAGGTCTACCAGCAGACCGCGTCCAAGTCGGACCTGAAGCGGCTGCCGCTACCCGACGAGATCGCCCAGACCATCGTCTTCCTCATGTCGCCGTGGGCCAATGCCATCACCGGGCAGACCATCGACGTCAACTGCGGCGAATACCACGTCTGAGCAAGGAGTTTCACCACTATGAGCGGACGTACCAACGTCGGCACCGTCGAGGATCTGCACCACTCGGCGTCGAAAGTCAGCGGCCTCACCGACTTCGGGTCCGACGACTACCTGGAGGCGCTCGGCGTCCTGCTGGAGTCCTACCAGCGTGACGCCGGGCTCACCGAGCTCGGCTCCAAGATGAGCCGCTACTTCCTGCGCGGCGCGCTCGTCGCGCGTGCCCTGAGCGAAGCCTCCTGGCAGGCCAACCCGGCCTACACCGAAACCCAGGTCACCAGGCCGATTTTCGTGACCGGGCTGCCACGCACCGGCACCACCGCCCTGCACCGGCTGCTCGCCGCCGACCCGCAGCATCAGGCCCTGGAGATGTGGCTCGCCGACTTCCCGCAGCCGCGGCCGCCGCGGGAGACCTGGGCCGACAATCCGGTCTACCAGGCGGTCGACAAGGGGTTCGCCCAGCACCGGATCGAGAACCCGGAATTCATGGGCGTGCACTACATGACCGCCGCCGAGGTCGAGGAGTGCTGGCAGCTGCTGCGTCAGACGGTGAAATCCATCTCCTACGAGTCGCTGGCCTATCTGCCGAGCTACTCGCAGTGGCTGCGCAAGCAGGACTGGACGGATGCCTACACGCGGCACAAGGCGAACCTGCAGCTCATCGGCCTGGGTGACGACCGGCGCTGGGTGCTGAAGAACCCCAGCCACCTGTTCGCCCTCGACGCCCTGATGAAGGTGTACCCGGACGCGCTGATCATCCAGACCCACCGCGACCCGGTCACCATCGTCGGCTCCTCGTGCAGCCTGTCCGAGCAGGCCACCGCGGGCTGGTCCACCACCTTCGTCGGCGAGAAGATCGGTGAATCGCAGCTCGAACTGTGGTCCCGCGGCCTGCGCGAATTCAATACCGCGCGAGCCCGTTACAACCCGGACCAGTTCCTCGACATCGAATTCGACGAACTCCGCGCCGACCCCTTCGCCACGGTCGAGAAGATCTACTCGAAGTTCGGCCTGGACTACACGGATTCGGCCCGCACCGCCATGACCACCCTCGACCAGGAGAGCAAGTCCGGCGACCGCAAACCGGTCCACAAGTACTCCCTGGCCGACTACGGCCTCACCGAAGACCAGGTCCGAGCCGAATTCGAGCTCTGACCAACCCATCTCGGACGGCCGGGTGCACACCTCGCGCACCCGGCCGTCCGCGCTGTGACGGGTCTGTCGCCGCGGTCGATTCGACCGTGATCAACCTCTGCCTCTCACGTCGGGTGTGCGACCGGGGAGGTCACCGCGCTCAGTCCGGCGAACAGTACGGTCAAGCCGCGCTGCATGATCGCTTCGACCTCGGCGAAATCGGTCGACTCGGCCCTGACGATCCAGTGCGTGTAGGCCTGGCGGCTGGTCTGTACCACCAGTTGGGCGGGCAGTTCGCGCAGGAACGGATCGGTGCCGAGATCGATACGCGCGGCGAGGAATTCGGTGATGGGCTCGTAGAGCCATTCGCCCCACTCCAGCCATCGACGCCGGTATTCGGGCGTGTTGATCATCAGGGTCATGAAGGTCCGATCGAAGTCGAACGACTGCCGTTGATGGACCTCGGTGGTGAATGCGTGGGTCAGGACGTCGGCCGGATCGGTGTCGATGGGCGCCTTCGCGAGCACCTCGCGGACGAGCTGTTCACTGCGACGGAACAGGGGGAGCACCACATCCTCCTTCGTCGCGAAGTAGCGGTGGAAGGTGCGTGGCGCGATTCCGACCGTCTCGCAGATGCGTTCGACCGTCGCGGAGGTGTCGCCGTCGGCGACGAACAGAGTGTGGGCCGCGAGCGCGATGGTCAGGCGTAGGTCTTCGGCCCGCTTGTGGGCCAGCTTCGCCTTGGCCGGGTTGCTCACGACGAGTCCTCCTCATTGCTGGTCGCGCCTACCGTAACGCCGTACCGGCGGCCCCCGGGGCGACGGGCGGGAATCCGGAGAAACAGGTCGAGTGGTGCCTTTACCGGGCAATGTGGTCGTGCTCACGCTCTGTGTGTCATATTCTGCCACAAATGGCAGAATATGACATTGGTGTTCGAAGGTAGGTGGAACGTGGCAGCGACGACACGAACTCACGACGCCCCAGCGGCCATGATCGATCGGGTGGCATCACTGCTCGATGCCTTCGATGGGCCGAGATCGCTGACATTGGCGGAGATCGCGCAGCGGGCCGGGCTGCCACGGTCGTCGACGCATCGGATTCTGCGGCGTCTGGTGGAACTGGGCTGGGTGGAGCGTGAAGGTTTCGAGTACGGGCTCGGCTTGCGAATGTTCGAACTCGGTGCGCAGGTGGCCCCGCAGCGCCGGTTGCGCGAGACCGCCGCTCCGGTGCTGACCGCGCTACATCTACGCACGGGTTTGACCGCGCACCTGAGCATTCTGGCCGGCCCGGACGTGCTGCACCTCGAGCGATTGGGTCCACCGCCCGGGCCCGGAGCCGGATGGTCGGTCGGGGCACGCCAGGCCGCGGCCCTGACCGCGCCGGGGCGGGCGCTACTGGCCGGGCTCGACCCGCAGCGGTGGCCCGAACTGTCGTTCCGGCAGGCGCCGACCTGCTACAGCGTGTGCTCGTCGCGACAGCTGGCGCGGGAACTGGGCGCGGTTCACGATCGTGGCGGTGTCGCGGTCGACTCGCAGGGCTGTGTACTGGGGGTCACGGTCGTGGCCGCTGCCATCGGCGGGCTGTGCGAGAGCGCACCGGCCGCGGTATCGCTGTCGGGTCCGACCCGGTCGGTACCCATCGAAAACGCTACGGCCGCAGTGCGAAGCGCCGCGGTCGATATCCGGCGACGCCTGCTGGGGTTGCGGCCGAACGCCCGCACCGGGAAAGTCTCCGGTGCGGGCGTGCGCTCATGACACCGGCGCGGCGGCTGCGCTCATGACACCGGCGCGGCGGCTGCGCTCATGACACCGGCGCGGCGGCTGCGCGGGCCAGATTGGCTCGGACCTCGGCATGCCAGGCCTCGGCCGGGCGGGTGGTGTCGAGTTCGTATTCGAATCGATCGACCATCGCCGGTTCGATATCGGCCTGGTCGACGTAGAACTGCTGATACCAGCGGCGCAACTGATACACCGGGCCGTCTTCCTCACAGAGCAGCGGATTGTCGATGCGCGCCTTGCGTTTCCAGATCGCCACGTCCTGCTCGAAGCCGAGCTTGACCCAGTCGCCCATCGCACGGGCGCCGGCCATGGCTTCCTCGGCGTCGAGACCGGCGGGGATTTCGACCATGATGCCGTACTGCAGGACGAAGGAGTTCGCGTCGATCGGATAGTGGCAGTTGATCAAAACTGTTTTGTGGTCGCCGTTTTCATAGCGATAGAGCAGGTCGTCGATCATGAACGAGGGTCCGTAGTACGAGGCAACCGACTGTGTGCCGAGCAGCTTCGGCTCGCCGACCGGTCCCGGCAGATCCTCGCGCGCACCGCTGTCGAAGTACTGGGTCGCCACATGCCCCTCGAACACGTTGCGGAAGTAGGTGGGCAACGAGCCGTGCACGTAGAAGAAGTGCGCCATATCGACGATGTTGTCAACGATTTCACGGCAGTTGGTGCCGACGACGGTGGTGTACCAGTGCCAATCGGTCCACCCGTCGCTGCCGGCCGCCTCGATGCGGGGAATGGCGACCTCTGGTGGCGGCGGATTGCCCTCGGGGTCGTTCCACACGAACAGCATCCCGTCCTGCTGCAGCGTCTTCCACGCTCGGGTACGTGCCAGCGGCGGGACGCGGCGGCCGTAGGGAATCTGCTTGCAGCGGCCGTCCCCGCCCCAGCGCCAGTCGTGAAACGGGCACGCGATCTCGTCGCCTTTGACTTCGCCGTCGGACAGATCCCCGCCCATGTGCCGGCAGTAGGCGTCCAGCACCTTCAGCGTGCCGTCCGCCCCGGCGAAGACCACCAGCTTGGTCCCGAACGCCCGAATGGAATGCGGCTTGCCGTCGGCGAAATCGCGCACCAACCCCAGACAGTGCCAGCCTCGCGCGAAGCGGGCCGGTGCCGGTTCGGCTTCGACCCGGCGGAACTGGTCACGCATCGTTGTCATAGGTACCGTCCTCGCTCGGTGTGAATGCGGAACACCAACTCACGGCCCCGTCATCGGAGCCGATCCCGCACATTCCCGTTATAACGGTGGAAAAACCCATGCCGCGCAGACGATTTCACTGACTGGAAGAGTGGAGAAAACTCCTCCATGGGGTCTCGGTGACTGGAACGTGAAACGGTGGTCACCTCCGGGTTCGCCGCTTATCGTGCCGATCGCCAGGGAGCGAGGAGGAGTTCGCAAGCGCGGTGGACGTCGGCGAGGGCTTGGTCGATGGTCAGGCGGCCCGCGATGGTCCAGGTGAGAATGCCGTAGACGCACTGCTCCAGCAGACGTGCCAGGCGGTGGTCCTCGTCGGCCGGGTTCGTGATGCCCGCGGCGGCCAGGATGCGTTCGGGCATCACCTGATCCGTGACCAGAGCTGCCGCAGCGGAGGCCGTCTCGGGGGACGACGGATCGTGGGGCAGGGCGTGGCCTTCGGCGCGCACCGCGTTCATCGATACCATCATCGCCCGGGCCAGCAGGGGGTGGCGCAGCAGCTCGCCGATTGCACGGCTCAGGAACTCGGTCGCACCGGTGACCGGGTCGCCGGGAACCGCTGCGGGGTGCGGCAATTCGCGGACCGCCCCATCGAGGACCGCCGCGAACAGGTGGTTCTTGGACGGGTAGTACCGGTACAGCGTGCCCAGCGCGACCCCCGCGGACTGCGCGACCTCGCTCATCTGCACCCGCTCCAGGCCGTGCTCGGCGCCCAGTCGGGCGGCCGCGCGCAGGATCGCGCGCTGCCGCTCCAGTTGCCGGGCCGTCGAGACGCGGCCGGGGGCGCGGGAGTCCTGAATGCGCGGCATGAAATCACCTTCCGTCCGATAACTAGAATTCACTCTAGTTTTTCTGGGCAGAAGTTTGTAGAACTGGAAGGGACCGAGTTCGATCTCACAGGTGAGGAAGTAGCGATGAACGGTGTGGACCCGCAGCGTTATGGGCCGTGGGCGGTCATCACCGGGGGATCAGAAGGGGTCGGGCGGTCGTTCGCGTTGGAGCTCGCCGGGGCCGGGATCGCGCTGCTGCTGGTGGCGCGGCGGGTTGAACCGCTCGAGGCGACGGCCGCGGAATGCCGGGAGCTGGGGGTCGAGGTGCGCACGCTCGCAATCGATCTGACCGCCGCCTACGCGGTGGGCGAGATCGTCACCGCGGTTGCCGACGTGGAGGTCGGCCTGCTGGTTCTCAACGCCGGGGCCAATACCCACAGCGCGCCGTTCGTGGACGGGGATCTGGACGCGTTCGGGCAGGTCATCGATTTGAACATCACCGCGCCGCTCGGGCTGATCCACCACTTCGGGCGCGCCATGAAAACGCGTGGGCGAGGCGGGATTCTGATGGTCGGGTCACTGGCCGGGTATCTGGGCTCGCAGCATCACACCGTGTACGGCGGGGTCAAGGCGTTCGGGCGGATCTTCGCCGAGAGCCTGTGGCTGGAGCTCGGGGAGCACGGGGTGGATGTGCTCGAACTGGTGCTCGGCGTGACCCGGACACCGGCCATGGAACGCGTCGGACTCGACTTCACCGTGCCGGGGATGACGGTGTCCGAGCCCGATGACGTGGCGCGGGAAGGGCTTTCGCGGCTCGGGCACGGGCCAGTGCACATCATGTCCGGCAACGAGGCGGGAGCCGCCCAGCGCAATGACCCGGATCGGGCGGCCGCCGTGCTGCGCGCCGACAAGGGCATGCGGCGGCTCATGGGTCTGCCGGAACGGGCGGTGCGATGAGTATCCGGCTCGGTCTGTCCACGCCGATCGTGGTGCAGGTGCCCGGCGTCGCCTCGCCCTGGGAAGCCACCGCGGGCCCCGAGGATCTGACCCGGATCGCCATGGCCGCCGACGAACTCGGCTTCGACCACCTCACCTGCTCCGACCACGTCGGCGTGCCCGCGGCGGCCGCGGCGGTGCGCGGCGCGACCTATTGGGACCCGCTGGCCACACTGTCGTACCTGGCGGCGCGCACCACCCGGATCCGGCTCGCCACCTCGGTGCTCGTGCTGGGCTACCACCATCCGCTGGCGCTGGCCAAGAGCTACGGCACCCTCGACCGGCTCAGTGGCGGCCGGGTGGTGCTCGGGGTCGGAGTGGGCTCTCTCGCAGAGGAATTCGCCCTGCTCGGCGCGGCCTGGGAGGACCGGGGCGCGCGGGCCGATGCGGCACTGACCCGATTGCGCCGGGCCTGGGGTCGCCGCGATGCCGAAGGCTTCGTGCTGGAACCGCACGCCACCGCCACCACCGTGCCGATCTGGGTGGGCGGCCGCACTCGCCGATCGCTGCGCCGCGCGGTGTCGCTGGGCACCGGCTGGGTGCCGTTCGGCCTGCACGCCGACCAGATCGCGGACCTGGTCGCCACGGTGGCCGTGCCCGAGGGTTTCGATGTGGTGCTCTCGCCCGGCGTGCCGCTGGATCCGCAAGGGAACGCCGAGGATTCCCTGCGCCGGCTGGCAGCGCTGCGGGCGGCCGGGGCGACCCACCTCACCTGCACGGTCCGGGCCACCGATGCCGCCCACTACTGCGATCAGCTCGCCGCGCTGCGCGATCTGGTCGACCGTCATCTCCTGTAGCAGAAGGATTTCCATGATCGAAGAGCGTCTCGCCGTGCTCGAGGACCGGTTGCGCCGGGTCGAGGACGAGCTGGCCATCACCCGTCTGATCGCCTCCTACGGCCCGCTGGTCGATGCCGGGGCCGCCGAGGCGGTCGCCGAATTGTGGACCGAGGACGGCGAATACGACGTCGAGGGCTGGCACATGCGCGATCGCGGGCAGGTCCGCGACATGGTCGAATCGCAGGCGCACCAATCGCTCATCGCCGCCGGATCGGCGCACTTCCTGGGCCCGGTGTCGGTCACCGTGGACGGGGACACCGCGGCGGCGGTGTGCGAGTCGCTGCTGGTCCGGCGGCGGGACGGCGGATTCTTCGTGTGGCGGGCCGGGGCGAATCACTTCCGCCTGGTCCGCACTTCCGAGGGCTGGCGGATCGCGCAGCGGATCACCCGGGCTCTGGATGGTTCCGAGACCGCCCGAAAGCTGCTCATTGCCCCCTGGACCAGCGGAGATGTCGTTTCCGAATGGAAATGAGGGTCCCCTAACGACGGCGCCGATTCTTCCAGCTATGGTTAGCATCACCTAACGCCGCACCTGGGCGTTTTGCTGGAAGGACCTGAAATGAACGGACGCTCGAGCGGCATGCCGCCGGTGCGCAAGACCCTGCTGCGCGTGTCGGCACTGGGCGCAGCGCTGGTGGTCGCGGCGGCATGCAGCAATACGAAGTCGAACAACGACGACGTGAAGGCGCTCGACGGAAACCATTACGCCCAGGTCAATATCGCTTCCAACAAGGCGGACGACAAGGCGCAGTTCACCTTCCCGAACTTCATCAACGCCTGGGGCATCGCGGACCGTCCCAAGGGCGCCGGCGGGCACTTCTGGGTCGGCGCGGGCGGCTACTCCTTCCAGTTCGTCGGTGACGCCACCAAGGCGGCGGATGCCAAGTACCAGAAGATGTTCCAGGACCCGCTGAAGCTGGTCACCATCCCGGGCGCGGACTCCATCCCGGACGACGACGGCGACGACAGCGAAGGCAAGACCACCGGCGTCGTCTTCAACCCGGCCCCCATCACCTCCGACATCTTCGCGGTGAAGGACCAGCCGGTCAGCTACGACGGCAAGGACGAGAAGCTCACCGGCTCCGCGCGATTCATCTTCGCCACCGACTCCGGCAAGATCTCCGGCTGGACCGAGCAGGGCGCGGGCGGCGCCATCGTGCGCCACGACGGCCCGGCGGTGCTCGAATACGACGGCACCGCGGCGGGCATGAAGTTCAAGGGCATCGCCCTGGACCCGTCCGGCGCCAAGCTGCTGGCCGCCGACTTCGGCAAGGACCCGCAGGTCCGCACCTTCGACAAGGACTGGAAGCTGGTGCCCACCACCGGTTTCGCCAACCCCTTCGCCACCGGTGACGCCATCGACCCGGCCGACGCGGCCAAGGGCAAGAAGGTGAAGGTCGGCGACCCGGCCCCCTTCAATGTCGCCACCATCGGCGACCGCGTCTTCGTCACCTACGCCGTCACCCAGTCCGAGGGCGGCGACCCGAACAAGCTGAAGGCCGGCGAAGAGGACAAGCTCGACAAGGACCAGGAGAAGAACGCCGGCAACAAGGCCAAGAAGGGCCAGGTCGCCGAATTCGACAAGAACGGCAAGCTGGTTCGCACCCTCGACGCGGACGGTCGCCTCAACGCGCCGTGGGCCGTCACCATCGCCCCGCAGGGCTTCGGCCCGCTGTCGGGCAAGCTGCTGGTCGGCAACTTCGGCGGCGCGGGCCACATCCTGGCCCTCGACGACCAGTCCGGCAAGTTCGTCGACTACCTGCGCGACGCCGACGGCAAGCCCGCCGAGATCGAGGGCCTCTGGGGCCTCATGTTCGGCAACGGTGAGAGCCTCGGCGACGCCGACGCCCTCTACTTCACCGCGGGCCCCAACGACGAGAAGGACGGCCTCTTCGGCAGCCTCCGCCTGAAGTAGCCCGCGAAAGCCCTGGGCCCCGAGTCGATTCCGGCTCGGGGCTCACGCTTTTTCCGGGTCCGGCTCGTCGCCGGGGTCAGCTCGCGCCGACGCCGAGAGCGGTGAGCAGGACCAGCACCACGGTGACGACGGCGAAGACGCCGTGCCCGCCCACGACGATGACGGGGAAGTGGCGTTCGGCCGGTTCGGACTGCGGGACACCGGCTGCCTGGCCCCGATAGACCGGCAGCCAGCGCAGCAGCATGAAGAAGCCGAGCAGTGCCACCGGAATCAGCAGCGCGAAGGCGACCCAGGCAACAGCCTTGGTGCTGACCACCAGGTAGATGATCCACAGCACCAGCCCGGCCACGGCCAGCAGGAAGTGGCCGAAGATGACGGGTGGGGGCAGATGGCTGGAACTCGGGGGATCAGGCTCGGCCTGCTGCGGATCAGCCGTCACGACAACCTCCCAACCAGGCTTGAATTCAGGAAATAATTCTTGGCGTAATTACCCGGCCGGGTCAAGGAACACACGCTGGAGTGGTACCAAATACTTTTCGGCCATCACGATGGGCGCTATCGTGGTCACGTGACCAGTGCTTCTGCTATCGGTGCCGTCGCTGTCCTCGATGACGACCTCCGGCGCGGCATGTACTGGTACATCCGCCGCGCCCGCCGCCCCGTCACCCGCGACGAGGCCGCCGCCGAGGTCGGCATCTCCCGCAAACTCGCCGCCTTCCACCTGGACAAGCTCGTCGACGCGGGCCTGCTGCGCGCCCGCTACGAGGCGGTCGGCGCCCCCCGTCGTGTCGGCCGTACCCCCAAGGTCTACGAACCCGCCGAAACCGATGTGCGCGTGAGCATTCCGGAACGCCGCTACGAGGTTCTGGCCGAAATCCTGATGAGCGCGGTCCTCACCGAAGGCTCGGACGAGACCGCCCGGGACGTCGCCGTCCGCGTCGCCACCGAGCGCGGCACCGCCCTCGGCGCCGCCGAACGCGACCTCCGCAAACCCGGCCGCCTCGGCCCCGAACGCGCCCTCACCCTCCTCCAAGCCCTCCTGTCCGATCAGGGCTTCGAACCCGGCCGCCCGACCCCGTCCTGCATCCGCCTGCACAACTGCCCCTTCCACCCCCTCGCCGCCTCCGCCCCCGAACTCGTCTGCACCCTCAACCACGCCTACCTGTCAGGCATCCTCGACGGCCTGGGTGCGAACACCGTCGAAGCCGTCCTGGCTCCGGCCCCCGGTGAATGCTGCGTCGAACTGCGCCCGGCAGCCGACGGCCGCGACCGCCCGGATCACCCTTCGCCCGCCCCGGGCTCATCGGCAGCTTTCGCCTGAGGGAGATTGGCTATTCCATGGTCTTCCCGATCAGGAACAGTGTGAGGACGATGCCCATCACCACGACCAGTCCGTAGTGGCCGGCCGAACGGCCGTAGTCATAGGTGGAGGCGGCGACGACGATCGTCATGATCAGGAAAAGAAAGCGCTTCACCGCAGACTCCCACAGGCTCGTTCCCAACCGTACGAGCGGTGGATTCGGTTGTGCCACAGCGTAATGGGTGAAGGGCAGCGCAGTGGCAGCGGCCCGGCCGATGAATACGAGACGGTCGCCCCGTCCTACGGGTAACCGCGCGGCCCACCCCAACCCATTCGCAAGGAGCACACCGATGCGCAAGATCACCGCAGGACTGTTCATCTCCCTCGACGGCATCGTCGCCGACCCGCAGGACTGGCACTTCCCCTACTACAACGACGAGATGGGCGAGGCCGTCTCGGCCCTGGTGGCCACCGCCGACACCCTGCTGTTCGGCCGCGTCACCTACGACTCGTTCGCCGGCGCGTGGCCCGAACGCGAGGCCGCCGGAGCCGAGGACGCGGGCTTCGCGAAGGCGCTCGGCGATCTGCGCAAGATTGTGTTCTCCCATCGTGAACTCGACTTCACCTGGCGCAATTCCGAACAACCCCAAGGTGATCTGGTGGCGACCGCGGCCGCCCTCAAGGCCGAACCGGGCGGCGACATCTCGCTCAGCGGCTCGACCTCGATCGTGCGCCAGCTGCTGGCGGCCGCGCTCATCGACGAGCTGCACCTGTTCGTGCACCCCATCGCCCTGCGCAGCGACGGCCTGCGGCTCTTCGACGAGGGCACTCCCATCCCACTGCGGCTGCTGTCGGCCACGCCGTTCAAAACCGGTGTGCTGCACCTGATCTACGGGCCCGCCGACGCTCCCGAGGAGGCCGGTTACGAGGACGCGCGAGCGCACCTCGCCTGAGCACCCGCGCGGTGTCGAACCAGCGAGTAGGGCCGAGATATGCCAGCATCGGCCGCATGGCGATCTCTGTGGAGTCTGTTGCGCATATCCGGCTCACCGTGGGTGACATCGGGCGGTCGAGAGCCTTCTACGATGCGGTCTTCGGGTGGCCGGTGGCGCTGGAGATCGCGGCCGATGCGGACGACGAAACACGGCAGCGGCTGAGCTTCCTGCACGGTGGGGTGATCTACCGGATGGCGCAGGGGCTGATCGGTCTGCGGCCGGTCGGAACCGATCGGTTCGACGAGGACCGTGTCGGTCTCGACCATCTCGCCTTCCCGGTCGGTTCACTGGCCGAATTGGAGGCTGCCGCGGCGCATCTCGATGCCTGCGGGGTCGCGCACGAGGACATCAAGGACATCGGCTTCAGCTACATCCTGGAGTTCCGGGACCCGGACAACATCGCACTGGAGTTGATAGCGCCGAAGTAGGTGCGGGGGCCGGGGCTAGTTCATGGCCTTGCCGACGAAGAACATGGTCAGGACTGCACCGAGGGCTATTGCCGCGCCGTAGTGGCCGGGGGAGCGGGCATAGCCGTAGGTGGATGCGGCGAGGATGATCGCGGCGGCGAGGAATAGTAGGCGCTTCGCTTTGGGCTCCACAGGCTGGAATTCAACCGTACGAGGGGGTGGATTCCGGGGTGCCACGGCGGCGGGGGTCGAGGGCGGGAGCGGGTCCGCCGACGGCGGGCCCGCTCCTTGTCGGGCAGCGGCGCTCCGACCGGTTACTTGCCGAAGGATCCACCGGCCGAGCCGCTGGCGACCAGGCAGAGCGGATTGTTGACCATGAGCATTTGCGCCGAGCCCGAGGACGAACCGGTGATGCCGGAGTCGATGGCGGGTGTGTTCGGCGGTGTAGCGGCGGGATCACCGGAACCGCCGAGTCGTACCGAGCGGCCGTCGGAGTTCGGATCCGCCGGTGCACCCAGCAGGTCCAGCACCGTCGGGGTGATGTCGGCCAGGGTGTAGCCGTTGTTCTGCGCACCCGCGGCGAAGTCCGGCCCGCGCGCGATCATGAAACTCGCTGTCTCGTAGGCGCTCTGACCACCGTGGCCGCCCTCGGGCTTGTGTCCGTGGTCCGTGGTCACCAGGATCGTCCAGCGCTCGCCGGCGTGCGTACGGGCGCGATCGTCGACCGCCTTGGTGATCTTGCCGACCAGCGCGTCCACCCGGCCGATGGCATCCCGGTACGCCTGCGGCCAGATGCCGCGCAGGGTGTGGCCGACGATATCGACCTGATCGAGGTGGGTGAACACGAAATCCGTGCCGTCGTCGGTGATGGCGGACACCACCTGCGCCGCGGCATTCGAATCCGCGGTCGTCTCACAGACTCCCGCGCCGGTCGGATCGACCTGCGTCACGGACACCCTGTCCGCCGCGGGATTTCCGGTCCGGGCGATCATGCCGATCTTGTCCCAGGTACCCAGTGACGCGGTGGCCAGGCTCGACTTCGCGCGCTCCAGCTGCGTGAACACCGTCGGATACTGCGCGAAAGGCGCAGGGGTGCAGGTGGAGTCATTGTCCTTGATGCCGTGCTTGGTATCCCACACCCCGGTCAGGGCCGTCGCCCAGGAGACGCACGACATGGTGGTGTGCGGGGCGATGGAGGTCCGCGCCAGGGTGCCCTGGGCCGCGAGCAGGCCCAGGTTCGGGGCATTGGCCGCCTGCACCTCGCTCCACAGCGTGCCGTCGATGCCGATCACCACGACCTTGTTCACCACGGGTGCGGCCGTTGCCGGGGTGGCCGTGGCCAGCGGGAGCGCGGCCAGCGCGGCGGCGGCCACCATTGCACGAGTACGAGACATGCGCGGCAACCTAGCCGGGGTCCGGCACTTCCGCAGCAAATTCGGACAATTGACCAGAACTCTCCCGCTGAGTGAAACGTCGGCGGGACGCATCCCCTAGCCGGAGCGGGGATTCGAGCGGGTCTGCCGCCGGCGGGCCCGCTCCTTCTCGATGGCGTCGAAGCGCAGCTGCAGGCCGTCGGTGAAGGCCGACAGTGCCAATTCGAAACTCTCCGAATCGATCTCGTCGGCCTTGGCGCGCAGCAGATGCGCCTGCTCCAGATGCGGGTAGCGGTCGCGATAGACCTGGACGTCGTCGACGAAACCACGGGAGAACGAGCCCATGGTGGCGCCCATGACCAGGTAGCGGGTGGCCGCGCCGATCATGGTGGCGTCGCGCGGGGGCCAGCCCGCGGAGACCAGGCCGCCGTGGACGGCGTCGGCGGCGCGCAGGTTCTCGTCGCGGGTGCCAGGTCCGGCGGCCAGGTAGGCGACGAAGTTGGGGTGCCGGACCAGGGCGTCGCGGTAGGAGTGGGCCCATGAGGTGAGGCCGGCTCGCCAGCCCTGGTCGAAGGCCGACACATCGACCCGCGCCATGAGACCGCCCGCTATGTCGTCGAGGACGGCGTCCTTGGTGGGGTAGTGGGTGTAGAGGGAGGCAGCCTGCACACCGAGTTCGGCGGCGAGCTTGCGCATGGACAGCTCGGCGAGCCCGTCGCGGTCGATCAGGGTCAGGGCCGCGTCGCGAATCCGTTCGCGGCTCAGCAGCGGCACCTTCGGCCTGGCCATCCGGCTCACCTCCTTCGGTGGAAGACCCCAGCGATCCCCCGGCGGACGTCGAATTTATCATTCGGTCCTTGATTAACCGAACACTGTTAGGATAACTTCGGGGTCATAAACCTAACAACGTTTGGTTAGGAGCTATCGCAACCATGGACTTCGAACTCGGCGAGTCGCAGCGCGAACTGCGCGAGCTGGCCCGGGCCTGGGTGGACAAAGAGGTCGTTCCGCACGCGGCCGCCTGGGATCGGGCCGAGGCGGTCGATACCGCGATCGTCGGCAAGCTCGGTGAGATGGGCTTCCTCGGTATCGAGATCCCGGAGGAGTACGGCGGCTCCGGCGGTACGGCCCTGGACTACTGCGTCCTGCTCGAGGAACTCGGCCGCGGCGACAGCTCGGTGCGCGGCATCGTGTCCGTTTCGCTCGGCCTGGTGGCCAAGTCGATCAAGACCTACGGCACCGAGACCCAGAAGCGGGAGTGGCTGCCGCGCCTGTGCGCCGGGCAGTCACTGGGCTGCTTCGGCCTCACCGAACCCGGCGCCGGCTCCGACGCGGGCAGCCTCACCACCAAAGCCGTTGCCGACGGCGACGATTGGCTGCTGTCGGGCACCAAGATGTTCATCACCAACGGCACCTGGGCCGATGTCGCCATCATCTTCGCTCGCACCGGCGGCCCCGGTCCCAAGGGCGTGACCGCGTTCCTGGTGCCCACCGACGCCCCCGGCTTCGGGCGCACCGAGATCAAGGGCAAGCTCGGCCTGCGCGGCCAGGCCACCGCCGAACTCGTTCTCGACCAGGTCCGGGTGTCCGATGCCAACCGGCTCGGCGAGCTCGGCCAGGGCTTCAAGATCGCCATGGCCGCCCTGGACAAGGGCCGCATGGGTGTGGCCGCCGGGTGTGTCGGCGTCGCGCGCGGCTGCCTGGAGGCCGCCGTCAAATACGCTCGGGAGCGCGAGCAGTTCGGCAAGCCGATCGCCTCCTATCAGCTGGTCCAGGAACTCATCTCCGATATCGCCGTCGATGTCGAGGCGGCGCGGCTGCTCACCTGGCGGGTCGCCGACCTGGTCGGGAAGGGCAAGCCGTTCGGCACCGAGGCCTCGGTCGCCAAGCTGTTCGCCAGCGAGGCCGCGGTGAAGGCCGCCAACAATGCCATCCAGGTGTTCGGCGGATATGGCTACATCGACGAGTACCCCGTGTCGAAGTACCTGCGCGACGCCCGCGTGCTCACCCTCTACGAGGGCACCAGCCAGATCCAGAAACTGCTCATCGGACGCGCCCTCACCGGCGTGAACGCCTTCCTCTGAACGTCATTCACAGACAGGGAGATTCAGTCATGTCGAAAGTCGCAGTCGTGACCGGTGGGGCCCGCGGAATCGGCGCGGGCACCGCGGCCCGCCTGGCCGCCGACGGCTTCGCCGTCGCCATCGTCGATCTCGACGAGGCCGCCTGCAAGGACGCCGTGGACGCCATTGCCGCCCAGGGCGGCACGGCCATCGCGGTGGGCTGCAATGTCACCGACGAGGCGCAGGTCGCCGCCGCGTTCGAACGCATTGCCGCGGAACTGGGTTCGGTCGACGTGCTGGTCAACAATGCCGGCGTGCTGCGCGACAACCTGCTGTTCAAGATGTCCGTGGACGACTGGGACATCGTCATGTCCGTGCACCTGAAGGGCACGTTCCTGTGCTCGCGGGAGGCGCAGAAGTACATGGTGAAGCAGAAGTCCGGCAAGATCGTCAACACCTCCAGCGTGTCCGCGCTGGGCAGCCGCGGCCAGGCCAACTACTCGGCCGCCAAGATGGGCATCCAGGGCCTGACCCGCACGCTCGCCATGGAATTGGGCCCGTTCGGCATCAACGTGAATGCCGTCGCGCCGGGCTTCATCGTCACCGAGATGACCGATGCCACCGCCGCCCGCGTGGGCGTGTCGCCGGAGGAGTTCCGCGCCGAGGCCGCCAAGATCACCCCGCTGCGCCGGGTCGGCGAGCCCGCCGACATCGCGAACGTGGTGTCCTTCCTGGTCTCCGACAACGCCTCGTTCGTCACGGGCCAGACCATTTACGTCGACGGCGGCCGCCGCCTCTAGTTCGGAGAGATCTTCCCCATGCAGAGAACAGTTTTCGACAAGGACCACGACGCCTTCCGCGAGACCGTGCGCGCGTTCATCGAGGCCGAGGTCGTGCCCGTCTACGAGGAGTGGTACGCCGCCGGCATCGCGCCCCGCGACTTCTATTACAAGCTGGGCGAACTCGGCGTATTCGGCATCGAGGTGCCCGAGGAGTACGGCGGCGCGGGCATCGAGTCGTTCAAGTTCCAGGCCATCCTCATGGAGGAATGCGCCCGCGCCGCGGTGTCCTTCGGCGGCTCGGGCGTGCACGTCGGACTGTGCCTGCCCTACATCAAGAACCTCGCCACCGTGGAGCAGAAGCAGCGCTGGCTGCCCGGCTTCGTCACCGGCGAGATCATGTTCGCCATCGCCATGACCGAGCCCGGCACCGGCTCCGACCTGGCCGGAATGCGCACCACCGCAAAGCTTTCCGCGGACGGCACGCACTACGTGCTGAACGGGTCCAAGACCTTCATCACCGGCGGCGTGCTCGCCGACCGCGTCATCGTCTGCGCCCGCACCGCCCCGCCCAGCGACACCGATCGCCGCCACGGCATCTCGCTGTTCGTGGTGGACACCAAGTCCCCGGGTTACAGCGTCGGACGCAAGCTGGACAAGCTGGGCCTCAAGGTCTCCGACACCGCCGAGCTCAACTTCACCGACGTCAAGGTGCCGGTCGAGGACCTGCTCGGCGAGGAGCACAAGGGATTCTCCTACCTGGGCCAAAACCTCCCGCAGGAGCGGCTGTCCATCGCGGTCGGCGCGTACGCGCAGGCCAAGGCCGCGATCCGCTTCGCCAAGGAATACACCCGGCAGCGCAACGTCTTCGGTCAGCCGGTCGCCAGCTTCCAGAACACCAAGTTCGAACTCGCCGCTTGTCAGGCCGAGGTGGACGCCGCCGAGGCCGTGGTAGATCGCGGCCTCGAGGCCCTCGACGAGGGCACCCTGACCCCGGCGGATGCCGCCTCCGCCAAGCTCTTCTGCACCGAGGTCGCCCACCGCGTCATCGACCGCTGCCTGCAGCTGCACGGCGGCTACGGCTTCATCAACGAGTACCCGGTCGCCCGCCTCTACGCCGACAACCGCGTGAACCGCATTTACGGCGGCACCAGCGAAGTCATGAAGATGATCATCGCCAAGGACATGGGTCTCTGACCAACCGATCGAACCGAGGTCTCAATGAACGCGACTCTCTCCCTGGCCGGCATCCTCGCCGAACCGGCGTGGCGGCGACCCGACCACATCGCCCTGATCGAGGGCGACCAGCGCATCACCTTCCGCGACCTGTGGCGGCAGGCCCGCGAACAGGCCGGGGCGCTCATCGAACTCGGGGTGCGGCCGGGTGACCGGGTCGCGCTCATGGGACCCAATACCGCTGATTTCCCGCGCGCGTACTTCGCCATCCTGGCCGCGGGTGCGACCGTGGTGCCGGTGCACCTGCTGCTCACCGCGGACGAGGCGGAATACGTGCTGCGCGACAGCGGGGCCAAGGTCATGATCTGCCATCCGATGGTGGAGGCCGTCGGCAAGGAGGCGGCCGGCCGGGTCGGCATCGACTGCCTGAGCCCGAAAGAGCTTTCCGGCGAGGCGATTCCGGCGTATGTGGCGCGCAGCCCGCTCGACACCGCGGTGGTGTTCTACACCAGCGGCACCACCGGCCGCCCCAAGGGCGCGGAACTCAGCCACCTCAATATGGTCATGTGCGCGACGGTGAACGCCTTCGACGCCAACGAGGTCGAGCGCGAGGACATCGCCCTGGGTGCGCTGCCGCTGTTCCACGTGTTCGGGCAGACCGTCTCCATGAACTCGCACTGGCGGCTCGGCGCGACCCTGGTGCTCATGCCGAGATTCGATGCGGCACAGGCGCTCGAGCTCATGGTGAAGGAGAACGTCAACACCTTCCATGGTGTGCCGACCATGTACCACGGGCTGCTCGAAGCGGCCGGGGGCGCGGCGGAACTGCCGCAGCTGCGGTTGTGCATCAGCGGCGGCGCGGCCATGCCGCCGGTCATCATCGAGGAGTTCGAGAAGGTCTTCGGCTCGCACATCCTCGAGGGCTACGGCCTGTCCGAAACCTCGCCCACCGCAACGGTGAACCAGCCGCTACTTGGCCCGCAGATCGGCACCGTCGGCCACCCGGTGTGGGGCGTCGACGTCGAGATCGCCGCCGCCGAGGTGCGCGACCGCATCGAACTCCTGCCGACCGGCACCATCGGTGAGGTCGTGGTGCGTGGCCACAATGTGTTCAGCGGCTACACCGGCAATCCCGAGGCCACCGCGGAGGTCATGGTGGAAGGCTGGTTCCGCACCGGCGACCTGGGCGTCAAGGACGAGCAGGGCTACCTGCGCATCGTGGACCGGATCAAGGAGATGATCATTCGCGGCGGGTTCAACGTGTACCCGACCGAGGTGGAGGCCGCGCTGCTGCGGCACCCGAACATCGCGCAGGTGGCGATCATCGGTGTGCCGGACGAGAACTACGGCGAGGAGATCCTCGCGGTCGTCGTGCCGTCCGGACCGCTCACCGCCGAGGACGTCATCGACTATGCGAAAGAGCATGTGGCGCGGTACAAGTACCCGCGCCGCGTCGAGTTCGTCACCGAACTGCCCATGGGGCCCACCCACAAGATCCTCAAGCGCGAACTGAAGCAGCGCTACGCCTAGCGGGAGGAACACCGCGGCTCAACAAGGTTTGGTTCATCAATCCGGTGCCGGTGGACAGCCGCATCCGCGGGCGCTTCACCCTCGACGCCGTGACCGACATCCCCGGCGGCGTGCAGGCCGTGCGGACGGTCACCGTCGAGATCGAGGGGCAGGACAAGCCCGCCTGCGTCGCGGAGAGCATTGCCCGCTACCTTGCCTGAGGCGCGCAGACCAGGGCCCGCCGATCGAATCGATCGGCGGGCCCTGGCTTTTCGCGGACCGGCGGTGTTCCGCGGGCTAGCCGCGTGGTCCGAACGGCACCGCCGACAGCGGGGCGGCGTCCGGCGTCATGGTCGCCACCACCGAGATGCCGGCCGCCTGGAAATTCATCAGCGCCCGGGCGATGTGGTTCGCCGAGGTGATCAGGATCGCCGCGTGCGCGCCGATGGCATCCATCAGCTGCGCCGAGAATGCCGCGTTCTGGACCGTCGAATTCGCCTTGGTCTCGGTATGTATGCGAGTGCGGTCGATGCCGCGCTCGACCAGCCAGTCCGCCATGGCGTCCGCCTCGGTCACCCCGTTCTGCGGATTGCCGCCGGTCACGATGACCGGGGCCTGCGGCGAGAGCAGGGCCGAGACGTAGCCGGCGTAGAGCCGGGCCATGAGCTCCGGGCGCATCGAGCCGTCGGGCTGCAGACCGTAACCGAGCACCACGATCGCGGTGTCCGGGGTGAACAGCGCGGGCAGGTTCACGCCCGGCAGGTCCATGCCGGGGATATTGAAGGTCTGCAACGCGTTGATGGTCGCCAGCATGTTCTGGGAGAGCTCGGCGATGGAATCGATCTGCACCGGCTGCGGCGGCGCGTCGGCGTGGGCCGGGGCGGCGGCCGTCGCCAGTGCGATGACGGTCGCGCCGGGCAGCAGGGCCTGGATGGCCTTGGTGCGGAACTGATTCGATGTTCTGCGGTGATGGCGGCCGGGCCGGACGCGCCCCAGCTGGGGGCGGACTCCTTGCCACTGACCACTGGGTGAGATTCTCCGATGTCTGCCTGCGTCGAGCATCGCAACCCCCTAGGTAGCCGGGATGTGACTACCGGTCGGTTCACAATCGTCCGAATCATGATCGCGCCGGATCCACTTCCATGGAGGCGATTTCGCGAAATCAAGATTCACATCGTCGCGAGACAGTGTCCGAACAGCGGAAATATCAAGCCGGACCGGCATTGTCGTGAGGTCGGCGCGACCGGTCGGACCGCTCCAGATGGTGTGACCGGCATCACATCGAACCCGATGTCACACCCGCGTGGGCCGCGTCGTCAACCTGACGAAGCCAACGAACGACACAGAGAAAAGAGAGAACAATGACCCGCTTCGCCCTGTACGAGAACGAAGTCGCCGCCAAGTTCAACAAGCGCCTCGTCACCGCCGCCCGCGTCGTCGACGAGTCCAGCCTGCCCAAGGCCACCCAGGAACTGGTCAAGATCCGCGCCTCGCAGATCAACGGCTGCGGCATGTGCCTGGACATGCACACCAAGGACGCCGCCCACGCCGGTGAGACCGCGGTCCGCCTGGCCATGGTCGCCGCCTGGAAGGAATCCACCGTCTTCACCGAGCCCGAGCGCGCGGCCCTCGCCCTCACCGACGAGGGCACCCGCCTCGCCGACGGCGGCGGCATCTCCGAGGACATCTGGGCCCTGGTGCGCAAGAACTACGACGACGACCAGATCGGCGCGCTGATCTCCCTCATCGCCACCATCAACGCCTGGAACCGCCTGAACGTCATCTCCGGCCAGCTGGGCGGCCAGTACGTCCCCGGCCAGTGGTGACCACCTGCCCGCGCCCCAATCAGCTTGGGGCGCAAGGGTAGACATTTCTCGAGTGGCACACCACCGAGGGGAATCGGTCGAATCCCCGCGGCGGTGTGCCACTCGGCGTTCGGGCCGCGCAACCGACCCCGCGATTCGGCTGCCGGGCCCGAGCTTCCAGGACGGTCGGCCAACCCGCCTGCCCGTCCGGCCGATCGAGCCTGCCCGGCTCGGATTCTCGATACGGTGCAACTGCCCGGCTCTCGTTCCGGTCCGCGTTCCCGGGTGGAGTGTCGGCCCGGAAGCGCCGCGGTCCGGTCGATTCCGGTCCCGCCCCTCGAACGTCGAGACCGGGCGGCTAATCGTCGTGGCGGATCAGCGGCCAGTCGATCGCGACTCGGCCCGCGGTCGTCACGTAGGTGGTGAAGACGTTCAGCGCGACGTGGGCGATGATCTCCACCAGGAGGTCCGGGGCCAGGCCGGCGTCCTGGGCGGTGCGCAGATCGGCGTCGGTGACGGTGCCGTTGTGGACCAGCAGGGCGTGCGCGAAGGCCAGGGCCGCTTCGGCTTCCGGGTCCGCGGACGCGGCCTGCCGGGCGCGGATCGTCTCCTCCTCGGGCAGCCCGGTGACCTTGGCACCGCGGTAGGTGTGGGCCGACAGCTCGTAGTCACTGCGATTGTGCTGGGCCACCAGCAGCGCGAGGCGCTCGCGGGTGGCGGGCGGAATCCGGCCGTGCCGCAGGGCATCCGAGAGATCCAGATAGCCGCGCAGGGCCGAGGGACTGTTGGCCATGGCCTTGGTCAGGTTCGCGGTGATGCCGAAGGCTTGCTGCGCCTCGGTGAAGAGGGCGGCGGTGGCGGCGGGCGCATCCTCCGGCTCCAGTAGCGGCAATCCTGACATCGTTCGAGAATCGGCCGCCGCGTTGATAGATTCGCTGTACATCGGCGATGTGCCGAACGAACAGCGGCTCATGGTGGATGTGCGGGTGACAGTAGGACTGACGGTGCTCGGACCGGTCGGTGTGACGGTGGACGAGCGGACCGTGCCCGGACTCGCGCCCCGACACCGCGCGGTGCTGGCGCACCTGTTGCTGAACGCCCGCACCGTGGCCACCGTCGACCAGCTCACCGACGCGCTGTGGGGGCCCACCCCGCCCGACACCGCGCGCTCCCAGATCCATCACGCCATCACCGCCGTCCGCAAGGTGCTGCGCACCGCGGGCATCGCCGACCTCCTGCACACCCGCGCCAACGGCTACCTCATCCAGCCCGCGCCCGGCCAGTTCGACCTCGATGTCTTCATCGCCGAAACCGCCACGGCCACCCGCGAATCCGCCACCGACCCGGCCGCGGCCACCGCCCGCCTGCGTGCCGCCCTGCGGCTCTGGCGCGGTCAGCCCCTCGCCGACATCAAGGCCGATTACGCCCCCGACGCCCGCGCCCGCCTCGAGGACCGCCGCCTGCGCGCCGTCGAACAGCTCGCCGAACTCGACCTCGCCCTGGGCCGCCACGACGATCTCATCGACGAACTCCCTGACCACCTCGCCGTGAACCCCTTGCGTGAGAAGCTGACCGCCCACCTCGTGCTCGCCCTGCATCGCGCCGGTCGCCAGCCCGATGCCCTCACCGCCGCCCGCGTCTTCCGCAGCCGCCTCGCCGACGATCAGGGCCTCGACCCCAGCCCCGCTTTCGCCGACCTCGAACAGGCCATCCTCCGTCGCGACCCCGCCCTCGACTACCGCCCGGACCAGCCGGGGTCGTCCGGTGCGCACCCGGTCGTCGGACATCGCGCGAATGATGCTGCCGCGCAGCAGCATTCGGAGGCTCTGGATCTCGGTGCGAGCCGCATCGGCGTGGACGCCGCCCGATTCGAAGCGACGTCGCGCCCAGTAGCGGACAGGATCGATCCGGCTGCCGATCCCGCAGCGAGCGCATTGCCCGCCGCCGGGCAGGTGGTCAACTTCCTGCCGTACGACGTCCCCGATTTCACCGGACGGGCCGGGGATATCGAGCGGCTGCGGGGCTGGCTCACCGGGGAGGTCGCCGGGGTGGCGGTCATCGACGGCATGGCGGGGGTCGGGAAGACCGCGCTCGCAGTGCATTTGGCGCACGCGGTGGCGGGGCGGTTTCCGGACGGGCAATTGTTCATCGACCTGCAGGGTCATACGCCGGGGCGGGAGCCGCTGGATATCGGGATCGCGCTGGGGGCCTTGCTGCGTCAGCTGGGCGTGTCCGACGACGCCATTCCGTCGGGGGAGGCGGAACGGGCGGCGCTGTGGCGGGCCAGAGTGCGGGACCGGCGGGTGATCGTGGTGCTCGACAATGCGGTCGACACCGCTCAGGTGCGGCCGCTGCTGGCCGGAGGCGGGGCGCACCGGGTGATCGTGACCAGCCGACGACGGCTGCTGGATCTGGATGGCGCGCAATCGCTGTCGATGGAGCTGCTGGCGGCGGCCGATGCCGTCGAACTGTTCCGGGCCATTGTTGGGGAGCGGGCGGACGCGGAACCGCTGGCGGCGCTGGATGTGCTGCAGCTGTGCGGATTCCTGCCGCTGGCCATCCGCATCGCGGCCGCGCGGCTCGCGCACCGGCCCCAGTGGACCGTTGAATACCTGGCCGGGCGGCTGCGGGATCAACGGCGGCGGCTCACCGAGCTGGCCACACCGGAACGCGGGGTGGCCTCGGCCTTCGCGCTGTCCTATCAGCAGCTGGAACCCGCTGAGCAGCGCATGTTCCGGCTGCTCGGGCTCAACCCCGCGCGCGATATCGAACCGCACGCCGCCGCGGCCCTCACCGGCCTCACCGTCGCCGAGGCCGAGCACCACCTCGAGCGCCTCCTCGACGCGCACGTCCTGACCCAGCTGCGTCCCGGCCGCTACACCATGCACGACCTGGTCCGTCAGCACGCACGCACCACCGCGGCGAACGAGGAATCCACCGAAACCCGCTCCGCCGCAGTCGAATCCCTCTACCGCTACTACCAGGACACCGCCGCTCGGGCCGTCCGACTACTCTTCCCCGACGGCTCCCACGCCGCACCGGAGTTCACCAGAGCTTCGGAATCCACTGCGGCTTCCCAATCGACCGGAGCATCGGAGTTCGCCAGAGCAGCGGACTTCACCGGTGCATCCGAGTTCGCACCGGCGCGGGAGTCCGTCGGGGCGCTGGATTCGGCTGGGGCGCAGTCGTTCGATAGATCGTCGCTGACCTTCGAGGAAGCGGCGCAGGCCATCGAGTGGCTCGATGCGGAGCGCATCAACCTGGTGGCCATCTGCATTGCGCCGGAGGAGGCCGCGCGGCCCGGTTACACGGCGCGGCTGGCACGCAGTCTGCACGCCTACCTGGATGGGAACGGGCACTACGGTGCCGCGCGCACCATGCACACGCAGGCGTTGCGGAGCAGCCGCCGCGATGGGGACCTGGCCGCGCAGTCCCGGGCGTGCAGCGACCTGGCTTGGATCGCCTGGCGATTCGGGCGGCTGGACGAGGCGCACGACTACGGTGAGCAGGCCCTCGACGCGGCCCGCGCAGCCGGGGACGGTCGGGCGGAGGCCCGGGCCCATTACGTATTCGGGTATGTCTTCTGGCAGCGCGACATCGAGCGGGCCGGGGAGCACTATCGGCAGGGGCTGGCCCTGTTCCGCGAATTCGGCGACCGTGCTGGTGAGGCGGCCTGCCTCACCAGCCTCGGCACCGTCAGCGAGCGCCTGGAGCGCTACCCCGAAGCCCGTGAGCGGCTCGGCGAAGCCCTGCGCCTCTACCGCGAATTGGGCTCCCGCACAGGGGAAATCGTCGTACTCAACAACCTCGGCCCGGTGCATCTCGGCGAGGACCGCCCCGACGAGGCGCGCTGCCGGCACCGCCGCGCCCTCGACCTGTGCCGGGAACTCCGCTTCCGCAGTGAGGAGGCCGAGGCCCTCAACGGTCTCGGCGAGATCGCCCTCGCGCTGGACGATCCCGCCGCCGCGGTCACCGACTTCACCGCCGCGGTCACGGTCTGCCGCGATCTCGGCGACCGCGCCGAGGAGGCCCGCGCCCTGCTCGGCCTGGCCCAGTCCCACCGCGCGCTCGGGCAGACTCCCGCCGCCCGCGACCATTCCGCCAGGGCACTGGCCCTTTTCGAGGAACTCGAGGTCCCCGAGGCCGACGACGCCCGCGCCCTCCTCGCCGAGCTCGGCTGACCCGCCGCGGAAATTCGGTACCGCTTTCCGCGACGTGTCATTACTGTCATCGTCGCCACCGACGCCCTGGCGCGCAGGTCGTGGGGTGGTCCAGCCGGTGTGGAGGAGTCCGGAGTCCTCGCTTCCCCGTCAAGGAAGAAACCGCGGGTTCGAATCCCGCCACTGGTGCAGGTGATGTCAGCCGGATGCGGTTCGTCAGCCCTCGAAGGCTCGGTCAATCCTCGAAGGCGGCGCGGTTGGCCGCACACCATTCGGCGAAGGTGCGCGGCGCGCGGCCGAGCAGTGCGGCGACGGTGTCGGTGCGCGCGCCCACAGTGTCGGCGCGCATGAGGGCGAAGCCCGCCACGATCGCCGCGGCCAGCGGCGGGGGAGCGCCGTTCGGGAAGCGGGCCGCCACCGCCTCCTCCGGCGTCGCGGCCTCACGAATCTTGATGTCGCGGTCCAGGATTCGGGCGAGGATCGCGACCTGTTCACCGACGGTCAGGCTCTCCGGCCCGGTGAGGTGATAGGCAGCCCCGATATGGCCGGGCTCGGTGAGGCAGTGGGCCGCCACCGCGGCGATATCGGCGGGATCGATCGGGGCGAAGCGGCCCGGACCGGAGGGGTCGAGGATCGGGTCGCCCGCCCGCAACGCCGGAATCCACTCCAGGGCATTGGACATGTACCCGCCCGGACGCAGGATCGTGCACGGAATTCCGCTGGCGCGCACCAGATTCTCGCGCTCGTGGTGCCAGCCGCCCATGGCGGGCAGTGGTTCGACCAGCACGTGGGCGGAGGAAATCATGACGATCCGCCTCACCCCCGCCCTGGCGGCGGCGTGCAGCAGGTTGCGGGTGTGGTCCAGCCCGATGCCAGGGACCAGCAGGAACAGGCCGGTGACTCCGGTCATGGCCCGGTCCAGGCTCGCCGGATCGTCGAGGTCGCCCAGGCAGGTCGCGGCACGTGCGGGCAGGGTCGACGCCCGTGCCGGATCACGCACCAGGGCGCGGAAATCGAGGTTGTTGGCGTCGAGGATGCGGGTGAGTTCGCGGCCGATGTTCCCGGTCGCTCCGGTCAGCAGTAGCATGACATCTCCAGATCGTTAGCCGTCTACCGAAAAACGTTAGACGGCTAACGATCGACGGTCAATACCCGCACCCGATCGGAGGCAGCATGTCTTCCCCAGGCTCAGCCGACTTCCTGGACCTGCACGGCCGCACCTCGAAAGCCTTGCGCGCCTTGGCCGATCGCGATATGCGCCGCCTCGGCCTGCATCTCGGCCAGAATCACGTGCTGGCCGTGCTGTGGGAACAGGACGGCCGCACACCGGGGGAGATGGCGGCCGCGCTCAACGTCACCACGCCGACCGTCGTCAAGATGGCCACCCGCATGGCCGCCGCCGGCCTGCTCACCCGCCGCCGCGACGACAAGGACAACCGCCTGGTCCGGCTCTGGCTCACCGACCGCGGCCGCGACCTCCGCGACCCCGTCGAAGCCGACCGGAAGACCCTGTCCGACAAGGTGACCGCCGACCTCACCGACGCCGAGCGCCGCCACCTGATGTCGGCGCTGGAAAAAATCCACCGCGCCGCCACCGACCTCCTCGGCGAACCGCTCGACCACACCGACTCGATCCCGGACTGACCCGGACCCATACCGTTCGATCCCGGACCGGCGCTGCCGTCCCGGCCATCACCTAGAGTTGGGCTCATGATTACCGCGATCGTGTTGATCTCCGCCGAACCGGATCGGATTCCGGAGACCGCGCAGGAACTGGCCGACATCAAGGGGGTGGCCGAGGTCTATTCGTGCGCGGGGGATGTGGACCTGATCGCCGTGGTCCGGGTGCGCGACCACGAGGAGATCGCCGACGTGGTCACCGGCCGGATCAACAAGACACCGGGCGTGCTGCGCACGGCCACCCACATCGCGTTCAAGTCCTACTCGCGCGCGGACGTGGAGGCCGGCTTCTCGATCGGCGAATAGCCGCCCGGGTCAGCGGGTCTGCACGGACGCGCCCAGCGCGGTACCGCTGTGACCGGGCTCGATGGTGTGCGTGACGCCGCCCTTGCAACCGGGGAACAGGTACACCTGGGCGCGCAGGGCGGTTTCATTGTCGACACTGAGCCGGCGCGGCACACTGCGGATGGTCACGCAGTCGCCCGGAATGCCGTAGCTGCGGCCGTCCACACTGAGGGTGCCGGGATCGGCGGTCTCGTCATGAGCCCAGTGAGCGGCGCTCACCGGAATGCCGATGCCCAGGAACACGGCCACCAGGCCGGGTAGCACCACTCCGTATCGCATGTCGAAACTGTAACGCCGCCTCGGGGACCCGAAGGGCAAACACACAGCTGGGTGACCCGAACTCTCAGGACACTCGGAGGAACTCTTCCATGAGAGGGCAGGAACCATGTTCGTGAAGGTGTGCGGGCTCACCACCGAGGAACAGATCGACTGGGCCGTCGAGCTCGGCTACTCGGCCATCGGCGTGGTCGGCACGGCCAAGAGCAAGCGGTATGTCGAGCCCGCCCGGGCGCGCGAGCTGGCGGCGTACGCGCGCGGCCGGATCCGCTCGTTCGTGGTGGCGTTCGACCGGACCGAGGTCGCCGAGGTGATCGGCGACTTCGACGTCATTCAGCTCTACAACTGGACCGACCTGCCGAATCTGGCCTACTGCTCGGCCGTCGCACCCACCCCGGAACAGGTCTGCGAATACTTCTTCTACGACGCCAGCACCGGATCGGGCGTCTTCGCCGAATTCCCGGACTGGCTGGAGCAGGTGCCCGGACAGGTGGTGCTGGCCGGTGGTCTCAGCCCCGACAATGTCGCCGAGGTGATCACGACCCATCGGCCGTTCGGCGTCGACGTCTCCAGCTCGGTCGAAACCGCCTCTGGCATCAAGAGTTTCGATGCCATGAGCCGTTTCAAACAGGCCGTGGACTCCGTGGCCGAACCAGGGGCCTGAAGCCCCCCGGGGTCAGTTCGCGCCGAGCCCGTTGGAGACGGTGACCCAGCGATCCAGCAGGGCCGAGGCCGCACCCGAATCCACGGTCTCGGCCACCCGCTTCAATGCCGCGGCGAGCTTGGTGTGCAGATCGTCGTCCACCTCCGCGGCGGACAGCTCGAACGCCACCAGCGCCGCCGCCGAATTCAGCAGCACCGCGTCCCGCACCGGGCCCGGGTCGCCGGCGAACATGGCGCGCGCGATCTCCGCGTTCATCGTCGCGTCACCGCCGCGCAGCGCCGACGGATCCACCCGCTCGATGCCGAGTTTGGTTGGGTCGATGGTGGTTTCGTGCAACCGGCCGCCCGATACCACCCACACATCGGTGGTATCGGCGGTGGTGATCTCGTCCAGGCCGTCGTTGCCGCGGACCACCAGCGCCGAGGCGCCGCGTTCGGCGAACACACCCGCGATGACCGCCACCAGATCCGGGAAAGCGCAGCCGATCAGGCCCGCGCTGGGCTGGGCCGGATTGGTCAGCGGGCCCAGGATATTGAAGACCGTCGGAATCCCGATCTCACCGCGCGCCTGGCTCGCGAACCGCAGCGAAGGATGGAACACCGGCGCGAAGCAGAACCCGATGCCGGTCTGCCGCACGCACTCGGCCACCGATTCCGGCCCGAGCGCGATCTTCACGCCCAGTGCCTCCAGCACATCCGCGCCGCCGCTCTTGGACGAGGCCGCCCGGTTGCCGTGCTTGATCACCGGAATCCCACTGGCCGCCACCACGATCGAGGACATGGTGGAGATGTTCACGCTGCCCGAGCGGTCGCCGCCGGTGCCGACGATATCCACCGCCGCGCCCTCGAACGGCACCCGCTTCGCGTGCGAGAGCATGCCGGTGGCCAGGCCGCTCAGCTCGGTCGGGGTCGGGCCCTTCATCTTCAGGGCCACGCCGAAGGCCGCGATCTGCGCGGAGGTAGCGTTGTCGGAGAAGATCTCGTTCATCGCCCACGCGGCCTCATCCGAGGACAGATCGTTGCCGTCGGTGAGGATGCCGAGAATTTCTCTCCAGCTGCGCGCGCTCATTGCCTTCTCTTCCCGTTGCCGGTCCACGCCGGACACCAGTGTTGTTGGGGCAAGCCTAGTGTGCGGGGCTAGTTCTTTCCGCCAGGACCGGCGGCGGGCTGCAGGGCGTCCCAGCCGAGGACATGGCCGTCGTAGCGATGGGCGATTCCCGTCATGCGGGAACGCTCCTGGGAGCAGTGCAGGGCGTCGAGCACCTGCACGCGCTGCAACACCAGGTTCGCCGGGTCGGCCGCGTCCACCGAGGCCGTGTCATAGCCGATCTGCGCGGCAATGACTTGCACCTCACCGACCCGGTCGGCGGGAACCCGGAGGTGATGCCGAAGGACTACTGGATCGTCCGATGTCCACTGCAGAGCCTTGCCCAGGGCCGCCGAACAGGCTTCGGCATCATCGAAACTCGATGCCACCACCACCAGATCGGGCCGCGTCGGGTCCAGTTCCGTTGTCCCGCCGCGTCCGGCTATCCGCCGCCACCACGATTTCACGCTCATACATCCCTCTCCACAGGGCTCAGCTTCCTCTTACCTGCGCAATCTAGGCTCATCCGGGACACGCCGAGAGCCCGGCGAGACGAGCCCTCGCCCTGGGCTTTCCGACACGTACGACAAAGTTTCATACCCGCCTACGCCTGTCGTACTACGACCAGTCATACTTACCGGCGTGACGACCGCAGTAGGGACCCCAGGATCGGCCATTACCCAGCGTGTGCATTCGCTGAACCGGCCCAACATGGTCAGCGTCGGTACCATCATCTGGCTGTCGAGCGAGCTGATGTTCTTCGCCGGCTTGTTCGCCATGTACTTCGTTGCTCGCGCGCAGGCGCACGGAAACTGGCCGCCGGAGCCGACCGAGCTGAACATGAAGCTCGCCGTGCCGGTGACCGCGGTGCTGATCGCCTCCTCCTTCACATGCCAGATGGGCGTGTTCGCGGCGGAGAAGGGTGACGTCTTCGGCCTGCGCCGCTGGTACCTGCTGACCTTCCTGATGGGTGCGTTCTTCGTCGGTGGCCAGGCCACCGAGTACCACGCCCTGTACTCGGAGGGCACCTCGATCTCCAGCAGCGTGTACGGCTCGGTGTTCTTCATCACCACGGGCTTCCACGGTCTGCACGTCATCGGCGGTCTCATCGCGTTCGTGTTCCTGCTGATCCGCACCAAGCTCAGCAAGTTCACCCCGGCGCAGGCCACGGCGGCGATCGTCGTCTCCTACTACTGGCACTTCGTCGACATCGTCTGGATCGGCCTCTTCGCCACGATCTACTTCGTCCGCTAGCACCGGACGTGCCGAGGCCCAGCCCGCGTCGGCAACCCAAAAACTTGTACAAGTCGGTTCCGTCTACTCCAAAGGGACACAGATGAGTTCATCTCCCCCGTCAGCGCCAGATCCCGAGGGGATCGGCCAGGCCACCAAGATCCGCAAGCAGCGCCGGATGCGCCGGAAGCTGGCCGGCGGTCTGGTCCTCCTGATGGGCCTCGTCGGAGCCGGCTTCGCGGCGTCGGCCCTGACCCCGCAGGCTCAGGTCGCCACCGCGAAAGAGGACCAGTCCGCGCTGATCCGCGAGGGCAAGCAGATCTACGACACCTCCTGCGTCACCTGCCACGGTGCCAACCTGCAGGGTGTCCAGGATCGCGGCCCCAGCCTGATCGGCGTCGGTGAGGCCGCGGTCTACTTCCAGGTTTCCACCGGTCGTATGCCCGCCGCCCGCAACGAGGCGCAGATCCAGCGCAAGCCCCCGAAGTTCGACGCGCACCAGACCGACGCGCTCGGCGCGTACGTCCAGTCCCAGGGCGGCGGTCCGACCGTGCTGCGCGACGGCAACGGCGAGATCGCGCAGGAGTCCATCGTCGAGGACCGCGACCTCGGCCGCGGCGGCGAGCTGTTCCGCATGAACTGCGCCTCCTGCCACAACTTCACCGGCAAGGGTGGCGCGCTGTCGTCCGGCAAGTTCGCGCCGCCGCTGGAAGAGGCCACTGAGCAGCAGCTCTACCTGGCCATGCTGACCGGCCCGCAGAACATGCCCCGGTTCTCCGACCGGCAGCTGACGCCGGACGAGAAGAAGGACATCGTCGCCTACATCAAGGACCGCATGGAGACCCCGTCCGAGGGCGGCTACGGCCTCGGCGGCTTCGGTCCCGCGACCGAGGGCCTGGCCATCTGGGTCGTCGGCATCGTGGTCCTGGTCGGCTCCGCGATGTGGATCGGTTCCCGGTCATGAGTGAACAGGAGCGAAACAGCATGGGGGACAACCCCACCGAACCCACCGATGAGCAGCTCGACGCCATGTCCCGGGACGAGCTGGTCAAGCTCGGCACCGAGCTGGACGGCGTCGACGTCGCCTACCGTGCCCCGCGCTGGCCGGTCCCGGGTACCCGGGCCGAGAAGCGCGCCGAGCGCCGGGTGGCGCTCTGGTTCGGCATCTCCGCGCTCGCGGGTGCCGCGCTGATCGGTGTCTTCCTGTTCTGGCCCTGGGAGTACAAGGGCCGTCACCAGGACGGCAACGGCATGTACACGCTGACCACCCCGCTCTACGGCCTCACCCTCGGCATCGCCGTGCTGGCCGTCGGCGTCGCGGTGGTGCTGATCCGCAAGCACTTCATCCCCGCCGAGATCTCCATCCAGGACCGCCACGACGGCGCGTCCAAGGAGGTCGACCGCCGGACCCTGGTCGCGCAGCTGCAGGACGCCGCCGAGACCTCGACCCTGGGCCGCCGCAAGCTCATCACCCGCACCGCGGGCCTGGGTGTGGGCGTCATGGGCGTCGGCGCGCTGCTCGTCTTCGTCGGCGGCATGATCAAGAACCCGTGGGCCAAGCGCGACAAGTCGCCGCTGTGGGTCTCGGGCTGGACCCCGGACTACCCGGGCGAGACCATCTATCTGCGTCGCGACACCGGCCGCCCCGAGGACATCGTCCTGGTCAAGCCGGAGGATCTGGACGCCGGTGCCATGGAGACCGTCTTCCCCTGGAAGGAATCCTGGCGCGGTGACGAGCACAAGACGCTGGAATCGCTGCGCGGTATCCGCAACGCGGTCATGCTGATTCGCTTGCGCACCCACGATGCCGAGCACGCCATCAAGCGCAAGGGCCAGGAGAGCTTCAACTTCGGCGACTACTTCGCCTACTCGAAGATCTGCACCCACCTCGGCTGCCCCACCTCGCTGTTCGAGCAGCAGACCAACCGGATCCTGTGCCCCTGCCACCAGTCGCAGTTCTCCGCGACCGAATGGGGTAAGCCGGTATTCGGTCCCGCGGCGCGTGCGCTGCCGCAGCTGCCGATCACCGTCAACGCCGATGGCTACCTGGTCGCCCAGCACGACTTCATCGAGCCCCTCGGCCCGGCCTACTGGGAGCGTCGTTCATGAGCCCTAGCAAAGTGGCCGTCCAGGCCAACGAGATGGACGAGCGCTACCGCCTCGCGGCGTTCGCCAAGCGATCGATCAACAAGGTCTTCCCGACCCACTGGTCGTTCCTGCTCGGTGAGATCGCGCTGTACGCGTTCATCATCCTGCTGCTGTCGGGTATCTACCTGACGCTGTACTTCGACCCGTCCATGTCGGAGACCGTCTACCAGGGCGCCTACCAGCCCCTGCGCGGTGTCACCATGTCGCGGGCCTACGAGACCGCGCTGAACATCTCCTTCGAGGTGCGCGGCGGTCTGTTCGTGCGCCAGGTGCACCACTGGGCGGCGCTGCTGTTCGCGTCGTCGATCATCATCCACCTGTTCCGCATCTTCTTCACCGGCGCTTTCCGCAAGCCGCGTGAGGCCAACTGGGTGATCGGCTCGCTGCTGCTCATCCTGGCCATGTTCGAGGGCTTCTTCGGCTACTCGATCCCGGACGACCTGCTCTCCGGCACCGGTCTGCGCGCCGCCTTCGGTGGTATCACCATGGGCATCCCGGTCATCGGTACCTGGATGCACTGGCTGATCTTCGGCGGTGACTTCCCGGGCACCATCATCATTCCGCGTCTGTACATCGCGCACGTGCTGCTGCTGCCGGGCATCATCCTGGCGCTCATCGCCGCGCACGTCGCGCTGGTGTGGTACCAGAAGCACACCCAGTTCCCCGGACCGGGCCGCACCGAGAAGAACGTCGTCGGCGCCCGCATCATCCCGGTGTTCGCCGCCGACCAGGGCGCGTTCTTCGCCTTCACCCTGGGCGTCGTCGCCATCATGGGTGGCGTCTTCCAGATCAACCCGATCTGGAACCTGGGTCCCTACA